>NZ_QUKK01000001.1:0-1069072 GCF_003481085.1 Coprococcus sp. TF11-13 | reverse complement strand
GATAAAGTAGACAAATATCTTAAAGCTTTTTTAGAAAGAGACCACAACACATCAAGCTACGTGTGTTGTAAGGTTAAGTTAGAAAGAGCGCAGGGTGGATGCCTTGGCACTGAGAGCCGATGAAAGACGTGATAAGCTGCGATAAGCTGCGGCAAGAAGCAAATATTCAATGAACCGCAGATTTCTGAATGGGGAAACCTGGCTGAGCAAACCTCAGTCGTCCTATACTGAATACATAGGTATAGGTCGGGAACCTCCTGAACTGAAACATCTAAGTAGGGAGAGGAAGAGAAAGAAACATCGATTCTGTTAGTAGCGGCGAGCGAAAGCGGAAGAGCCCAAACCGGAGTGCGTGCACTCCGGGGTATGGACTGCAACATGGCAGTGTTAACGATAGCAGAAGGGTCTGGGAAGTCCCGCCAAAGAGAGTGAAAGCCTCGTATGCGAAATTGAAAACACGCCTAGCAGAATCCGGAGTACCACGAGACACGAGAAACCTTGTGGGAAGGCGGAGGGACCACCCTCCAAGGCTAAATACTACTCAGTGACCGATAGCGCATAGTACTGTGAAGGAAAGGTGAAAAGGACCCCGGGAGGGGAGTGAAAGAGAACCTGAAACCCTGTGTTTACAAGCTGTGGAACTACGTTAAGGTAGGACCGCGTACTTTTTGTAGAACGGTCCGGCGAGTTTCTTGTACCGGCAAGGTTAAGCACTTAAGGTGCGGAGCCGAAGTGAAAGCAAGTGTTAATAGCACGTATAAGTCAGTACAAGAAGACCCGAAACCGGGTGATCTACCCATGTCCAGGTTGAAGTCGCCGTAAAAGGCGATGGAGGACCGAACGCACATCCGTTGAAAAGGGTGGCGATGAGGTGTGGGTAGGGGAGAAATTCCAATCGAACCCGGAGATAGCTGGTTCTCCTCGAAATAGCTTTAGGGCTAGCCTCGTATTAGTCTTGCGGAGGTAGAGCACTGAATATCCTAGGGGGCGTCAAAGCTTACCGAAGATTATCAAACTCCGAATGCCGCGTAGATGATGTACGGGAGTCAGACTGCACGAGATAAGTTGGGTAGTCAAAAGGGAAAGAGCCCAGACCACCAGCTAAGGTCCCAAAGTGCGTGTTAAGTGGTAAAGGATGTGGGATTTCGAAGACAACTAGGATGTTGGCTCAGAAGCAGCCATACATTCAAAGAGTGCGTAATAGCTCACTAGTCGAGAGGTCCTGCGCCGAAAATGTCCGGGGCTAAAACACGACACCGAAGCTGTGGATCCGAAAGGATGGTAGAGGAGCATTCTTAAGTCGACGAAGCTGTACTGTAAGGAGCAGTGGAGAGTTAAGAAGAGAGAATGCCGGAATGAGTAGCGAGATTTAAGTGAGAATCTTAAAGGCCGAATATCTAAGGTTTCCAGGGTAAAGCTGATCTTCCCTGGGTAAGTCGGGGCCTAAGGCGAGGGCGAGAGCCGTAGTCGATGGATAACAGGTTGAAATTCCTGTACTGCTTATGAACAGAACTGTGGGGACGCAGAAGGAGAGCACGAGCCGGAAATGGAAAAGCCGGTACAAGCGTATAGCAGTCATGCAGGCAAAACCGCATGAAAAATGTAAAGCGTTATGTGGATCGAACATTAGTAGAGAAGCGTGTGAGCCAGCTGCCAAGAAAAGCCGCTATTGTTTCATAAGTACCCGTACCGTAAACCGACACAGGTGGATGAGGAGAGAATCCTAAGGCCGGCGGGAGAAGTGTTGTTAAGGAACTCGGCAAAATGACTCCGTAACTTCGGGAGAAGGAGTGCCACAGAGATGTGGCCGCAGAGAAATGGCCCAAGCAACTGTTTAGCAAAAACACAGGTCTATGCAAAACCGAAAGGTGAGGTATATGGGCTGACGCCTGCCCGGTGCTGGAAGGTTAAGAGGAGAGGTTAGAGCAATCGAAGCTTTGAATTTAAGCCCCAGTAAACGGCGGCCGTAACTATAACGGTCCTAAGGTAGCGAAATTCCTTGTCGGGTAAGTTCCGACCCGCACGAAAGGCGTAATGATTTGGGCACTGTCTCAACAACACACCCGGTGAAATTGAAATACCAGTGAAGATGCTGGTTACCTGCGCCAGGACGGAAAGACCCCATGGAGCTTTACTCCAGTTTGATACTGGGATTCGGTACTGTCTGTACAGGATAGGTGGGAGGCTAGGAAATGGTGACGCCAGTTGCCATGGAGCCAACCTTGGGATACCACCCTTACAGTACTGGGTTTCTAACCTGCAGCCGTAACCCGGCTGGGGGACAATGTCTGACGGGGAGTTTGACTGGGGCGGTCGCCTCCGAAAGAGTATCGGAGGCGCTCAAAGGTTCCCTCAGAACGGTTGGAAACCGTTCGAAGAGTGCAAAGGCAGAAGGGAGCTTGACTGCGACACCGACGGGTGGAGCAGATACGAAAGTAGGACTTAGTGATCCGGTGGTATAAAGTGGGATTGCCATCGCTCAACGGATAAAAGCTACCCTGGGGATAACAGGCTTATCACTCCCAAGAGTTCACATCGACGGAGTGGTTTGGCACCTCGATGTCGGCTCATCGCATCCTGGAGCTGTAGCAGGTTCCAAGGGTTGGGCTGTTCGCCCATTAAAGCGGTACGCGAGCTGGGTTCAGAACGTCGTGAGACAGTTCGGTCCCTATCCGGCGTGGGCGTAGGATATTTGAGAGGAGCTGTCCTTAGTACGAGAGGACCGGGATGGACAAACCTCTGGTGTATCTGTTGTTTTACCAAAGGCATGGCAGAGTAGCCAAGTTTGGCAGGGATAAACGCTGAAGGCATCTAAGCGTGAAGCCCCCCTCAAGATAAGATATCCCATCTTCGGAGTAAGACCCCTTGAAGACTACAAGGTTGATAGGCTTTGTGTGTAAGTGCGGTAACGCACTCAGCTGAGAAGTACTAATAGGTCGAGGACTTATCCTTAGAGGTTTCTAAGAGATAAGCTTTAGAAGATACCTCTTTCTGTGTGAAATTCTGAAGGTACAGAATAAAAAAGTACCGGGAAAATTTAACGCTGCAGCAGGTGTTAAATTTTTTCTGTATATAGGGGATTGGTCAAATGGTATGATAGGAGTCTCCAAAACTTTTGGTGGGAGTTCGATTCTCTCATCCCCTGCTAGACAGGCGCCAGAAACCTTGTAAAACCAAGGCTTCTGGCGTTTTTTGTTTGTGAAAAAACAAAATCCGTAATAATTACGGAACGAAAATCAAGGAGCAATATACTTCATGTATGAACTTAAGAGACAGTTTTCTACTGTTGAATACAGAGAGATGAGCAAATTTTTACGTATTATGTTAATATAGAAAAAGAATAGAGATGACTGAGGTTGAGGAACTATGAGAATAATACACTGTGCGGATATCCATCTTGATTCAGCCATGAGTGCACATCTTGGAAGAGAAAGAGCCAGAGGCAGAAGAAATGAGATACTTAACACATTCAGGAAAATATTCGGGTATGCTGCAGAGAATGACGTGCAGGCGGTAATAATAGCGGGGGATCTCTTTGATTCAGAGACAGTGTCTGCCACGACGATAAATGTTGTTCTGGGGGAGATAGCGAAGTATGCTGACATAGATGTGTTCTATCTGAGGGGAAATCATGACCCGGATGAAAGCTTATTTGCGGGGCGGAGACTCCCAGAGAATCTGTATTTATTCGGAGATGAGTGGACGCAGTATCAGCTTAAGGGATCACGTATAGTGATCGCGGGCACTGTGCTGAATGACGAAAACTGCAACAGCATATATGATGAACTCGAACTGTATGAGAACGATATAAATATTGTCACACTCCACGGACAGGAGCAGGAATATGGCAGGGCTCGCAACATGAATGATGTATGCCTGAAGAAACTCAGGGGAAGAGGCATAGATTATCTGGCACTGGGACATGTGCACGGAAGAAAGCTGGAAAGCCTTGATCACAGGGGATTCTACTGCTATCCGGGATGTCTGGAGGGCAGGGGCTTTGACGAGTGTGGTGAGCACGGCTTTATGGTGCTTGATGTGGATGAGAGGAGGCATACGGTTGAGACCGAATTTGTGTCATTTGCCTATAGAAGGCTGTTCGATGTGGAAGTGGACGTGACAGGGGCAGAGTCAAGCTCTGATGCGGCGGACATGATCGCAGACAGACTGTATCAGGAACTGCCGGGGACAATGGAAGATGAGTCCAGGGACATGGTGAGGGTATCCCTCACAGGCGTGGTAAATGTTGAGAGCGAGATAAACACGGATTATCTGACTAAGCAGTTTCAGGATTCGTTCTACTATATGGAGATCTTGGATCACACGGATTTTCAGGTGGATTACACGAGGTATATGAATGATGCGTCCCTCAAGGGCGAATTCGTGAGGAAGGTCATGGGGCAGGATATGAGTGAAAATGACAAGGCATATGTGATCCAGACAGGACTCAGGGCTCTTGCGGGCGAGGAGATATTTTAAGTATGAGATTGATATCTTGTTATATAGATGGATTTGGCAAATTGAATAACATGGAAGTCCAGTTCGAGGATGGGATAAATACATTTGTCCAGGATAATGGCTGGGGTAAGTCGACTCTTGCTGCTTTTATCCGGGTCATGCTGTATGGCTTCGACGGTGAGACGAAGAGAAATGACATTGAGAATGAAAGAAAAAGATATCGCCCGTGGTCGGGGGCTGCCTATGGCGGAGAACTGGTATTTGAGAGCAGGGGCAGAAACTACAGGGTTCAGAGGACATTTGGCGCGAAGAAGAGCGATGACAAATGCGTGATATACGACGAGGCGACTCATGCTGTAACAGGAATGTTCACGGATAAGCTTGGGGAGGAGCTGTTTCATGTGGATTCTGCGTCATTTGTGAGAAGTATGTACATAGGGCAGGATGACTGCCGGACCTGGGCGACGGATGGGATAAGTGCTAAGCTTGGTAATATCGCTGACAGCACGGATGATATAAGCAATTATGAGAATGCCAGACAGATACTGAAGAATGTTATAAACAGGCAGTCGCCAACCAAGCGGACGGGGGAACTGTACAGGAGAAAATATGAGCTTGATGGGATGCGTGAGCAGGTCAGGGAGCTTGATGGAATAGACAGAAGTATAAATGAGCTGAATAAAAATATCCGTGAGATAGAAATGCAGAATCAGAACCGGATGGGACGACAGCGTGACAGTAAATATATCATGACAGGATTTTGTGCGTTGATCGCAGCACTTCTATCTCTGGGAATGTGGAAATTTATGCTTGGAATAGAAGAACCTGACGATATGGCTATGATTATATTTGTTGTATGTGCAGGTATGTTTTGGGTACTCGGAATCTACTACATTATACGCGGGATAAATGAAAAGATCAGGCACAGGAAGAATAAGGTGGAAGAGCCGGGGAATGACGCTGATGAAACCAGATCGGACGGATCAGATGATATATATACAGCCGATGACGAATCCGATATGGATGAGGAGATGTCGGTCTATATGGCAGAAAACATGAGACTTGGCGAGTATGCCAGGGAACTGGCGGAGCTCAAGCTTCGAAGACAGGAGATATCTGCTGTGAAGGCATCGTTGGCGGATAAGAAAAAGGCTTTGGAAGACGATCTGCACAGATACGAGCTCAACGTAAAGGCGTACGAGCTGCTGGGGGAGGCCAGGGATACATTTGCAGTGGGACATTCGGTGCCAGTCATGGAGGCATTTGACAGGTATTATGAGTGCGTTACAGGAGAGCATGCAGGAAATGTACAGGCGGCCCCGGATATGACAATCAGGTACAGAGAGCAGGGAATGTACAGGGATTCTCAGACCTTGAGCTCGGGACTGGCGGATATCCTCGGAGTGTGTGTAAGAGTTGCAATAGTGGACAGCATGTATCAGGATGAAAAGCCGATGCTCATAATGGATGATCCATTTGTCAATCTTGATGACAGAAATATGGCGGGGGCGAAGAAATTTGTGGAGAAGATATCGGAAAAATATCAGATATTGTATTTCACATGCAGCCAAAATCGTGTACTATAGATACATAATAAATACTCAGGAGGAAGTATGTTGAGGACAATAAGGAAGGGATTGTATAAGTCGAATAACGTAAGATTTCTTGCTCTGCTCATCGCTGTGGCATTTGTTCTGCTGACGGAGATGGCGTGTGTGGGGAACATGACGGCCAAAGCGGAGACTGCAGGGGATGTGGCTGCATCTGTATATGCGGATACGGAGGCTCCGGGGGTGGCGACGCCTACCAGCGTGGTGGAGAAAACAGCACTTAAGATGAACAGCAGTACGTATGTGTTTACGAACTCCACCGATGGCATGTTCAGACTCAGCTTTGCGGAGGGCGAGAGTTACTTCATTGGTTCAGGTGAGGACAGTGATACGCTTATCACATATGCACTGATAAGATATAACTCCAAGTTTTATCTTGTCGCAGCGGATGACAGCGATGCAAATGTGCAGTATAACGGAAGCTACACAGACACCAGCTTTGAGATGCTGAAGTCAGCGAATTATAATTCTTCAAGCAGATATGTCAACATGAGTGTTAAGAGCGGCAATACCATAGAGCTCAAAAAGTTTACATTTGCCAGGGACTATTCTGTAGCTCTGACAGGATATTACAATGGAGTGTATTATACCGAGGGCAATCCGGCGACAGGACTGTTCACAAGATCCGGGTACTGTGATTACTTTGTGAGTGGCAAGGCTGTTGTGGGGGATGGCTGGTACAAATATGGCAGCAGTTCACCGGCAGGGGAGCTTGTTGACGCGGATATATCCGGAAGCATGTCTGGAAATGATGTGAAGTATATCCAGCTTTTTGATGGGCATGTTGTGAGCGCTTATCACGGCAATTATTTCTACAGCTATAATGGAACAGTCAGGATCACCGTCAAGAATAAGGCGGTCATGGTAAATAATATAAAAGTCCTGTTTGACAAGAATGGAAATGCGTACAAGGGACTCAGAACAGAAAATTCCAGAGTGTACTACTACGAAGCGGGTATTCCGGTCAAGAACGTGGTGAAGCAGTTTGGAGAAGACTATTATTACTTTGGAAGTGACGGCGCTGCGGTGAGATCGACCTGGATCACATCAGGAAACTGCGTGTATTATTTTGCGGTGGACGGCAAGGCAGTAAGGCGGATGCAGTCGGGAAGACTGTACCAGTATTCGTCGGGGAAATGGACCAGTACGGCAACCGGTGTATACGAGGTAAACAGAAGATATTATTACTTTGTGAACGGTGCGAAGAGCAACGTCACGAAGTGGTATGAGATCTCAAGGGATAAGAAGTATTACATAAGAAACGGAGAGGCAACCTATTTTGTACAGGTGGACGGCATAAGATACAGATGTCAGAAGGTGGCGAGCGAGGGCGGCTGGACGGCTGCGGTGAATGCGTGGATACCTTCATTTGGACATGTTGTGCTCCACACGGACAGCACGGGAATATCTGATGCGATATATTACAGATCGACACATACTGTATCGGGATATGCAGACACGTACAGAGTATTCTCGAATAACAGATGGATAGTAAAGAAAAATTCTGTGGTGAGACTGCAGGGCAACTGCAGTTACTTTGGTAAAACAGGTAAGGCTGTCAGAACAAAGGGCTGGCAGACGATTAGTGATTACAGTGCGGCTTATGTAGGCGATGAGGGAACTGTAACTGAATATGTGTATTATGACGAGAGTACAGGATATTCCGAGTACAGAAGTGGCAAGCTGCTCAACGACAAGTCTGAGGGTCTTAAGAACGCCAAGATCAACAACAAGAAGGTGTATTATTTCAGCGATGCAAATGGACGCTGCAGTAAACTCACGAAGATAGTAGTGGGTGATGTGGAGTATGAATTTGACAGTTGGGGAAGATGCTTCAAGACAGATTCGATAAGCTGGGATTTTGATGAATGGATGAAGAGGGTTGTCAATGAATATCTGGGCAAGACAGGAATCTACTGCAATGTATTTGTGGCAAATGCGCTTAGATACGCAGGCAGCAGCACTCCGGGAAGTGATATGTCAGTCAAGTACACTGACTTTGCAAATGGCGGATTCGTGATCAGTTCATCAAATATATGCTCAGACTGGGCACTCCGCAAGGTCATCGCCAAGGCGATTCTGGCGCAGAATGGAAGCTGGGGTGAGGAGACGGATTACGAGCTCACAGCGGACAGGGAGGACTTCTCATACGATGCGCTCCTGCCTGGTGATATAGTTGTCTACTATACGAATGGAGAGCCGACCCATGTCGGAATCTATTTTGGAAAGTTCTCTTCAGCGACTGCACTTAAGCAGTATCTGAGAAAGCTTGGAGTTCCGGCTTCGGCATGTGAGGCATATGTGCATGACTGGGGTTCTAACAGCGGAAATATGCCTGAATACTGGATCATTCAGGGTGGAATGGGCAGCAGCGATCAGGTCTATATAAGCAATTCTGCATATGATCTGTCGGGACAGTATGCCATGAAGATAATTCATGTGAGACATTAGAATGTAGAGAGATTGACATAAATGTACAGGGAACTGTGCATGATAACAAAGAAAACACCATATATGAATACGGTGAGTGGATACCTTATATGGATCCTCTTTGCTGTAGTCGTATATGGTGTTTTTTGTATTTGTTGATATAGTTAAGCCTGCAGGTTTGACATGAGCGATCCCGCCATCAGTCCTCCTCGGACAGTTCCTCCCATTTTGTGTAGAGCTCGTTGAGTTCTGTGTCGGCTTCGTTCCTCTGCTTTGTGAGGTCGTTCAGCAGACCGACATTTGTGGCGTTCTCAGGAAGAAGAAACTGTTCATCGATCTCTGCAATCCTGTTCTCAAGTTCCTCGATGGATGCCTCAAGCTTCTTCAGGTCATTTGCCTTCTTGCGCTGCCTTGCCGCTTCAGCTTTGCTTTCCTGCCATGAGAGCTTGGCCTGTGAGACAGCGGGAGAGGTCTGGGCCGGTGCGTCAGAGACTCCGCTTATTGGAGTGAATGGACTTCCTGAATCTGTGGAATACGTTCGGTGGGTCTCGTAGTAATCGTAATTGCCTATATAGCTTGTGAGCTGTTTGTCCCTTAACTCGATGATCCTTGTGGCCGTCTGGTTGATGAAGTATCTGTCGTGAGATACATACAGGACAGTGCCGGTGTAGTTCCTTATGGCATTCTCCAGTATCTCTTTTGATGTGATATCCAGGTGGTTCGTCGGCTCATCCAGAATAAGAAAGTTGGCGGAAGAGAGCATCAGTTTGGCAAGGGACACACGTCCACGCTCGCCACCTGACAGATCCTGTATCCTCTTGAACACGTCCTCACCTGTGAAGAGGAATGCCGCAAGGACATTACGGATTCTGGTGTTGGACAGATCAGGGTAGGCGTCGCTTATCTCATCGAATATGGTGTTGGACATCGTGAGTACCTGATGTTCCTGATCGTAGTAACCAATCTTGACGCGTGATCCAAGTATGATAGCTCCGGCATCTTTGGATACAAGCCTGTTGATCATCTTCAGTATGGTTGTCTTTCCGGTTCCATTTCCACCTATCAGGGCGACGTGTTCGCCACGTTTGATATCCATATCTATTCCTGAGAACAGATTATTGTCGCCAAATGATTTGGAGAGTCCTTCGATCGTAAGAACATCCTCGCCGCTTAAGACATTTGGCTCAAGAGTGATCCTCATCTCGGATGCAACCTCGGTTGGCTTGTCGAGACGTTCTATACGTGAGAGCATCTTCTCACGGCTCTCTGCACGTTTGATGGACTTCTCACGGTTGAACTGCTTGAGCTTCGTGATGACCTCCTCCTGATGCTTGATCTCCTGTTGCTGGTTGAGATATGCCTTCATCATGTTCTCACGGATCTCTGCACGCTTTTGTGCGAAGTAGGTGTAGTTGCCATTGTATACCTGGCTGTGGCCATTGTCGAGCTCGACTATCTTGGTCACGATCTTGTCGAGGAAATAACGGTCGTGGGAGACGATGATGACGCTTCCCTGGTAGGATGACAGGAAGCCCTCAAGCCATGAGATGGATTCCATGTCCAGATGGTTTGTCGGCTCATCGAGGATGATGATATCCGGCTTCACCATGAGGAGTCTGCCGAGTGCAAGTCTTGTCCTCTGGCCACCGGACAGAGAGTCCGTGTGGCGGTCATAATCCTCCTTGGAGAAACCTAGTCCTTTGAGAACTCCATTTGCCTCGCTCTCACAGCTATAGCCGTTCTTATATTCGAATTCGTGGGTGTAGCGGTTGTAGAGCTCCAGAGATCTCTCGAGCTCCTCACCGGTCTGTTCAGCCATGGTGTGTTCCAGTTCGCGCATCCTGTCCTGAAGCTCAAGGATAGGCTTTAGTGCATCCATCATGACACCGCGGACAGTAGTGTTGTAATTGCTCTCCTGATACTGGGACAGATAGCCGATGGTCCTGTCCTTTGACACTATGACCTGACCGGAGTCAGCACTTTCCTCACCCATTATTATCTTGAGAAGAGTGGTCTTGCCGGCGCCGTTTATGCCGACTATAGCCATTTTCTCCTTTTCCTCAAGATGAAAAGAAATATTGTCCAATATAACATCTGTGCCAAATGCTTTGCAGATGTTCTGACAGTCTAAAATCATAATTTAACCTCTCATTTGTGTTCTAGCCTTTTAATTATATATACAAGACTTTACTTTCGCAAGAAAATGGAGTGGATTTTATACTATAAGGGTGGAATTGCACTGTTTTTAATAAAATGTTCATATTATTTTAAGCAAAATACACAATTATTGTGATATACTAGATAAAGATATGCGTGGATATAGGAAAGACGCCGCAGGGCGGATTGATATATAATTACAGAAAAGGAATGATGGAATGGATTATAGCATCTATGACTATAATAGTGACGAGAAGCTTCTTCAGGAACAGGAGATAGAGGAGATCAACAATGTGAAGATGAGTCTGCTCAACACTCTTGTCACGAAGCTGAACAATGCGGGAATATATTTTAACAGTACATCGAGAATCAAGTCAGAATCGTCACTTCTGCACAAGCTGGAGACTGGTAAATACTCCATGCAGGAAGGTGGAAGAAAGATTCAGGATATCATAGGTATACGAATCAACCTGTTCTATCTGGAGGACATGGATATATGTGAGAAGATACTTGAGGAGACGTTTCTTCTGGACAATTGGTCCAAGACGAAGAATGAGGAGAACAAATTTGAGGCACAGAAATGTAACGGTGTGTTCAGGATACCGAGCAAATATCTGCGAAACATACCTGCAAGTGTGTGGAACAAGCCATTTGACCAGACATTTGAGGTACAGCTCAGGACGGTGCTCTTCGAGGGTTGGCATGAGATAGAGCATGAGATGAGATATAAGTATAAGCTGGGTTCTGATTCCAAGGAGACCGATCTGTGGACTGGACATGAGGATCTGTCCAGAGTTATGAACAGTATCATAGCCAATCTGGAGCTGTGCGACTGGTCTATCATGCAGATTTTCAACAGTATTCACGACTCACAGTACAAGGAGAAGAACTGGGAGAATGCCATAAGAAGCAAATACAGGCTCAGGATCACGCAGGATCCGCTTAAGCCTGAGCTCAGGGAATATCTGGACAACAATCCGGATATCGTGGCGCAGTTCCACACTGTGAGCAAGCGCGAACTGGTTGAGATACTGCTCAACAAGAAGTATCACAAGGAGCTGACTCCTGACAGAGTTATTTATCTGATCAACAAGGAGATAGTCCACAACGAGTATATATCAAGGCTGCTTGACAAGGAGCAGTTCGTTCCAGCGGTCAGACCAGAGGTGAAGACTGAGATAAAGCCTATGGTTCCGAATGTTGTGTACAGCCACAGGGTAGGAATACCTGCGGCGGGTTATGACAAGGCGTGTGAGATCATATACAAATGGGTCAGAGAGCACATCAGTATGGTGTTCCCACAGATGCCCGAGGAACTCACGAGTGTGGATTATTCCACCATAGGATATAAGGTATATATAACATATGAGGCCGGTGAGTTTCATATGGATTTCCAGCACATAAGCAATTCAGAGGCTGGTGTTATATGGCATGTGACAGTGGATATGGTGAGTGCCGGGGATATATATGATGTGAATGTGGAGAACATATGTGAGACCATCAACGTCAAGGAGAGAAGATACAGCAGGCCAAAGTTCATGAAGGATATGTTCAATCAGGTTGGCTTTGTAGACGCCGGGATAGTCATGGAGGAGGGATCAAGCCCTGAGGAGATCAGCTATGACAAGCTGAATGCGATTGTTGAGAGCCCTGACAGATATATGCCTATCATAGTCATAGTGAAGCCGGATGAGATACCGGACTGGGCGATAGACTGTGATGGATATATACTCAGAACGGATATGCTGAAGAAGACCCTCAACGGTTTGTGTCATGTATATCTGTGCAGTGGAGACTGCAAGAAGCGCTACGAGGAGGAGTACGGTAAGGAATCCGTGGATGGTGGAGTTATGATGTGGGAGAAGAACAGTAACTACCCGATATTCTACTCCATGGATATCATCAACCAGAGCTTCTTCGAGGAGGTAAACCACAGCATCAATGAGAATGTGGAGTACGAGAAATCCTTCAGATATTCGCTGAGAGAACAGGTTCACGATGAATATCTGAAATAACACAGAGGTAGGCAGACCATGAAGAAATGGTACAGGATAGCAGCCGTAGTGGTTGTCATGGTGGCTGTGATTGCTATGGTCATCATATCAGGCGTGAGACGGTCAGGTGAAAGTGAATATACAAGGAACACGATCACCATGGGAACGGCTGCGTCATTTACAGTGTATGGAAGCCATGGCAGTGAGAATATAGACGGGATGCTGAAGCTCATAGACAGCCTGGACAAGGATGTGCTGTCATGGCGCTCAGCGGACTCTGAGATATACAGGGTGAACACCACATATAAGCCTGATGAGGATATCACGGTGAGCAGTGAGTTTGCGGGTGTGCTGAAGCAGACGCTTGACATATCGAGGGCTCATGACGATCTGTTGGATATCACCATACGGCCTTTGGCGGATGTGTGGGGGATAGAAGATGGCAGGACAGAGATTCCATCACAGGCGGATATAGACAGTGCACTGAGGCTGGTGGATGTGTCAAAGGTAAGTGTGGATGGCGATACGTTAAGGATATCAGAGCCTGGTATGATGCTTGATCTGGGAGCAGTCGGCAAGGGATATGGCTGCGACATGGCAGCAGAGTATCTCAAGGGTACTGATGCGGCCGGTGCATGTGTGGCTCTGGGCGGAAGTATAGTCGTGTACGGAAGCAAGCCTGATGGTACAGCCTGGAAGGTCGGTGTCAAGGATCCGAGAGCTGGAGAGGGAACGACCATGGGTGTCATAGGCTTTGGCGATGGGGAGACGGCATTTGTATCCACATCGGGAGATTATGAAAAGTATTTTGAGCAGGATGGCAGGAGATACCACCACATACTTGATCCCCGGACAGGATATCCGGCATGGAATGGCACTATAGCGGCCACGGTAGTGTGTGATAACGGACTGACCAGTGACGCCTTGTCCACACTGTGTATGCTGATGGATAAGGATAAGGCTATGAAGACCATTCAGGAGTATGGTGCGGAGGCCGTCATCATAGATGAGGATAAGAATGTGTATGTCAGTGAAGGCCTGAAGGACCGATTCACCATAACGGCAGAAGACTATAAATTGGCAGAGTGATGTGAAGATATGGCGGGATGGTTTAGAAAAAAAGATCTGATATTGTGTGTAGTCCTTTTAGTAGCGGGAATTATATGCTGGCTTGTCATGCGGCTTGTGCTTCCGACGGGCAATACCGCGGATGTGTATATAGATGACAAACTGGTGCAGACCATAGACATGACAGTCGACGATACCTATGAGTTCAACACGGACAGGGGCAGCAACACTGTTGTGGTTGAATCTGGGAAGATCAGTGTCGGTGATGCGGACTGCCCGGATAAGGTGTGCGTGAATATGGGCTGGAAGAGCAGGAGAGGAGAGACTATAGCCTGTCTTCCGCACAAGCTTGTCATAGAGATACAAGGTGGCAGGGAAAGAGATATAGATGTGCAGTAGAGATAAAAATGATCAGAAAAGTTCAGAGACGGCGGTGGATAGAATGCATGGCTGGAGTACAAAAAGGATCACATACACAGGTATGTTCGTGGCCATAGCCATGGTATTTTCCTATCTTGAATCCATGATCCCGGTGAATATATCTGTTCCGGGAATCAAGCTGGGACTTGCAAATATGGTCACCATAGTTGTCATGTACAGGCTGAGGATATCAGATGCGTGGATAGTGTCACTGGTGAGAGTGGTGCTGTCATCGCTGTTGTTTGGCAATATGACGGTTATGGTATACAGCATGGCGGGAGCGGTGTTGTCACTTCTGGTCATGACGCTTTGCAGGAAAAAGGATCTGTTTGGTCTCCTTGGAACGAGCATACTAGGCGGAGTGAGCCACAACGCAGGGCAAATAGCAATGGCAGCACTTCTCATGAAGAGTGGCAATATCATGTTGTATATGCCGGTGCTGTGCATATCGGGAACTATAGCCGGTGTGTGCATAGGCCTGGCGGGGGCTGTGCTTGTCAGAAAGCTTCCGTCCATAGAATATTAGAATGATATCCGAATGAATTTATAAATGATCACATGTAAGATACAGAAAAGACATAAGTGTCTATATCTTATATGTGATCGTTTTTTATGCGGATAAGCAGAAGAATTTCCATATTTTAAAATGATAATATATCCCCATTTAGGTTGTTTTTGAGGGCTTAAAGCGTTATTATATAGGGAGATTTTTTTAATAAAAATATATAAGGAAAAGAGGTAGAACATGGGTTTGTTAACATTCCTGGGCGGAATTCATCCATATGAAGGCAAAGAATTGTCAATGGAAAAGCCTGTCAGAGAATACCTTCCAAAAGGTGACTGTGTGTACCCGCTGAGTCAGCATATAGGGGCACCGGCCACACCTATAGTGAAGAAGGGCGACAGAGTCCTGGTTGGTCAGAAGATTGCGGAGACCAGTGGCTTCGTGTCAGCGAATATACATTCATCCATATCGGGAAAGGTCAAGGCGATCGAGCCGAGATATGTGCCTGGTGGATCAAAGGTTGAATCAATAGTTGTAGAGAATGATGGCCTGTTTGAGGAGATCGACTTTGCAGCAAATGTAAAAGATCTGTCCACTCTGTATAGAGAGGATGTGAAGGAGATCATAAAGGAGGCCGGAATAGTAGGAATGGGCGGCGCCGGTTTCCCTGCAAATGTCAAGCTGTCCCCGAAGAACGAGGATGCGATCGACTACATAATAGTAAATGGTGCAGAGTGTGAGCCATATCTTACTTCGGATTACAGAAGGATGATGGAGGAACCGGACAAGCTGATACTGGGACTTGAGATATGTATCAATCTGTTTGATCATGCAAAGGGAATCATCGCCATAGAGGATAATAAGCCAGAGGCAATAGAACTTCTCAGGGATAAGGTAAAGGACAATGACAAGATCGAAGTCCATGTGATGAAGACCAAGTACCCTCAGGGTGCCGAGCGTCAGCTCATATATGCTAACACTGGAAGATATGTCAACTCCAAGATGCTTCCAGCGGATGCTGGATGTATAGTTCACAATGTTGATACCATCGTGTCCATATATGAGGCAGTTATAGAGGGAAGACCACTCTACACAAGGATAGTCACCATAACAGGTGATGCCATAGAGAATCCATGCAATCTTATGGTGAGGATAGGAACAAACTGTCAGGAGCTTATAGAGGCTGCGGGTGGATTTAAGGATGGTGTGGTTCCTGAGAAGGTGATCTCAGGCGGTCCTATGATGGGAAAGGCACTTTTCTCATTGGATGTTCCTGCAACCAAGGGAGTGTCGGCACTGCTGTGTATGACACATGACGAGGTGGCAGACCTTGAACCGAGCAACTGTATCAGATGCGGACGCTGTGTTGATGTGTGTCCGGGACGTATTGTTCCTTCGATGCTTGCTTCACTGGCTGAGCATGGGGATACAGAGGGATTCCTGGCTCACAACGGAATGGAGTGTTGTGAGTGTGGATGCTGTTCGTATGTGTGTCCGGCGAAGAGACATCTGACACAGACCATTGCGGGAACAAGAAAATCCATCATTGCGAATAAAAAGAAGTAGGAGGTGTACATATTGGATAATACATTTAAGATTTCGTCATCTCCACATGTCAGAGATAAACGAAGTACACAGAGCATTATGCTGGATGTGATCATTGCTTTGCTTCCGGCAACCGTATTTGGAATCATCAACTTCGAGCTGAACGCTATGATACTTATACTCACATGCGTGGTCTCATGCGTGCTGTTTGAGTGGCTGTACCAGAAGATGATGAACAGAAAAGTAACCATAAGCGATCTCAGTGCAGTTGTAACAGGACTTCTTCTTGCACTGAACCTCTCACCGGATGTACCGGTGTGGATGGCGATACTCGGAAGTGCATTTGCCATTATAATAGTTAAACAGCTCTTTGGAGGACTGGGATTCAACTTCATGAATCCAGCGCTGGGCGCAAGATGTTTCCTTCTCATATCATTTGCAGGAAGAATGACATCATTCTCGTATGATGGTGTGACAACTGCTACACCTCTTGCAGTGCTCAAGAACACAGGGGATCTGGCAAATGTCAATGTACTCAATATGTTTCTTGGAAATATACCGGGAACCATAGGTGAGACATCAGTTGTATGTTTACTTGTTGGTGCGGCTTATCTTCTGATCAGAAGAGTTATAAAGCCGGTTATTCCATTTACATATATAGGAACATTTGCGGTGCTCATTATGATATATGCGGTTGCATCGGGTAGAGGTTTTGATCTTACATTCCTCGCAGCACACCTGTGCGGTGGTGGTCTGATGCTTGGAGCATTCTTTATGGCAACTGACTATGTTACATCACCTATCACACCTGCGGGTAAGGCCTTGTTCGGTGTGATACTTGGTATACTCACATTCTGTTTCAGAATATACGGAGGATCAGCAGAGGGCGTATCATATGCGATCATATTCTCCAACCTGCTTGTGCCACTCATTGAGAGATGGACACAGCCGAAGAGCTTCGGAGAGGGCGCAGAGCTTGCAGCCCAGGGTGACACAGCCGGAACAAAGTCCAAGATGGATACAAAGTCGATTGTTATAGCAACTATAGCAATCATGATAATCACAGTCATAGCAGGATTTGCACTGGCTTATGTATATAAGATCACAAAGGATCCTATAGCAGTTACAGAGCAGAAAGCAAAGGAAGAGGCATATAAGGCGGTATTCGATGATGCGGATTCGTTTGACAGCTATGCTGACTTTGATGCCGATGCGGCTGCAAAGATCCTGTCAGATGCCGGATATAACGCAGATATAGATGAGATCGTGGAAGCAAAGGGCAGCGATGGTTCAGCACTTGGATATGTTGTGACTGTCACATCACATGAGGCGTATAGTGGAGACCTTCAGCTTGCCATGGGAGTCAGAGCGGATGGAACGACAAATGGAATTTCATTCCTGTCACTCTCAGAGACTGCAGGACTTGGTATGGAGGCTGACACAGACAGCTTCAAGTCACAGTTTGCAGGCAAGAAGGTCGATAAGTTCCAGTACACCAAGTCAGGTGCAACAGTGGACGAGGAGATAGATGCCCTATCAGGAGCTACCATCACAACAAATGCGGTTACCAATGCGGTGAATGCGGGACTTGAGTATGTGAAGTCCATAAATGGCGGTGCTGCTGATTCATCTGCAGCGTCGAACGGAGGTGACAAGTAATGGGAAAATGTACAGAGCGTTTATATAATGGTATTGTGAAAGAGAACCCGACCTTCGTACAGATGCTTGGAATGTGTCCGACACTTGCGGTTACATCATCAGCCATCAATGGCGCAGGAATGGGACTTACGACCACATGTATCCTGGTGCTCAGCAACTTCATGATCTCAGCACTCAGAAAGGTTATACCTGATAAGGTCAGAATACCATCATTTATAGTTATCATAGCTTCGTTTGTTACTATCATACAGTTTCTGCTGCAGGCATACCTGCCATCACTCAACAGCAGCCTTGGACTGTATATACCACTTATAGTTGTAAACTGTATCATCCTTGGTCGTGCCGAGGCATATGCTTCCAAGAACAAGGTACTTCCATCTATATTTGATGGACTTGGAATGGGCCTTGGATTTACAGTTGGCCTTACACTTATAGGAATGTTCAGAGAGCTTGTCGGAAAGGGCTGTGTATTTGGATTCCAGATACTTGGAGATGGCAACTTACTTCAGAACTCATCGGGAATTATAAAGGGTATAGGCAATGCACTCAGCCTGTACACACCTATAACAATATTCGTACTTGCACCTGGTGCATTCTTCGTGCTTGCATTCATCATAGCATTTATCAACAAGAGAAATGCAAAGAAGGCAGCCGAGGCACTGGCAAATGGAGAGGAGATCCCGGCAGCATGCAGACCGGACTCATGTGCAGGCTGTATCAATGCAGCATGTTGTGGCAAGCTGGTTTCAGAGAATCCGGCTCCTGTAAAGGCAGCAGAGGCTCCGGCGAAACCTTCAGCGGATGCAAAACAGGTTAAGAAGCAGGAAGAGACACCTGCAGCGGCAGATAAGGATGCAGCAAAGAATACAGCGCCAGAGGCTGACAAGCCAGATGAGGCGAAGAAGGATGAGCCAAGACTCAGCCCATATGCACCGACCAGAGAGTCAGTCCTCGCCGACATAAAGCTTGTTCCGAATGCGACAGGAAAGATGCTTAAGGAGCATGCTGAGGAAGTTCAGCAGGAAAAGATGCCAGATGAGGAGCAGCAGACTGTTACAGAGACTCAGTCAGACAGTCAGGACAATCTCCAGAATGAGAAGTCAACAGAGCAGCCAGCAGCAGAACAGGAAGTAGCAGACAAAGTGGCAGCAGAGCAGCCATCAACGGATCAGCCGATGGAAGCAGAGCAGCCAGAACACTCTGCAGAGAACGAGCCAGCAGATTCCGACATAAAGCTCAAGGAGACAATGGCTCATATAAAGAAGAAAAAAGGAAAGGGAGGTAAGAGATAATGAATATTTTATTGTTAGCCATCGGAGCGGCACTTGTAAATAATGTTATCCTCAGCCAGTTCCTCGGACTGTGTCCTTTCCTTGGAGTGTCCAAGAGTGTCAACACAGCAACCGGAATGGGAGCAGCGGTTGTGTTCGTCATGACCATAGCTTCATTTGTCACCAGCGTTGTGTATTACGGCATACTGAGAAGATTCGGACTTGAGTACCTCAACACCATAGTGTTCATCCTTGTGATCGCAGCACTTGTACAGTTTGTTGAGATGTTCCTCAAGAAGAAGGTCAAGTCATTGTATGAATCACTTGGAGTTTATCTTCCACTGATCACGACCAACTGTGCCGTGCTTGGTATCGCTCTCTCAAATGTACAGAGCGGTTACGGTATACTTGAGAGTACCATCAACGGATGTGGCTCTGCAGTCGGATTTACTATAGCCATAGTGATACTTGCAGGAATCAGAGAGAGACTTGAGCACAGCCCTATACCTGAGGCGTTCAAGGGAACCCCTATAGTTCTCATCACATCAGGTCTTATGGCGATTGCGTTCTTCGGTTTCTCAGGATTGATATAAGGAGGGTGCGGATATGACAGGAATATTGATAGCTGTGGCAGTCGTCGCAGGCGTAGGTATTGTGATAGGTATCCTTCTGGGTGTCGCAGGAGAGAAATTTAAGGTAGAAGTAGATGAGAAAGAAATAGCAGTAAGAGAGCTCCTTCCGGGAAATAACTGCGGTGGATGTGGTTATCCGGGATGTGACGGACTGGCAGCGGCCATCGCCAAAGGTGAGATGCCGCCATCAGCGTGTCCTGTTGGAGGCGAGGCAGTGGCAGCGAAGATCAGTGAGGTCATGGGCGTGGAAAACGCTGAAAATACAAGGTATGTGGCATTTGTCAAGTGTGCAGGAGACTGCGAGAAGGCGAAGGATGTATACGAGTATGTTGGACCAAGGGACTGTAAGCTGGCACAGAACAATCCAAACAGCGGTCCTAAGGCATGTACATATGGATGTACAGGTTATGGCTCATGTAAGGCAGTATGTGAGTTCGGGGCTATTGACATTATAGATGGAATTGCGGTAATTAATAAGGAGAAGTGTAAGGCATGCGGCAAATGTGTCACAGAGTGCCCGAGACACTTGATAGAGCTGGTTCCATATGATGCAGAGAGACTTGTCAGATGTAATTCCCATGACAAGGGTCTTCAGGTCAAGGCAGCCTGCAGCGCAGGATGTATCGGATGTACACTGTGTGCAAGGAACTGTGAGGCTGGAGCCATCACGATAGACAGAAACCTTGCTCACATAGATCCGGAGAAGTGTACAAATTGTGGTGCATGTAAGGCCAAGTGCCCAGTAAAGATAATATCGTAAGAAGGTCCCTTCGAAGGTGGGAGATTTCTTGCGATGACGCGGACGCCGCGCGGAGCGCCTCTAATGCGTCTGCACTATAATATCGTAAGGAGAAAATTATATGAGATGCCCATTTTGCTCAGCAGATGATACAAAGGTTATCGATTCCAGACCAGCGGAGGATGGAAGTGCGATCAGAAGAAGAAGACAGTGTGACGCCTGTGGTAAGAGATTTACCACATATGAGAAGGTGGAGACCATACCTCTCATAGTCATCAAGAAGGACAAGAACAGAGAGACTTATGACCGTTCCAAGATAGAGTCAGGTGTCATAAAGTCATGCCATAAGCGTCCGGTTTCAGCGGAAGCAGTCACAAAGTGCATAGATGACATAGAGAACACCATCTTCAACATGGAAGTGAGAGAGATAGAGAGCACGACCATAGGTGAGATAGTCATGGATAAGATCAAGGATCTTGATCAGGTAGCCTATGTAAGATTTGCATCAGTGTACAGAGAGTTCAAGGATGTGAATACATTTATGGATGAGCTGGGCAAGCTGCTCACCAGCAATTCGGAGAAGCGATGATAGAGACATACAACACGATATTACAGGAGGGGCAGGACGAGATAGTCGAGAAGAAATCACGATTCATCGGCTATGCAGTCCCTGTGTCCTCGGAGGAAGAGGCATATGCCTTTGTCGAGAAGATCAGGAAGCAGCACTATGATGCACGGCACAACTGCTATGCATTTGCCATAGGCAGCGAGAATACATTGCTAAGATTCTCTGATGACGGAGAACCGCAGGGAACGGCTGGAAAACCCATCCTGGAGGTTATCACGGGGAATGCGGTGGTTAATATATGTATAGTGGTCACAAGGTATTTTGGTGGAACACTGCTCGGAACAGGTGGTCTTGTGAGAGCATACACCGAGGCAGCCAAGCTTGCACTGTCTGATGCGGGTATACATAAGATGCAGCTTATGAAGCTGGTGAAGATAACCACGAACTACAACGATTCGGGTAAGGTACAATATCTTCTCAGCAACAGTGATGCACTGATAGACAGTACGGATTACACTGCAGATGTGTGCTTCAATGTGGCGGTGCCGGCTGACAGCTATGGATGTCTGGTAAAGCAGATCACAGAGTCTACATCTGCGAGAGCATTGATAGAAGACTCAGGAGAAGAGTACAGATGATGATGAATGGCAGAGCTATAGTAAATATCTTATAGCGCCTGAATATCACTCTGAATATGAGTGCAGCAGCAAGGCTGATGACTGACACTGCGGCGATATGCAGCAGGACATTGAGACAGCCATTGGTGCCGGAATATATGATCAAGGATATAAAGCTGATAACGGCAGCGGGAATAATTCCCGCTGCTATATTTTTTACACAGAATCCGGCTTTTTTTCTGGAGGAGAGGATAGAGTAAGCCCCACAGTCCAGATCTCGGAGATAGTTCTGAAGTCCCAGGAGAGAACATACGAACAAAGTTATGTAAACCAATATTTCCACAGGAAAATTGTTTGGCGCAATATCTGTCGATGCCGTGTATTTTCCGGTGAGTCCGCTCTCGATGGTGAAAATGTCCTCATTTTCGATATATCCCTTAAATCTATCACTGATGTATTCTGCCATCTGGGTCTCGTCGTATGGGACATTTGCCAGATAACGATCCTGGAGCATACATACAGACATGTCTGCCGCATATGCATACAGGAGGGCGGCATACACGGATTCTTCGGACACAGACTGGAATGAACTTCCATCGGTTGTATACACGGTTATGTGGCGTTTCCCGTCAGAGTGGATCATTGATTCACTGAAACCATCAGGAACCATGTACGCGGAGTCGATCCTGCCGGATGCTACATCATCCTTCATGTCTTTCAGGGATTCATAGTGCCTGAAGGTAAATCCCGTGGATGTCGATGTGAGATACGACAGGAAAGCATCCGTGTGTTCGTCAGAACTTTCAATATACACGCCGGACACGATCTCGGTGCTTTGCTTTCTGGCTGGCAGAAAGCTCACAGCGATCAGCACAGCGGGGATGACCAGCAGAACGGCGATCATGGCGGGACGGCACAGTATTCTCTTTATAAGTAAGTTTATCTGTCTTATATGGTTCATAGATGTATCTCCGTAAATTTATGATAAATATATGCACAGTGTCTGCACAAGCTTATTGAGCAGCGATCCATGGCATATATACTTTGCAAAGTTTGGAAGCATGGCTTCCGGTATGAATAAGCCGCTCACATAGGCCAGTATGACAGTGACCACAGTGAGAAGCAGTGTGCAGCCGTGTATCCCTGCGGGAACCAGACTTATGAGCAGCGTATATACCGCGACACATGTAGCTATGACGATTCCGAACAGTATCCCGCTCATGTGGATATTTACATGCAGTTCATCGATAAACAGTGATGCCAGGGCGAGAGCCATGTATACAGTTATATAAAGGATATACAGCCATATGAACATGGATATGAAATTGCTGACATTGCGTCTGACTTTGCCAATTCCCTGTGACCTGAGCTTTGTTATGTAAGAGGCTGGGAGGTCGAGCAGGAATGGGAAGAAAACAACGCTGCACAGCATCATCATGAGAAGAACCGCCGCACTTGTGTAGAAGTCGGTGGTATTTGCTGCTCTGGTTGCATTTATCTTGTCGACGGTGAAGTTGGCAGTCCTGTCAAGAACCTTAGTCATGAACATGGCATTTACATCGTTGCTGAGCGTGTCCTGAATATCCTCGGGAAGCTCCATGTTCCTTCCTATCGCCTGAACCGAATATATGGCCGCCTGGGATATGCCAAGCATGGAGGATGTGGAGCGGAAGAGGTCATTCAGCACAAATGTATCGATGGACCGGTTGTCAGAATAGTATACCTCGACAGGTGTGTTCGTTCCGTCCATGATGTCGCTTATGATATTGTCAGGGACGTAGATCACAGCGAACAGGTCTCCGTCAGAGAGCCTTGAAAGGGCTGTATCCTTGTCTGAAAATTCTGTGAATACACATGATGAGTGGTAGCTGTCCATATCAGATATCGTGTTGTATGCCATCTGTGCGGTTTTTGAATCTGCACTCATCACGATTCCGATTGAAAGTGGTTCGGAGCGGTCATCAGAGTAGATAAAAGAGTTCGCGTTTAACGCAAGACACAGGAAAACCGTCATCATGACAAATGCTGCGACTACCATGTATATTCCATAATGAGCTATTCTTTTCAAATCAGTTCGTATAAGTCGGTAAAACATAAAACTCCTTTAGATAAAGCTATGATCTGATCAGATTGATGTAGGTTTCAGGTGAGGTGTATCCGGGTGAGATATTTCTGTCTATGGCCAGTTGGATGTGTCCATTTTTCAGTGTGTATATCTTGTTGCATATATCCAGCGCAGATGTCTCATGTGTGGCGATGATGACACTTCCTCCATGTGATATGTAATTCTGGAGATAGCTCAGTATCCCATTCTTGCATAGAAGATCAAGCGAGGCCAGAGGTTCATCGAGAAGAAGCAGATCCGGGTCAGACATCATCGTGATGGCAAGGCTTAGCCTCTTCTTCATTCCACCGGAGAGCTTTGAGACACGTTTGTCCAGAAATGAATCCACACCGAGAGACTGACATATGCTCATATTGTGGGAGTTCATGACTGTTTTCCTGCTTCCGGGGTGCCACAGTCTGATGTTGTCAATGGCTGTGAGTTCCGGTATGAGTGGATTGTCCTGTGGGAGCAGAGCAGCATTTGCCTGACAGTCGAAACCGAAGCACCCTGAGTCTGGCTTTATGTTTCTGGATAGTATTCCCAGCAGGGTGGATTTACCCGATCCGTTGATTCCCAGAAGGGCGATGCATTCACCCGGGGATACGGACAGTGACACATCTGTCAGAACTTTATTTTTGCCGTAGCTTTTGCTCACTGAAGAGACAGAAAACATCTAGTATTCCTCCTCTATTACCTGAAAATCAAGGTAGTCAAAATCTATATCCTCCACAAAGTTATCCGCTGTGAATCTGGTTCTGGCGTGGTGGATAAACTCATCCTTATTCTTCTTAAGCCACACCGGCTTTGCCAGGTCAAACTCGTAGCACATATCCTCAAGGGCCTTGTATACCTTGTGGGTACGCGTCATCTCGTAGTCGGATATGCATATCACGGTATCCTTCATGAGGTGGTTATCTTTTATAAGTTTTCCCCATACTCTAAACATATATTATCCTCCATAAGGGTTATTTGAGATCGTACCTGACTAGTATATAACATTTGTGCACAGAATTAAAACAATAAAGACACAAATATGACACATTTACTGCGTATAGTAACAACTGTAAGAAAGAGAAAGGTACCGATTACAGGAATTAAGATAATAAAGATGCGAAAGGATGATAGAGATGGAACAGGAAAACAAGAACCAGATGAATGGAAATAGTGGTCAGGCACCACAGCAGGATGGTCTGTATCATTACAGCTATATGAACAATAGAGGAGATTCAAGATTTGACAGACCTTCAACAAATGCTTCACAGCAGACACAGAATGTTCAGGGCGCACAGTCAGCGCAGAACAATCAGACAGCCGGTGTACATGGCTCAGCACAGAACGCTCAGACTGCCGGCGCACAGAGTTCACCGCAGAATGCTCAAACAGTCGGTACACAGAACGCTTCATATTCAGGTTTTCAGAGAAATGTAAATGGCATGGAAGCATGGTATGACAGCCAGAGAATGAATCAGGGTTATCAGAATCAGGCAGGCAATCCAATGAACAATATTGGAACAGGAAAGCCTTCAGATAACAATATGAGACAGAAGAAGGCAAAAGATAAGAAGCCAAAGAACAGGAAGAGCGGATTTGGCAAGAAGGCAGCAGGTGTGGTTGCAGCGGCTGTTGTATTCGGACTTGTGGCAGGCGTTGTATTCCAGGGGGTCAGATATGGATCGGATAAGCTTCTCGGCAAAGATTCGCAGACCACAATAGAGCAGAGTGCTGAGGGTTCAACAGAGAACAATGCACCACAGCTCAAGCAGGCATCATCAGACACGACAAGTACAGTGTACGATGTGTCAACGGTTGCCAAGAAGGTTATGCCTTCCATCGTATCGATCACAGGAACATACGTAACAACATATGATTACTGGTTCAATTCATATCAGCAGGAGTCAACAGGAGCCGGTTCAGGTATCATCATCGGCAAGGATGACCAGTACCTGTATCTTGCAACTAATTATCATGTGGTACAGAATGCTAAGTCACTGTCAGTTACATTTGTCGATGACAAGAGTGCAGATGCGGTGGTAAAGGGATACGTTGAGAACAATGATATAGCAGTTGTCACAGTTAAGCTTTCGGACATATCGGATGACACTTTGAATGAGATAAAGGAGATTCAGGTAGGTTCATCGGATGATCTTGCAGTGGGTGATCCGTGCGTGGCAATCGGAAATGCACTTGGATATGGACAGTCAGTTACAGTTGGATATATAAGCGCACTTAACAGAGAGATAAGTGCTTCAGATGAGACAGTAAAGGTACTTCAGACAGATGCAGCCATCAACCCTGGTAACAGTGGTGGTGCCCTTGTCAACATGCAGGGCGAGCTGATCGGTATCAACACAGCCAAGTATTCAGATACAAGCGTTGAGGGTATGGGCTATGCACTTCCTATATCAGATGTACAGGATATAATCAATGACCTGATAGCAGGCAAGAATGTGTCAAATGATGGAACAACATCAGGACAGGCTTACCTCGGTATATCTGCCCAGACCATCACAAGCCAGTACGCACAGCTCCTGAACATGCCTGAGGGTGTATATATCTCATCAGTTGAGCAGGGTTCAGCAGCAGAGGAGTGTGGACTCCAGTCAGGAGATATCATTTGCAGCCTTGACGGTGAGGACATAGCAGATATGGAGACATTCCACGACAAGATCGTGGCCTGCAATCCTGGCGATAAGGTAACTATCGTATACTACAGAAACAACAATGGTAACTACGAGAAGCAGACTGCTACAGCTACGCTGAAGGAGAAGCAGTGATAAGTCAGATAATTCAGTGGTGATTTAGCACGGAGCTAACAGAACTGAAAGCCTATAGATTGATATAACGGCACCTGTAAGTGAAATTACAGGTGCCGTTTTGTATGTAAGATATGTGGCTGTCAAAATTGTAATCTGCCTGCATTGTATCGGAAGTCCTCGTATTCATCCGGTATGCGGTCAAGTTCGGCGGTAAATGCCTGTGGATTGTAAATTTGCTTGCAAATATACTTTAAATGGTGCATTATAAAGAGTACGCTAAAGTATAGCGTAAGATTCGGAAGAATGAAAAAGAAAGGTTTACATAACAATGTACAAAATACTTTGTAAGGATGGAAGGGCAAAGAGAGCTGAATTTCAGACTGTTCACGGAACAGTGCAGACACCTCTGTTCATGAATGTTGGAACGGCAGCAGCCATAAAGGGAGCTGTGGCAACAACGGATCTCAAGGACATAGGATGTCAGATCGAGCTGTCAAATACATATCATCTCCATGTGAGACCTGGGGATAAGATAGTCAAGCAGATGGGCGGTTTACATAAGTTTATGTACTGGGACAGACCGATACTCACTGATTCAGGCGGATTCCAGGTATTCTCCCTGGCGGGACTCAGGAAGATCAAGGAGGAGGGCGTAACCTTCAATTCCCATGTCGATGGACGCAAGATATTCATGGGACCTGAGGAGAGCATGCAGATACAGTCGAATCTGGCATCTACAATAGCCATGGCATTTGACGAGTGTGCCCCTGCACTGGCTGACAGACAGTACGTGGAGAATTCTGTTGCGAGAACAGCCAGATGGCTTGTCAGATGTAAGAATGAGATGGAGAGACTTAACAGTCTGCCGGATACGATCAACAAGAATCAGCTATTGTTTGGAATCAATCAGGGTGCCATATACGAGGATATCAGAATAGATCACGCCAAGAGAATCAGCGAGCTTGATCTTCCGGGATATGCCATAGGAGGACTTGCAGTAGGAGAGACAGCAGAGCAGATGTACCACATACTCGATGTGACCGTTCCGTATCTGCCTGAGGACAGACCGACATACCTCATGGGTGTTGGAACCCCTGCAAATATACTTGAGGCGGTCGACAGAGGTGTTGATTTCTTCGATTGCGTATATCCATCCAGAAATGGACGACACGCCCATGTGTACACGAAGCATGGCAAGATGAATCTCAAGAATGCGAGATTTGAGACAGACGACAGACCTATAGAGGAGGGCTGCGGATGCCCTGCATGCCAGCACTATAGCAGAGCGTACATCAGACACCTGCTCAAGGCAAATGAAATGCTCGGTATGAGATTTTGCGTCTTGCATAATTTGTATTTTTATAATAATATGATGAAAGACATCAGAGAGGCTATAGAAGAAGGAAGATATCAGTCATATAAGAAATCGATGCTTGAGAGCCTTGCTGGTGGAGAAGAGTAATCAAAAAGGAGACCAGAGAATGAATTCACTTTCAACAATTTTATCATCGTCAACAGGAACACAGGCCAGTGGCGGTTCATCAGTTATGTTTATTGTTGTATATATTGCCATATTTGCTGCAATCATTTACTTCATGATGATCAGACCACAGAAGAAGCAGAAGGCCAAGACAGACCAGATGCTTTCACAGATGGAGCCTGGTGATAATATCATGACAACCAGTGGTTTCTACGGAACCATCCTTGATGTGGTTGATGATTCAACTATCATCGTAGAGTTTGGTAACAACAAGAACTGTCGTATACCGATGCACAAGAGCGCTGTTGCAGAGCTTGAGAAGCAGGGATCATCAACAGTCACAGATGATGATAAGGATAAGAAGTCAAAGATATAATAAAGGTATCATCAGAGTAAATAAAAAAGCGGTCATTATACAGTGACCGCTTTTTTTATATCCTGAAATACAGCTTCCGTGATCCGAAGGCCGCCCCTTCCGGTTCCCACGGATATGTCGGGTTTGGCTGCGCCGTGGAAGTCGGAACCTCCTGATATGAGGAGCCCGTGTTTTCTGGCGATCTCCCTAAGTCTTCCGGATTCATAGGCATTGTTGGAGGAGTGGTAGACCTCAAGCCCTGAAAGGCCATATGGCTTCAGTTCTTCAAGCATGTCCTCTATCTGTTTATATCCAAATCCGTATATGAGGGGATGGGCGATGAAGGCAGCCTTGCCGTAGGTTCTTATGAGTCTTATGGCATCGGCGGCCGGTATGTCTGGTGTTGGAATGTAATATTTGCATTTCTTGCCCAGATACTTTTTGAACGCCTGGTTCATGTCCCTGCATATGCCTTCGGCTATGAGAATTCTGGCAAAATGAGCTCTTGTGACGACAGTATCAGGATTACCATGCTGCAGCTTCTCCATGGTCATGTCTATTCCGTCGGCGCGGAATCTCTCACACATCTGCTCGTTTCGGTCGTATCTGGCCTGTTTGATGGCGGCAAGACGGGAGATGAGCTCAGGGTTCTTGTAGTCCATATAGAAGCCAAGAATGTGGATCTCCACACCGTTGTAGATGGCGGACATCTCTATGCCGGGAACTACCTCGATATGATGGTCACTGCTGTCAGAAAAGCCAGAGCAGTTGGTGGAATCACTGTTCTGGATCGGAGGAAGAGTGCTGTTCCAGTTATCTGCATATGTGATTGCATCTGCTACGCCATCCACTGTGTCGTGGTCGGTTATGGCGATCGCTGCAAGATTCCTGTCAATGGCAAGCTGGCACACCTCTGATGGGGTGCAGGAGCCGTCGGAAGCGGTGGTGTGAAGGTGCATATCTATAAATCTCATGTTGAAAACCTCCGTTTTTATTTTTTATATCATGTATCTGAGCAGCGCCTGGAGCGGCGCATGTCTGGGTTGAATGTGCCCTGACAGAAGTATTGTATATCAGATAAATACATATGTTCAAGTGAATATGGTTACGATCAAATGATATAAGCGGACATATGAACCCTGACAACTGTGCCTTGTTAAAAACTTTCTCAATAAGGCGCGCTGTACTTGATAAAGTACACGCAAATGCGACAAAAATTTTCAATAAGCTATGGACTTCATAACTGTTTTGTGAGAAAATACCACTGATGGTTTGAATTAGAGAATTCGGAACCGCTTTTAAGAATTCATATTTTGAAAGGAGTTTCACAATGATTTACACTAAGGAAGTTGAAAACATGTGCCCTGTAGCAAAGGGTGCAAAGCATGAGCCAGCTCCTATCCCAGAAGAAGGAAAGTGGGTTTACTCAAAGGAAATCAAAGACATCTCTGGTTTTACACATGGTGTAGGCTGGTGTGCACCACAGCAGGGTGCCTGCAAGCTTTCACTTAACGTAAAAGAGGGTGTTATCGAGGAGGCTCTTGTCGAGACTATTGGATGTTCAGGTATGACACATTCAGCAGCTATGGCAGCTGAGATTCTTCAGGGTAAGACAATCCTTGAGGCTCTCAACACTGACCTTGTGTGCGATGCTATCAATACAGCAATGAGAGAGTTATTCCTTCAGATCGTATACGGACGTACACAGAGTGCATTCTCAGATGACGGACTTGCAGTTGGTGCCGGACTTGAGGATCTTGGAAAGGGTCTTCGTTCACAGGTTGGTACAATGTATGCAACAAAGGCTAAGGGTGTTCGTTACCTTGAGATGGCAGAGGGCTATGTAACAGGAATAGCACTTGATGCAGATGACGAAGTTATCGGATATCAGTTCGTTTCTCTTGGAAAGATGACTGACTTTATCAAGAAGGGTGATGACCCTAACACAGCTTGGGAGAAGGCTTCAGGTTCATACGGACGTGTTAAGCCAGAGCAGGGCGCTGTTAAGATCATCGATCCACGTAAAGAGTAGTCGGAAATAGAGGAAAGGAGAACGAGACAATGGCATTATTTGAATCATATGAAAGAAGAATAGACCAGATAAACGCTGTACTTAACAGCTATGGAATCAGCTCAATCGAAGAAGCTGAGAAGATCACAAAGGACGCTGGACTTGACGTTTACAATCAGGTAAAGGGTATTCAGCCAATTTGTTTTGAGAATGCTTGCTGGGCATATACAGTAGGTGCAGCAATCGCAATCAAGAAGGGATGCAGAAAGGCAGCAGACGCAGCAGCAGCTATCGGCGAGGGTCTTCAGGCATTCTGTATACCAGGCTCTGTTGCAGATCATCGTAAGGTTGGTCTTGGACATGGTAACCTTGGTAAGATGTTACTTGAGGAGGAGACAGAGTGCTTCTGTTTCTTAGCAGGTCATGAGTCATTTGCAGCAGCTGAGGGTGCTATCGGTATCGCTGAGAAGGCTAACAAGGTTCGTAAAAAACCTCTTAGAGTTATCCTTAACGGTCTTGGTAAGGATGCAGCTCAGATCATCTCAAGAATCAATGGATTTACATATGTTGAGACAAAGTATGACTACAAGAAGGCTGAGCTCAATGTAGTATACGAGAAGGCATATTCAGATGGTATCCGTGCAACAGTTAAGTGCTACGGCGCTGATGATGTTCAGGAAGGTGTCGCTATCATGCACAAGGAGAACGTTGGTGTATCTATCACAGGTAACTCAACAAACCCTACACGTTTCCAGCATCCAGTTGCAGGTACATACAAGAAGGAGTGTATCGAGCAGGGTAAGAAGTACTTCTCAGTAGCATCAGGCGGTGGTACAGGACGTACACTTCACCCAGATAACATGGCAGCAGGTCCTGCTTCATACGGTATGACAGATACTCTCGGACGTATGCACAGTGATGCACAGTTCGCTGGTTCATCATCAGTTCCTGCACACGTAGAGATGATGGGACTTATCGGTATGGGTAACAACCCTATGGTTGGTGCTACAGTTGCTGTAGCTGTTAGCGTAGAGGAAGCAGCTAACGCTGGTAAGTTCTAAATAAAAACCTAGTATTTAAACGATTTAGAGGGCTTTTAGAGAGATCTAAAGGCTCTCTATTTTTTTGATTTTTAAATTCTTTGAAGGTTGAAATCAATTTTGATGAATACAAATTTGGCATGCTTGTATATTATGATGATGACAGCCATACATATGAAATATTGCTTTGATATTCAGCATTAGTTGGAAAACGGGAGTTGCTAAGGGATTTTACAGCAACTCTTTTGTTTTATTTTGTCAAGACTAGTTTTATATTTATTCGGTATTATAATTGCCTTACATATCAAATGGAAGGGGTGATTAAAATGGATAGAACTATAGTAGTAGAATATTTTGATGGCGAGAAGAAAGTAAAAAAAGTTATAATTTTAAAATAATCTCGCGAAAAATTGCCTTATACGCGCATTTGTGAAAATCTATTGACTTATGGTTGATTTAGGGCTAAAGTGTGGCTACCAATCGGAAGAAAAAACAGTAGGCAGTAATATAGATTGACACATAAAATACTTGACAGCACATTTAAAAAGATACTTACGCACTCCAGAAAATATAGCATCGTTGAAAAGCCTTATAAAAACAGATATAAGGGGTAGCATAGATAAGAACATTGAACTTGGAAATATAACACTTGAGGATGGGCACAGCTTTATGGCAACTCGGAAAGAGGTTGAATTAATATCCCGATTTCAGAGAAAAGGCCTATATCAATGAATTCTGAGAATTATATATAAGACATTTGAAATAAACAAGGAGGGCATGAGATGGGCATTTATTTTAATCCAAGTAATGACAGTTTTACAAAGGACAAGAATAGTGAATTGTATCTTGATAAGACAGGTTTGCTTGAATATCTGAACAGAGTTATATGTACAAATGCTAATTGTATCAGTGTCAGTCATGCCAGACGATTTGGTAAGTCCCATGCGGCATTTGATCTTGCACTTCAGAATTTTATTTTTGACAAACGTCAAAAATATTGTATAATATACTTAACAAGACAGCCGAGCGATAGATACGTCCTATCCGTCCGGCAAAAACCATTTTAAGATGAAACACCTCATAGCTTAGTCGGCTGAGGTGTTTTTCTTATTTTCTATGATTCAGAATTGTCACAATAAGTATCGCAACGGTTAATATAACCATGAATTCCTCATATGTACTCATAAGGCACCACTCCCTTCCAAGACTCGAACGGATATGGTGTAACACCCCTCGGCTGCCCGGTTAAATACATTATTCTATTTTCATACAGAAGTAATTTTGATATATATACATTTTGGAGATTCCTATATAACGTAAAACACCTCGCATTAACGCGAGGTTGGATTTAAAAAGAGATTTAAGAACACAATAATATTTTATAACCACATACCACCTTCCGGAATACATTAAACTATATCATGGACAAGGAGGTGAATACGCATGGACAGATTCGCAGTATATCTTGTAGTTGTTGCGGTTCTTTGCACTTTGATATCGATAATAACGGAATTTACGAAAGAGGTAGGAGTGCTGAAGAAGATCCCTACCTCTTTTCAGGTTCTGATCACCAGTGTCATTGTGTGTGAGGTGGGACTTTTTGTTGGACTATCATTTTATCACATAGCATTTGTGTGGTATTATCCTGTGGCTGCGTTTTTCGGGGCATTTGTCATTGCGATTATATGTACCCGGGGATGGGACTACCTGATATCGATATTCAAGCGGTTTTACAAGGGCGGAGATAAGGAAAAGTGGCATGAATAAAGGCGTCATGACAGTGGTACATGTAATACGAGACAGATAAGTATAAGTTCGGAATAATGATCCTAAGATTGTCTCCTGATTCAATGTCTGGAATATTATATACAGACAAAGAAATTCAGGAGACAATTTTATGGCTTCTAATAAGGTCCCATTAAAGGGCTACATGGATGGTATAGATATATCAGCGTGGCAGGATACTATAGATATAACCAAGGTGCCTTGTGACTTTGTGATAGTGAAAGCGACGGAGGGCACGGACTACAAGAACAGATTTTTTGCAAAGCACTGTGATCAGGTGATTAAAGTGGGAAAACTTCTGGGGGCATTCCACTATGCAAATGGTGGCGATCCCCACAGGGAGGCTGAGTATTTCCTTGCATACAGTAAGAAATATGTGGGCAAAGCCATACTCGTGCTTGACTGGGAGGGGCAGAACAACCCACAGTTTGGCAGAAGTGACAGGGCATGGTGCAAGGAGTGGTGTGATTATGTGTACAGAAAAACTAGGGTAAAACCGCTGATATATATTCAGAAGAGTGCCATGGAAAATGTCAAAAATCTTGGCTACAGGCTGTGGGTCGCTCAGTATCCTGATTATGAGCAGACTGGATATCAGGAGCATCCGTGGAATGAGGGGCAGTATGATTGTTCTATCAGGCAATACACTTCTGTAGGCCGGCTTCCGGGGTATGAAGGAAATCTTGACCTGAACAAGTCTTATATAGACAAAGCGACATGGAGAAAATGTGCTGCGATAAAGACTGGCAGTGATAAGGGAAAAACGAAAGGGAAAGGCTCTGACAGCAATAGCGGGAAAAGTAATTATAAGAATAGAAAAAAGAAAAGCATAGATGTGATCGCGAAGGAAGTCATAGCGGGCAGATGGGGGAACGGCGAGGATCGAAAAAAGAGATTAAAAACGGCGGGATATGATTACGATAAAGTTCAGGAGAAGGTGAACGCTATAGTGAAATTCTCACAGAAGAAATCTATTGACGAGATAGCCAGAGAGGTCATAGCCGGCGACTGGGGAAATGGCGATGACAGAAAGAACAGGCTGAAGAAGGCAGGGTATGATCATGTCAAGGTGCAGAATAAGGTAAATGAGATGCTTGGCAGATAGCTGCAGGTAAATGACATAAGAAAAATGGCAGGAAAACGAAGTATAAAATTAGTTCCGGCAAAAATGAAATTTATATGAAGAATCATCCACACCTGTTGACGAAGCGCAATATATACTATAGGATAGTGGAAAACAAAAGCCCCCGTCAGGGATACATGAAAGGAAAAGGTGATATATATGCCATATTATGGATTTTATTTTGACCCAACATATCTGTTGGTTCTCATAGGCGTGGTGCTCTGCATGATAGCGTCGGCAAGAGTCAAGACCACATACAAGAAGTATGAGAAGGTGGGATCGCGGTCAGGCTACACAGCGGACCAGGTCGCATACATGATACTCAGGAATGCGGGGATAACGGATGTGTCAATACATCACATCTCAGGAGATCTGACTGATAATTACAATCCTAAGGAGCATACGCTCAATCTGTCGGACAGCGTGTATGGTTCCAGATCCATCGCAGCGATAGGCGTGGCAGCCCATGAGTGCGGACATGCCATACAGCATGCAAATGCATATGCACCGCTCACCATAAGGTCAGCCATCATTCCAGCGGCAAATATAGGCTCAGCCATATCATGGCCGCTCATACTTATAGGACTTCTCATTCCGAGGGTTGATTACCTTATAACACTCGGAATCATATTGTTCTCACTGGTTGTTGTCCTACAGTTTGTGACACTTCCGGTGGAGTTCAATGCATCGAGAAGAGCCATGGCGATACTGGAGGGCAGCGGGTATCTCTATCCGGATGAACTCAAGGGTGCAAGAAGTGTACTCACAGCGGCAGCTATGACATATGTGGCAGCCATGGTATCAGCATCACTTCAGTTGCTCAGACTTGTATTATTGTTTGGCAACAGGAGAAGATAGCGGAATTATAACAGAAAATATAAAAATGCATAAAAAAGTCTTGTGAATTTGTTGATAGTATTTGCAACTTTGCTATGGTAAAATGGTTAAAGTGGCAAAAATCTACATATTTGCAAGACTTTTTCTGCTATAGTGCACAATTATAGCGGGAATGGTCTGCGAAACAATTAATTAAGGGAGGGTAATTGATGAGAAAGAGAAGGCTACGAGGAGGTATAACGGCCTTGTCGGTGCTTGCTGCTATTGGCATGGCATCGGGAATAACGGCATTTGCGGCGGACGGAACACAGTCTGAAGCTGCGAATACGGGAAAGGGGCTGGAGTATGTATATGAGTCGTCAGGCTCTACACCATCAGGTGTCACGCTCAACGGCAATTCGGTAATCATAAAGCAGTCGCCGAATTCCACTGACAGCGAGCAGTTATTAAATATTTACAATGACAAAGACAGGGATGGAATCCTTGATGAGGGCGAGGAAGCTTTCGCATTGGATGGAAGCACGGACATACAATATGGCAATATATATGGAATCTATCATGGTAATGGCAGTTCGCCGATCTCCATAACCATAGACGGTGCTGAACTGCCTGTTGTATATGGAGCATTTGAGAGCACTGTTGAGACTCCGGAGAACATGACTGCGGTAACTATCAGTGTGAAGGGCGACGCGGCAGTTGAAAGTCTGTATGGACTTTTCAGGACATATTGTACTGGTGGTGTACTGATAGACACGGAGAAGTCAGTTAAGATAAAGACGCTCTATGGTCTCAGCACATCGACCATAGATGGAGACATCACGGAGAATATCAATTATAGCTGTGACGGCAACACATTTGTCACACTGGCTACAGATGGATATTACACAGGAAAGGCATACACTATAAATGGCGATGCAGTGTTCAATATGAAAGGAGCCAGCGCCAATTCAGTGTATCTCGTGCAGAATGGAGCTGTGCTCAGTAAGACACTGACGGCCAAGGTGACTGACTCCAAGGTAGACAGCCTGAACGGAGTTTCCCAGGGGGCAAAGGTTGATGGTGACGTGAGCCTTACATTTGACGGAATATCAGCCGTAAAGGATGGAAGAAGTGCCAGTGTATATGGTGCGTCAAGTGCGACTATCCTTGGAAATCTGGACCTTAAGCTGAAAAGCCAGTCTGGATCAGAGATGTCTGTGTATGGCACCAATAATACAAATATAAAGGGAAATGTAAATGTCAGCATTGATGGCTCAGGAGCAAAGTTCAACACCATATATGGAATGTATGGCGGTATGCTGGGCGGAAGGGCTGATATAGATATAAAGAACTGCGCTGCCGGTTACACAACATGTGGCATGAATTCGGTTTCGTTCAGTCAGACTCAGCCGGAGGAAGAAGGAACATATACGTATACTGTGAACATGGAGAATATCACTGGCGCCAGCGGCAGGGTATATGGAATTTCAAATTGTTCCGGTATCACTTCTGCCAGCGTTGTAATGAAGGCTGTGGCAACAACAGATACATTAAATGGCATGTATCTGAGCACAGGTGTAAAAGGTGATATAAAGGCAGAACTTTACAACTGTAATGCAGCCTATGTAAAAGCTCTGGAGCTGTCAAATGTGACGGTAAATGGTTCTGTAGATGCCATAGTTTCGGGCTGCAGCATTACGAGATCTCTGAATGTAGAGCAGGGCGGAAGCATCAGTAAGGATCTTAACATAAGCGTCAGCAACGTTATCAGCAGTTCAGCACAGCTTGTATACGGCGGTAGCTGTCTGGGAAATATGACGGTCAATGTGGATGGCATGAATGATGAATCCATAGTAGACGAAAATGGCGATCCGCTTGTGAACTCGTATGAATACGCGGGCAGCGACATGTTTACCATGATGGGCAACTTTGCACTGGCAGGGGAACTCAAGGCGGATATAGCAAAGATACATTTTGCAAAATGTGGACTCGCCGGAGGTGATTACAGTTGCGGAAATATCGGAACAAAGGTTGACATAACGTTGTCAGACAGCAGTATAAATGGACTGGCGGGAAATAATATTTTCTATCTGGCAAATGAGAGCTATTCCGGTTCAACCGAGAATACAGTTCCTGTTGATATAAAGATCAACAACACAGATTTTACAAATGCAGACGGAATAAGTTTCCAGATGTATATAGGTAATAACAAGGATGCAAAAGTTACATTTGATGACAAGTGCAGTATGCCGGAGAAGTATTATATGGCTCCAAGCATGAATACCACCGGCTCATCTGTTATAACCTATGGACAGAATATATATTATGGCGGACAGAATCTTGTGATAGACAAGGATGTAACTGCTGACAATATTTACTTTGGTAACTTCACAGAGAACGGAAGCCAGGGCAATGCCGTGATCGTTATCAACAAGGGGGTAACGGTAACTGCAAATGAGGGTATATATGCAGCAGGCGGTTCAAACATACTCCACAGTGGAATCCTCAAGGGAACATTTAAGGCGACTGATGGGTATCTGCCAAATATATTCTCAAAGGGGGGCGTAATAGAGGACTCGGCTGTAGGGGATGTTGCAAATGTAAATTATTCATTGGATGTTGTGTCCAACGAGAAGGCCGCAACGTACACCATGACAGGCAAGACGTCACAGTATATTGATCCTGATGGTACATATGTCAAGGGCGGCGCAGATGTCAAGATAACACCGACCGTGAACAAGGGATATATTCTTGACAAGGTGACCTTCAGAGGTCAGAGCGACACAGCGGAAAATTCAGCGGTTGAAGCAAATGGCGTGTACACGTTCAGCATGCCGAACGAGCCTTGTACAGTGACGATCGCAACGACAGGAAAGCAGATCGTGGTATCCAAGACAACTGTTGATCCATCGGCACTGCTTGGAAAAGAATACACAGCAACTTCACCTCTCTATGACATGGCAGATCTTGTCATATCAAACGACGCAAGAGAGGGCGAGGTCACATACGAGATCGACGAGACAAATGGTCTTCCTGAGGGACTTACATTGATCGATGGCAAGATCGTCGGAACGGCAAGTAAGCTTTATGAAGACGGAAAAAATGTCATAGTCCATGTGACAGGAAGAAACGGTTCAAAGGCACAGCTCTCATTGAACGTGATCGTCTCAAATGAGGAGAAGAAACAGGACAACCAGGATGGCCGAATCGCAGTTGATGAGGATGAGAAGACTATATGTCTCAACGGAACATCAGTGGTCATCCAGGCAAAGGACGACACAGATACAGAGATATACGTGGACGACAATCAGGATGGACAGGCAGATGGCAAGACACCTCTGTACACCGGAGATCTGTCGGAGTACACGATAACAGGTGTCGAGGACAACGCCATAAGACGAAGCATCAGGATCACCATGACGGGGGGGAATGTAAAAGCAATATACGGTGCAAAGGATTCAGAGCTTTCATATAAAGGCGGCGATGCGGTGAGTATAAATATCCGTGGTGGTAAGGCAGCAACTATGTATGTTCTGTCGAATTCAACCGTGGATGGAACCATAGCATATGAGATCGCAGAGAACACTGTAGATAAGGGCGGATTTGCAGCGGATACAACATCAAAATATACCGGTGCATTCATGAGAAACAGCAAGGATATCGTAACTATCAGGGGAACCTACGTTGTGAATAAGAAGCTCACGGCAATGGCTCTGATAATCTATGACAGTGCGGCAGTTGATGTAAATGCTCCTGTTGAGGTAACGGATTATGTGTCACTGAACGAGAGATCATCCGCAGTATTTAACGATACGCTGACCGCTGACAGGCTTGGTTATTCAAAGTATGCCAAGGCAGTTGTGAATGGAGATACGAAGCTTGCGGCTCTCAATATGACACAGTATGACACGACACTCACAATAGGCGAGGATGCGCTGTTTGATGTGGGCAAGGTCAACATGACATCAGGCTGGGCAAGAGTATATCAGAAGGGTACGCTCAAGTGTCCTTCAGACCAGTTCAGCAACACAGGTGTGTGGGTGGCAGCAGGAAAATTTGCAGATGATATAGATGCCAGCGGCTGGACAGGAGTGTATTACAGCTATGCAGGCGGCTCAACAAACATGGACAACACATCAGCAAAATTGGCTGCACAGTCATATGTAGTTGAATATGAGAATGTCAAATATGTTGCCTGCAAACAGGCGATCACAGTTAGCTATACCGATGTGCCGGGTTACACAGCCTATGTGTCGGCAAATGGCGGCGAGCCGGTACAGGGAAGCAACGGAAGTGCAAAGGTGACAGGCCCGGATTCATCTATGTCTATTGTAGTGGATTATGTGGCAGACCAGATAGACATCAGTAAGGAATACGCAGATCCGATTCTGGCGGCGGAGACCAAGTACACAGCGGATTCACCAGCGTACGATCTCACGATCCTCAAGGTTACAGGAGATACCACAAAGAATTATGGAACTGACATGCAGTACAGATTGAAGAGCGGTTCGACACTTCCATCAGGACTTGTGCTTGAGTCGGGTAAGATAACAGGAACAGCCAAGAATGCAGGTGAAAGCACAGTAGTATTTGTCATAACAGGACGAAATGGAACACCGGTTGATTTCCCAGTGGTATTCAAGGTACTGCCGGCAGGCACGGAGATACCTGATATCAACAAGCTTGGTGTATCTGTGAACACAGAGGATAAGACCATTGATCTCGGTGGAAATTCAGCAGTGATAATAGTTGATCCGTCGGATAGCAGCAAGAGCTCAGTATATCTGGATGCTGATCATAATGGAGTGGCAGACGACAACAGACCACTCAGAATAGACCAAGAGGTTACATATGATCTGTCAGGCTACAGCATATCAGGCTATACGGACACAGCAAATAAATACACTGGTGACATATCGGTGACACTCAGAAGCGGAAATGTCGGCAATATATGTGCTGCGGGTTCAACTGACAGCAAGGCAGACCGAGTGACGATAGATGGAAATGTAACCATGACGATCATGAGCGGTTATGTGTCAGGCACTGTAGCTGCGGCAGGAAACGCTGATGTCAAGACAGTGACCTTCGCGGCAGAGGACGGAAGAGCAGGAAGCGTGGTATACGGTGCGTACAATACAAATGCGGAGAAGGTAGACTTCACATTTGCAAAGTCTGCACAGATGTACACACCGAAATCAACCAAGTCTGAGAATATGTATGTTACATCGGGTGGATCAGTATCCGGTGATGTGGATATAAGAGTTGGTATAACTGATCATTACAATACATTTATATACGGTGCGGATTACATGAACAAGCGCTCCTACTTCAACGGAGTGTCGGGAACAGCCGTATCCGGAAATGTGAACTGTGTGGTTGATGGAAGATGGTGCGCTGAGAAGTGCAACAACTTTGTCCAGCAGTCAGATGTGAAGGGAGATCTGTATGCCGAGATAAAGTCAGGAGAACTCAGAAAAAATGACGTCAACAATGAGCATAGCAAGGCATTGGTATTTAACTATGGTCACAGCATTGGAAATATATACGTCAAGGCAGGAACAGAGGGCGCTGTCACAGGTGACTTTGTACTTGCGGCAGGCGGTAAGGTTGGCAAGGTAGAGTATGTAGACGAGAATGCAAAGTCCACAGCTACTGTAAAGGGCACCGCTGACAATTACCAGGTTGAGAGTCTGGGTTCACTGTATATGTCTCTCGCCGGCAAATTAACTATAGGCGGAGACTACACACTTGACAGAGAGGTGGAGGTAAAACAGCTTGAGATCCTCAAGGATTCAAAGCTGACCATCGCCGAGGGCGCAGCTCTTACAAATACGTCGACAGCGACAGTTACCGGCGATGTTGAGAACCTTGGCACATGGAATGTGGACGGCGCTCTGACTATGACAGGATCACTGGTCAACAGAGGTGCATGGAATCTGAAAGGAAATGTTCAGGCTTCAGCAACAGTAGATAACTACGGGGATATCACAGCAGCAAATAGTGAGAGGATCACCTTGAATACAAATGCAAAGCTCATCAACAGAGCTGATGCACAGTTTACATTTGGCAACCTCACAAACAGTGCAATGATCGTAAACTATGGTAATATGAAGCAGCTTGCATATACGTCAAGTCTTGGAAGCGGAAGCATACTCACCACAGTGATCCCGGATATGGTGTACGCACTGAAAAATTACAGCGCCATTTTCTACAAGCTGGATGTGGATTATCCTGCATATTGCTTTAAGGATGGCGATGCAAAGATAGAGAAGAGTTCATCGGCAACAAGATGTCAGAAGAAGTCAGGTGTTGACGGTGACGATGCACTCTATATACAGGGTGGCAAGTCGTTCTACATCACAATAGACGGTGAGCCGATAGATGGAATGGCGGTGGATTCAGTTGTATTTGGACCGGATGACACAGCCATGACTACAAGTAACAACCGTCTCTGGAGCGGCGTCATGACATATGAGCCGGCAACAGTTACGGTAAATATGGCAAAGCAGGAGGCCGTAAATATAACTCTCGCAAAGACAGAGGATACAGTTAAGGCGCAGGTTGGAAAGACAACCACAAAGGATGAGCCATTATATGATCTGACAGCCATAGAGATCCAGAATGATGAAGCTGTGGACAACGGATATGTGTCATACTCCCTTGCAAAGGGACAGACACTTCCGGCAGGACTTGTGATATACGATGGAAAGGTATATGGAACGCCGAAGACTGCAAGTGCTGAGGCACAGACAGTCAAGTTCACGGTGAGAGGACAGAATCAGACAGTGGCTGAGTTCACACTGATCATATCCAGCGTGGAGAAGGGAATACCTTCATTTACTGCCGGAAAGGCGGGCGACGCATATGCCGGCAAGACCCTTGCGGATGTGGAGCTTCCAACATCGGCAGCAGGAAAGTACATGTGGGCAGATGGAACACAGCAGGTAGGCAAGGCCGGAACAAGCGAGACCTACGATGCATACTTTGTTCCAGACGACACAGCAAACTATGACTGGAGCAAGATCGATGCAGCAGAGGGAACATATGAGGAACTGGAAGACGGAAGTGTGAGAATTGCAGTGAAGCTTTCAGTGTATGTGAGAAAGCAGGATCCTGTATTTACAGTTCCTGAGAATGTCACAGCTACATACGGAGACACTGTTGGCAAGATACTCCTGTCTGAGACAACAGGTGGAATGTTCATCTGGGAGAATGCAGATGAATCTGTGGGAGAGGTTGGAACAAAGACTTTCCTTGCAACATTTGTACCTGAAGATGAGGATGTATACGAGAGAGCAGAGCATGTGGAGATAACTGTTCAGATTCTTCCTGCAAATGCAGTATTTACTCAGGCGATAGATTCACTGAGTGCTAAGGAGAATATGACTCTTGCAGACATAGAGCTTCCAGAGCGCGAGGATGGAGTATACACATGGTATACAGACAGAACGACAAAGGTTGAGGATGGCAATACATACAAGCTTTGTTTCAAGCCTGCGGACACAGCAAATTATGACTGGACATCAGTTACAGGATGGAACAGGGCTTACAATGGAGTTGTATTCAATGTAAAGATCACCATCGAGAAAGAGCCGGAGCAGCATGTACACGATTACGGCAATAAGTACAAGAGCGACAGCAGATCTCACTGGTATCAGTGCTCATGTGGAGAGAAGTCAGGCCTGGCAAATCACACATGGGACAAGGGCGCGATAACGACCAAGCCTACAGACACAGCGGCAGGTAAGAAGACATTTACCTGTACCAAGTGTGGATACAAGCGTTATGAGTCAGTAGCTGCCCTTGGAATAGACATAGGAAATTCCAAGAACAATGTGGTCGTAAGCGGTATAGAAAAGAATGGATATACATACACAGGATCATCTATCACTGTTAAATCGCTTGCGCTGAGGAGAGGCAAAACAACACTGAAGAATGGTGTGGATTACATCGTACAGTACAAGAACAACAAGAATATCGGTACAGCGACAGTAAAGATCACTGGTAAGGGTAATTACAGAGGCTCCGTCAGCAAGACATTTGCTATCAAGGCTGGCAAGGGCAAGATATACAAAGTTTCGCAGAAGGGCGTGCCTGGCTATCTGAAATACAAGGTGACAAATGCTGCTTCAAATGGCAAGGGAACAGTGACACTTGTTGGAAGTACAAGCAAGAAGAACGACAAGAAGTTCAAGTCACTCACGGTTGCATCCAGTGTCAAGATTGGTGGAGTGAACTTCAATGTTACGGCTGTAGGAGCGAAAGCATTTACAGGACGCAAATATCTCACCACGGTTGTGATCGGAGGAAACGTTAAGACCATAGGCGGTGCAGCATTCAGCAAGTGTGGAAAGCTTGGAAAAGTTACCATAAAGTCTACAAGGATAACGACTATCGGTAAGAATGCTTTCCAGGGTGTCAAGAGCAATGTGAAGATATATCTTCCTAAGAAGAAATATGACGCATATGCAAAGAAGCTCAAGGCGAAGGGAATGAACACTCCTAAGAAAGCGGTATACAAAAAGTCAAAATAAATGAAATGCGTTGATGCATTGGCGGGACAGTCACAGATGATGTGGCTGTCCTGTTTTTTATGTGAAGATCGTTCTGGTGTAAAAACATGAGTGTAGTGACAGGAAAGATATAATCTGCTATACTGAACATATGTTTGCGAATATATGGAGGACTGTATGGATAATTTTATAGATGAACTGAATGAACAGCAAAAGGAGGCAGTGACCACCACAGAAGGGTATGTGCGCATAATTGCGGGAGCGGGAACCGGCAAGACAAAGGCGCTCACATACAGATATGCGTATCTGGTGGACGAGCTTGGAATATCCACATCGAATATACTGTGTGTAACATTTACAAATAAAGCGGCGAGGGAGATGAGCAAACGTATCAGACAGATGATCGGGGACAGTGATATGGGATACATCTGCACATTTCACGGCTTCTGTGTGAAGCTTCTGAGGGAGGATATCCATGCCATCAATTATCCCCAGAACTTTGTGGTGATGGACAACGAGGACACGGAGGATATACTCAAAACGGTGTACGAGAATGCCCATATACAGTCGAGAACATATACATTTGACATGGCGAGGGATCACATATCGGCTATGAAGAACGAGATGCAGCATATCACATATTTGGCGGACATAAGCAACGACAGACTGCTGGCGGATTATGAGAAGGCTTCAGACATACCTGAAAAAGTATTTCTGGGATACCTGTACGAACAGAAGAAGGTGTATGGACTTGACTATGATGATCTCATAACCATTGCGCTCCACATCCTCAGAACCGATGCGGAGAAATGCCGCAAATGGCAGGAACGCATGATGTATGTCATGGTGGACGAGTTTCAGGATGTCAGCGGCAACCAGTATGCGCTGGCGGAGATACTCAGCGGTTATCACAGGAATCTTTTCATCGTGGGCGATCCGGATCAGACTATATATACGTGGCGCGGGGCAAGGATAGAGTACATACTGGAATTCGACAAGAACCATGAGAATACACAGACCATATTCCTCGACACGAATTATCGTTCAACTCCTGACATACTGGCGGTGTCCAACTCACTGATCGAGAAAAACAGGAACAGACTGCCCCACAGGCTTGTGGCTGTGAAGCCGTCTGAGGCATGCCCTCTGTACGTACATTCCAGGACCACCGGGGATGAAGCCCAGTGGGTGACAAATGAGATAAAAAGACTGGTTGAGGCGGGCACAAAGTACAGTGACATAGCCGTTTTGTACAGGTCACATTTCGTGTCGAGAAGCATAGAGGAAGCATTTATCAAGACAAAGATCCCGTATATCCTCTACAGCGGAACGGAGTTCTACAAACGCAAGGAGATAAAGGATGTGCTGGCATATCTCAGGATGGTGGCATACGCGGATGATCTGTCATTTCGCAGGGTGATAAATGAACCAAAGCGGAACTTTGGCAAAAAGAGAATGTCGATGCTGAAGTCGTACTGTGAGACTCGCAGATGCTCACTGTACAGCGGTCTTCAGGATCTTCTGGAGGAGAAGACTGTTAAGTCGACAGGGGCTTCAGCCTTTGTCGATATCATAGAAAATTTCAGGAGGACATATAAGGAGAAAAGTCTGTCAGACCTTGTGACAGAGCTCATGGCCGCCACGGGCTACGAGGCGATGCTCAGACAGGCAGGCGAACAGGAAAGGCTGGACAACCTGGCAGAGCTGAAGCAGTCGATAGACGGATATGAGAAGACCTCCGGTGAGGAGAATACGCTGGAGGAATATCTGCAGAGCATAGCTCTCTACACGAACAATGACAGGGAGAAGGACAAGGATTCTGTGACGATGATGACCATACACACCGCAAAGGGCCTGGAGTTCCCATATGTGTTCGTGTGTGGTGTAAATGAAGGTATATTCCCAAGCAAGCACGTGGACACTGAGGCAATGCTCGAGGAGGAACGACGCATGGCATACGTGGCATGTACCAGAGCGGAGCGCGGTCTGTACATCAGCGATGCCGAGGGGCTGAACTATGATGACTCGTTCAGGTATCCATCGAGATTCATATTCAACATAGATCGGGACACCATCGCTTATGTGAATGAACTCCCGCAGAGGTTGGTGGATGATACAAAGAGCTATATAGCGGCAAATGAGGCTCACATATATCCTCCAGACACAGAACTTAAGCCTGGCGACAGGGTGAAACATAAGGTGTTCGGCGAGGGCACTATAACCGGTATCAGGGGAGATATAGGGTGCTATGTCATCAAGTTTGACAAGATGGCAACGGAGAGAAATCTGAAGATAGGGATAGCACTTGAAAGAGTGTGAGGATGGGAGGTATGCATAGAATTGCATATATTTACATACCTGATTTGGTGGAGCAAATACCGGCAATGGGCGATTGATGATCGTGCGTTGCTGGTATTTTTTGTGGAGGGGAGTGGGTGTTAAGAAGGCTATTTCGTGTGGAGAAAATCGGACATAGGATGATGTAAAATTATATAAAAAGAGGTTATAAAAGGATAAGAGGTTTTACATTTAGGAAAAATGATTGTATAATATAGAAGATGTATACGAAATCAAAAACCGCAGTAATAATGCTATTTGTAAAACTAAAATATGGGCTATAATAAAAGCTTGTATTTTATACAAGCTTTTATACATTGTGGGAGTCCCAAAATGTAACAATTAGTAAATTACATATAAAATGCATCAAATTTACATTCCACAATGTAGTTGGATTATATATTAAATAATCGCAGATATCAATAATAAATAGGAAAAGATAAATATGGTGTTTATAAAGATAGAAACAAAAGTAATCCATTGATACATTTTATAAGGAATATGTATTGACGAATGATGGAATTTGTGTTAAAAATAAAACATAGGAAAGGAGGTGGATTATATAAATGTTTCAACTAAAAATTCTTTTTAAATTGGAGAATAATCATTTGCCAAAGGAAATGGATCGGCTTATGCTCAGTTTTTTTAAGGCGGCGACAGAACGATATTCGAAAGATATGTTTAGTGCTTTATATGATAAAAGCAGATCAATAATAAAAACATATACATATTCGTTTAATCTTCCTGGTGCCGTGTTTGTTAAAGATGGGATAGAGTTACAGAAGAATGAATTTACAATGTTTTTCTCTGATTCTGATCAGGGGGAACTTACGATGTTCTTCAACGCATTTCAGGGAATGAAATTTCAGAAGTATCCTATGGCGGGTAATTCCATGCAGCTGGTGTCGATGTATATTCAGAATATGAATGAGATTAAAGATGACGAGATAATAATTAGAATGTCTAGTCCTTTGATTGTGCGAAGACACAATTCAGATGATAATTCCGATAAGTATTATGTATACAATACGGATGGATTCGAGCAGACGCTTAAGGAGAATATAGATACTTTTATCAATAGGATGAACATACCTATAAAATCTGACAGTTTTGGGATTGAACCAATCAAAGCAAAGAAAGTAGTGATTCCTGTGTTTGGTAGGAACACAAATGCTTCGTTAGGTATATTTAAACTCAAGGGAGACAGTACTCTGTTGAATCTATTGTATATGTCAGGAATTGGAGCAAGGAGATCTGAGGGAAAAGGTAAATTTGATATACTCGCGTAGAAAGGAGGGTGAAGAGTGGACAGTATAGTCATAAATTTAGGAGATTTTTTAAAGAATGCAGGAATTGTGGGGCTTAATTACATACTTGAGGATGTTATCTGTGCAGAAAAGGATAAAGATTACGGATATACACCAGACAGACAGGCAATATGGATCTCCAGAGACTTTGCTTTGAGCTGCGATTGGACAGATATATATTTTAAAGCATTCACAAAATATTATAGAGATTATTCCGTGTATCAGGCTGTTATAGACGAGATAAACGGTATACTTGCAGTAGTTGAGAATGATAACTTTAAACTAAAAGATGTAAAAGAAAAGTTGAAATTTATCAATGATAAGTTACTTTCAAACAGCTATAAATCAGGATTTGTCAGCGTAAAAGATCAGCTTGATGTGATTCAGCCATATGAGGAATTACAGGCACAAAAGTTAAAAGATACAATGGATGTCAAGGAAGTAAAGCGAAGACTAGAAGAACTTTTGCGCTTTCTGAAACAGCCGGTATGTGAAGAGACGTTTGTAATGAAAAGTGCACTATACAATTACATAAATCGTTTCTGGGATGGCAAATGTTTTTTGCTTAGAGCAAATGCAGCAAAAAATATGAGGGAAGTGTTTGAGGCTGACTTTGCAGTGCCGTTAAGGGAATATATAAAGAAATCACATGATAAGGAAAAGGATATATGCATAGACTGCGGCAATCTGATATCCGGAAAAGAGAAAGTTTCTATAGCTTTTATGAAAGATATGGCAGATGATCTGAGCAGAAAGAGATCTGCATTCTGGAATTGTAAAGTGGATGCATTTCTGTGTCCGGTTTGTGCGTATATATATGCTTTAGCACCTCTTGGATTTTTGATAATTGGCAGACGATATGTATTTGTGAATGTAGGCAGTGATATTGATAATTTGCTGGCTGCAAATAACAAGTATAGTCATGAAAGTATAAAATCACAGAAAGACACAGAGAAAGAAGAACGATATAGTTCATGGATAGCAAGAACCATAAATATTTTGCTGGGAATAAAGACAAAAGGTCTCAGTAATGTACAGGTTATAACAAGGGGAATAAATGATGCGGATACCTATACCTTTGATGTTATCAGCAAGAATGTGCTGTCTATATTGAATGATAAAGGGATAAAAAACAGTATAGATTCACTTAGTAAGCATCCATATGTCAAGAATGGACCAGATTATATAAATGTTCACGAAAGTGTAATATTGAATATTCTCAGATATAGAAGTCAGTATGATTTGCTGAATACATTACTGAAAATAGCTATTGAAACAAATGGGGTAGTTTACACAGCGGCAAATGTTTATGATGTGCAACTTAGAACAAATGTTCATAATATTGATACATATAAGAAAAAAGGAGGAATAATAATGAGTCGATACAGTGTGAGAGATCGTGGTTACGAATTGCGTAAAGCATTGCTTTTGGCGAAAGGTGCTACAGATGATTCGTGTATAAGAGGAACTGTGTATCAGCTGTTAAATGCATTGTCTGTGGGAAATGCAAATAAATTTATGGAAATTATATTAAGAGTATATTGTTCCACAAGGTTACAGGTACCTAATGAGTTTGTAGAGTGCATTGGAGATCAGAGCAGGTTTAAAGAATATGGCTACGCATTTTTATTAGGACTGCAGGGTAGTCATTATGAGAAGAAGGAGGAGATTACTAATGAGTAGAAATGGATTAACAGTTACAATGGTATTCCTTGCCGAGAGTGCGAATTATGGTGAGGGTGTAGGAAACATCAGTACATTAAAAAAGATGACAAGGGGAAATTATGAGCAGTATTCATATATATCAAGGCAGGCACTCAGATATAACATGATACAGCAGCTTGGATGGGATACAACCCCAGTTGATGGAAAGAGTGGTGTTGTACAGTTTGCTCCATCAGCCAATATAGTGGATTATCCTGAAATAGATCTTTTTGGTTATATGAAGACCAGTTCAAAGGAGGATGATAAAAAGGGAGGCGCCATGACAAGAAGTGCAGTTGTAAGGCTTAGTAATGCAGTTGCACTTGAGCCATATAAAAGCGATCTTGAGTTCCTCACAAACATGGGACTTGCAAGAAGACAGAATCTTGAAAATGGCATAGCTCAGAGTGAAATCCACAGGTCCTTGTATACATATACAATAACAATAGATTTGGATAGAATAGGTGTTGATGGTGATATAAATATTCCTTCCGAGGAGAAAGCAGATAGAGTTAAGAAATTCCTGGACACAGTGATGTTCCTTTATAGAGACATAAAGGGAAGAAGAGAGAATTTGAATCCGGTGTTTGTAGTTGGCGGAAGATATTCAAGAAAGAATCCATTCTTTGAGAACAGGATTGTGGTAGAGGATTCTTGCTTGAATGTTAGAATGATATCTGAAGTTATCAATAGCAATGATGATGTAAAAGACAACACTATGGCAGGAGTTATGAGTGGTATATTCACAAATGATAAAGAGATAAAAGATACGATCAATGCAGTTACGGTAGCGGAAGTATTTACTCATTTAAAGAAGGAAGTTGATGAATATTATGGAGAGAGCAATTAGGATCGAATGTTATCAGAATACAGCTAATTACAGGAAACCTAGTAGTTTTATCATAAAAGAGTCGTATCCTATGCCTCCATACTCAACGGTTATTGGAATGGTACATGCTGTGTGCGGATTTAAAGAGTATCATCCAATGAAGGTAAGTATTCAGGGAACGAACTCTGGATCAGTGTCGGAACTATATACAAGATATTCATTTTCTATGGATTCAAAGTATGAGGCGGGACGCCATAATATCTGTATTGATGAGGGTGATAAAAAATACGGAGCATTTAAAGGCATAGCTCATGTGGAACTGATATGTAATAGCAGATTGATCATTCATGTAGTCCCAGAGGAGCAGGATTATGATAGGGTATTTGAGGGACTAAAAAATCCTGTCGTATATCCTTCTCTCGGGAGATATGAAGACCTGCTGGATATACAGTCAGTCAGAGAAGTTACGTTAAGTGAAGATGAGGAGATAGAAACTCTTAATGATATCTACGTGCCGGTAAGTAGTGAGATTGAGATGGCGGGAACTGTTTATACACTCACCAAAGAGTATGAGATTACAAAACAGGGACTTCGTCGTTGGAAGAGGGAAGGCGGTAAGATTAGGGTATATCACATGACAAAGGGGACTGTATTTGAAGAGGTGTGTGTCGATGATATGGGAGCTGTTGTAGCATTGGCATGATTCTAGTCTATTAATAGTTACATTTTGGATTTATTGGGGGGAAGTAGTATGGAATATTATGCAAAATCGGTTGAGAAGGGCTTGCCGAAAGATAAAATAGATAAAATTATAAAAAATACCATTGCTTTGATAAATGAATATGATGAAAACGAATACTATGAATTAATTGATAAATTAAAAATTTATTTGAAAAATATTGATTCAAAGTTATCTGATAAAGAACAAAAAACGTTGGCAGCACACACAGAGGAAATATTGTCATGTGCAGAAAAATTCTTTGGTATATATGGAACATATTTTACAGACAAGGAAAAGTATCTGGTCATGAAAGCCTGTGAATGGCACGATGTTGGTAAGGTGAATTTAGTATTTCAGTCTATAGTCAATCCAAACATACATTTAGCTAGTGATGTGGCGCAGATTCCACATGGTTTTCTGAGTGCATTAAGTATTTCCAAGAAAAAAATATGTGCAGAAATGATGGGAAATAATTTAGAATTGCTGAAAGATGATTTTAGGATACTGGTTTCTGCAATATATTATCATCATGATAGAGATGATGTATACACTAATAGTTATATAGAAAAATATGCTGAGAAATGGTATATAGATGAGATTGAGAAATATCTGGGTGAAGAAAGATTTAATTTGAAAAGAACTAATAGAAATAAACTATTATTTTCAGATGCTTCGGATGTTCAACTTGAATCAATAAGTATTTCGGAGAATATATGGTGCAAGTATATGCTTGTTAAAGGCATGTTGAACAAGTTCGATTGGACGGTCAGTTCTGGATATGAGGAAGCAGAGCTCGGTGTTGATATATTTGAAAAGAAGTTATGCAAAAATATAGAGATGAAGATGCAGGGATCTCTTCGACCGGCCCAGGAATACATGAAGGATAATTCTGACAAAAATGTTGTGGTGATAGCACCTACAGGTTCAGGAAAGACTGAAGCAGCATTACTTTGGCTGAACGGCGATAAAGGATTTTATACATTGCCACTTAGGGTATCGGCAAATGCAATATATGAGAGAATTAAATATAAATATGAATTTGAAAATACAGCTATACTTCATTCAAATAGTCTGAGTTATTACTCAAGCAGCAATTCAGATGCTATTGGTGATCAACAGAAACGGTATGAGAGAGCAAAACTACTTGCATATCCACTTACAGTGTGTACTGTTGATCAGTTATTGAAATTTGTGTATAAATTTCCTGGTACAGAAGTATTTGCGGCAACATTGAAGTATTCAAAACTCATAGTTGATGAGATACAGGCGTATTCACCCAAGATAGTTGCAGCACTGATATACGGACTTAAAGAGATAAACATGATGGGCGGAAAATTCTCAATTATAACGGCTACATTTCCACCAGTTATGTCGTATTTTATGAACAAGTATGGTTTGTTGGAAGACAGGGATTATGTATATCAGGATTTCTCGGCAAGTGCTATTAATGATAGACATCGTATAAAGATGGTGGATGGAGATTTAGACATTGATAATATCGTTGAAGAGGGGCAGCAGAAAAAGGTTCTTGTAATTTGTAATACAGTTACAAAAGCACAGAAATTATATAGGGATATTATTGAAAGTGGAATGTGTTGTGATCTACTCCATTCAAGGTATATAAACAGGCATAGAAGGATACTGGAAAATAAGATAATGGATTTTTCGAAAGATGAATCCGCAATAGGAATCTGGATTACAACACAGATAGTAGAGGCCAGTCTTGATATAGATTTTGATGTACTTTTCACTGAGATGGCAACTGCGGATAGTCTATTACAGAGAATGGGACGATGCAATAGAGCGGGATATATAAGTACGGATCAGCCTAATGTATATGTATATGTAAATAACTCAGGTGTAAAGAATGATAAGAAGAGAGGAATATATGATAGGGTTATATATGATCGATCAGTGGAGACTTTGCGAAGATATGATGGGAAGTTGATGTCAGAGACAGACAAAAGAAACTATATAAATGAGGTATATGATATTAATGCGATAGAAGGTTCATGGTACTTTGATACAATAAAGAAAAATCTAGATAAATTTGAAAACTTGAAACCGCTTGATTACAAGAGCAAGAAAGATGTGGATTATGATTTCAGAGAAATAAACAGTATTACACTTATTCCTGATGATGAATATTATAATAACTGCGATATTATAGAAAAAGAGATAGCGTTATTGCAAACGCCGCGAGTTGATAGAGAAATTAGGCAGTTGATAAGATCAGACATATTAGACAGGACACTAAGTCTTAATCTGTATTCGAGCAAATATGGTGTGGAAGGTATAGATACATGTATTGAAGGTACAAATATTCATAGAACATCGATGCGTTATGAATTTGATGAGGAAACGGGCACAGGAGTAGGTCTGGATCTGTTCAATAAAAATGACGAGGATAATTTCCTGTAGGAGGATGTGCATATGGAGAATCGTATCACAGGTGTTATGGTCTATTATTACTTTGTGTGTAAAAGAAAGTTATGGTATTTCAGTAATGAGATACAGATGGAAGGAGATAATGAGAATGTTCAACTCGGAAAACTGCTGGATGAGGATAGTTATAAACGCGATGAGAAACATGTAAATATAGACAATATTATTAATATTGATTTTATAAAAGACCATAATGAATTACACGAGATAAAAAAGAGCAGAGCGATTGAGGAAGCGGGAATATGGCAGGTTAAATATTACTTATATTATTTGGAGAAAAGAGGGGTAAGTAATCTGAAAGCAAAAATCGATTATCCTTTGATAAAGAAAACTCTAGTTGTGGAGCTTAGCGATAGCGACAAAACTGAGTTGGACAGTATATTAAAAGATATAGACATAATAGCCAGAGGAGAATTTCCTCCTGCATTTGAGGAGAAAAAAATCTGTAATAAATGTGCATATCATGATCTCTGTTTTATTTAAAGGGGGATTTTATGGGACAAAGTTTTTATGTATATAACGATGGGGATCTTAAACGTAAAGACAATACATTAAGATTTACATCGTATGAGGGAGAAAAGCGGGATATTCCGATTGAGCGTATAGATGATATATACATAATGTCAGAAATGTCATTTAACACAACTTTCCTGACATACATATCTCAATATGGAATACCAATCCATTTTTTTAATTATTATAATTTCTACACAGGCAGTTTTTATCCGAGGGAGCAGTTGCTTGCAGGAAATATGCTTGTGAAACAGGTAGAACATTATACTGATTATACAAAGCGTATGGTTATAGCCCAGAAATTTATTGAGGCAGCGGCTGATAATATATACAGAAATCTGAGATATTATAATGGCCGTGGAAAAGCTGTTTCTCAACAAATGAGGGAAATTGATAGTTTGAGAAGAGAAATTGACAGATCTAATACAATCGAAGAACTGATGGGAATAGAGGGTAATATAAGAAAAAGTTACTACTCGGCTTGGAATATTATAGTAGATCAGGAGATTAACTTTGATAAAAGAGTCATGCATCCACCAGATAATATGATAAATTCGTTGATTTCGTTTGTAAACTCGCTTATATATTCAAAGGTATTGAGTGAGATATATAAAACCCAGTTAAATCCAACTATAAGTTATTTGCATGAACCGGGTGTAAGAAGATTCTCATTGTGCCTTGATATATCAGAGGTATTTAAGCCACTTATAGGTGATAGATTAATATTTTCATTATTGAACAGACGTCAGATCACAGAAGATAGTTTTACAAAGGAACTAAACTTTTTACATTTGAAAAAGGAGAGTTCAAGGCTCATTGCTCAAGAATTAGAAAAGAGTTTGAAGAAGACAATCATGCATAAAGAATTAGGCCGTCAGGTGTCGTATCAGTATTTGATGAGACTTGAGGCTTATAAATTGATCAAACATTTAATTGGAGAGAAACAGTATGAAGGATTTAAGATATGGTGGTGAGAAATGTACGTTGTACTGGTATACGATATTAGCTTAGACGATAATGGCCGGAAACGGTGGTCACATGTATTCAAGATATGTAAGAAATATCTGACACATATTCAAAATTCAGTATTTGAAGGTGAAATTTCAAAGGTGCAACTTGTAAAGTTGCAGAGAGAACTGGATGAATATATTGATAAGCAACAGGATTCGGTGATCATATTTAAAAGTCGTCAGGAAAGATGGCTAGATAAAGAATTCTGGGGAGTGAAAGATGACGCAACTAGCTTCTTTATCTGATGCCTGCTGTGTTGTCGACCTGAAATGTTGTAAAAATACAGGGACATCGACAATGTAGTAGTTATGCGGTGAATAAAGAAAGTTTCTGATGTATACATATTTTGTTACCATGAATGATGGTAGGTCGACAAAAAAGCACAAAATAGGCTTGAGAAATGATAAGGTGTTGCGGTACGGGATTTAATAGATACATAGTGGAATGTAAATGTTCATCAAAATATTCAGAGCGTCTGTTTATCGGATTTAATAGATACATAGTGGAATGTAAATATATTTGAAATTTTATCGCTAGTGCCGATTAGTGAAGATTTAATAGATACATAGTGGAATGTAAATACTAGTAGCCAAGCGGTTGTTTTACCGCTCGACCTGGATTTAATAGATACATAGTGGAATGTAAATACTGCGCTTGTTAATGCGCCCGCACTTCCAGTGTTGATTTAATAGATACATAGTGGAATGTAAATTTGTTTAACTCCTTATCTCTTGCTCAACTCAGCATGATTTAATAGATACATAGTGGAATGTAAATTGATGACTTACTGAGACGTTTAGCAACTCTATATGATTTAATAGATACATAGTGGAATGTAAATCTTATAAAAGGCGGTAACGCTGTCAGCAGTTGAAGCGATTTAATAGATACATAGTGGAATGTAAATTAGGTAGTATATTGTTAGCTATTGCTTCCGTGAGAGATTTAATAGATACATAGTGGAATGTAAATCTGTCGATTACTCTTTGCCATGGCGGTATAACATCGATTTAATAGATACATAGTGGAATGTAAATTTGCCCGTGGCAAGCAATAGCAAACTCAAAACCGCGATTTAATAGATACATAGTGGAATGTAAATTGATTCATTGTCTTTCATCATTGCCGAGTATATATCGATTTAATAGATACATAGTGGAATGTAAATTTACCTCGTCAATCCATTCTTTGCGCCCCTCAAATTGATTTAATAGATACATAGTGGAATGTAAATGTCTTTGTTCAGTTCTAAGTCACCGCCAAGCCCCGGATTTAATAGATACATAGTGGAATGTAAATGTCTAATGTATCGGAGTCATTGACAGTTAACACAAGATTTAATAGATACATAGTGGAATGTAAATCTGTTGATTACTCTTTGCCATGGCGGTATAACATCGATTTAATAGATACATAGTGGAATGTAAATATATATCATCGCCGTTTGAAACTGATAAGTATGTCGATTTAATAGATACATAGTGGAATGTAAATGGCATTCCAGAAGCATCAAAACAATGACCAGAACGATTTAATAGATACATAGTGGAATGTAAATTTTTATTGTCATGATACAATGCAGCCTGTCTCTTGATTTAATAGATACATAGTGGAATGTAAATACAACATATGCTAAGATATTTGATGAGCTCAAGGCAGATTTAATAGATACATAGTGGAATGTAAATAATAAACTCCAGTTACGGATGAGCTAGACACATTTTTGGATTTAATAGATACATAGTGGAATGTAAATCCGCGTGTATGTGGTATTGCCTATCTCCTTGATGTCCGATTTAATAGATACATAGTGGAATGTAAATGAGAGGTCAAGGACGGCACAGGCGTGTGGAGTCAGAGATTTAATAGATACATAGTGGAATGTAAATCGTTTTATTTACGCAGTAAAGACTTCCTGTTATTTGATTTAATAGATACATAGTGGAATGTAAATGTAGAGAATTACGATAGATATGAAAAATTATCTCGATTTAATAGATACATAGTGGAATGTAAATTGATGGAGACAGGACGAGAATATATTATTGTCATGCGATTTAATAGATACATAGTGGAATGTAAATTTTTTTATTATCGTACATATAGCCCCACAACCACGATTTAATAGATACATAGTGGAATGTAAATGCAAGTAAGATTTGTGGCATTAACAAATACATTTGTGATTTAATAGATACATAGTGGAATGTAAATTGACATCAAATGTATCTGTCGCCTCTGTCGCTACGATTTAATAGATACATAGTGGAATGTAAATTTAAAAGGGGCAATGTCATTAGAATATGCTACTGTGATTTAATAGATACATAGTGGAATGTAAATGTGTTGGTTGTATGGGTAGTGTTCAAATTATGAATTAGATTTAATAGATACATAGTGGAATGTAAATAAAAGAATACCTTTCCTTTTCGCTTTTTTGTGTCTTTGATTTAATAGATACATAGTGGAATGTAAATTCAAGGTCGTTCTCAACCGCCTTGTTGTACAGTTCCTGATTTAATAGATACATAGTGGAATGTAAATGACCCTGAGCATCCCGAATGGACATATACATATAGATTTAATAGATACATAGTGGAATGTAAATTTTGAAGCTGACAAATATGTCATTGTTGATGAGTTGAGATTTAATAGATACATAGTGGAATGTAAATTGTATATAAAGATGCTGATGGTAATACAGTATCATCCGATTTAATAGATACATAGTGGAATGTAAATTTGTCTAATAATACGTTTTCTTTTTCGACTGCTTTAGGATTTAATAGATACATAGTGGAATGTAAATCTCTTGCAAGGCATCCGCAGGACTTCACCTTTCCTTGATTTAATAGATACATAGTGGAATGTAAATGCCTTCGCATTATCTGACTTGCCTCATACTTCGTGATTTAATAGATACATAGTGGAATGTAAATTGTCTTGAATGATATCCACGTAAATCTCTGCATTACGATTTAATAGATACATAGTGGAATGTAAATCCGCACCGTTTGTTATGATGTGGTAAAAATGTTTAAGATTTAATAGATACATAGTGGAATGTAAATATGGTAGCTATTTGATAGATACCAAAGCCCAGAATGATTTAATAGATACATAGTGGAATGTAAATTAAGGACAATGTAGAGATGTACTCCGAGGGCAGATAGATTTAATAGATACATAGTGGAATGTAAATGTCTTACGTATGCCCTCGATGACGTCATTACTTGCGATTTAATAGATACATAGTGGAATGTAAATCATGTAGTATTGATTACTACGTGTGTACTAGCTAGGGATTTAATAGATACATAGTGGAATGTAAATACTTGTTATAAGCTGTTACTGTCTTAGTAGTATCGGATTTAATAGATACATAGTGGAATGTAAATGTCGAAGAGAATAATCTGGTGTTGCTGTCTGATTTTGATTTAATAGATACATAGTGGAATGTAAATTTACATGATGGCAGCTAAGATATTTGTCTGGATGAGATTTAATAGATACATAGTGGAATGTAAATGTTTATATATGTTGTATCTCCACGGCAAAGAGTAATGATTTAATAGATACATAGTGGAATGTAAATTAAAGCTATTATGATTACAAAGTCAATGACCCGTAGAGATTTAATAGATACATAGTGGAATGTAAATATATGAGGTAGGTATAATTGTGCTTGCTTAAATGGACTTAATAGATACATAGTGGAATGTAAATCGGGAACGGGGCAATCAGTAATATATAAGCCCAACAGATTTAATAGATACATAGTGGAATGTAAATATACCTATCGCAAATAACGGCAAGCTCAAAACTGGATTTAATAGATACATAGTGGAATGTAAATTTATTAACATCATGCATGTTATATCGCTTGTATGTGATTTAATAGATACATAGTGGAATGTAAATATTCCTGTCGCAAATAACGGCAAACTCAAAACCGCGATTTAATAGATACATAGTGGAATGTAAATTGCTCTGTATATTCTCAAGTGCCTATGTCGTCATATGATTTAATAGATACATAGTGGAATGTAAATCAAACTCAGTCGGAAGTATTATAAAAGCGTATTACTGATTTAATAGATACATAGTGGAATGTAAATCGCAATGTTAAAAAAGCATTTGCCGAACGTTTGCGTCGATTTAATAGATACATAGTGGAATGTAAATAGCTTTAGTGAGGTTTACAAAACGTTTCCGTGTTCGATTTAATAGATACATAGTGGAATGTAAATGACACACAATTAGAGTACGATATACACATGACATATGATTTAATAGATACATAGTGGAATGTAAATGAAAGTGTTGCAACACAGGTGGCGGCGCTGATTATGATTTAATAGATACATAGTGGAATGTAAATTAGCTATGTGTATATACACGATATACACGCTCAACAGATTTAATAGATACATAGTGGAATGTAAATATTGAAGAGAATAAACTCACTTTGCTGTCTGATTTTGGATTTAATAGATACATAGTGGAATGTAAATAAGAATGAGGAGGAGAACACGAAAGAGACTCAGAAGATTTAATAGATACATAGTGGAATGTAAATTACTGGATAAAAACGACATTAATAATATAATCAATGATTTAATAGATACATAGTGGAATGTAAATGAATTTGACTTATATCGTTTTGCTAACATGTTTACGATTTAATAGATACATAGTGGAATGTAAATCTTGAAGAGAATAAACTGGTGTTGCTGTCTGATTTTGGATTTAATAGATACATAGTGAAATGTAAATTACGTAAAAAAAGATAAAACGGTCAATAAATTGATGATTTAATAGATACATAGTGGAATGTAAATAGCATATCAGCTTTTTTAAGATCTTCAACGATCGCTGATTTAATAGATACATAGTGGAATGTAAATTATATATACGCCCGTACGCCTTGCACCTGTTGCGCGATTTAATAGATACATAGTGGAATGTAAATCGTCCTGGGCGGCTGATTCATCTTCTGTCAATTCGGATTTAATAGATACATAGTGGAATGTAAATTGGAATCATCACCGCCAATGAAATCTCTTACATTCGATTTAATAGATACATAGTGGAATGTAAATTTGTCTGACCGATTGCGTTAATAATTAACTTCTGTACGATTTAATAGATACATAGTGGAATGTAAATAAAGTTAAATATGACTATCTGCAATAAGGAAGGACAAGGATTTAATAGATACATAGTGGAATGTAAATCGAATAAACTTGGAATTGGAACAGAAAAGTATGAAAGATTTAATAGATACATAGTGGAATGTAAATTTCAAAGCAAGTTAAATATTAATCAAGCGATCAAGATTTAATAGATACATAGTGGAATGTAAATGCAAGCATATATAATATACTATGTGTATAGTATTGGATTTAATAGATACATAGTGGAATGTAAATCTTATATAGAATGTCATTCCATTTTCCGCAAGTCAGATTTAATAGATACATAGTGGAATGTAAATAATAGTTGTCCTCCGGTGGTATGGTTGTTATAGTTGGATTTAATAGATACATAGTGGAATGTAAATATTCAAATATATATTGAATTATACAGATACAGCGGGATTTAATAGATACATAGTGGAATGTAAATCAGTAATAACTGAAGCAGTATTTGTCGATAATGCCACGATTTAATAGATACATAGTGGAATGTAAATTGCAGTTAAGCTGGCTAACAAGCTCAAGAAGTCAGATTTAATAGATACATAGTGGAATGTAAATCCCAGCCCCGTCTTGATGTCATATATTGTTGCCGGATTTAATAGATACATAGTGGAATGTAAATCAGCTTGAGTGTGGAAACATCCTAGAGCAGATTACGATTTAATAGATACATAGTGGAATGTAAATGTCTATAACTATGACAGGACAAGCACTATTACTACGATTTAATAGATACATAGTGGAATGTAAATACATACAGCACAGACATAGCTGATTATTCAGACTGATTTAATAGATACATAGTGGAATGTAAATGAATATTTTAAAGTATCTGTGCAGTTTTCTTTTAGATTTAATAGATACATAGTGGAATGTAAATCAACATAATAGTTGCATAAAGGTCACAGGAAGAAACCGATTTAATAGATACATAGTGGAATGTAAATGTCTTGAATATGCTTAATGTATGTATCATCATACTGATTTAATAGATACATAGTGGAATGTAAATTTCTGAATGGAATGCGTTTTCTCGTTTGTCTTATTCGATTTAATAGATACATAGTGGAATGTAAATCAAAAAGTTATTAAACGCTTTAACTTCTTCTGTCGGATTTAATAGATACATAGTGGAATGTAAATACATTTGAAACCGCTGTAGAAATTGCCTCAAAAGGATTTAATAGATACATAGTGGAATGTAAATATAGTAAGTCAAACGTAGTGGGTCTTATGTGGGACTGATTTAATAGATACATAGTGGAATGTAAATGTCTTGAATATGCTTAATGTATGTATCATCATACTGATTTAATAGATACATAGTGGAATGTAAATTTCTGAATGGAATGCGTTTTCTCGTTTGTCTTATTCGATTTAATAGATACATAGTGGAATGTAAATCAAAAAGTTATTAAACGCTTTAACTTCTTCTGTCGGATTTAATAGATACATAGTGGAATGTAAATACATTTGAAACCGCTGTAGAAATTGCCTCAAAAGGATTTAATAGATACATAGTGGAATGTAAATATAGTAAGTCAAACGTAGTGGGTCTTATGTGGGATTGATTTAATAGATACATAGTGGAATGTAAATTTTCCTGTTTGTAGTCTGCTACCGCCGACTTAACAAGATTTAATAGATACATAGTGGAATGTAAATAGGGGAACAAAGCATGTTACCGATGAAAGCACTATAAGATTTAATAGATACATAGTGGAATGTAAATCATGAAGAACTTGGACTTAGACCATGGGAACAAGCGGATTTAATAGATACATAGTGGAATGTAAATTCTAACTTTGATTCAATTCCAACAATCAGAGCTAGGATTTAATAGATACATAGTGGAATGTAAATTTATTTAAGTGGTATGAGGTCAATTATAAGCGATAGATTTAATAGATACATAGTGGAATGTAAATATGATCGTATTTGAGTAATTACAGGAGGTAAAACATGATTTAATAGATACATAGTGGAATGTAAATACAGTCTATATTCACGAACTACCTGGGATGGAACTGATTTAATAGATACATAGTGGAATGTAAATACTATAAGAGATGGAATATTTTTATCATGGGATTAGATTTAATAGATACATAGTGGAATGTAAATGAAGCTATAGTGTATATAATAGTCCTTAAATTCCGATTTAATAGATACATAGTGGAATGTAAATCTGAGAAACCGCCGAGTGCGTTGAGATACGCCCAGATTTAATAGATACATAGTGGAATGTAAATTCGTCATATCCAGAGTCTTTCCACTGCCGAACACCGATTTAATAGATACATAGTGGAATGTAAATGATAGCCCCCACTTCATCAAACACGAAGAGCGTCACGATTTAATAGATACATAGTGGAATGTAAATTCAATAACTTTATTACTATTATCTATAGTTATATGAGATTTAATAGATACATAGTGGAATGTAAATAATTTACCAAACATCAACATTGCGAGTGGGACAGGTGATTTAATAGATACATAGTGGAATGTAAATTCAAGCAAGCATATATACTATACTATGTGGATGGTGGATTTAATAGATACATAGTGGAATGTAAATAAAGTGGGATTTGGCTGTACACCGAACACGGATATGTGATTTAATAGATACATAGTGGAATGTAAATTTGTACTGGGTCTGGTTAGACTCTGAGCCGCTACGCACTGGATTTAATAGATACATAGTGGAATGTAAATGAAACAGTCGATACTTGAAAGGCAGCTTGAGACTAATGATTTAATAGATACATAGTGGAATGTAAATGCTATTAAAGAATGGTTCAGAGGGCGGTGCGTATAGATTTAATAGATACATAGTGGAATGTAAATATAGTTACCGACGCAATACCGAAGGTGACAGAAATCGATTTAATAGATACATAGTGGAATGTAAATTTCGATGTTTGGATCATACTTTTCAGCGTCAAGCCAGATTTAATAGATACATAGTGGAATGTAAATGTGTTTCCTTCGCTCTTGCCGAGATTTCGGTAGCCTCGATTTAATAGATACATAGTGGAATGTAAATTTGTATCTGTTATAAACGCACCTAGCTAACATCGTGATTTAATAGATACATAGTGGAATGTAAATCTAAAATTTCTTAAAATCACACAGAATACGATATACTGGATTTAATAGATACATAGTGGAATGTAAATGCGTTGAACTTGTGATTAAGAACATCAAATATACAGATTTAATAGATACATAGTGGAATGTAAATTCAGAATCACCATGAACGACCCAAGAAAACTTATCGATTTAATAGATACATAGTGGAATGTAAATCAGATCCTAGCGCAAGCGGGTTTTGGTCGATACTCAAGATTTAATAGATACATAGTGGAATGTAAATCGTTTTGTTTACACAGTACAATGACCCTGTTATTTGCGATTTAATAGATACATAGTGGAATGTAAATTAATCCAGATGACGCCAGTACCGCAACGATGACAGGGATTTAATAGATACATAGTGGAATGTAAATCAGCTCGGACACTATTACATGGTCCCATTCAACAAGATTTAATAGATACATAGTGGAATGTAAATAACATCCGATACACGGCACCTGTAAGCTCTGCATAGATTTAATAGATACATAGTGGAATGTAAATACGCATTAATAGCGGAGGTAACCTGTCTGGTGTATCGATTTAATAGATACATAGTGGAATGTAAATAAGGACTTAATTTTTATGTCGGTATCACAAACGCTTGGATTTAATAGATACATAGTGGAATGTAAATTCTATATCATGGTGCCAGAACTCAATTCTGTTTTTAGAAATTAATAGATACATAATGGAATTCAATATTGTAATACATGATATATGTAACGTTATCAACAGTGATTTATAGATGATATATAGTTTTTTCAATAAAATATTATAGAGATTGAACTATAGCCACGGGAAATGTAAAATAATAACATAATATAAAAACAAAGTAATATAAAGGACTTACCCATGCACATATACATAGACGCCGACGCCTGCCCCGTAGTAGGCATAGCAGAAGACATAGCAACAAAATATAACATACCGATAACGCTTCTATGCGATACGAACCATGTCCTCACATCTGATTACAGTGAGGTTGTAGTAGTCGGTGCCGGAGCGGATGCGGTGGATTACAAGCTGATAAGCATTTGCCATAGAGGTGATATAGTTGTAACTCAGGATTATGGCGTGGCTGCGATGGCACTGGAAAAAGGTGCATTTGCGATACACCAATCGGGAAAGTGGTATACAAATGAGAATATCGATCAGATGCTTATGGAGAGACATTTGAATAAGAAAGCGAGAAGGGCATCGAGCAGGAATCATATCAAAGGGCCGAGGAAGAGGACAGAAGAGGATGACCAGAGATTTGCGGAGTCATTTGAGAAGCTGCTGCGGAAGGCAAATAATCTGTAGATACATATGAAGGTGGAGGGGGATTCGAAACCTCACCACCAACGAACCGGAAGAGGTCAGATTTTAATGGATGATAAAAACACAAATAGAACAATAGAATACTACAACACACATGCTGACAGATATTCAGAGGTAACCAGAAATGCAGACATGTCGGACATTTACAAGCGATTTGAGGAACATCTCAAGCCGGGCAGCAGGATTCTTGATCTTGGCTGCGGCAGTGGCCGTGACAGCAAATATTTTCTGGACAAGGGATATGATGTCGTATCTCTGGATGCGTCTGAGGCTATGTGCAGGAAAACTCAGGAGCTGACGGGAAAAGAGGCTGTACATATGCGCATTGAGGCCATGAACTATGAGAATGAATTTGACGCTGTGTGGGCGTGTGCTTCGCTGCTCCATGTTGCAAAGAGTGATATGCACAAGATCCTTGAGAAGGCTATGAAGGCGCTCAGGGTCGGCGGGGTATTGTATGCTTCGTGGAAGTACGGCAAGAGTGAACGGACGCGGGATGATGGAAGGACATTTGCCAATTATACGGAGGCCCGGGTCTGCGATATGGTGGCGTTGGTTTCAGGCGCATCGCTGGAGGATGTGTGGACGAGTCAGGACGTCAGGCTTGACAGGATAGGTCAGGGACACTTGTGGGTAAATGTTCTGGTGAAGAAGACCAGAGTTGTCATAACTGAGAAGGAATTTCTGAACATTTTCTGGAAGCAATACCAGATCATTGAGAAGGATGTCAGGATCAGTTCGGAGTATGTGGACATTCACAAGAGCAACTTCCCGACATTTTCAAGCAGATACATAAATATGTTTCTGAACATCTGCAGCAATATTGATTCTCTGATTGAGATATATTGCAAGATGGTAGAGGAGGACGATTACAGGAAGAAGTACAATATACATGACAGGCTTACTCCTGTGCTTAGGAAATTCCCGGCTATCAGGCTTGACGCAGTGAGGACGATAGACACATTTGAAGATATCGAGTTGAAGCCGTTCAGCGCATTTGTGGATGGCAGGATCGCGGATTGGTGGAATGACTATAACCTGGTAAAACATGCCAGAAGCGAGAAGAATGAGAAGACGGGAAAGTACAATTTCCAGAGCGCAAATCAGAAGAATGTGCTGACTGCCCTGGCTGCGTATTTTATCGTGTGCAACCGCATATACGAGGAGATATGCGAGATCTCGGCAACGCCGAAGAAGCTGCTCAAGTCGAAATTATTCCTGTACGTGAAGAATGGTGAGTAGATAAGGAAAGGTAATAGACCATGGTAAAACAGATAGTAAGAGATCAGATGTTTCTCAGCCAGAAGTCATCTCCGATGACGACTATGGATGCGGGGATCATAGCAGATATGCAGGACACATTAGCGGCAAATCAGGCGAGGTGCGTCGGCATGGCTGGCAACATGATCGGATATAAGAAGAGGATAATCATCGTCAGTATGGGATTTGCCAATGTTGTCATGCTGAATCCGGTACTCCTGTCAAAGTCGGGGGCTTACGAGACAGAGGAGGGATGTCTGTCTCTGGACGGCACGAGAAAGGTGACAAGGTATAGAGACATAGAAGTAGAGTTTCAGGATGCATCATTTGCAAAAAAGCGTATGAAGTTCAACGGATATATAGCCCAGATAGTGCTCCATGAGATGGATCACCTTGAGGGGCGAATAATTTAGGAGAGTTTATGGAATCAAAAGACGGAACATGGATCATGTATGGAGTTTCGGAGGATGATCCGGAGTGCCTGCACACGGTGGACGAACTTATCGGATATATAGAGGAAGTGGGATTCCTGCCTCTTTTCCGCAATGAGATACCTGGATTTTCGGTGGAAGAGCGAACCACGGAGAAGTATTGGTGGAGTGAAGACCCGCAGAGGGATCCTTGGGTGTGGCGCGAGATCATAGCCAGAAGAGGCGATATCGCATACGGCAAATTTTTCCACAATAAGGCGGGATTTATCTCAAAGAAATGGTTCCCGTATTTTGCAAATTATAGAAGAGCTGGATATGATTTCGATGCCAGATGGGATGATGAGCTTGCATCATTCAGGCAGAAGAAGATCATGGACTTGTTCATGGATGACCGTATAGACGAGGAGAGCGATGCGGAATTTGCAGCAGAAAAGCTGGATAGTATGTACAATACAGAACTTTTTTCATTCGATATAAAGAAGCTTGCCGGATTTGGCAAGGGCGGAGAGAAAGGCTTTGAGGGTACGATGACACAGCTCCAGATGCAGACCTACCTGTGTGCATGTGACTTCAGAAAGCGGGTGAACAAAAAGGGCGCGGAATACGGCTGGAATGTGGCCGTGTATTCTATGCCGGAGAAACTGTGGGGATATGACTACGTGGCATCTGCATATGGTGAGAGCCCGGAGAAGTCATGGGAGAGGATAGTGAGGCATATGGATGATATCTACCCGATTGCCACAGAGAAACAGATAAAGAAGGTTTTAAAGTAGAGACGATATACAGACAAGATGACGAAAATATTTATATGTATGGAAACTGCATCAAAAGGGTTTACATCAAAAGTTTACACATAACATTACATATATCTTTACATATGTGTTTACATATGTTATGTTTATATGCAAGTCAGGTTATAAAGAATAATATGATGCCTACTTGAAGAGGAGAAATGATGAACACTGTATATGATGTTATTATCGTGGGAACTGGCGCTGCAGGTTTGTTCTGTGCGTTGAATTTTCCAGAGACAAAAAAGGTCTGTATTATCACAAAAAGGCGGGCTGATGAGTCCGACTCTTTTTTGGCCCAAGGCGGCATATGTATGCTGCGGGGTGAGGAAGATTACGAAGATTATTTTGAAGACACCATGAGAGCCGGCCATTATGAGAACAATAAAAAGACAGTTGATCTGATGATCAGATCATCTAATCTTGTTATCAGAGAATTGATAAGGCTTGGAGTCAGATTTGAGAGAGATGAGAGCGGAAAGCTTGCCTTCACCAAGGAGGGAGCTCACAGCCAGCCAAGAATATTGTTTCACGAGGATATTACCGGCAAAGAGATTACATCCACTTTGCTGGAGTGTGCAAAGAAAAAATCCAATATCGAGATATATGAGTATACGACTATGCTCGACATCATCTGCAATGACAATGCCTGTGGTGGCGTGGTTATAGTTGATGAGGCCAAGAACATAAGCATACTTAGATCCAACAACGTTGTATTGGCGTGTGGTGGAATCGGAGGTATATATAAGAACTCAACGAATTTTGCCCATATAACAGGTGATGCCATAGCAATTGCCTTAAAACATGGAGTAGAGGTAGAGAATCTGAATTATGTGCAGATCCACCCGACGACACTGTTTAGCCGGAATAAAGGAAGAAGATTTCTGATATCTGAATCTGTGAGAGGCGAAGGCGCATGGCTTCTAAACAAGGCGGGCGAAAGGTTTACAGATGAACTTCAGCCTCGTGATGTAGTCAGCCATGCAATATGGAAACAGATGGAGATAGATGGAACGGAGCATGTGTGGGAAGATCTGAGACCGCTTGGAAGAGATGTGATCTTGCAGCATTTTCCACATATATACAAGCAGTGTAAGGATGAGGGATATGATGTGCTTGTTGAACCGATACCGGTTGTGCCGGCTCAGCATTACCACATGGGCGGAGTGAAGGCAGATCTCGCCGGAAGGACATCCATGGAAGGATTATATGCGGTAGGAGAAGCCGGATGTAATGGAGTGCATGGCAGAAACAGACTGGCAAGCAATTCGTTACTTGAGTCGCTTGTATTTGCACAGAGGGCAGCAGATGATATCATGTTCAGCAGAGAGCACAGAGGCTGTGGAGAATACAACATAGATCTGTCTGAATATGAAGATATAGATGGTTTATTTAGAGAATATAAGAATATAGTTTTGACAGAAACGGAAAGAAGAGGCTGAGAATGAATCAGATAACAATGAAATTGAATGCGGACAAGCTTATAATGATGGCTTTACAGGAGGATATCACAAGTGAGGATGTATCCACAAATGCGGTGATGCCAAAGGCACAGAAAGGAAAAGTAGACCTGATATGCAAGCAGGATGGAATCGTTGCAGGGCTTGATGTATATGCAAGAGTATTTACCATCTTAGATGACAGCACTGAGGTTGAGTTCTTCTGCAAAGATGGCGATGAGGTGAAGGCTGGCCAGCTTATGGGAATTGTGACTGGTGATATCAGGGTTCTTCTCTCTGGAGAGAGGGTTGCGCTTAATTACCTGCAGCGTATGAGTGGTATAGCTACATATACCCATGAGGTTGCAGAACTTCTTAAAGGAAGCAGGACTACTCTGCTGGATACCAGAAAGACTACGCCTAATTGTCGGATATTTGAGAAGTATGCAGTCAGAGTCGGCGGAGGCAGCAATCACAGATACAATTTGTCGGATGGAGTATTACTTAAGGATAATCATATAGGCGCTGCGGGAAGTATAAGCAATGCAGTGAGAATGGCAAAGGAGTATGCACCATTTGTTCGCAAGATAGAGGTTGAAGTTGAGACACTGGATCAGGTAAAAGAGGCTGTTGAAGCGGGAGCTGATATCATTATGCTTGACAATATGACAACGGATCAGATGAGGGCTGCGATCGATTTGATCGATGGACGTGCGGAGACAGAATGTTCAGGCAATGTTACAAAAGAGAACATAGAGAGACTGGTATCATTGGGAGTGGATTATATATCAAGCGGTGCGCTTACACACAGCTCACCTATAATGGATATATCGATGAAAAATCTTCATGCGGAGGAATAAAGTGAAGGCAAAAGAGAGAAGGGAAAGGATACTTGACATTGTGAAGAATTCAGATGTCCCTGTTCCGGCAAATAAGCTTGCGTCAGAATTCGATGTCAGTAGACAGATAATAGTGCAGGACATTGCAGTGATCAGGGCGGCTGATGATGGCATAATTGCAACTAACAGGGGTTATATATACAAGAATGAATCAAAATGTCAGAGAGAGTTTAAAGTAAAACACGGTTATGACAGGACTGAGGAAGAACTCACGATCATAGTTGATTATGGCGGTGTTGTAAAGAATGTAAGTATAAGTCATACGGTGTACAATCGTGTTACTGCAAAGATGAATATTGCTTCCAGATACGACGTGGCAAAATTTATGAAAAAATTGGAAAACAGCCAGTCGTCCCTGCTTGGAAATGCTACGAACGGATATCATTACCATTTGATAGAGGCTCCTAGTGAAGAGATCCTGGACACTATAGAGCAGAAACTCGAGGAGACAGGATTTCTTGTTCCATGGCAGGAGTGGGAGAAATAATACAGAATGATTTGGAGAGAATAAAATGACGATAAAAGAGATACAGGAAGAGATAATCAGACTGAAGAAAGAGAAGGATTTCTGCATACTGGCACATGCTTATCAGGGACATGAGATTCTTGAAGTTGCAGATTATATGGGAGATTCATATGGACTTAGCGTTGAGGCGAGCAAGGATTCCCGCAAAAATATAATAATGTGCGGTGTGCGTTTTATGGCGGAGACATGTAAGATACTGTCCCCTGATAAGAAGGTGTATCTGCCTAATCCTGAAGCCGGATGTCCGATGGCTGAACAGATGAACCTTGAAACGCTGAATGAGATGAAGAAGAAGTATCCGGGATATGCGGTTGTCGCCTATATAAATACGACATCTGAATTGAAAACTGCCTGTGATGTATGTGTGACATCCTCATCAGCAGTGCAGATCTGCAGCAAGCTTGATAATGACAAGATTCTTTTTATTCCAGATCCGAATCTTGGAAACTATGTTCAAAAGCAGATGCCGGAAAAGGAATTTGTATTTTTTAACGGCGGATGTCCTAGACATCTGGCGGTTACCATAGATGATGCTTTGAAGGCAAAAGAGTTACATCCGCATGCGGAGCTTCTTGTCCATCCTGAATGCAGACCTGATGTAGTTGCAGAGGCTGATTATGTAGGTTCAACCACAGGAATTATGGCATATGCCAGAAAGTCAGAGAAAAAAGAATTTATCATCGGTACAGAGCACAGTATTGTGGAGCATCTTCAGTATGAGTGCCCTGACAAAATGTTCTATCCAATTTCTTCAAAGCTGATGTGCCATAATATGAAGCTTACTACCCTGGTTGACATATTGAATGTACTAAAGGGCACAGGTGGCGAAGAGATAGTCCTTTCTGATGAGGTGATGGAGGGAGCTTCCCGCTGCATCAACAGAATGATCGCGCTTGGATAACGAGGTGCGGATGCCGAGAAACAGTATATAAAATACGGTTGCTTATTAGTTCATTAAGCGACCGTATTTTTTTGTACCTGTGTTATAATGTTATAAAAGTGTATAATATTATTTGCAAATTATGATCAGCCAGACTGGCTGGAGTATAGGAGGACATGATGGGTATTGTTGAATTAAAAAATGATAAGATCGCTATAAAGGTGAATACTCACGGTGCAGAGCTTGTGAGCCTGAAGAGTATCGAGACAGACAGAGAATACATGTGGTGCGGTGATGCTGAGTATTGGGGAAGAGTTTCTCCTGTGCTGTTTCCATTTGTGGGAAAGCTCGAAGGACAGCGTTACAGACATAACGGGGTGGTTTATGAGAATATACCTCAGCACGGATTTGCAAGGGACAGCGAGTTTGTAGTGGCTGGCCAGACTGGTGATACACTGCTGTTTGTGCTTGAGAAGAATGATACATGGCAGAAGAGCTATCCGTTTGATTTCAGTCTTTGTATAGGATACAGACTTGAAGGTTCATCTGTACATGTTATGTGGACCGTTGTGAATGAGGGAACTGACACGATTCATTTTTCTATCGGTGCTCATCCTGCATTTGCATGTGAGGGAGGCATCGGCGGTTATTCTCTGGATATGCACACAGGTAAGAACGAGATTGAATGTGGTCTTTTGACAGCAAATGGAGTTCTTGGAGATAGAACAGTTACGCACAGACTGACAGATGGAGTCTTAAAGCTGCGTGATGAGATGTTTGATGAGGATGCCCTGATCATGGATGGTAAGGGTATAAATACGATTACATTAAGGAACTCATCTGATGCGCCGGTTTTGCAGTTGAGATTTGATGTGCCGCAGATAGGCATATGGTCTCCTGCAAAGAAACATGCGCCATTTGTCTGCATAGAGCCTTGGTTTGGCAGGTGTGACCGCGAGGGATATGACGGAGATCTGGCGGACCGTGAGTATTCAAACAGTCTTGAGGCTGGCCATTCGTTCAGCAAGGAGTATGTCATCGACATACTATAATGGAAAACATATCATGTGTCAGATTAAGATATAGCAGAATATAATTTGTAAGCAGGGCGGGACATCCCATTGGTGGGATGTCCCGCCCTGTTTGTTATGTTTCATATACATTAATGTAGAATCTATGTAAAAGGTGCCTGACCCCATTGTTGTTCCTTTTTGTAGAGTGCTGAAAATACTACTTGACATATGATACTATGCGACGTATAGTATACTGCGTAAGGAGGTATAGCGATGGATATACAATTGAAGAGAGGGATGCTCGACGTGTGTGTGCTTGCGGCCATCAAGGACGAGGATTCCTATGGATATCAGATCATCAAAGATATGAAGCCGTATGTGACGATATCAGAGTCCACACTCTATCCTATCCTCAGAAGACTTGAGGCGGGAGCGCTGCTCACGGTTCATTCCGTGGAGCACAACGGAAGACTCAGAAAGTATTATCATATTACGGATGCCGGAAGAGCCAGGATAGAAGAGTTCAAGGAAGAGTGGAAGGAACTGGAATCCATATACAGATTTATTGTGAAGGAGGAAGTCAGAGATGAATAAACAGGAATATCTGGAGGCAATAAGAAGCAGGATCAGTGCGATGCCGGCTGATGATGTGAACAGGTTTATGGATTACTATAGCGAGATGATAGATGACCGCGTGGAGGACGGCCTTTCCGAGGAGGAGGCTGTGGCAGATATGGGATCACCTGATGCAGCAGTGGAGCAGATACTTGAAGATATGCCGCTTACGAAGCTTGTGAAGGAGAAGATCAAGCCAAAGCACGAGCTCAAGGCATGGGAGGTCGTACTCATAGTACTTGGTTCTCCGGTGTGGATTCCACTTCTTATTACGGCGTTGGTATTGCTGCTCACGTTGTGGATAGTTGCATTTGCACTTCTTATTTCATTCTACGCAGTTGTGCTCAGCTTTGTGGCAGCGGGAATAGGCGGACTGATATGTGCCATACCGCTGTTCATAGCCAACAGCCCATACACAGCAGTTCTCATGCTTGGAGCAGCACTCATTGGAATAGGTATAGCGATACTGTTTGTTGTATCCGTCAAACCTGTTACGGTTGGTATATTTAAGGTCTGCAAGGCCAGTGTGAATGGTATAAAGAGAATGTTTGTAAAGGAGAAATAGGCATGAGTAGAACAAAGAAAGCTGTTATAGCTGCATCGATCATGATCGTGGCTGGAATTATCACTGTGATCTCAGCACTTGTTGTAAATGGATTCAGATGGCCGAATGTGACAGTTAATCTGGCCCACATGACATCGGAGCCGGTGAACTACGTAAAGAAGACTGTTGATATAAAAGATAAATTCACTGCAATTGATGTAAAAAGCGCATCAGATGTGGATGTTGCCGTGAAGAAGGCGAGTGGAGATACAAGTTATGTGGAGTATTATGACTGCGGGAATCTGACACATCATGTAGATATATCAGATGGTGTGCTCAGGATAACCGCAGACGACAGCAGGAATGCAGCATTTAACATTTCCATTGGTGTGTATTCTGGAGCATGGCCATCCGTGACGGTGTATCTGGCTGGTACGGAGTACGATGATCTGAAGATTGTGACCAGCAGTGGTGACGTGGATATGGAATATTATCTGGCAATAGGTAATATCGATATAGAGGCCGCCAGCGGCGATGTGATCGTAAATGGTGCAAATGCAGATGCTCTGACGGTGGCGACCAGCAGTGGTGACATTAAGCTTGACAGTGTATCGTCAAAGGATACAAGAATATCAGCAAACAGTGGTGACGTCAGTCTTGGTGATGTGGTTATGGATAATATTGATCTGAAGACCTCCAGTGGCAATATCACATCTGGCAGTATAAAGGCAAAACGTATAAACGGTCGTGCGTCAAGTGGTGACGTAATGATTAGAGACTGTGATGCTTCTGAGATCAATGTCGTGACAACCAGTGGTGATGTATCGATCGGCATTGGCTCAGAAATGAAGTATGAATACAATACAAAGACATCCAGCGGTGATGTAAATGTACCGGACTCGGTTGAGGGAGCAGATGGAAAGTGCAATATCGAGACTAGTAGCGGAGATATTGATGTCACACAGTAAGTCGTAACTGAATACATTTGAAAATTGGTTCAAGGCAGGTCTTCTGAAATGGAATGACCTGCCTTGAGTTGTATTTAGGCTAAATTAAAGTTAATTAATGAAATAAAATGTCGGTAAAGGCCTCTGCTTATTGTGGATTCACGCTAAAAATGGTATCTTTAATATGTATATATATTTATACGGAAGAAAATATCAGGGAGAGTAAAGGATGAGTGCATTTGCATTGAGACTTGCAGTATTACCTTCGGTGTTACTGCTGTTATTTGTAGTCAGAAGAAATAAGAATAGCAGGGATCCAATGAGCCTGCTAGTATGGCTTGCGGTTCTGGGAGCTGTCAGCACGATACCGGCAGTAGTCGTGGAGCTGGTTGGGGGCGTATTGTTATACTACATGGGATTGGAATCCGGAACGGCGGTTTATGAGCTGGTCAACTGCTTCTTTATAGTGGCGATGATCGAGGAACTGGGCAAATTCCTTGGAATGTTAATACTTACATGGAAAAATAAGAACTTTGACCACAGCTATGACGGCGTTATATATGGCGTGTGCTCGTCGCTCGGATTTGCAACACTGGAGAATATCCTGTATGTATTCCAGGGTGGAATAGGACTCGGAATCCTGAGGGCTGTGACAGCAATCCCACTTCACTGCTCATGCGGCGTTATCATGGGATATTTCTACTCAAAGGCGAGAGAGAATGCGAACAAGGGCGAGGGTGCCGCAGGCAATATGCTGATAGCGTATTTTAGCACCATGGGAATACACGGACTGTATGATTTTGTGCTGTCGATTGATGACACCAGCGTGATCCTGTGCATACTGGTTCTGATCCTGTCGGTGGTTCTGATGTTCCTGCTCATATCCCATGCGGCAAAGAACGATCATATCATAGCGGTAAATCCTATATGGGTGAATCCGTATAATTTCAGATATATACCTATGCGTGGATACAATCAGCCAAATATGTACGGGCAGAACATGCAGTACAATCAGCCAAATATGTACGGGCAGAACATGCAGTACAATCAGTCAAATGTATATGGCCAGAGGCAGAACACCATACGGACAAATGCATACGGCCAGACGGGACAGTACAATAATCAGCAGAGTGGCTACGGCCAGCAGACCCGGTATGGTCAGCAGTATAATCCGCAGAGCAGATACAGTCAGCAGAGCGGTTACGGTCAGCGGCCGGGGCAGTACAATCAGCCGGGCAGCTATACTCAACAGCCAGGACAGTACAATCAGCCGTCAAGTGGCTACAGTCAGCCACAGCGGTACGATCAGCAGAATGGCTACAGCCAGCAGACCCAGTATGGCTGGCAGTCACAGCAGAATAATCAGTATAGCGGCTACGGTCAGCAGCCACATTACGGTCAGTCATCACAGTATGATCCGCAGAACACATACAGACAGTAATAAAATATTTATATAGAGGAGAACAGGCAAATGTTATTGATAAAGAATGGAAGAGTCGTTGATCCGGTCACCCATACAGACGAGGTCATGGATGTGCTCATCGACGGCAATCACATAGTTAAGACAGGATACGATCTGGAGGCAGAGGGTGCGGAGGTCATCGATGCAGATGGACTTGTAGTTGCACCGGGACTGGTAGACACACATGTACACTTCCGCGATCCGGGATTTACGTACAAGGAAGACATCGAGACAGGTGCCGCCGCCGCTGCAAGAGGAGGCTTCACGATGGTGGTATGTATGGCGAATACAAAGCCGGCGGTGGATAACCTTGAGACTCTCAAGTATATACAGGATAAAGGTGCAAAGACCGGAATACATGTAGTTCAGACAGCCACAGTCACAAAGGGCCTTGCTGGCAAGGAACTCGTGGACATGGACAGTCTTGCGGCTGCAGGTGCAGCAGGATTTACCGATGACGGAATCCCAATCATGGATGAGAAGCTTCTTCTTGAGGCTATGGAGAAGGCAAGGGATCTTGATCTTCCGGTGAGTCTTCATGAAGAGGATCCGCTGTTCATTGTACAGCCGGGAGTGAATCAAGGAAAAGTATCAGAAAAGCTTGGATACGGCGGTGCATCCCGCACAGCGGAGGATATTATGGTTGCAAGGGACTGCGTCCTTGCACTTCACACAGGTGCATCAGTGTGCATACAGCATATAAGCTCAGGCAATTCCGTGGATATAGTGAGAACTGCAAAGAAGCTTGGAGCGGACGTACATGCGGAGGCAACTCCACATCATTTCACCCTTATAGAGGATGCTGTGCTGAAGTACGGAACCATGGCGCGTATGAATCCTCCACTCAGAACTGAGAAAGACAGAAGACAGATCATAGAGGGAATACAGGATGGCACAATAGATATGATAGTGACGGATCACGCTCCGCACAGCAGTGAGGAGAAGGCGAGACCGTTTGACAAGGCGCCAAGTGGAATAACAGGGCTTGAGACATCTCTTGCCCTTGGAATATATTCCCTTGTACAGCCTGGATATATCTCACTCATGAAGCTCATGGAACTAATGAGCAGGAATCCTGCAGAATTTTACCGCATGGAACCGGGCAAGATAGCAGAGGGAGCTCCTGCGGATATAGTCATATTTGGCGAGAATGAGCAGTGGACAGTGAACAGCTTTGCGTCAAAGGCATCCAACAGTCCATTTGCCGGATGGACTCTCCCGGGAAGGGTTCACTATACAATCTGTGGTGGAAATATCGTGTATGACGCAGAAAAGTACGATGCTGAACATGATGTGTAAGATGCGGGCAGCAGGATATAAAATGTAAGATATGAGAAGATCATAACAGAGATGGGACATATAGATATGGACAAGATAAGACGACATTATACATTCAGAGGAAGAGTGCAGGGAGTTGGCTTCAGATACAGGGCGAGCTATGCTGCATCCATGTACGGAGTCACCGGCTGGGTGTGCAACAGATATGATGATTCTGTTGAGATGGAGGCTCAGGGGCTGCCTGAGGCTATAGACAAGGTGATAGCAGTTCTCAGAAATGACAGATATATATTTATAGAGGATATGGATGTCAGGGAGATACCTCTGGAGAATGACAGCGGATTTCATGTGAGATCAAGCTGGTAACGCGCGTAGATAAGGAGAGTGGACATATGGTAAAGATAGATTTGATAACGGGCTTTCTGGGCTCAGGCAAGACGACATTTATTAAGAAGTATGTGAGCTACCTTGTTGGCAAAGGATATAATGTCGGAATCCTTGAAAATGATTATGGTGCAGTCAACGTGGACATGATGCTTCTTCAGGATGTGATGGGCGAGAACTGTCATGCTGAAATGGTGGCAGGTGGCTGCGGCGAGGACTGTCACAAGAGAAGGTTCAAGACAAAGCTCATAGCGATGGGGATGAGCGGCTATGACAGAGTCATTGTTGAGCCTTCCGGAATATTTGATGTGGATGAATTCTTTGACGTCCTCCACGAGGAGCCACTAGACAGATGGTATGAGGTTGGATGCATCATTTCCATAGTCGATGCCGGACTTGACCGGGACATGAGCAGACAGTCCAGATATGTGCTTGCGTCTGAGGTTGCGAACTGTGGAACTCTGGTGATGAGCAAGGTTCAGGATGCATCGGAGGATGAGAAGAGGAGCACAATAGAATATATCAATGAAGTGCTCACCGAATTTCAGTGTAAGCGTCAGTTCGGCGATGATGTTCTGGAGAAGAACTGGGATGATTTCACGGATGATGACTTTGAAGGTTTTATGTCAACCGGATACAAATTAAACGACTATGTAAAATTATGGTTCAAACAAAGTGATGTGTTTAACTCGGTATATATCATGAATAAGGTCATGCCTCAGGAGCGGCTTGAGACGATAGTCAGGGATATATTTGAGGATAAGGAATGCGGAGATGTCTTTAGAATCAAGGGTTTTCTCCCTGTAAATGACACCGGATGGATAGAGCTCAACGCCACGGTAAAAAAGACCGAGGTGAGACCTATAGAGAACGGGCAGGAGATCATAATTGTGATCGGTTCGAATTTGGTGGAGGACAAAATAAAACGGTACTTTGAGTAAAGAGGCTGATGGACAGGAGCGGATTTTCATGACAGACAGGGCTAAGAAATTGAACAGAGAAGAGAAGCTTCAACTTCAGGCTGAAAAGCTGAAAGAACAGGCACAGATAGATCTTGAGGGGTACGTTATGTGTCGTTCTGCACTCAGGGCGACCAGAACGGATCTTCATGAGGAGTCGGAACGGTATGACAGACTTAGGGAAGAATATGAAGAGCTGAAGAACAGACGCGCACCGTACAAGGTGCTGTTCTATAAACGCAGAAGAATCAGAAAGTGTAAAAAGCACATAAAGGAGCTGGGAAGGGCAAAGAAACGTCTGCGCAAACAGATGAAGGAACATCGTGAGGGTGTCAGACGAAGAACTGTTACCAACACATTTGCATTTGTTGCAGCGCTTGCGATGTTCGCCATGATGGCGTGGAGGATATGGCAGCTCGCACAGGGTGTGTACTATATGGCATTTTACAGAAATGGTGAGGCCCTTGAGATAACGGCTGTTGCTGTGCTCAGGCAGCTCCTGCTTGTGGCGTGCATCGTATATGGCCTAGTGGTTGTATGGCAGTCATTGCAGGTGTGGGGCATGAAGCGGGAAGGCTGGAATAGTGTAATAAGAATTAAGGTGAAACAGAAGGCCTACTGGATTATGATGATAGGCGTACCGCTTCAGATAGTCAGCCATGGAGATATGCTGACGAATGCCATGATGCTTATAACGATTATCAGTCAGATGGTCATGGCGGCACTTTTGTCGACGGTCCAGTCGAGAAGGATACTTGTGAAGATATTTGCATGGTGCTATGTCGGGGGAATCTGTGTGATATGGCTGTATGGCGGAGTGTACTGCAGAAACTTCGAGATATCGGGAAATGATTCCGGAACCAGCACCTATGCGGTTGACAACAAGTCGAATTTCTCGCAGATATGGGAGATGTCGACTGAACCGGAATTCTATCATATGGGTATGTATGCCCAGAACAGGGATACCGATTATGGCATGATGATCATTCCGGGACTTGCGTATGCTGATACGATAGGCAGTGAGTCGAGGGAGATAGAGAACTGCACGTCCATGACGCCACAGGGGCTGGCGGTGACGAAGAAGTATACATTTGTCAGTGCATATTGCAAGACGAAGAAACACAAATCTGTGATATTTGTTCTTGATACACAGACCGGGCAATATATTAAAACACTGGTTCTCAAGGACACGACACATGCCGGAGGACTTGCGTATGATACGAAGAATAATGTGCTGTGGGTTTCCTCGTATATGATCGATGAGGATGAGGACAGGAGCAGGAAGGCATCCATATCATGTCTTACGCTGGACTCCATAGAGAAATACGATGTGGCTCAGGGAAAGCCGATAAAATACAGGAACACATGTAGCGTCATGTTCCCTGCAACGTCATTTATCACGATATATGACGGACATATATATGCGGGCTACTGGCGAAAGGATAAGAACAGCTACAGCATGGCAGCCAGCTACGAGATCGTAAATGGCGGCACCGCCATATCCTCGGAGGAGGACGAGGCTTTCTATATACCAGGAAGGGTGCAGGGGCTTCAGGTGTATAAAAATGAGATAATATTCTCTATATCATATGGTATAGATGAATCCAGGATAGAGGTATACGATACAGATATAGGTAAGCTGTCCAGTGTGAATTACGGCACAGAGACACCGAGACAGGTGGTTAAGCTCCCGCAGAAGCTGGAGCAGATATATTCGTATAATGGCAAATTATACTGCCTGTTCGAGTCTGCAAGTTTTGCCTACAGGCTGACAGCACCGGTGTGTATGGACAGGATCGTGGGGCTTGATGAGATGGCACTTGTAGAGTAGCTCAAAGTGGTTCAAGGTGAAAAAATGGAGGGTTTGGGATGAACGAACAGAATTTTAACAATGGAATGAATGGAGGCCCGGGGATGCCCCCGCCGCCACCGCAAGGGTATATGAACATGAATGGAGGCCCGGGGATGCCCCCGCCACCACCGCAAGGGTATATGAACATGAATGGAGGCCCGGGGATGCCCCCGCCACCACCGCAAGGGTATATGAACATGAATGGAGGCCCGGGGATGCCCCCGCCACCACCGCAAGGGTATATGAACATGAATGGAGGCCCGGGGATGCCCCCGCCGCCACCTCAGGGTTATATGAACATGAATGCCAGACCGCCGCAGAGGAGAAATCCTGCGGTGTCTCCGAACAGATTCAGGATGTTTGGTATTCCGGTACTGGTATATGCGATCATATGTGCGGCATGTCTGTACAGCAACTGGTCGAGTATATTGTCGGCTGTGCTTTCGATAGTATCAATAGTGTTTATCAGTACATGCATGGTACGATATGAGAAGAACATCGGTGCAGACCGTGAGGCCATGACCACTGGAGCTGCGTTGTCGAAACAGAGTATACTGATCCCATATTATATTCTTGTGTTCATGATGTCGGTTGCCCTGAGTCTCACAGACGAGGGATATATCATATTTGGATGTAATGTGGGAATAATCGTTACAGAGATGTATGCGGTTATGACATACTTCAATGACACTGAAAAGCAGGGGATATTCAAGGGAATATTCTCATTTTTCGAGATGTTCTTTGGTTCGATAGGGTATGTAAACATGCCATTTGCCGACAGAAAGGCGGAGCGTGAGATAACCGGCAAAAAGAGAAATTCCAAGCTGATGTACATACTTCTTGGATGTGTGATAGCACTTCCGATACTGGTGATCGTGCTCAATCTGCTGTCTTCGGCAGATCCTGTGTTTGCAAAGGTCATAAAGGACATATTTGGCAAACTGTTCTTCTCGTGGGATATAGTGAAGATAGTTCTGTTTGCCGCTGTGATATTCCTGTTTGTATATGGATTTATTGTCAAGGCGGGCCGCAGAGATCTTGGTGCAAATGCTCCGAAGGAGGGGCAGTACAATGCAGTGACAGGTATAACTATAACGATAGTGCTCACAGCGTTCTATCTGATATTTGCCGTTGTTCAGATAGTGTATCTGTTCATGAACAGCGCAGGACTTCCGGACGATATGACATACGCAGAGTATGCAAGACAGGGCTTCTTCCAGCTGCTCTTTGTAGCGGTTGTAAATGTGTGTATGGTGCTGATATTTAGTGCTATATTCAGAAAGAGTCTGGTGCTCAACGTGTCACTGCTCATGATGTGCATATGTACATATATAATGATTGCCTCATCAGCTGTGAGGCTGTCCATGTACATTGCGGAATATGATCTGACATACCTCAGAATAAATACCATATGGGCGCTGATAGTCACGTCTATAGTGATGCTCGGTGTTATCATAAGCCTGTTCTGGAGAAATATGCCGCTGTTCAGATACATATTTATGACGGTTCTGGTGATGTTCACGCTGTATGCATTTATCAGACCTGGCGCAGTGATAACGAGGTACAATATCAGTCAGGCACACGATGGCAAGAAAGTGGATCTTGAGTATGTGATGGATATAGGTAATGACGGAGTTCCATATCTGATCGATTATTTCAGGACCAAAGACATTACGCCCGAAATGGTCATGGAGGAAGTGATGTCGAAATATAGCGAGGACACCTACTACTGGAGAGACGACACGGTGGGAGAGAGGCTTGAGAAGATGCTTGAGGAGAATGACGACAAGGGCTATATCAGAAGCTTTAACTTCTCCAGATACAGAGCTTCAAAAGCTATAGAGAATTATATAAAGTAGCGCAATATAGAATTATAGATCACAATGAAGAAAGCCCCCTGCTTTCGGTTATTTACACCGGAGGCAGGGGGCTTTTAGCTGCATTAAATATTAGTCGTCTTCTTCAGGAACGTAATGTCTTGATGTGTAATACTCAAATATATCCTCGGACTTGTCGTATGGCAGGAACTGGGATCTCTCCCTTACAACCCACTCATCTCCATTGTGGAGAATCTCGCCGAATACATAGCAGTTGTTGTGCTTGGCATCCTCACATGCCTTGAATATTGCGTCCTCACGTACATATACCTTTTCGGTATGCTTACATTTGATCAGCGCAAATACGTTGTCCACCTCTGCCAGGCATTGCTTGTGAAGGTTGCCGTTGTAGATGTAGAGGAAGAGGATGATTCGTCCAACGTTCTCACCTCTGTCGAGGTAGATGCGCATCTCCTCGTCGATACCTTCCTTCTGTCCTGTTCTGTCATCGCCCTTCAGGACTACAGAATCGCTTCTGCTGTACTTGTGACCCCAGAATACCAGTTCGGGATCTGAGCCGTCATTGTGCTCAACGATCGCTGCAAGGTTGAGGTCATATGTGTCCTCGGATGTAGCGCTCATGATATTGTCTATGGCAATCTTAATCTTTTTCTTGAGGTCGACCTTCTTGGCATCCCAGCCAATGCCGACCGTAAGTTTATTATCACCTTTTACAACATATTCGTTCATACAAAAACCCCCTTAGATTACAAGAAGAATAATAATGTGTCTATGAAGAATGTTGGTACAAGAATAGCAACTGACCATACGAGGTAGCCTACAAATGAAGGCATCTTGATACCATTTTCTTCGGCTATTGAACGTACCATAAAGTTAGGTGCGTTTCCTATATAAGTGTTGGCTCCCATGAATACGGCACCGCAGGAGATAGCCATCAGCATGACCTGAGGAACTACACCCATAGCAGTGCTTATACCCTCTGTAAATCCACTTGAAGCAGCGGTGGTGAAGAATACAAGGTAGGTAGGTGTATTGTCAAGGAAACTTGATAAAAGTCCTGTCATCCAGAAGAACTGTGCCGGATGTGTAAGTCCGAGCTCAGAACCACGTGCCTTGAGAATCAGGAGTGCAGGGATCATAGTGATGAATATACCTATGAACAGTATGGCAACCTCCTGTATAGCATCCCATGTAAAGTTGTTGGCCTTACGGACTTTCTTGCTCGTTGTCTTGAATGAGAGGAAAGCCGCTGCGAGCATGATCACGATCTCGATGATAGCAGCCCATGAGAGCGTTACGCCCTCACAGAAATTGATACCCTTTGCAAATGCAGGAAACTTCATAGGAAGAACACCGCTGAGGATAACTGCGCCTACGATCATTACAAGGAATATAATGTTGTGAGCGCCCTTAAGTCTGATTGGCTTTTTGGTATCCGCATCGAATACCGGCTTCTGTCTGCCGTCTGCGATATCCTTCTTGTACGCTCTTGTGTCGAGAAAGAAGAATACAGTCAGCAGGATGATGAGATTGACAACCATGACCTTTGCAAGTCTGAGGCTCCAGAAGAAGTCAACACCATTCATGAATCCCATCAGAAGTGGAGGATCACCGACAGGGGTGAGACAGCCACCAATATTTGAAACGAGGAAGATGAAGAATACAATGATCTGAACCTTTCTTCGTCTCCATTTATTTGCCTTTATGATAGGTCTGATCATCAGCATACTTGCACCGGTAGTACCGATCCAGCTTGACAGCAGAGTACCTATCAGTAGAAGCAGAACATTGAGCTTAGGTGTTCCCACCAGGTCGCCTTCAAGAGATATATTGCCTGCCACACAGAACAGGGCAAAAAGCAATACAATGAAGGTGAGATAGTCACCGATCATTACCTCGAGCAATTGTTCGCCCATCGTACCAAAGCCATGGAATATGGCAAATGGAATTAAAAATAAAAGAGACCAGCCCGCAACAGCCCACTGTTTGTGTTTTTCCCACCACTCACCGGCGATAAGGGGCATAACAGCTATGCACAGAAGCATACACACAAATGGTATACACCATGTAAGTGGAAGCGTAGCACCGAGTGTTTCAGTACCGGATTCGCTGTCTGCCGCCAGGGCACTTGCCTGTGACAGTCCAAGAACTGAGATGACTGTACCGAGACCTAGAAATAACCTGTTTTTCATCGTTTTTGCCTCCTATTAATTATAATTGAAAAACCTTATCTATGCTAACAAAAATATGGTAAAAATTCAACGAAAAAAATCGAAACTTAACCATTTATTTTCCAGAACAAAAAAATAATAAGTATAGCCCAAAAGATGGATATGTGATAGAATGAAAAAGATTGAAAATTGCAATACTATGGCCTTAGGGCAGAACAGAGGTAATTGATATATTATGGAACATCAATGGTCAAAGGCATACAAACCAAAGAGAAAACTTTACGTGCTGAGGTCCAGAGAGTCAGAGGGATTTGACGATTTTTGTCAGGAGAATGGCTATGACTGGTACAAGTGCTTTAGCAACATATACAGGCCGCTGGCAAACAGGGCTTTGTTTTATATGCCTGAGAAGATGATGGACGCCGGATATTCGCGTCTGTGTGGAGGAGTGGAGATAGGATACAGTGATATGGAGATGGTTCCTCAGAACTGTGTGAGCATCACGGTTCCGGGATTCGACGTTGTGGATATAAAGGGATTTGATATATCTCTGATAGAGGATATACCGAGACTCATGACCATGGCGTATTCATATGCCAAGTTGTATATAGAGACGGAGAAGCTGCACATTGTTTCTAACCACAAGCTTCCATATATATGTTACATGGAGAGCGCAGACAGTCTGTGCGTGGAGATTCCGGTATGGTCCAAGAAGACCAAGACGGAGGAGATGCTGACTCTTGACAACATGAGTAAGAGAGATCTCTATGAGATAGCATACAGGGAGCCTGCCACCGGACATTACAACTGGACATGGCTCAAGGAGAAGCTTGAGCAGTGTGAATATATAGGACTGGATCAGTTTATATTTGCCAGATTCGACATAAAGGGCTTCAGGCTCATCAACAACGTTATGGGCCGTGAGGTGGCGAAGGATCTGTTCAGATATATATGTGACGCTATGACCAAGCAGGACTGGATATTGTACTCTGCAAAGTGTGAGAGTGACGATTTTGCCATGATTATAAAGTATATGCCGGAGGATGAGATAATGAACCGGCTATATACATTCTTTGAGGAGATAGGACAGCTTCCGTCGAACAGGAAGTATAAGATATTCTATAGCTGTGGTATCGTATTCTATGATGAATTCGAGAAACTCAACATGTCAATGCGCGTTGAGGACATGGCGCAGATGGCACACCTCCAGTGTATCAAGACCAATGTAAATGAGATAAAGATATACACATCGGAGATGAAGAAGGAATACATCATGGCACAGCAGTACAAGCTGGAGCTCCCGGATGCCATAGAGAATGAGGATCTCATGGTATATCTTCAGCCGAAGTACAATCCACAGAACGACACCCTGACCGGTGCTGAGGCTCTGATAAGATGGTTCTACAAGGGCGGAGATATTCTCTCGCCGAAGTATTTCGTGCCGCAGTTTGAGACTGACGGAACTATAGACATCATAGACAGATATGTGCTGAGACAGGTGTGCAAGAAGTTCAAGGAGTGGAAGGAGCTTGGCTACCCGCTCTACCCGATATCCTGTAACCTCTCGAGACACCAGATATCGAGACCGGATCTTATATATATACTGTGTGATATAGTCGATGAATACGGAGTGGATCACTCGCTTATAGACTTTGAGATAACTGAGAGTGCAGATTTCGCTGACGTGCAGTATCTGATAAAGGTGCTCAAGGATCTGAAGGCTGAGGGCTTCAAGATATCCATGGACGACTTTGGAACAGGATACTCCAGTATGGCACTTCTTAAGGATATGCCGCTGGATATAATCAAGATAGACAAGAGCTTTATTGACGGAATAGCCACCGGCGAGCCGAACAACAAGGACATGCTCATGACACAGGATATCCTTGCCATGTCAAGGCATCTGGGAATCAGAAGTCTTGCGGAGGGTGTTGAGACATTTGAGCAGAAGGAATACCTGAGAGAGTGGGGATGCCACTACATTCAGGGGTATTACTACAGCAAGCCTATACCTATCACGGGATATGAATATCTTCTCAAGAAGATAATGCTGGGACAGAGCTAGCCGGATAATGATGCTATATAGCGACATATAGAGAATATACAGAATAGTATAAGAGGATTGATATATGAATGTATCGATCCTCTTTTTCTATTTATATTGGACCTTAACAGGATGTAATCTCAATAATGTAATGTATATAATTTACAAGTCTTGTATATATAATCAACAACCTACTAAAAAATTATTAAGAATTATTCCCAATAAGGGTTGACTTTGATCAAAAAATAGGTATAATAAGACATAGTTGATAAATAAACATCAACAAAGAAGACAGAATATATTTTAACAATCAATGATGGATATTGATTAGATTATTTAAAAGAGAAAAGGAGAATTAAGTTATGGCAAAGTTTGTATGTACAGTATGCGGTTATATCTATGAGGGAGAGCAGGCACCAGCAGAGTGTCCTATCTGTCACGCAGGAGCAGATAAGTTCAAGAAGGTAGAGGGAGAGCTCACACTTGCAGCAGAGCATGAGTTTGGCGTATATGCTGAGACAGTTAAGAACAATCCAGAGATCAGCGATGAGGACAAGAAGTATATCTACGAGCAGCTCAAGGCTAACTTCGAGGGAGAGTGCTCAGAGGTTGGAATGTATCTCTGCATGGCTCGTGTAGCACATCGCGAGGGCTATCCTGAGATCGGTCTCTACTGGGAGAAGGCAGCGTACGAGGAGGCTGAGCATGCAGCTAAGTTCGCAGAGATGCTTGGATCAGACCTTGAGCAGAACATGACAGCTTCAACAGAGAAGAATCTTGCATGGAGAGTTGACTGCGAGTTCGGTGCAACAGCAGGAAAGGTAGATCTTGCAAAGTGCGCTAAGAAGAACAATCTGGATGCGATCCATGATTCAGTTCATGAGATGGCAAGAGACGAGGCAAGACACGGCAAGGCTCTCAAGGGACTTCTTGACAGATACTTCGGTAAGTAAGAAGAAGGTAAAGATTATTCATAAGGATAGTCAGTCTTACACATAAATTTAAAAAGTATATGCGGAAAGCAGTCAGGCTGCGATCCGCATATACTTTTTTAGATTTATGTGTGCTATTTAATTGTTACTCATCTTTCTTGAGACTGAAGGAAGAGGAAGATGTAGTTGAGCTTGTTGTTGTATAAGGATTAGATGCGTGGGCATCCTGCTCTGAAGCTGCCGGCTGCTGTGAGTAGAACGGATCACTGTAAGACTGCGGTGCCTGTGTCTGTTCTGCAGTGCCGTAGCTGCCACTGTCTGTACTGCCATACTGCTGTGTATAGCTGCCGTTATTTGGGCTGCCTGTGCTGCCCGGAGTGTACACGCCGTTGAAATCGCCTGTACCGTCATAGTAACCTGTGCCTGCTGGCTGTGCAGATGCGCTGATGGTGTTCTTGCTTCTTGTTGCCTTCAGGATCATGATCACTGCTGCCAGTAGGAATACAGCTCCGAGGACAAGCTTGAATATGTAATCTGAAGAGTCAACCATCTCTATATAGTAAGGAAAAGCTTCTGCCTTTGCGGTCGCATAGTCCTCACTTGTAGGAGTGTATCCATAATATTGTGCGTATGCGTCGACATACTTGGTGATGTAGTCGTCAAGGAAGCCCTGCACCTTGTCGCTGTTCTTGCGGATGACCCCTGTTATGTAGACTGGTTCTGCATCGTCAGCAGATGAGATCGCGTCAAATTTGGCGTCATCACTCTTGGAGATCGATATTCCGATCCACTTGGATGTGTCTCTTTTTGAGCCGTCTTCATTCTTGTCGCAGATATCAACGAGATAGTAGTATCCGTCGGTCTTGGTGACCACGTGATTGTACGTTGTAGTCTTCTCAATGTAAGCTCCGTATCCGTAGGTGAGTGTTCCCTCCACATACACTCCCGGTTTAACTTCCGATTCGTCACATGTAGTAACGTTTAGAAGCTTTCCGTGTAAACCGATAAATGTTCGTATACCCAGGAATAAAAGAACTATTCCGAATATACCGAAAACAACTGCTGATACGATGGGATTCCCTTTTTCTTTGTTCTTGCCATAATGTTACCTCACTTTTTTTATTTGTTATGAATTATACATAACCACTTCAATACCTCACTTTTCTACAGTACAGGTAAAAAACTAATATTTCAAGTAAAAAAGGCAAAATCAAAAAAAATTAGACATTTTTTATGGTATACTCATTCATGGTGGTGATTTTATGGCAAAGAAAACAAAAAAGAATGAGAAAAAGTACATATATATAATTCCGGCAGTGCTGTGGATGATATTCATATTTTACATGTCGTCCAGAACAGGAGATGACTCGTCGGCGGTGAGCAACCCCATGACAGACTTTATAGTGGGGTTGTTCCAGAAGGTGAGAAATGATTCCGCGCCCGTGGTTGACAGGATGACGGGAGTGGTGGAGATCATGGTCAGAAAGGGTGCACACATGACGGAATATGGAATCCTTCTGGCTCTGCTGGCCCTGGCGGTCAGAAAGGCCGGCGGAAGGATGACTTCGGCTGGCGTGTATATATGGTCAGTTGTGATAACATTTGTCTATGCGTGCTCCGATGAGATTCATCAGCTCTTTGTCGCTGACAGGGCAGGCAGGGGCACGGATGTGCTTATAGATATGTGCGGCGCACTGGCAGCTCTTCTTATTATATGGGGATCAAAGAGCACAAGGGGAAGGATAATAATGGGCTTTGTGATAGGGATAGTGCTGGTGGCAGCGGTTATGTTCCTTTTCCTGTGGCCTTTTTAGAGCGCATTTAGTATTGGCAGCCTTGAATTAGAGTGGGGCAGATGGTATATTAAAAAAGACTATGAGCATCACATTACCGATGCTGACTGGAGGATGCAGAATGACATTAGCAGATGTTAGAAAGAACATAGACCGGGTCGACAAGGAGATCAAGCAGCTCTTCAAGGAGAGAATGGTTCTTGCGGACAATGTTGCTCAGGTCAAGGCAGAGACCGAGGATGACATATATAAGCCAGACCGCGAGGAGGCCATCATATCCAATCTCACAGGGGATGTGGATGATAACATCAAGATGGAGTACACGGCGCTTATCAAGAGAATCATGGAGATAAGCAGAAAGTACCAGTATGGAAGGACTCTGGAGCTCAGGAACTGCCTGGATGTGGAGTATGATGTGAAGGAGCCTGACATAGATGCGGTGGCGATGATAAAGCCGGAGCTGTACATTTGTCAGGGATGCTCGAGGGACAAGGTCATTGCGGTGGACTCATACGATGAGGTGTATGAGCTCATAAAGACTGGCAAGGTAGACGCCGGAATGGGAATACTTGAGGACATAAGCTACGGAGTTTCGGATGCGCTTCACGAGGTGCTCACCAACAACAAGCTGTATATATACAGATGTAACATTGTAAATGAGAATGGACACAACAAGAAGGTTGTCACATTTGCAGACCACCTCATAGTGGAGGAGAACCACAACAGGCTGAAGGTGATGTTCGTATGTAAGAATAAGAGCGGAAGTCTCAGCAGCGTACTGTCCATGATCTCTGATTACGGGGTGAACCTCACAGAGATACACTCGGCGCCAAACAGGCAGGAGCATTGGAATTACAGATTCTATGTGGAGCTGTCTGCCAATTTACTGAAGAAGGATATACAGGCTTTAGTGTTCCAGCTCATGAACGAGACGGAGGAGTTTACGATCATCGGGAGCTATGCCTGTGACGAGGAACAGTTTTAGAGAAAAAATAATTTTTAAGGAGAAAATATCATGATAGACAAGTTAGTAAAGAATATCCAGAAGACAAATGCACCTATAGTAGTTGGACTTGATCCAATGCTCAACTATGTACCGGAGCATATCCAGAAAGCTGCATTTGCAGAGTATGGCGAGACACTTGAGGGCGCTGGTGAGGCTATATGGCAGTTCAACAAGGGAATAGTTGACGCTACATATGATCTTATACCTGCAGTTAAGCCACAGATAGCCATGTATGAGCAGTTCGGAATCGAGGGACTCAAGGCATTCAAGAAGACAGTTGACTATTGCAAGGAGAAGGGACTTGTCGTTATCGGAGATATAAAAAGAGGCGATATAGGTTCAACATCAACAGCATATGCGGTTGGTCATATCGGAAAGGTACAGGTGGGAAGCAAGACATATGCTGGATTTGATGAGGATTTCATCACAGTAAACCCGTATCTTGGAACAGACGGAATCAAGCCATTTGTGGATGTGTGCAAGGAGGAGAACAAGGGTATATTCGTTCTCGTCAAGACATCCAATCCATCATCAGGTGAGTTCCAGGACAGACTTGTGGATGGACGTCCACTCTATGAGATAGTCGGAGATATGGTTGACAAATGGGGCAGCGATGTTGTAGGTGAATCAGGATATTCAGCGGTTGGAGCTGTTGTCGGTGCCACATACCCTGAGATGGGCAAGGTGCTGAGAAAGGTTATGCCAAAGTCATTTATCCTTGTTCCGGGTTACGGAGCACAGGGGGGTAAGGCTGCAGACCTTGTACACTACTTCAATGAGGACAGACTCGGTGCGATCGTCAACTCATCAAGAGGAATCATAGCTGCTTACAAGCAGGACAAGTATGCACAGTTTGGTGCTGAGAACTATGCAGATGCCTCAAGACAGGCAGTAGTTGACATGATCGAGGATATCAACGGCGCACTTGATGCGTAATTAAGCCGGAATGTGTGCGGCAAGCCGGGCTTGTCCGCCGTACACTGATAATAGAATGATGATGGAGGAAGACTATGGGCAAACTTAAGATGACAGCAAAGGTGGTCAGCCAGGAGACTCTTGCCACTGATGTATACAGTCTGGTGCTTGAAGCTCCAGAGATAGCTTCACAGGCTATAGCAGGACAGTTCGTGTCTGTATATACTCACGATGGCAGCAAGATGCTCCCGAGACCTATCAGCCTCTGCGGAATAGACAGGGAGGCGGGAACACTCCGCCTTGTATACAGAGTGGTTGGATTTGGAACAAAGGAATTTTCACAGCTTGCGGCTGGAGATACGGTCGATATATTGGGGCCTCTCGGCAACGGCTTCATGAAGTCCGACAAGAAGGCGATCCTGATAGGCGGAGGTATAGGAATCCCACCTATGTTACAGCTTGCAAAAGAGCTTGACTGTGAGAAGTCAGTCGTGCTCGGCTACAGGGATGAGATATTCCTGAACGAGGAATTTGAGCCATACGCACAGGTGTATATGTCATCTGAGGATGGACAGCACGGTGTGAAGGGCAACGTAATAGATGCCATAAAGGAATACGGCGTGGACGGTGCTGTCATATATGCATGTGGCCCTACTCCTATGCTTCGGGGAATCAAGGCATACGCCATGGAGAAGGGCATCGAGTGCCAGATATCCATGGAGGAGAAGATGGCGTGCGGCGTGGGCGCATGTCTTGCCTGCGTATGCAAGACAAAGGATATAGATGAGCACTCACAGGTGCACAACAGAAGGATCTGTAAGGATGGACCTGTATTCTACGCTGAGGAGGTGGAGCTGTAATGTCAGATAAGATCAATATGTCAGTGGATATAGCGGGTGTGACTCTCAAGAATCCAATAACAGTAGCTTCAGGAACATTTGGCTCAGGCATGGAGTACAGCGAGTTCGTGGATCTTTCACAGCTCGGTGCAGTAACCACCAAGGGCGTGGCAAATGTGCCATGGCCGGGCAATCCGACACCTCGTATAGCTGAGACTTACGGCGGCATGATGAATGCCATAGGACTTCAGAATCCTGGAATCGATGTGTTCAAGAAGAGAGATATACCATTCCTCAGGGATTATGATACAAAGATCATCGTAAACGTGTGTGGAAAGTCCAAGGAGGACTATGTTGACTGCGTTGAGAAGCTTGGCGATTGTGATGTGGATCTGCTTGAGATCAACGTGTCATGTCCGAATGTAAAAGAGGGCGGAATCGCATTTGGCCAGCAGCCGGATGCGCTCTACGATATAACAAAGGCAGTCAAGGCAGCGGCAAAGCAGCCTATCATCATGAAGCTGAGTCCGAATGTCACAGACATAACAGAGATGGCCAGAGCTGCAGAGGCTGGTGGTGCTGATGCGGTATCACTCATCAATACACTGACAGGTATGAAGATAGATGTGAACAGAAGAACATTTGCAGTGGCAAATAAGACTGCAGGTGTGTCAGGCCCTGCGATCCATCCGATAGCAGTCAGAATGGTATACCAGGTGGCAAATGCAATAAAGCTTCCTATCATCGGAATGGGCGGCGTGGCTACCACAGAAGATGCCCTTGAGATGATTATGGTCGGCGCAAGTGCGGTGGCAGTTGGAACGGCCAACTTCCACAATCCTTATGCAACAGTGGAGATCATAAAGGGTATTGAGGAGTATATGAAGAAGAATTCCATCAGCGATATCCATGAGCTGATAGGCTGTGTAAAATAGAACGATATAAGTCTTCTGTAAGAGTTTTAAGGGGTGTTGGGTTATGGAAGATAACATAGATATTGAAAAATATGCACAAAAACTCCGCATGGAACTGGATGAGGCGCTTGGCAGAAATGAGGAGCTCAGCGAGGAGATATCTGATCACGCAAGGATGCTGGAGAAGACTCTTGACAATCTGGCAGGCGGTGTGGGTATATTTGAACTTCACGGGAATAAGCCGGCTGTCAGGTACATGAGCAAAAGCTTTTATAAGCTGTTCAATGTGACCGAGGATCAGATGAGTGGATATGCCAGTGACTACGTGATGTTGGCCATTCCAGAGGATCGGTCTGCCCTTAAGAAGCAGATACTGGAGACCATAACGAGTAACAAGACCACGGTGCGTGACATCCGCTTTACGGATGTGAATACCGGGGGATATTTCTGGATACAGGTCTGCCTTTCTGTCATGTCCATAAAAAAGGGAATCATCGCACTGTGTGCGGTGTTTATCGATGTGACAAGCAAGATGGAAGCGGAGCTGGAGAACAAGGCGCAGTCTGAGATGCTCAGGCTGATACTTCAGGGAAGCGGAGAATCCATAATCGTGTACGATGTCCCGACGGATACTCTGATAAATGAGAAGGTCGTGGATGGTGAGATGGTCACCACCATGAAATATGAGAATTTCTATAAGGGTATCGACACTAACAGGATAGTCCACGCTGACGACAGAGACGCCGTGACCGGCATGTTCAGAAAGATCCTTGATGCGGATGCGGATAGCTGTGACAGGCTGATGGGTGATCTGCGCCTTGATCTGGATGGCGGAGGCAAATGTGAGTGGTACAGAGTGCTCTTTGTTCCTCTCAGGGACTCCAAGAAAAAGGTTCGCAAGATATTCGGCAAATATTACTCCATAAACGATGAGAAGATAAGAAGTCAGGAGCTTCAGCTCAGGGCGGAGAGGGATTCTCTGACGGGACTTTACAATCATGTCACATTTCAGCACAAGATTACGGATATGCTAGAGTCTTTCCCGGGTGAACTGTGCGCTTTTTATATCATGGATATAGATGACTTTAAGCATATAAATGACGCATTTGGACATTATGCGGGAGATGATCTTCTGTGTGATGTTGCAGTGACGCTGGAGGAGGTTGCGTCGGCAGCCGGAGGATTCTCAGGACGACTGGGCGGCGATGAATTTGCACTGTTTATCCCGATAGTCGACAGAAGAGAGGACGTGTATAAGCTGGCTGAGAATATACAGACCAGACTCACCACGATCAATTGCAGTCTGCCGCATACTATGTCGATGGGAATAAGTATCCACAGGATAGAGGGTGGTATAGATTTTGACCTTCTATACAGTGAGTCGGATCAGGCGTTGTACGCAGCAAAGAGGGGCGGCAAGAACCGTTACTGTGACTATGCCGACTCAGCGGATATGCATTCATGTGATTCGCATCACAGCGGATATACATACAATGATGACGAAGGTCTTATGCTGGATGAGATATCTGATATAGCATATGTTGCTGACATGAAGACCCACGAGATGTATTTCCTCAACAAGGCGGCGAAGAGAAGTCTTGGAATTGCGGAGAACGACGATTCTTACAAGGGTAAAAAGTGCTTTGAGATAACCCAGGGCGGTGATGACCAGTGCCCATTTTGTTCTAATGAGATACTGGTTCCCGGACAGAGTTATGTATGGAATCACTACAACAGCAAGGCAAAGGGACTGTATGTGGTGAAGGATAAGATAGTTGACTGGCACGGAAGAAAGAGCCGGCTTGAGATTGCAGTTGACGTGTCTGACATAGATAAGACAACACAGGTTCTGGCGGACAGCTATGACATAGAGGATGCCCTTGTCAATTTCATGGCGAATATAACTTCAAAGCAGAGCAGTGAGGAGAAATATACCAGTCTGCTCGAGGTGATGGGAACTTTCTACAATTCCAAGAACGCCTGCCTTGTGGAGTATGGACAGGATGGCACAGGGGAGCTTTATTACTGGAAATCATCAGATGAGGAGTCGATAGAGGATGGTCTGAAGGCTCTTGTCACACAGAAAATGAGGGATGAACTGGAGAAGGAAGTCCTCAGGGACGAGGTTCTCATAGTGGACCGTTCCCATCCATTAAGGAATCCTGAAACAGAATTTGCACGGATGCTGAGTGACAGCAGGATATGGTCACTGTATGCGGTTCCGATCATAGTGGACGATGAACTGCTCGGCAGGGTATTTGTGTTCAATCCGGAGAAGCACAATGGAAACATAAGACTCATGAAGAACTTCGCTGCTTTTATCGGAAGTGAGATATATCAGAGACATCTGAAGGAGGACCAGCAGTTTGAGTTCACCCACGATAAGCAGACAAAATGCTTTAATAGGAACAGTTACATAGACTATATAAGAGGCAGAAAGAATCTGAGCAGTATTGGACTGGTTGCTGTGGATATCAATGAGATAAGGGGCATCGCGGAGATGTTCGGTCCGGATTATGCGGACGATGTGATCCTGCAGCTTGTCGGCAGGATAAGGAAGACGTTCCCGGACGACAGGGTGTTCCGCATGGGCTATGACAGCTTTATCATCATATGTGAGAACATTGAGCAGTTGAAGTTCAATGTATACGCTTCAAGACTCAGGGAAAATCTGCTCTACGGTGAGTTCACGGCATGCTGTGGCTATGTCTGGACAGATTGCAATATTGATGTCCGCAGGATGGAGGATCATGCGGCAAATCTCCTGTATTCCGAGAAGCAGCGGTGGTATGAACAGCAGGACTGTCATTCGGTGAAGTGGAATACGCTGAAAAAGGATATGGTGAAGAAGGAGCTTGAGGAAGGACTGTTCTATGTCCTTTATCAGCCGAAGATGCTGTATCCGTCAGGAAAGATATGTGGGGCAGAGGCCCTTGTAAGATATTCCGGAAATGATGACTTGGCGGATGTTATCGACAGGCTTGAGAAGAGCAGGACTGTAAAATATGTGGATTTTTACGTGCTTGAGAATGTGTGCAGAGATCTGGCAAAATGGCATGAAGAGGGAATGCCATACATCCCGGTATCCTGTAACTTTTCCAGAATGTCGCTTATAGAGAGCGATGTGGCCAAGCAGATAGCAGCAGTGGTTGACAGGTACGGAATACCGCATGATGTGGTCGAGATAGAGATAACGGAGTCGGTCAGTGAGCAGGAGCATGATACTCTGGTGAACATTTCGAACAATATACATGAACTGGGCTTCAGGATCGCGATGGACGATTTTGGAACAAAATACTCAAATGTCGCTATGCTTGCCCATATGGGATTTGACATTATCAAGTTCGACAAGAGCATGATAAATGACATAACTGTCAATCCGGTGGATCGCACGGTTATGTGTCATCTCATAAACATGTTCAATGAACTGGGAATGTTCTGTATAGCTGAGGGTGTGGAGACCGAGGATCAGGCGGATGTGCTCAGCAGCATAGGACTGGCTTGTATACAGGGGTATCTGTGCAGCAGGCCGCTGGAGAAAGAAAAGTATGTGGAGATGTGCAGGGAAAGAGGCATATCACAGCCGTACACCAATAAATAATTGAATCTTTATATGGATTATGGTAGTATGTGTAGGAAAAAGGGCAAAAAAGCCTGAAAACAGGAGGATTCGCAGAGACATGGAACAGTACAAGAAGGAATTTATAGAATTCTTGGCTGTCCTGTTTTGAAGACTCTCCCAAACCTCGAAAAACGCCGTATTTACAAGGCTTACAGCACTTTTACAGAAATCGCAAAAGTATCGTAACTTATCGTAAAAGTGTGTAGTTTATCATAAAAAGTGTGTAGTAAAGTGTGTAGTACAAACGAATAGGAATCATCAGATGAGGATGATAAAAGTATAAGTCCATGTACTTGTAGAAATGCAGGTATGTGGGCTTTTTTTATTATCAAAAATTCAAATGGATTATGGAAGGAGAGTTAAGATTATGAGTAATGAAATTTCATTGTTTGAGAAGCTGGGAGGTACTTATACAGAGGTGGATGGTATTTTGTATCCGAATATCGGTATGGATGATACTGATACGAAATCCGATACGGCTTCGGTTGTAGCAGCCGCCGATATCGGAAAATACGGTCATCTGTGGATTTGTTATATGAAGGAAAACCACCCTGACAGGTATCGTCATCATATTAGGCTGGGTCAGCTTCTGATTAGGGCAAAGGAAGTAAATGAGGAGGCTTATGAGATGTTAGATAGGATTGTAGAGAAGTATCTGGTGAAGCATAAGCCAAAGGATGCACATTCCACTATGGAAATGTGGAAAATAAGAGAGCAGGCAAAACAGCTTGCGGAGGAGGTTATTTATGGAGAGATTGTTTACAAGTATCACTAATGCAGGAGCGACTGCAACACAAAACAAAAATATTATGCAGACCGGTTATTATGCCGGAGAAAGAGAGGATTTTATGAGAGAAAATTTATTTATGACTGAAACAACTATGGCACCTGTTAAAATTGCACTGGATCATGGCTGGAGTTCCATTAAGGGCGAGCATACTTTTATGGAGACTTCTATAGTTCCGGTGGATTATGAGCCTCTTACCAAGAACGGACTTTTGGAGTATAAAGGGAAAAAGTATATCGTAGGACAGGGCAGACTTGGAAAGCAGGCAACCAAGACAGAGAATGAGAACTATTTTCTGCTGACCCTTGCAGGGATTGCCAAGGAATTGCAGTATCAGGGTAAGACAGCGGCTTCTCATGTGGAATTATATGCAGGTGTGCCTCTGACCTTGTTTGGTGCGGAGCGTAAGGAGTTTCGTGATTATCTGTGGCATAAGGAGCGTATTTCTTTTACCTTTGAGGGAGTGCATTATTCTTTCTTCATGGATAAGGTAAAGATTTATGCCCAGTGTTATGCAGCTATTGCGAACCGTATGGGAGATATGGACAGACTCAGATGTGTGGACTTGGGCTCCTGGACCTTGGATATATTAAGCGTCCGTGACAGAATCCCTATGGATAAGGATGCCTGTACTTATGAGCTTGGACTGATTACCACCATTGAGCGTATCAAAAAGGAAGCCCTTCCCAAGTTAAAGTGTGAAATGCCGGAGGATGACATTGTTGATGTTATCCGTGGAAAGCAGTCCAATGTAAATGCTGACTTTATCCCTTTTATTGAGAAGGGCTTACAGCAGTATGCAGACGAGGTGGAAGCGAAGCTTCGGGAGATTAAGGTGGATTTAATGCATGAGAATATTGTGTATGTGGGCGGTGGCACCTGTGTGATGAAGCGTTTTGGCAGAGCGCAGGGCAGAAACATCCAGTATGTAACGGATGTGAAAGCCAATGCCATCGGCTACCGTTATCTTGCAGAAAATCTGGGATAGGAGGCTTTTATGGGAAATGCAATATCTTTTCGGTTGAATCCGAAATGTGAAAGTGACAGAAAAATCCTTGCGTGGCTGGAGGCAAAATCCAGCCAGCCGGGATATCTGAATCAGACAGAGCTTATCAAGCAGGCATTGTTTTCTGCTATGGAAAGTGAGCAAAGGGGCATTCGGGAAAAGGAAACCACAGAATGGATGGAGCAGGCAATCAAAAGCATGGCAGAGGAATTTACCAAGGTGGTGCAGGAGTCCTCACAGAATATGGCTAACAATATGTTTGCCGGAGTTCTGGGAGCAATGGCTCAGCAGATGAATATGGGAGTTGTTCCTATGGCTACGTTGCCGATGTCTGGTGCAGTTCCTAATGGTATGACAGTTGCTGTACCGAATGTAATGCCTTCTGCTGTAGCAGCTAATGTGCCGGAGCCAACGGTTCCCGATAATGAACTTGCCGCAGATACTTCCAATGCTATGGATAGTGCCACAAAAGATATGCTTGGAAGTCTGTTTGATATGGATGATGAGTAAGAAAATGAAAAATCACAGTATGACGGACTGTCTTACAAAAAGGTGCCTTGTATGAGGAAATGACCTTATCTGTAAGACAGTTCTTTTTCTATGGGAAAAGCTGTGATACGAAATTCTTACGAAGCCAGCCAAGCCTTTGGCAAAAAATAAAGTCTGCTTGCAGGCTTTATTTTTATGTCCATAAGGCGAAAAAGCTAGGGCTTGGGGATGTCAAATCCCCAACAAGTTCCTGCCCGTGTATATACAGGGCGGAACTTGCTCTACCTTATGCGACGTATCCGGAGCCCATGCCGACTTAGGTCGGCACGCATCAGCGAAAGAAGGATTTCTTAAGGAAAATGATGCGGAGGCTATAGCAGGATTTCTTATGAGAAATGTGATTAGCAGATTTCTGTAAGACAGGTGTATGACACATTTCCATATATTCGGCGAGCGAATTATAACGAGCCGCAACAGACTGCTAAAGGAAATATCCGTGAGTGCAACGAGCGCATTGGTGAGCGACCTTAGGGGAGCGAGGCTATGCACGGGAGGGGAGATGCAGAATCTGCATCGGGGAAAATCTTCTGACGTATCCGGCAGTTTAATTATTCTATTGGAGTAGCAATTAAAAATTTATATTTTGTAGGTACGAGGGAGCAGGTATTTATTTACCTGCTTTTTTGTGTATCGGAATGGAGGAATTTATGAGAAATACAGATAAAAAGAAAGAGAATATGGTTCTGATGTCCATGCGTATTTCGGCAGAGGATAAGGAAGAGATTGAAGCGAAGGCAAGAAAGACCGGGCTTAGCACCTCGGAATATATCAGACGGTGTGCATTAGGAAGAAAGCTTCCTTGTTATGGTGATACCAGTCTGCTGAAGGAGTATTCCATGCAGCTGGGCAAGATTGGTTCCAACCTGAACCAGATAGCAAAGCACTTAAATGGTGGCGGAGATTTTTACAGCATTTATTATGAACTGAAGGAAGCCATAAGGGAGCTGTTGGATTTGAAATTTAAAATACTTCCTGCATTGGAGGATGTTGCCTGTGGAAAGAAGCGTAGGCGCAAAAGTGGAGAGGATGGTGAAGGTTAATGGCGATTTTGAAGCATATCTCAGTAAAGAACCGATTTTATTCTTCGGCGGTGGAGTATCTTACCTGCCAGTTTGATGAATATACCAACAAGCCTGTGTTGTATGAAAAAGGCAGAATACAAGAGCGTGAGAATTATCTGATTGTAGGTGTGAACTGTGATGTGGACAGCTTTGGTGCAGAATGTATCGAGGTCAATCGTCTGTATGGCAAGAATAATTCCGTAAAGGATGTAAAGGCGCATCACTATATCATCAGCTTTGAGCCAAATGATCCCATTACCATAGAGCAGGCGTTGGAATTTGGCAAGCAATGGCTTTCGGTATTCGCACCGGGGCATCAGGCAGTGGTGGCAGTTCATCCGGATGGTCACAATGGCAGTCAGAATATGCACGTTCACATGGTTATCAATTCTGTCAGAAAGTATGCCGGAAAGCAGAGCAGGTGGCATGAGAAACCCTGTGAATGGAAGCTGGGCTGTAAGCACAAAAGCACCGGGAAGATGATGTTCCATGCAAAAAAGTGGGTAATGGAGAAGTGTATCCGACTGGGTTTAGGACAGGTAGATTTGCTTGCTAAGAAGCACACGGACAACTACTGGGTGGAAAAGAATCTGATGAATCAGAATGCCAAGGACGGTGTTGGTGTCACTTCTAACAGAGAATTGATTCGGGATACCATAGACAAGCTGTTGCCTTTCGTGGATTCCTTTGAGCAAATGGTTGAATGTCTGCAATTTATGTATAACTGGAAGATTCGTGTTACGAATAAAACAGTGACATTTTCCACGTCGGGTATGAAGCAGGGTATTCGAGGAAATAAGCTGGGAGAAGGTTATGGCAAAGCTGACCTTGTAGAAAGAATTGCAAAGGTTGTGGCAGAGCGTAATGCGGAAAAAGAAGCCCGTCGCATTGCTGAGGAAGTAGCAAGGGTAAAAGCAGAGGCACTTGCCAGAGAAGAGGCTGCAAGGAAGGAGAAACAGCTACAGGAGGAGCAGAAGCAGAGAGAGCTTCTTGCGCGGAAAAGAAAACTGGCATTTGACAGAAATCGTATTTGTCAGGATTATTGTAGTGAAGAGCTTGCAAGAGAGGACTGGAATAAAGACTATGTGGATTATCTGCAATCACAGTTTATAAATGTAAATGATGCAGCCGGATTCATGGAAGGGGAGCTTACAGCACCGGTTATGACCAAAGATGAGTTTGAGCGACAGCAGGCAGTAGAACTGTATCATGAAAAAGCTGCCAGAGCAGTAGAACTTTGGGATATGGTGTTAAGCCAGCTTTCCAGTTCTACCCATAAGTGGAAGTGGGAGTATATGGATTATTTGGAAGATATCAAATACCAAGATACAGCAGATGTGACTTTGGAGATGGCAAAGGAAGATATTATGTCTTATGAGGAATTTGCGGAAGTGAAGGACGCAGAGAAAGCAATACAAGAGCAGATTTCTGAGACTGTAGAGGATTCTAAGATCGCAGCTATTCAGACTGCTTCAATAGACGAGCTACTGGCTATTGTAGTATCAGAGGAAGCAGATGTTGAAATTCCTGAGACAGAAGAAAAAGTATCAGAAGATACAGAGGTTTTTCCGGAAACGATTGATTATACTAAGCTGTCTATGGAAGAACGTGCTTCGCTTCTACCTGTGCCTACAGATGATTATACAGCAGAATATAATGCTTACTGTCAGCGTATGGGATATACGAGAGAGAAGATGAATAGTATCCGTTATAAGATGACTGTGTATGATGAATTTATGGCTGAATATCAGTATCGTAAGAAATACTATGGTGTAAGAGATGATTCGAGAAGTATCAGCGTACAGAAGAGTAGAGAAACAAGGTAGTAATTATTAAAACGTAATATTTGCTATATTGTTATGTTGTGGGCGAATTGTTGTAATTTACAGTTCGCCCTTTAATAAAAAATATAGAAAATATAAGTGGAATGAACCTCCTGAACATGGTAAAGTGTAGGTTGTACAAGTAGCGTAGTTGTATGTGTTATAAAGCTATTGATTGGTAGGTAAGATATGTTTGATAATTATGAAAGAAAATTGCATAAGTGTATTGCCAAATTTATAAAAAGAGCGAATAAAGACTATCCGGATTGGAGCGAAAGTCACGACAATGGTGAATGGGAAATCGACTTAGTTGAATTTGATGATATGTGCAATATTATCTTTGAAATAATTAAGACCACATCCTGTGATGAAGCTTCGGAGCAAATGCTTGATGATATTTTATTTGGGATAGCAAGGGATAATGAAGGTAGCCTTATTGTAGGCATGTTATTAAAATACCCTGAGTGGTATGTATGCCTATGCAGGAAAGTACTGTCCACCGATTATATAAATGCAAAATGGCAGTTTGCGGAGACCCTAAAGGATTATAATGGTAAGGATGAAATACGGGAGTTGATATTCGATTTTTTACAGGTGGATAACGAATATACACAGCGTCTTGCCTTGAAATCTTTAGCATATCTCTATCCGGACAAGGCAGAGAAGTACGCAATAGATTTTTGGTGGAGAGATAAATATAAGGATGATGATTACGCATCAGAATACCAAAAGATTATGGTGCTTCATGTGTTATATATTATTCATTCAAAGGAGCTTGAAAATTATCTGGATCTTGCGGATAAAAGTGAATATCACTATTTGAAGGAAAATGCAAGGGAAATTAGACAGAATATGTTGAAAGAGCAATGCTAATTGGGAGTGAGGTTTTAGGTGTGGAAGACAAAATTGAGAAATTGAATATTGAAAATACAGATACCATAGATGGTTTGGCGTATGAACAGGAGACTTCCATCTTAATACTTCTTTTAGCAGATGGAATGGATTGGTCAGATATGAATCGTCATTTATTGTTGTTGCAGGAGAAACTTAATACCTATATCTGGTACATAGATTCAAGACAATATGAAGAAAAATATACTGATGTTAAAAAAATAGAAATTCGTGTAAGTTTTCTATTTCAGGAGCCGGAGATATGTCATAAGCTTTTAGAAAGAGCAAAACTGGTGTTTTTGAATGCTTTTGAAAATTTGGAAATGATTGTGGAGCATGGAACAAAGTAGTGGAGGAATTGAACATGGATAAAGCAACCGAAATGTATAAGGAAATAATAGATGAACTTGCCAATATGTCAAAGGATTGTGCCGATGCCAGAGGTGTGAAAAAGGGCAAGCTGCCGGGAACCGATGCAGAGCAAATGGGCATGAATGACATATTAAAAAAGCTTAATGATACTGAACGTGATATTTTGGCAGAGCTGATAATAGATGTATATCATTCCGGAATATATGACACCTTGGAAAAACTGGAATGGCTTAGGTGTTGTAAAAATATGGAGCTTACAGTAGAGGGTGAAAAGCTACCATTGGATAAGTATGAGGGCATACCAAATGATTATATCGGTCGCAGGAGTGATTGGGAGTGGCCTGAAGAGGATTAATTTTACGGAGATGGCATATGGTTCGTGGATGGATGGTGCCAGATGAGATGGAAGAAGGGAAAGTAAAATGTCAATATATATGATTCGAAGCAAATCCAGAGGACAGCAGAAAAAATTTAAAAGATTGTTAAGCTGGCTGGATAAAATAGAGCCATTTAAAAATACAAATGATTTACTCTTCAAAGATGTAGAGGATAAATTTGAGCATTTTCATGTTCCATGCGGACCATGGCTTTCAAAGCCAAAAACCTCCGGTAAGATAAAGACTGCGTTTTGTAAGGAATGGATTAAAAAGACTGAGGAATTTATTGATAACAAACCGAAGGATATACCCTTTTGCAAGGTGGTAGCAGCCATAACCTATCCGGAAGTACGGGAGTCCCAGATTATTATTTTCTATGACGAGGAATATTATCATTCTTTTTGGGATAGGAAAGGACCTTATCAGATATGGACGCTGGTAGATACTAAGCGTTCCTTTATGAAGGAAAGAGGAATCATGACAGAATTACCGGAGATAGGTTATTTAGAAGAGCTTAATGATGAAGACTATTGTGCTAAGTCGCATATTTGGTTTTATGGTGAATGGATTTAATATGTGTTTTGGGAGGATGAGCTGAGTGTTACCTGATAATATAGACTACGAAATAGTATTTCAAAAAGCAAAAGAATTTGCATTATCTTATTCCAGCGAAATTTGTATAGATACCAGTCATAAAGAAACAGTTTACAATGATGGGAAATATTATCCATGTGTGCCTTTACGTTTTCCGGCAAAAGGGAATAAGCAATTGTTTGAAAATATTATGAGTACCGGCGTTTGCAGTAGAATGGATGGACGAACTATAGACGGTCGAAGATGGATTGCTGTATTGCTGTGGATAGAACCAGAGACATATAACTACCATAGGATTACATAGCTTTTTGTGAGGTGTGATGGATGAAAGAAAATGAATGTAGAATCATTAAAATCGATAAGGATGCATTATATGAATTTATATATGAAAATTTTATAGCAAATCATGAAGAACTGATGGATATGGATGCTGTTGGAAATATGAACACATTTGCTATCAATTGGGAGACTGGAGAATTTATCTTCTGTGCACATAAGGACGAAAATGAACACGGGGATATTGTTTCGTTTCCGAAAGACATTGATGTGAATGAATTGCTAAAGGTGATTCCGGCAACGACAAATTCTATTCTGGAACCCGGTAAAAAATATATGGATTATACCTTTGATGAGTTAAAGAAATTGCAGAAAAAGCAGGTGATTATTTGAGTATTGAAGATTTCAAATATTATTGGAGATTTAGCGATGAAAAATATGCAGTACTATCTGAACAGGAACTATCTACAATAAGTGTTATATCCAAGGATGAAGTAGAGAAGGAATGGATTCGGATTTGTGAAAAGGAAATATTTCAAGAGAGTGCATACATAAACGATATCGTTCATCATAGTGCTCCAGTATTAATTAAAGATTGCCAGTGGGGAAAGAATGAAGATAAAACCAGAGAAGCTTTTGAAACATTTTTTAGTGAATTAAATGTGGACAAGATATTGGTATATTATGACTGTGAAAATGGCTTGCAATTGCCAATTAATCTTTTTTGTACAAAGTGGTCGGATTTTTGTTATCCATCTGATTTGGTTTTGATTTTGTTGCCGTCGGTGATGGTTGTTTATTATGAGGATATAGTATATGGACCATACAGAATATAATTTGAATGCAGTAGATTTTAACTATTTCTTGGCAGAATTGAGAAAAGGCGAAATTATGAATGAAACATCCTTCTATTTTGTTGGTGAAATAAGTGAACCAGAACACTATATAGGTTGCCTTCCACAGTACGATAAACCCTACTGGGCTGGATTGTGTGATATTCCTAATGGAACGGAATTTTTAACAGCAGATGAATTAGTGAATGCAACAATTTATAGAGGAAAATCATTAAAAGAAAGATGGGATGATGTACGAATTATCTGCATGGGTGGAATTCCGGTAGATGATTACATGAAGTTGAGTGATTAGCGATAGAAACTTTAATGGTGTTATAAATCGTTTGAAACGGAGGTACTTATCATGAAGGACACTGCACCTACAATAGAGGAAATGAGAGAGGTTATACATACATTTGAAATGTTATCATTTAAAGAATTACAGGCACAGGGTATATTTGATGACAAAAGAAAAATGATAATTACAAAGCCTATGACCTATATCCTTATGTCTCATACAGACGACACCAATAAGGAAAAGATCTGGAAGTATTGTAAGAAGATAGCTTCTTTTAGTCATGCGCTAATCAAATTAAAGGACTACCAGAGAATGTTACCTTTTTCAGAGGATGTGGAATCGTAGATGTGATTATGAAAGCATTGGAAGAAAATAGGTATCCGTTCTCTGATGGGAAGAATAAAGTGGAGCCGGTGGAAGGATATTATTACGCCATAGCGACTATATCACAATCCACATACCGAAGAGAGGAAATTCTTTCACTACTTCAAGTTATTACGGATTATTTTAAGAGTAATCAGCCGGATAAACTATCGCTGCTAAAAAGGAATATGGATGTGCTTAAGAAGGGCTATCCGGACCTTGGAGAGATTGTGTTTTAAAATTTGAACTGGAGAAAATACGTGGATAAAGGAGAAAATTGTGATGAAAGGTTTTGAAGACGCGTTTACTGATTTACAGGCGGAGTTTGTATCTCTATGTATGGAGTATACAAACGGAAATGTTGATAAAATATATATCTACATTTACCAAGATACATCACAGAAAATGTTTAATGCCATTTTCGTGAAAGGAAACGATGTTATACCCGCGGGGAATTTTGCTGATGATGAAGCTTCTGACGAGTTTTTATCAATTGGAACAAAAGATATTAATAAGCTGGTTGAATTGTGTGATAGTTATCAACAAAAATGTCCCAATGAATATAAGCTGGAATTTGATGTTGCTACGCATAAATTCGATGCATCCTATCGTTATGACAACTATACCAAGAGTGGAATATCACCTGTGTCAGAGCTGATGAGCTGGTATGGAGAAATTAAAAAAATGGTTTAATAGGATTGGTGGTTTTGAGTATGGTTGCAAAGAAAGGGAAAAGAAAAATAGAATATGAAGGAAATATATTTTATTGGTTTGTACGTGTTGATGATAATGGTAACATGAGAATTCGTATTTTGTCAGATAATAAAAAGATAAATTTGGAATATCCGCCGTTTGATTCGGAAGTACCTGTGACACCATCCTATATTAGAAGTCTATTGGATAATTATTTCATGAATCATACAAGGTAAAACTTATATACGAAGGGAAAATTCGAATATGTACAAAGAGAATTTACATACAGCCAGTGGCATGTGGGGGCTATGGAACTATAATGAATATAAATACATTGACGATTATGATAAATGTTTATAACATAGATGATAGTGGGTGGACTTAACATGGCGATATGGCAGTTTCAATGCAATATTATACCGGCAAGATTAAATTTTGATAGATTAAGTCATGATGAAATGATTTCGTGGAAAGGGATACCTCAACCACCGCATAATCTTAAGTTTCTTGAACAGGAGGATAGTTGGTCAAAAGACATTATCCAGTATGGAAAATCGGATGAAACGTGTATAGAGTTCATATACATTGATAACATATTAGATGAAATAAGCTGTCGATTGGATTTGCGAAGTCTTACGAAAACCAACTTAATTTCAGTGATTGAATATGTACAAGAAATCGGTGCAATGTTTCTTGTGGGAGATAAGATTTACTCACCACGAATGGAAGAGATAATTGGGGTTATGAAAAAATCAAGAGCAAATCGGTTTTGCAAAAATCCAGTGGAGTACATTTTATCTCAAAATGAAAAATTAGAAATTTAGCAACACAATGCCGGGAGGGATCGATATGTATTTGAAACTGAATAATTATGAATATAAAATCACTGCTGCTAATGTAGGTTTTGAGATGTCAGAAGATAACAAATCATTAATCATGTTTCTGGATATAGACGGAAGCTATGAGGGTGAAGATTTGGATTATGAGCTTAGAACCATTAGATTGTATCATAATAATGGTTTTCATATCGGAGTAAAAGAACCAAATAAATTAATAGGAAAAAGCTTTGAATGGAATGAGGCTTATAATAACAAGGGCGAAGAGGCAGGAACTTTGTATGTGCTAGAGCACGAGGATGTCACATCAGGAAAAATTGATATTTTAGATGTTACGCAGGATTTGATTAAGGTAAAATGGTCCGGTCAGGCGAATGTGTTTTGGAATGAGGAATGTGGAGAAAACGTTTCTTTTGAAGCAGAAGTAGAAGCAAAAGTGCCATCTGTTCCAAAGGTAAAGGTGATAAATGGCTTTAAGGAGACAAAATTAAAAATAGATAAAAATACAGAAATCGAGCTGTTGAATTTTTCGGATATGGTAATGGAAGCAGAAAGGTGCAAGGAGTCATATCTGAAAAATGATTCGAATGCATGGTCTACTTTTGATAAAGCATTAAAGCTGAAGCTTACATATATGAAAAAGGAATATTACGGAGAGGCTGTATATCAGGGCTCGGGAACGAAATGTTATACGGTATTTGATGACCAGTGCCCTTTAAATGTGCAAATTACAAAGACTTCCATGTGGATTGAGAACGAGGAATATAAGTTTTATATTTTGGTAGAGGCTAAAATTGAGTAATATGGTTGAACAAAAAATAGTAAGGATGTAAAAAAATGATTGTAGAATTTCATGGCATGAAGTGTCGCTGCAGCACATACCGAACAAATGGAGAAGATAAGAATATTTTAACGCTTTTGAATGCAAAGGATTGGGAGAAATCATTGCAATATGATTTTACGGAGCCGCAATACGGTTTGTGGTGTCATTTCTTGACGGAAGAGGAAATGATGCTGTGAAAAACAGTTCTGTCAGACCGACTTTTGAGTATAATGGACAGTATTATAGAGTGGATGAAGTTTGTTTTTCGGATAAACCATTTATTGTGATAGAGTATGGAACATATGATGAACTTATGAATAATGCTATGGAGGATGCAGAGCCTTTTCCGTATAACTTAACTGAGGAAGAGCTATTGAATGAGGTAAAATATTCGTTGGGAATAGAAGTATGTCCGGGAGAGTATTAAGAAAAATTTATTAGTCGGAATGAAGGGATAAAATTATGAATAGAATAAAAGATGATTTTAAGTCAAAGGAATACTATCAGAAAGAATTAGAAAATCTTGAAAAAAGAATTAATCGATATAAAGATAATCTTAACCAAGAGAATGCCTCAAGACTTCATATTGCAATAGGCTTAAAGCTATTATCTGTTATTTTGATTAAATATCAATTGGGGTATGAAATTGATGAGATAAAGCATGATGTTTTGGAATATATAGAAAATGATAAACAGAAGGTTCTGTACTGTGAAGGGAACCTAACATATGACGATGTGGCTAATTTACTCTCATTAGCATATTTGTTTGATGTTGATTCTGAGCAAGTGGATTTTATTAAAACAAAAATGGTTGAAGAAAAATACATAGATATTCGTCTGGATATTATCCGTAATTTATATTTTGAAGGAAAGTGTTATTCTTCCAAAGGTTTTTATTATAGGGATAAGGGGTATTTCGGAGATTTTAGTAAAGAAAATGGAGGGATTGTAGATGTTTACAATGCTCCTGATGCAGAAAGAACTGACTTGTTTTTAAGGCATTTGAACACTGTAAAGGACAAGCATCACAGAAAGCTTGTAAAGTATTATGAGTCATTAGCGGAAGACAGATATACATATACCGGTGCTACTGATATTGTGCTGACAGCAGTTGCAAAAGCGCTAGCGCTTGATATGTCTGCACTATGCGATTCGAAATATATCGCCTCCGATTTATTGTAAGGAACTACAGGTTGGGTATGTTGCAGTGTTGTGATTTATGGATTGGAGTGATTAAATGTTCGGAATAGAATTTGGTAATCTTGCCTTTAATTGCGAGGTTTCAGAACAGACTTTATGTATAGTAGTTGCAGGAAAAAATGAAACATCAAGCATTGATGAATTTATTCAAAAAGCTTTGGACTATCAGATAAAGAATGATTTTTCTTGTGATGCTGAAGAATATAAAAACTGTGTTTTTGTAGATGCTACAGACGATGTTGTAAAATGGCTACATGAAATTATTGAGGGAATGAATCGAAAAGTATCCTTTGAAATAGGAGAACCCATAAAAACCTTAACAGGTACTATAACAGATTTTGACAATGCTTGGGTTATAGAAACAAAGGAAATGTTTTATTATATATTTTGGTGTACAACGGCATAAATAGATTTGATTATTGTGGAGGAGCGACTATGGATATACATGAAATCTATCAGGAAGATAATAAATTTGAGGGTGAGGAGAGCATATATTACGTTCTTGTTGGAAAAGGTGACTCGTCCAGATGGGACAAGAGTCACAAGTATTATATTATTACACGTTCTGCTGTTGCAATCTATGATATAAACGCTGCCAGTATGGTGAAGAAGATAAAGGTTATGACATGGCCTATACCTAACGAGGAACATGATGCACAGGAGAAAAACAGCGGATATTTTAACAGATTTAAAGAGGGTGTCATTTATAAGGTGGCAGGAAGATTACAGTATAGTTACTTCGGAGAACTTGCATTTCTGTACATCAGAGAGGTTTTGGAAGAAAATGCATCCGGAACAAAGCTTGATAAAAATCAGGAAAAGTATCTGGCACCAATTGTCTTAGAGGATGAGGTGCTGGGGAAATTAGTGTTAGAAAAATCGGAAGGTCTGTTTGAAGGTAAGTATGATTTTGCAGGTAATGACATCACAATTTATATTGAGGTAGAGTGGGACAGTAAGGCAACTTGGAAAAAGCCTTTGACTGTTGCCAGAGATTTTGCAGAGCATATTGCTTCAAAGGATGAGGTGTTTAGATCGTATATTGCATCTGATGAGGATCTGTATGATGCTGCATTGGAGTGCGTGGAAGAATATGAAGATGAATGCGAAATTCATTTTTCTACACCGGAAGAATTTGCAGACGCATTAAAGGGTCGAATGAAATATATATTTGTGAATCAGAATGGCTCTTATACTGTAGGATACGATGATGGTTATGTATTTGGTGGACATGAGATAGATGTGGATGTAAATTCTAAGGGTGAAATGGTGTGTGCCGAGATGAGATAAAACATAGGAGCATGAGAAATAAGATGAGTGAAAAATCTGTTTTTATAAACCATTGGTTATATTCAAAGCCTAATCCGGAACCAAATAAAGCTGGAAATGTTGTTAGACGTGATTAATTCCGAGATTCAGAAATTTAATGAATGCGGATTGGCTGAATGGAGCGGAATCTTGGATGAAGCGATTGCTAAATTTGATTTAGGAAATCCAAGAAGTTGATTTTGTTGCAAGCGGGCTGTTTAGGCCCGCCTGAAGTATTTTTGGGTATTTATTTCTTGTCGGAATCTGCAATCTCTTCCAATGTACCAATGCTTTTGATAAAGTCCTGTTCAACTGGGGAAATGGTGTTTTCCAAGCGGTTCTTGTACTTGGTGTATTCGGCATGAGCCTTATCAAGTGCCTGCTTGTGGCTGATGTGACCGCTACTGGTAAGAATATCACGGCGGGTCATTTTCAGATAGTCGTCAATGGTTTCCAACCAGTCCTTCATATACATTGGTTCCTGATTAAGAGCATGTACCTCGGCGATATCAAGGTAGGCGGTAACTATTTTATTTAAAGCATCCAGCTCCTGCTGGGTGAGATAGTTTTTGGCAACTTCCACATCGGAGCGACGGATGGTGTCACTAGCCCATGAAGTAAGTCCCATATTATCTTTTTCAGCATCGGCACGCTGGTAAATAACTTCTGCGGCTGTGTGCTTGTGTGCTGCCCAGTGCATCTTATTCTGCACCTGCTTAAAGAATAGGACGGAGCTTTCTGCACTAGGATCGTAATCGATGCTGGTAGCATAGATTTCCAGAACCTTTCTCCAGAATACTTTTTCGGATGACCGGATGTCTCTGATACGGGCAAGCAATTCGTCAAAGTAATTGCCGCCGCCAAGTTTCTTCAGTCGGTCATCATCTAATGCAAATCCCTTTTTCATATATTCCTTTAAAATTCCCATAGCCCAGATACGGAACTGTGTACCACGGTGGGATTTTACACGGTAGCCTACGGAGATGATTACATCGAGATTGTAGTAATCGACATTGTAGGTTTTTCCGTCGGTGGCAGTTGTTGCAAAATTTGCAACAACTGAAATGCGCTGTAATTCTCCCTCTTCAAAGATGTTTTTGATATGGCGAGATATAGTGGATTTATCACGCTGAAACAACTCTGCCATCTGGTCAATGGACAGCCAAACAGTATCTTCTTCAAAGGTAGTTTCTATTTTTGTCAAACCATCTTCGGTTGTATACATAATAATATTCGATTTGTTCATGTGTATGTCCTCCCGCTATTCAAGATTGCTGTCATTATTCTTTTTTGCCCTGCTCTTATACACATTGTACTGGTTTTTACATTGTGGTGAACAGAATTCCATATTTGGTCTGGTGGCAACAAAAGCCTTGCCGCAGTGCTTGCATACCTTCATGGTGGAGTTTTCATCCGTCAGCATAAAGGAAAACATCATTTGGACGCATAACAACAAGGAATTGAAATCCCAGACAATGGTAGGGCGTTCCCGTAGTTCTATGCGGTAGGTAGGTGCCACACCGCCGAAAGCCGCCATTCCCTGACGGTATAGGTTACGCTCATTCTCATCTAGTCTGTCATAATCCAGATAATAAAGAAAGCTGGAGAAGAAGGTAAATGCCCAGTCTCGGAATACTTCAACAAGCCATTCATAAGGCTCTGCATATTCCTTCTGAAAGCTCATCATAACAGCCTGCGGCTTATTCTTCATGGTCATAATCAAGGCAATCATTTCCACGCAATCCGTACTCCAACTGGATTCCACACCCATTTTGCGGAAATCAATGTTGTCAAAAGGGAAGAAGTAGGACAAATACTTCTCTGTAGAGATGCTTTCTTCCTTGATAAAATGATTCTTTGGCAGATAGACTGCCTCATATGTAATAAAATCCGGTGTGGTAGGCAGGGCAGTCATTAGTCCCAGCATACCGTATTCGGATACAAAGCTCATAATGGCTTCTTTTAATTCAACTTCACTTGCCTTGTTCATGGCAGTAGTACCGATGTTAATTGCGGTCAGCACCAGCTTCTCATAATCCTTGATAGGATTGTAGATGGATGGCTTGGCATCCGCAGAAGGTGTAATATAACACTTTCCGTTTGCGGCTGTTCGCCATTCGTATTTATCATATTTCACCCAGTTGGAACTGGATTTCTGAAAGATATTCTTCATAGTAATTCCTTTCTGTGCAAAAACTATTACTATCATAGCACGTCTGTATGCATATTTAAACTTTTTTTTTACGATCCGATCGATTATTTTTCTTGCGTTTCTTGGTTTCTTCCTTTGCCTGGTTTTCCTGTTCTCTGGCAATTCTTCTTACCACTACACCGATTTCCTTTAGTAGAGCCAGCTTTTCTTTATCCAGTTTTTCCATAGTAGCCGGGATCTCTTCTTCATGTCTTAATAGGAAGTCCAGTTCTTCCATGGTAAGATTACCATTGGTAGAAGGAAAATCCTCTCCCTGCCTGTCCACCAGTATCATAAGAACCTTTTTCTCAATCTGACCAAGAATAGTAGAGCGGACACCACGGATATTTCTGTCGCTCTGATTACGTAAAGCAGCAAGCTGACTGGTAGTGAAATCTCTAAGATATAGGAAGTATATCAACTCCTTATGGTCGTCCTTTAAGTCATAAATAATCTTGGAATAGTCCTCATCGGAAAGGGAGTTGTGCATCTCAAAAGGACAGTTAGAGATAATGTCTATATAGTCCCCTTTCATAAGCTGTCGCCAGTAAGCATGATTGATGGGAGCCGGGATAACAATGGCAAGTGGTGCCACATCCTTCTTGCTGTCTAGGTTTTCTCTGCCGATTTCGTGATATCGCTCCTTGCGTTCTCTGTTGGAATCTAATAGGTCCCATTCCCTTATCACTTCCTCAAAATCCGAAACAGTGCGGGCACCGTCCTCCAGTCGCTTTAAAGCAATGGCACGAAGCTCCTTTTTTAACATGGTCTTATTGGGGTGCTCATCCTTCGGCTGGAAATTATCATCTTTTATGGGATGTAATTCCTGTTCCAAATCCATTTCATTAAAATGCTCTAATTCAATTTGTAATTCCTGCTGGGATGCCTCAAAGGTAATATCCTCATCTATGGAAAAGGCTCCGTCTTCGCTGTCGAAGTTATGAGAATATTCCCAGAAGTCCATCAATTCCTGATGTTTTCTAATGTTCATTTATCCGTAAAACCTGCCTTGTATATACATATTTAAAATTTTTTGCAACTTTTTTTAAAAACACTTCCGCAAAACCCCTTCTAAATCTCCTATAAGTGAGAGAGTAATAGTTTTTGATAAGAAACGATTACTTTTGAAAAGAAATGGTATGCGCATAACCATTATAACATGACACAAACAAATGTTCTGTATTTTTGGAGAAAAAACAGAAATTTATTTGTGTTTGGCTTAGAAATAGGATTTTGAGGAGGTAGAAGAATGAAGGATAAGGCTTTATTGACTGTAAAAGAGTTTTGCTCTTATTTGGGGATTGGTCAGACAAAGGCACGTGAGTTGTTGGCTGAAAATGCTGATGTATTCGCGGTTCGCATCGGAAACAGACTGTATGCTCACAAGGGCAAGCTGGATGAATGGCTTTTGAATCAGATTGGATGCTAGGAAATTTGATTCATAAAAAGACAATGAATTTATTAAATAACCATGAAACTAATTGAAAATTAAGTGTGTATATGCTACAATTGGGTGGACTGATGGTTCCTTTCAACGTATATACACGCTGGAAGGAGGCAGATATGGGTAAATCCATAAAAGGTAAAGAACTTGGTAAAGGCATTACACAGAGAAAGAGTGATGGACTTTATCAGGGACGATTTGTGAATCGTTTCGGCAAGACGCAGACCATATACGCAAGCAATCTGAATGAACTTCGTAAAAGGATGCGTGAGGAACAGTATGAGGATGAGAAGGCACTGAATGTTGTCACCAAGGATGTAACCCTTGATGAGTGGTATGAGATTTGGATGAATACCTGTAAGAAGAATTGCAGGAATTCCACTAGGGAATCCTATGCCACACATTATAAGCGGATACAGAAGGAGCTTGGGTGGCGTAAGCTGACATCATTGAACCTGATTATCATGCAGAATGCACTCAATGAGCTTGTTTCTGATAATGCCAGAAAGAACACGAAAAAGATTCTGGTGGATATGCTGGAAAAAGCAATCGACTCTGATTTACTTACAAAAAATGTTGCAAAGCAATTAAACACGGTGATTTCCAAGGAAGATAAGAAGGAAAGACGTGTACTGACAGTAAGTGAAGCAGAGTTGTTTTTAGGTGAGGCACAGAGTAGTTTCTACTATAATCTGTTTGTGCTTGCCATAGAAACCGGAATGCGTATTGGAGAGCTTTGTGGTGTTCAGTGGAAGGACATTGATTTTGACAAGAAGGTACTGTATGTGCGTCACACATTGTGCTATTTTCAAAAAGATGGTAAGTACATTTTTGAGATGCACGATGCAAAGACCAAGAATGGAAGACGAACGATTCCATTAACCACGAGGGCGTTGGAGGCATTGAAACGACAGCGCATTCAAAAACAGAAGATTCTCTTTAAGGGAATCGAAACAGAGGAACAGTACAGGGACTTGGTGTTTGTTACGAAAAACAACAGACCTACACAACAGTTCATAGTGCAGGAGGCAATCGGTGCCATTGTAAACCGGATTCGAAAAGAGCATCCTGACTATGAGATGTTTTCACCACATTGCTTAAGACATACTTTTGCAACCAGAGCAATTGAGAACGGAATGCAGCCAAAGACATTACAGAAGATTCTCGGACATGGCTCCTTGCAGATGACAATGGATTTGTATTGTCATGTGACAGAGGATACACTGTTTACAGAGATGATGAAGATGGAAAAGGCTGTGTAAGCTCAAAAGTGTGTAGTAAGTGTGTAGTAAGGCTATTTTGAGAATAAGGGGTTCCCCGGAACCCCTGTAAATACAGGAGGTTTTATTAAAATGGAAGCATATAAGCAGGAATTTATCGAATTTATGATTGACTGTAACGTACTCAAGTTTGGAGATTTCGTTACAAAGAGTGGAAGAAAGACACCATTTTTTGTCAATACAGGCTTTTACAGAACAGGTGCCCAGCTAAAGAGACTTGGCGAGTATTATGCTGAGGCTATAAATGCAGAGTTTGGTCTGGACTTTGATGTGTTATTTGGTCCTGCATACAAGGGAATACCTCTCACAGTTGCGACAACTATGTCCATAGCAGAGATGTACGATGAGGACATCAAGTATTGCTCAAACAGAAAAGAGGTAAAGGATCACGGCGACAAGGGAATACTCCTTGGAAGCCCTATAGAGGATGGTGATAAGGTTGTCATCATCGAGGATGTCACAACAGCCGGAACATCTATTCAGGAGACACTTCCTATCATCAAGGCACAGGGCGACGTGGATGTCATGGGGCTTGTGGTTTCAGTAGACAGAATGGAGAGAGGCCAGGGCGAGAAGAGTGCGCTGACAGAGATCGAGGAGAACTACGGAATCAAGACAACAGCCATCGTAACAATGGCAGAGGTAGTGGAGCATCTTTACAATAGAGAGTATAAGGGAAGAGTTATCATAGATGACACCCTTAAGGCCGCTATCGACGCTTACTACGATCAGTACGGTGTAAAGTAGATATAATATATCTTAAAATATTGTAAAAAGTCTTAAAATATTATATAAAATAAAGATATGGAGTTAAGGGCCATATCTTTATTTTTTTTGTTTATATGGGAGATTTCAACGTATGATAAAGTTTTTTAAGGCGATGTTTGGGGCTGCAAGGGAATATTTCAGAAAATGGTCGGGGTGGATACTGTTCACTGTGTTGATCCTGTATTATGAATTGCTGTTTCACGGCATGAATTTCAGCCTGGATGATGGAAACATAGCCGCTATAATAGCATTTGCGGTGGTGGTTGGAGGCGTGTTCGGCGTGCTGACAGGATTTTTTCCGCCGGTCATCAATAAGATACTTGCAACGCTGTTCACGTTGTTTACGGGTGTGATCTTCATCGCCCAGTACGTATATCATTCTGTCTTCAACAACTATCTGTCTGTTATTGGAACCATAAAATTCGGCAATCAGGCTGTGGACAATGCGGACACGGTCATATCCAATATAAAGGCACAGATAGTGGACGTTATTCTTCTGGCTGTCCCGGTGCTCATAATGATCGTGTGCATATGGACATTTATGGCATTTGACAGGAGAAGGTGGTGGGTGAACCTCATAGGTGCCGCCGGAACAGCTCTGGTGTATGCCACAACACTGTTTGTGATGTGGGCTGTGAACTCGGATGTGTACAGTCCGTACAATTTATACAAGGAATATACATCGGTTGATCTCTCTATTGAAAAGCTCGGCGTCATGGAGAGTTTTGTGGTGGATGTCAGAGAGGGTATCGCAGGCAAGAGCTCAGCACAGAGCAGGATAAACTTTGCCTCTGGTGGTGAGGTCGATATCGACTCACTTGCCTCCACAGAGAGCACAACGATGCAGGAGATTACCACCGAGACGGTGGATGTCGCGGAAGCGACCACAGAGGAGGTTGTGATCGACACATCCCCGAATGTCCTGGATCTGGATTTTGATGCCATAAATGACCTTGCGGGAAATGATGCGGTTTCATCGCTCAGCGAATATTTTGCAAATATACCCCCGACAAATAAGAATGAATATACAGGTATGTTCGAGGGCTATAATGTCATATGGATAACTGCGGAGGGGTTCTCAGGCTATGCGCTTGATTCCGGTCTGTTCCCTACACTGTCAAAACTTGCGGACGAGGGCTTTGTCTTTGAAAATTACTATCAGCCGCTATGGTACGGTTCAACATTAGGCGGAGAGTATGCAAACCTGATGGGAAGCCCGACTAAGAACGGTTCATACCTCAGTATGTGCAGGGCTGCCGACAATGAGAATGGCATGCTGTTTTCCATGGCGAATACGCTCAAGAGACTCGGCTATAGCTGTTACGGATTCCATGACAACGACTATACATATTATGACAGGAATATCACCCATCCGGCGCTGGGATACGAGTGGATAGCCAGCGGTAATGGGCTTGAGTACCAGACTGACGAGAACGGGCAGGACATGTGGCCTCAGTCGGATCTTGTCATGATGGAGGAGACATTTGACAAGTATACAGAGACGCAGCCGTTCCACCTGTACTATCTGACGGTCAGCGGTCATGTGCCATATGGATACGGTGCGGCAAATGCCATGGCGGAGAAGAACAAGGCTGTGGTCAGTGACCTTAACTATGTCCTGGATACGACAAAGGCATATCTGGCATCCCAGTACGAAACGGAAAAGATGCTTGAATATATGATGAAGAGACTTGAGAAGAAGGGGCTGCTGGACAATACTGTTATCGTCCTGGCGGGGGATCATGTACCGTATGACAATATGGACGTTGTGGATGAACTGGCAGGGGAGAACTTTGAAAACAGTCTTGAGGCGTACAGGAGCAGACTTGTCATATGGTCGGCGTCGATGGAGAAGCCGGTGAGAGTTGACAAGGTGTGCAGCAGTATAGATATCCTGCCGACCATGCTCAATCTCATGGGAGTGGATTATGATTCGAGGCTCATCATAGGAAGGGATATCCTGTCAGACAGTACAGGACTGGTGCTGTTCCCGGACAGAAGCTTTATAACGGATGCATTTGAATATAACGCAGTCACGGACACGCTGACATCCCACACGGGTGCGGAGGTATCGGATGACAGTTTCATTGCGATGCAGCTATATGTCGCGGATAAATTTACAGCAGCTGACAACATAACAGAGTCGGGGTATTATACATATGTTGCCAGGTATCTGGGGATAGACGAGTATAATTGACAATATTTATCATATTAAAATGTGGAATTATTCTCAAAAACGTATTATAGTATTTGTGGCTAATACCATAGGTATGTAATGAAAATATTATGCAATAAAGAAAGAGGTTAATTATGAAACTTGGTAGAAATGATATGTGCTGGTGCGGAAGTGGTAAGAAATACAAGACCTGTCACCTGGCTCTTGACGATAAGCTTGAGGATATGAAGAACAGAGGATTCAAGATTCCTACACATGCGATGATCAAGAACGCAGAGCAGATCGAGGGAATCAGGGAGGCTTCAAAGGTCAACACATCTGTGCTCGACTACATAACTCCATTTGTCAAGATAGGAGTGTCTACCAGAGAGCTGGATGACCTTATCTATAACTATACAAAGTCCATAGACGCTATTCCTGCATGTCTTGGATATGAGGGATATCCTAAGAGTGTGTGTATATCGGTAAATGATGTGGTATGCCACGGCATTCCAAGTGATGACATTATTCTCCAGGATGGAGATATAGTTAATATCGACTGTACAACAGAGTACAAGGGATATTTCGGAGACTCATCAAGAATGTTCATGCTGGGAAATGTTGATCCCGCATGGAAGAAGCTTGTAGAGGATACAAAGAAGGCTCTTGATATAGGTGTTGAGGTGTGCAGCAAGCCATATGTGACCATAGGAGATATAGGATATGCCATCAACAAATTTGCACAGGAGCAGGGCTATTCGGTTGTCCGTGAGATAGGCGGCCATGGAGTAGGTCTTGCAATTCATGAGGAGCCTTATGTAAGTCATATAGGACAGCCTGGCAAGGATTATGTGCTTGCTCCGGGAATGGTGTTCACCATTGAGCCTATGATCAACATGGGCGGCCCTGATGTATATCAGGATGCAGATGACGGCTGGACTATCTACACGGAGGATGGCTCACCATCGGCACAGTGGGAGTACACACTGGTTATGACAGAACATGGAGTGGAGATACTTGCCCACTAGGGAGTGTAATAGAATAAAAGAGCAGCAGCCTGATATGCTATCAAAGACATATCGGGCTGCTGCTTTTTGTTGTGTTAGTTATCCATTAGGATCTGCTGCCGTAAACCGGCAGACAGATTATATTACTTTGTAAGTATTCCAAGGATCTCGTTGCTTCTTGCGATGAACTTGGTCATTGCCTCTGCTGACAGTGGACGGTTGGCAAGTACGGCCAGATCATATAACTGGCAGCAGATCGTAGCTGTGTTGTCGCTGTCAGGGTTGTCCAGAACGTATTTAACAAGCTTGTTGTTGCTGTTCAGGATGAGTGTCTCGCCCTCGCCCTGACCGAACATTGATGGATCCATACCGGCCATGCCGTACATCTTCATCATTTCCTGCATACGTCTTGTCTCCTCAGGCTGGGTGAGGATAGAAGATGTGTTCTCGTCCTTCAGGGATTCAACCTTTACATTCAGGTTCTTCATGTCGAGAGCCTTCTCAAATGTAGCTGTGAGCTTATCCTTGTATTCCTTTGCAGTCTCCTCTGAGAGCTCCTCGCCGACAAAGTTGTCAGAGAGCTCAGCGTCTATTCTGTAGAAGTGAACATTCTCGTTCTTCTGCTCAAGCAGAGTGATGAATGGGCTGTCTATGGTCTGTGTCATGATCAGAGCGTCCATGCCCTCAGCCTTGAACATGTTGATGTACTGTGACTGAGCCTGCTCGTCGGTTACATAGAATACCTTGTTCTCGTACTTTTCTTTTCCTGCCTCAAGATACTCAGGGAGAGTTATATATTTGCCCTCGAGGTTCTTGTAGATGCAGAAGTCCTTCATCTTGTCGAGGAACTTGAGATCCTTCAGACAACCAAACTTGATAAATGGGTTGATGTCATCCCAGTACTTCTCGTAGTCCTCTCTGTGTGTCTTGTACATGCCGGACAGCTTGTCTGCAACCTTCTTGGTGATGTAGTCTGAGATCTTTTTGACAAATCCGTCATTCTGAAGCGCACTACGTGATACGTTCAGTGGGAGATCAGGACAGTCGATACATCCCTTTAAGAGCATGAGGAACTCAGGAATTACTTCCTTGATATTGTCGGCGACGAATACCTGGTTGTTGTACAGCTTGATCGTTCCCTCAAGGTTGTCATACTGTGTATTGATCTTAGGGAAGTACAGGATACCTTTCAGGTTGAATGGGTAGTCCATGTTCAGGTGTATCCAGAACAGAGGCTCCTTGTAGTCGTGGAATACCTTTCTGTAGAACTCCTTGTATTCCTCGTCGGTGCAGTCGTTTGGATGCTTTGCCCACAGTGGGGTAGTGGTGTTGAGTGGCTTAGGAGCTTCAGGCTTCTTCTCCTCGGTCTTTATATCGTCTGCGTCTGGGCCTTTGCTGTCAGTGCTGCCCTCAGCATTATCTGCTGTGTCGCTGACTTCCTTTGCATCCACGTCTACAGTAGCATCCTTAGGATCTTCCTGTGGCTCGTCTGCGTTGGTGTAGTAGATCTCAACAGGCATGAACGAACAATACTTGTCGATGACCTCCTTGATCCTGTATTCATTTGCAAATTCATAGCTGTCCTCGTTCAGATAAAGGGTGATGGTAGTACCTCGGTCAGCCTTAATGCACTTCTTCATGGAGTACTCAAGGCCGTCCTCGCACTCCCAGTATACAGCGTCCTCGCCGTCCTTGTATGACTTTGTCTCGATGGTGACCTTGTCGGCAACCATGAATGCGGAGTAGAAGCCCAGTCCGAAGTGGCCGATGATCTGTTCCTCTGTTGCCTTGTCCTTGTACTGCTCAAGGAATGCCTCGGCTCCTGAGAAAGCGATCTGGTTGATATATTTCTCAACCTCCTCCTCAGTCATACCGATACCGTTATCGGTAAATGTGATGGTCTTGTCATTGGCACTTGTGGTCACATCTATACGATATGGCTCATCCGGCTCGTCAAATTCGCCCATGAGAGACAGCTTCTTAAGCTTTGTCACGGCATCACAGCCGTTTGATATAAGCTCCCTGACAAATATATCGTGGTCTGAATACAGCCACTTCTTGATGACAGGGAAAATGTTTTCACTGTTGATCGATAAATTTCCGTTCTTCATAATTGTATACATCTCCTTAAAATATAATGGTTTTCAATGAAAGATGTGTCATCCTCGATCTGTGTTCAATCTTAATAGAAATGTACACTGACACATCAGGCTAAAAGGTATGATAAATCAGCTGGGAACTAAAGTCAAGAAAAAATTAGCACTCAGACAAAATGAGTGCTAACAGGGGGCGGCGCGTAAAAAAATCCGGCATCAGATGAGGTGCCGGATCTTCAAAAATCATATTAAATTTCTTCAAAAAATCAGCTTTCGGTGAAATATATTCCGGCAGTCTTAAGGAAATCCCTGATCTCCGCATCCCACACATGCTCAAGGGTCTTATCCATGGTGAATATGTTCTGGGTCGCCATGGATGTGAGTTGTATGCTCATGCCGTCATAGTAGACGTTCAAGGTGAGATTTGCCACACCGGATACCGGTATGGTGAGATGGTTCTTCTCAAGCATATCCATGATGTCCGGCTGGGAGAGCACGAGCACTATCTTGAAGCTCAGTGGCAGCTTCTTTCCTCTTATAACATTATATACATGTGGTTTTATGGACTCCCATGAGGCGTAGGATGTGGAAGCCATGAGCTCCAGCTCCTCCTTGTCATAGAAATCCTTGTTTACCCTTCCGTCAAAGCTGTATGTTATCCCGCTTTTTACAAATGCCTCCATGGCGAGAAAACGGTCAAATGTATTGTCCATCAGAAGCTTCTTCACGAAGTCCCTGGTCTCGGTGATGGTGATGTCTAACATTGAAAATCTCCTGTTTTCTGGATTGTGATCGCAGCCGTATCTGCGTGCGGCTGCATGCTAAAAGTATATCAGCGGAATGTGGCAAATGCAACAATATAGATACACTGATTTATTGAATTATGGATACCCGTGTGATATAATATACAAGGATTTAATGTCTAAATGTCATGGAGGGTTTATTTGATGAAGAAGGTTGCATATATAGCATCAGAGTGTGTGCCATTTATAAAGACGGGTGGTCTTGCGGATGTAGTTGGAACACTGCCAAAGATATTTGATAAGAACGAGTATGATGTGAGAGTCATCATGCCGAATTATCTCTGTATTCCGAACAAGTACAGGGAGAAGATGCAGTATATAACGCATTTTTATATGGACATCGGTTACAAGAATGATTATGTTGGCGTTATGTATCTGGAGTATGAGGGTGTCAAGGTATATTTCATAGATAACGAGTATTACTTTAACGGATTTACACCTTATGGTGATGTAAAGTGGGATATCGAGAAGTTCTGTTATTTCTCAAAGGCAGCGCTTTCGATCCTTCCATCGATCGGTTTCCAGCCGGATATACTTCACTGTCATGACTGGCAGGCAGGACTTGTGCCTGTATATCTCAAGACTCTGTTTGCAGGAGATATGTTCTATACAAGCATGAAGTCTGTTATGACTATTCATAATCTCCAGTTCCAGGGCAAGTGGGATATAAAGACCATTCAGGAGTATTCAGGGCTCCCTGATTATGTATTTACACCGGACAAGCTGGAGATCCAGAAGGATGCTGCCATGCTCAAGGGCGGACTTGTATATGCAGATAAGATAACAACGGTAAGTAACACATATGCCAAGGAGATACAGACTCCATATTATGGAGAGGGACTTGACGGGCTCTTAAGTGCCAGATGGCAGTCACTCTGGGGCATTGTCAACGGTATAGATTACGAGGTATGGAATCCTGCAACAGATCCACAGGTATATAAGAACTACAGCGTGGATAACTTCAGACAGCTCAAGAAGATCAACAAGATCGAACTGCAGAAGGAATGTGGACTTCCTCAGGATGAGAATCAGTTTGTAATAGGAATCATATCCAGACTCACAGACCAGAAGGGTCTTGATCTGGTTGACAGGATCATGAACGATATATGCTGTGACGGAGTACAGTTCATCGTCCTCGGAACCGGTGACGGCAAGTACGAGAACATGTTCAAGTATTATCAGGGAATACATCCTGCAAAGGTATCAGCGAACATCTATTATTCAGATGAGAGATCTCATAAGATGTATGCAGGCTGCGATGTGATGCTCGTGCCTTCAAGATTTGAGCCATGTGGACTCACACAGCTCATGGCACTCAGATATGGCACAGTTCCAGTAGTAAGAGAGACAGGTGGTCTTGCAGATACTGTTGAGGCTTATAATCAGTTCGAGGGTACAGGAACAGGATTCTCATTTGCTAATTATGATGCATATGAGCTCCTCAATGCCATAAACTATGCAAAGGAAGTGTACTATAACAACAAAGAGGCATGGTATGGAATCCAGGAGCGTGGCATGAGACAGGATTACTCATGGTACAACTCAGCGAATATATATAAGGATCTCTACAATTCACTGTAGGATCAGGATAGCAGTAATGTGGTAGTAGATATGGAAGAGGCAGAGAATGAATTTGCATTTTCTGCCTTTTTTCAGGGATATAGGAGAGACAGATATGGCGTTTGACGGAATAGTGATATCCAATGTGGTAAGAGACATGAAGGAGAAGCTCATCGACGGAAGGATATATAAGATATATCAGCCGGAGAAGGACGAGCTCAACATAGTAATAAAGAATAACAGGGAGAATTACAGGCTGCTCATGTCTGCGGATGCAAGCCTCCCGCTTATATACTTTCAGCAGTCCGCCAAGGAGAATCCTATGACAGCGCCGAATTTCTGTATGCTCCTCAGGAAGCATATCAACAACGGAAGGATAGTTGATGTGTATCAGCCGGGCTTTGAGAGAATAGTTGTCATGGTCATCGAGCATCTGGACGAGCTTGGAGATCTAAAGAGAAAGAAACTCATCATAGAGATCATGGGTAAGCACAGCAATATCATATTTGCCACGGATGAGAATGTCATCATCGACAGCATAAAGCATATATCCCATATGGTGAGCTCAGTGAGGGAGGTTCTTCCGGGCAGGACTTATGAGTATCCTCCGGCGGGAGGAAAGGTATCCCCGCTTGAGATAGAGCGCGGGGACTTCATAGAGCGTGTGAGCTCGAGCCCTACGAATATCATAAAGGCGATATACCAGAACATAACCGGATTTTCACCGGTTGTGGCGAGTGAGATAACCTACAGGGCAGGACTTGACGGCAACATGCCTGTGGACAGCATGAGCGAGGCGGATGTCGCAAGGCTTTATGATGAATTTGCCGGGATAGTATCTGATATAAGGAACGGGAACTATACTCCTGAAATCATACTGGACGGTTACACTCCAGTGGAGTTCTCGTCGGTGCATCTGTCGATGTACAGCGACAAGACCATAGAATCAAGGGATGACATTTCAAAGGTGCTTGATGAGTATTTCTACAGAAAGAGTGCGGTCACAAGGATAAGACAGAAGTCATCGGATCTCAGAAAGATCGTCTCGAATGCCATTGAGAGAACGAGCAAGAAATACGACCTGCAGCTCGCTCAGTTAAAGGACACTGAATCCAGGGAAAAGTACCGTGTGTACGGAGAACTGATCAACACATATGGTTACAATATAGAACAGGGAGCGGACAGTTTTGAGGCTCTCAACTACTATACTAACGAGATGATAAAGATCCCGCTTGACAAGACCATATCTGTTATGGATAACTCCAAGAGATATTTTGCGAGATACAACAAGCTCAAGAGGACTTATGAGGCACTTACACAGCTCACTGTCGAGACGAAGAGTGAGCTGGAGCATCTTCAGTCGGTACAGACGTTCCTTGATATGGCGATAGATGAGAATTCACTGGCACAGGTCAAGGAGGAGCTCGTAGCCTGCGGATATGTAAAGGGACATTACGGACGCAAGGGCGACAGGAAAAAGGCAAAGTCGAAACCGCTGCACTACATATCCAGCGATGGATTCCATATGTATGTGGGCAAGAATAATATCCAGAACGATGAGCTCACATTTAAATTCGCAAATGGTGGGGATATGTGGTTCCATGCTAAGAAGATGCCGGGTTCCCATGTCATCGTGAGACTTGAGGGTGCGGGAGAACTTCCTGATTCTACATATGAGGAGGCGGCAAGACTTGCAGCGTATTATTCGTCTGGAAGGACGGCACCGAAGGTGGAGATAGACTATACCGAGCGCAGAAATATCAAAAAGCCTGCGGGGGCAAAGCCTGGATTTGTAATATATCATACGAATTACTCGATGATCGCAGAGCCGAGGATTGCGGGAATAGAGGAAGTACAATAAATAATTTGATTTTTAAACAGGTGTGAAGTATAATATATTATCTGTTATCAGGTAATTGAAAACAACATATAACCTGGGAATATTAGGAGACAGATATGGTAAAAAGCATGACAGGATTTGGCCGCAGCGAGAGGGTGACTGATGCATACAAGATAGTTGTAGAGATGAAGTCAGTCAATCACAGATTCTGCGACATCAATATAAAGCTCCCAAAGAAGATAAGCTTCTTTGAGACAAACATAAGAACATATCTCAAAAAATATATTGAGAGAGGAAAGGTTGACGTGTTCATCACATACGAGGATTTCTCGGATGACAATGTCAAGCTGAAGTACAACAAGGACGTTGCCGAGAAGTACATGGGATATTTCGAGGAGATGTCCAAGGATTTTGGAATTGAGAACAGCATAACACCTGCACAGCTTGGAGGCTTCCCTGACGTGTTCACGGTTGAGGAGCAGGCGGTTGACCAGGATGAGCTGTGGAAGATAATAGAGACATCCCTTGACGAGGCTGCGAAGGTGTTCGTGCAGTCGAGGATAACAGAGGGAGAGAACCTTAAGAAGGACATGATCGACAAGCTTGACGGAATGAGAGCTGCCGTTGATTATATAGAGGAGATATCACCTGAACTTGTGGAGGAGTACAGACGCAAGCTCACGGACAAGATCACAGAGGTTCTTGACAATCCTGTTATAGATGAGAACAGGATCGCCACAGAGGTCGTTATATATGCGGACAAGATATGTGTGGACGAGGAGACTGTAAGGCTTAAGAGCCATATCAGCAGCACGAAGAAGATTCTGGAGGATGGCGGAAGCGTCGGCAGGAAGCTGGATTTCATCGCACAGGAGATGAACAGAGAGGCGAACACGATACTTTCAAAGGCCAATTCACTTGATGTGTCAGACAAGGCGATACAGCTCAAGACTGACATAGAGAAGGTCAGAGAGCAGATACAGAATCTGGAATAGAATACATAATTTTTAGAGGTAATGATGATGGCAGATAAGAGTACAAAGCGTGGATCGCTCATAGTCATATCCGGTTTTTCAGGAGTTGGAAAGGGCACAGTTGTCAAGAGACTTGTGTCGGATTTTGGATATAACCTTTCAGTGTCGGCGACGACAAGATCACCGAGAGAGGGTGAGGTCGATGGAAGAGAGTATTATTTCATGGATCGCAAGGATTTTGAGAATCTCATTGACTACGGCGGATTTATCGAGTGGACACAGTATGTAGAGAATTATTATGGAACTCCAAAGAAGTATGTTGAGGAGAAGCTTGCTGATGGCAAGGACGTCATACTCGAGATAGAGGTCATGGGTGCACTCAATGTCAAGAAGCAGTTCCCTGATGCGCTTCTCATATTTATATCAGCTCCAAGCATAAGCGAGCTTAAGAGCAGACTGGCAGGAAGAGGAACAGAGTCGGAGGAGACCATAATCAAGAGACTCCGAAAGGCCACAGAGGAAGCTGAGGACATGGACAAGTACGACTACATCATAGTCAACGATGATCTGGACGAGTGTATACACACCGTGGATTCAGTCATCAGAAGCTATGGCTGCAGAAGAGATAATCAGCTTGGATATATAGCCGGAATAAAAGAAGAGCTTGCAGAGATAAAGAAACTCTGATAAATTAGACTGGATAACAGTGGACAGCAGTTTAGAAGAATATTTCAATAATCATATAAGAAAGGGGATATAATATCATGTTACATCCATCATACACAGACTTAATGTCAGTAGTAAATGCAGAGGTTGAGCCAGGTGAGCAGCCTGTAGTAAACAGCAGATATTCAATCGTTCTTGCAACAGCAAAGAGAGCAAGAGAGATCATTGATGGCCAGGAGCCTATGGTGGCAGCAGACCCAAAGAAGAAGCCATTATCCATCGCTGTAGATGAAGTTTACCATGGAAAGGTAAAGATCGTCGGAGCAGACGAGGATTAACAGACCGGAATATATAGCGGTAAGTGAGAAGAATGGAGGTTGGAGCTTTTAGCACAGCCTCCTATTTTTCTGATACACAACTGTGCCGGATGTGGCATATTCTAAATAAACAGGAATATGTCGACGGGAGGTGTATCATGAGGGCGTCAGATGTTCTAAAAGGCACGGTCTATGAGATCCTGGCAGGGGACATTGACTGTCAGATTACGGATCTGGCAGATGATTCCAGAGATGTCACACAGGGAACTCTTTTTGTGTGCCGGAGAGGTGCGAGAACAGATGGACATCGCTATATAGATGATGCCGTGGCAAGGGGCGCAGCGTGTATAGTCATGACAGATGATATCGGCATACCTGCGGAGCGGTCAGCCGGACGCTGGGGGGATACCGATTGTGTACTGATCGTGAGACTGTATGACTATCGCCACGGTATAGGAATGATATGTAATAATTTCTGGAATTTTCCGTCACGAAGTATGAAGGTTATAGGTGTGACCGGGACAAAGGGAAAGACCACGGTCGCATGTATGATAAAGTCTATGCTGGACAGATGGGGGCGTAGAACCGGTCTTGTGGGAACCATAGAGATCGATGACTGTATCCGGAAGATACCATCTGTGAACACCACTCCGGGAACGATATATCTCCATCGCAAGCTTGCAGACATGGTGGCAAATGGTGCGGAATACTGCGTCATGGAGGTATCGTCACAGGGGCTTATGCACGGCCGTGTGTCAGGGGTAGAATTTGATATATGCGTATATACAAATCTTGCTCCGGATCACATTGGGCGGAATGAACACCGCACATTTGCCGAGTATGGGAGATGGAAGAGAAGCCTGTTCTCAAAGTGTAAGACTGCGGTGATAAATGCAGATGACATGTATTCTGGGTGTATTGCTGCCGAGGCTGTGAATGCAGGGGCTGAAGTGGTATATTATGGTGTGAGGAATCACACTGCAGCCGGGGATGGCAATGTGTGTATGGCGGGAGCGATACACAGGCTCATTCTCCATAGAGTTATGGGGATAGGCTATGAGTGTGAGAGAACGGACGGGGAGAGCACTTACATGACTGTTGGCATACCGGGAGAGTTCAATGTGTACAATTCTCTTGCTGCGGTAACCACTTGCGGGATCATCGGGATACCGATGGAGGTAATGCAGGATTCGCAGTCGGATATGAAGGTGAGGGGCAGACTCGAGCCGGTGGAGATTCCGGGATACGCAAGGATATTCATCGATTATGCCCACAATGCCGTGAGCCTGGAAAATGTACTGACCACCCTCAGACAGTACAGGCCGAAGAGGCTTATATGTCTGTTCGGATGCGGCGGCAACAGATCAGCCGGGCGCAGAAAAGGCATGGGATTTGTGTCGGGCAGGCTGGCGGATATGACGGTCATAACAAGTGATAACCCGAGGTTTGAATCCCCGGAGGCGATAATGACGGATATTGAGACCGGGGTTCTCGAGGGCGGAGGAGAATATGTAAAGATATGCAGCCGTCTGGATGCTATAAGATACGCTCTGGAGATTTCGGACAGGGATGATATAGTCCTTCTGGCCGGCAAAGGCCATGAGACATATCAGGATATAGAGGGACGCAGGACACAAATGGACGAGAGAGAAATGATACGGCAGATATTGGAGGAGAAAAATGCGGGGATTGTACGCAGATGTGATAATTGATATATCCCATGAGGCGATAGACAGAACATTTCAATATGCTATTCCTGACGATATTGCCGGCAGGATACAGATAGGAAGTCAGGTCAACATTCCATTTGGCAAGGGAAATAATCTGAGAAAAGGCTATGTCATAGGGATATCGGATTCCACGGAATATGATGAGAGCAGGATAAAGTCTATAGATTCTCTGTGCGAGGACGGCGTGGCAGCTCCGGGAAGGCTCCTTGCCCTTGCGGCGTGGATAAAGGAGAACTACGGCTCCACCATGATAAATGCCATCCAGACGGTGATGCCGGTGAAAAAAACGGTTAAGTCCGTGGTGGTCAGATATGTTGTCCTTTCATGCGAGGATGTGGACACATGGGAATACAGATATATGAAGAAGAATGCCAGGGCAAAGCTCAGGCTCCTCCGCGAGCTTATGGTGAGACATGAGCTCCCAATGACGGAGGCCACCGGGACTTTGAATGTGTCACATCAGGCGGTTAAGGCCATGGAGGACGAAGGTGTCGTTCGTATCGTTGAGGACAGCAGATACCGGGATGTGGTGTCTGACGCGGTGAGGCAGCAGGCATTTGAGGCTCCTGATATAGAGCTTAACAGTGACCAGCAGAGGATAGTCGATGATTTCGTAAGTGATGCAGATCAGGGTATACACAGGACATATCTTCTTCATGGCGTGACGGGAAGCGGCAAGACTGAGGTGTATGTGAGGTGTATCCGTGAAGTCGTCCGCGCGGGCAGACAGGCGATCGTGCTGATACCTGAGATAGCACTCACGTATCAGACACTGACATATTTCTCCAGATACTTTGGTGACCGTGTGACCATGGTCAACTCAAAGCTCAGCAGCGGGGAGAAGTATGATCAGTTTGAGCGCGCAAGGAAGGGCGATGTGGATGTGGTGATAGGCCCGAGGTCTGCGCTGTTTACCCCATTTGAGAAGCTGGGACTTATAATAATAGATGAGGAGCATGAGAGCAGCTATAAGAGTGACAGCCCGCCAAAATATCACGCAAGGGAGACTGCCATAGAACGTGCAAGGCTTGAGGGGGCGAGTGTCATACTCGGTTCCGCAACTCCTTCCGTGGAGAGCTACAAGCGTGCACTGGCGGGTGAGTACAGGCTGTGGACCATGGACAGCCGTGTTGAGGGCAGAGTCATGGCAGAGACAAGCATAGTAGATCTCAGGGATGAACTCCACCGGGGCAACAGATCCATAATAAGCGACGAGCTTGCAAATGATATAGCGGACAGGCTCAGCAAGCGGGAACAGATCATACTGTTCATCAACAAGCGGGGATATAACAGCTTTGTATCCTGCAGGAGCTGCGGAGAGGCAGTGAAATGTCCGCACTGTGACGTGTCCATGGCACTGCACTCTGGAAATAATACACAGAAGGGCATGCTTGTGTGCCACTACTGCGGATTCAGAATGCCGGAGCCGGACAAATGTCCGGCGTGCGGTTCAAAGCTCATAGGAGGCTATGGAGTCGGAACCGAGAAGGTCGAGCAGGAGGTACACAGGTTGTTCCCGGAGGCCAGGACTTTAAGGATGGACAGGGATACGACCTCGAAGAAGAATTCTCATGAGCAGATACTTGAGAGCTTCGGAAGAGGCGATGCGGACATACTCATTGGAACCCAGATGATAGTCAAGGGACATGACTTTTCCAGAGTGACACTTGTGGGTGTGCTGCTGGCGGATCTCACACTGTTCAGCGGAGACTACAGAGCCGGTGAGAGGACATTTGACCTGCTGACCCAGGCTGCGGGAAGAGCCGGAAGGGGTGATGTGCCCGGAAAGGTTGTGATACAGACCTACAAGCCGGACAACTACGCCATAACTGCGGCAGCGTCCCAGAATTACAGGGCATTCTACGATATCGAGGAGGCGTACAGATCACTCATGAGGTATCCGCCGGAGTGGAATATGATGGTCATAATGGGCACGGGCATGGACGAAGAACAGCTTGCCAATATAATGGATAGGATGTATTCTCTTATAAGGGGAAAATATATAAATGCAGGACATCTGTCTGTGATCGGTCCTTCGGAACCGGCCATATCAAAGATAAAGGATGTGTACAGGCGGGTGTTGTATATAAAACACCGGGATTACAGGATGCTGGTGGATGTCAAGGATTATGTCGAGGAATGGCTTAAGGAGAACGGAGAGAACGATGTGAGCGTATTCTTTGACCTGAATCCGGTAAATATGTATTAGTGAAAAGGAGATTTGTGGACATGGCGATAAGAAATATAAGATATGACGGAGATGACATACTCAGAAAGGTGTGCAGACCGGTTGAGAAGATGGATGACAGAACACTTACACTCATAGATGATATGTTTGATACCATGTATGAGGCAAATGGAGTTGGACTTGCCGCACCTCAGGTTGGAATCCTCAAGAGGATAGTTGTTATCGATGTCGGCGATGACAATCCACTCTGTCTTATAAATCCTGTGATAACAGAATCAGATGGAGAGCAGACTGGTGAGGAGGGATGTCTCAGCCTTCCTGGAAAATTTGGAACAGTCACAAGACCTATGCATGTAATATGCAAGGCATTTGACGATAATATGGAGGAGTTTACAGTCGAGGGAGAGGGACTTCTGGCGAGAGCTATCTGCCACGAGCTTGATCATCTTGACGGAAAGCTTTACAAGGATCTTGTCGAGGATGGCCTTCACGAGGTAGAGCAGAATTAAGAGATACTTAACCTATAACAAGGAGGACATGCAGATGAGAGTTATATATATGGGAACCCCTGATTTTGCCGTGCACGCACTTGTATCAATAGTGGAAGCGGGACATGACGTTGTGGCATGCTTTACGCAGCCGGACAAGGCAAAGGGAAGAAGCAAAAAGCTTCAACCGACACCGGTGAAGGTACAGGCAATGGAATATGATATTCCGGTATATCAGCCGGTGAAGCTCCGTGAACAGGAGAACGTGGACATCATCAGAGAGTATGCACCTGATGTGATAGTTGTGGCGGCATATGGACAGATACTTCCTGAGAGCATACTCAATATTCCTAAGTACGGATGTGTCAATATCCATGCATCGCTGCTCCCGAAGTACCGCGGTGCGGCTCCTATCGAGTGGGCGATCATTGACGGCGAGAAGGAGACCGGAGTCACCACCATGTACATGGCAAAGGGACTTGATACCGGAGATATGATAGAACATTCGGTTGTGCCTATCGGTGACGATGACACTGGAGAGACATTGACGGACAAGCTTGCGGCAAGCGGTGCGCAGCTTATACTGTCAACCCTTGGAAAACTTGAGAATGGAACTGCGGTCCGGACACCTCAGGATGACAGCCTGAGCTGTTACGCTTCCATGTTGAACAAGGGCATGGGCGATATAGATTTCAGTGAGCCGGCAGAGAAGATAGAGAGACTTGTGAGAGGCCTTCAGCCATGGCCTTGCGCATACACAAGGATAGGCGGCAAGAATGTCAAGGTATATGGGACAAAGGTAGTGAGCCGTGAGGAGGGTTTTGCACCTGGTGAGATAACCATGGTGACCAAGAAGGCATTTGCCATAGCGTGTGGACAGGATGCACTCCAGATAACAAGATTGCAGCCTGAGGGCAAGAAGCCTATGGATGCGGCGGCGTTCCTTGCGGGCAATAAACTCACAGCCGGAGAGCACATCTGATCAAATATATCTGATGAAGAATGGACAGAGGTAGAATGGATACAAAGACTCGAGAGGTGGTTCTGACCACATTACTGGACATAGAGAAAAATCATACATTTTCAAATATAGCACTTGGAACGGCACTCCGCGCCAACCAGTTCATGAGCAAACAGGACAGGGCGTACATCACGAGAATGGTCGAGGGAGTCACAGAGCAGAGGATAAAGCTGGACTACATAATAAACCAGTTCTCCAAAACAAAGGTGAACAAGTGCAAGCCGCTCATAAGATGCGTCCTCAGGATGGGAACTTACGAGCTGTTCTTTATGGACTCTGTTCCGGATTCGGCTGCCTGCAACTTGTCGGTGAAGCTGGCGGTGGATCATGGATTTGGAAGCCTCAGAGGCTTTGTCAACGGAGTGCTCAGAAATATCGCAAGAAACAGGGATGGTATAAAATACCCTGATAAGAACACATCATCTTTGGAATACTATTCGGTTGAATATTCAGTTCCTGTGGAGCTTGTGGAGATACTGCTGCAGGACTATGACAGAGAAACGGTGGACAGGATACTCGGAAGCAGCTACGAAATGCGTCCGACATCCATAAGGGTGAATACAGACAGGATAAGCGTTGATGAAGTCGAGAGGAAGCTGGAGGCCGCTGGAATAGAGACAGTGCGAGGAAGCCTGAATGACACATCACTTCTTATAAAGGGATATGATTATGTCAGAAGGATCCCAGGATTCATGGATGGAGAATTTGTTGTACAGGATCAGAGTTCGTGTCTGGCTGTAAGGGCAGCAGGTATACAGAATGGAGATCTGGTGGTGGATGTGTGTGCAGCACCGGGCGGCAAAACCATGTATGCCGCAAGTCTTGCGGGACAGACAGGAAGGGTTATCTCAAGGGATCTCACCGAGAACAAGACGGAGCTCATAGAGGAGAACGTGGACAGACTTGGACTGACAAATGTCACTGTCGAGGCATGGGATGCGAGAGACCTTGATGAGAACCTTGTCGGAAAGGCTGATGTGGTAATAGCAGACCTTCCGTGTTCGGGACTTGGCATAATGGGCAGGAAGAACGATATCAAGTACAATGTGACAGGTGACAGCATAGACGAGCTGGCACAGCTTCAAAGGGATATTCTTGACACTGTATCCAGATATGTGAAAACGGGTGGAACACTGGTGTATTCGACATGTACTATAGACAGCAGGGAGAATCAGAACAATGTTAAGTGGTTTGCGGAAAATCATGATTTTGAGACTGTGAGTATAGATGAGATTGTACCGGGGCACGGCGGCGATAAAGGATATGTAACTCTGTTACAGGGAGTCGATGAGTGTGATGGATTTTTCATATCGAAGTTCGTGCGTACAAAATAGATAGAACATGTATAAAAGATTGGACAGAGTATGGAAGTAAAGGATAGAGAAGATAAGGATATTAGACAGCCGGATCTGAAATCAATGAATATGGAAGAACTCAGGAACTGGGTCACCGGTGCCGGTCAGCCGGCATTCAGGGCGAAGCAGATATATCAGTGGTTTCATGTGAAGCTTGCGGACGGAACGGAGGAGATGACCAATCTGCCGAAAAGCCTCAGAGAGAAGATGGATGAATATGGAATATATGGTGTGAGCGTTGTCACCAGACTCATTTCAGAGGATGACGGCACAAATAAATTCCTGTTCAGACTCCATGATGGGAATGTCATAGAGAGCGTGCTCATGAAGTACAAGCATGGCAATTCCGTGTGCATATCATCCCAGGTGGGCTGCCGTATGGGCTGCAGGTTCTGTGCATCGACCATAGGCGGGCTGGTGAGGAATCTCACAGCGTCCGAGATGCTGTCACAGATATACAGCATCCAGAAGATAACAGGTGAGCGTGTGTCAAATGTGGTCGTGATGGGAACAGGAGAGCCGCTGGATAACTTTGACAATCTTGTCAGGTTCATAGAGATGCTGACGGACGAGAATGGACTGAACATAAGCCAGAGAAATGTCACAGTGTCGAGCTGCGGTTTAGTGCCTGAGATAAAGAGGCTTGCGGATATGGGGCTTTCCATTACATTTGCATTGTCGCTTCACGCGCCAAATGACGAGGACAGAAGGGCACTCATGCCGATAGCCAACAGATACAGCATTGCAGAGGTTCTGGACGCCTGTGATTATTACTTTGATAGGACGGGCAGGAGGATAACATTTGAGTATTCTCTTGTAAAAGGGCAGAATGACAGCCCTGAGAAGGCATGCGAGCTGGCGCGTCTCATAAGGGGAAGAAACTGCCATGTGAACCTCATCCCCGTAAATCCGATCAAGGAGAGGGATTACGAGAGGGCGGATAACAGCGCCATTGAGAATTTCAAAAATATTCTGGAGAGAAACCAGATAACAGCTACGGTGCGAAGAAGCATGGGGCGTGACATAGACGCAGCGTGCGGACAGCTCCGCCGTAAATATGAGGAGGAGAACAAGACGGATAAATAGTTCGTCTTGTTCTTTTTTATGTGTTGTGCTAAAATAGGCAAGGTGGCGTATCAGATAATATTTTAGGCTGATGGAGAGAATATATGAAATCATTTGGAATAACAGATGTTGGAAAAAAGCGTTCCATGAATCAGGACAGCATATTTTATACAGATGAGCCAATAGGGGCTATCAGCAATCTGTACATAGTTGCGGATGGCATGGGCGGTCATAAGGCCGGGGACGTTGCATCCAGAACGGCGATTGAAGCCGCAGTTGAATATATAAGTGAAAGCGAGATAAGCAATCCTGTATCGCTGCTCAAGAGGGCGATAATATATGCCAATGACAAGGTGTATAAGCTTGCGCTCAGCAATCCGGAGGATTACGCAGGTATGGGAACGACATTTGTAGCTGCAGTGATCGATGATGGAATCATGTATGTCGCGAATATAGGTGACAGCAGATTATATATAGTTAACAATGAGATAAGACAGGTCACACTTGATCACTCATTGGTTGAGGAGCTGATAAGGAATGGTCAGCTCGACAGGAATAAGGGACGGAATCATCCAGAGAAGAACATTATAACCCGAGCACTTGGAATAGGTGATGATGTGGTTCCGGATTTCTTTGAAGTAGAACTTTCAGCGGATGATAAGATCCTTCTATGTTCTGATGGTTTGTCGAACATGATAGAGGACGACGAGATTCGGGACATTGTATCAGAGTCGGATGATCTTAAGACAGTCGGTGAGAAGCTGGTGGAGAGAGCGAATTACTACGGCGGCAAGGACAATATATCTGCCGTTGTAGCTGCGATAGATTGGGAGGAATAAATTGGTATGTTAAATCCGGGAACGATGCTCAGCGGTCGTTATGAGATCATAGAATTGGTTGGATCTGGCGGTATGTCAGAGGTATATAAGGCAAAATGTCATGTGTTAAACAGATATGTTGCCATAAAGGTGCTTAAGCCTGAGTTCAGCTCAGACGTTAATTTTGTTACAAAGTTCAGGATAGAAGCCCAGTCTGCGGCGGGGCTGTCACATCCTAATATTGTGAATGTATACGATGTCGGTGAGGACAACGGAATATATTATATAGTAATGGAGCTTGTGGAGGGAACCACCCTCAAGGAATATATACAGGCCCACGGCAGAATAGAGCCTATGCAGGCGATCGATTTTGCCATACAGATAGCCCAGGGACTTCAGGCGGCCCATGAGCATCACACGATACACAGAGATATAAAGCCTCAGAACATCATCATGTCGAACAACGGCACGCTGAAGGTTACTGATTTCGGAATCGCAAGAGCCGCATCGTCAAGCACGACCACGACAAATGCGATGGGCAGTGTTCACTACATATCACCGGAGCAGGCAAGGGGCGGATTCTCAGATGAGAGAAGTGATATTTATTCACTAGGTATCACCATGTATGAGATGCTCACAGGACATGTTCCATTTGAAGGCGAGAACAATGTGGCTATAGCGCTGATGCACATTCAGGGCGAGATGGTATCACCTAGGGAGTATTACCCGGATATACCTACAAGCCTTGAGAAGATCATAAGAAAGTGTACACAGAAGAAGCCGGAGAGACGATATCTCACAGCAAATGCGCTTATAGCTGATCTCAACAGAGTAAAAGAGAATCCTAATATAGATTGTATAGTGGTGCCTAAGACCAGCGTTCCTACATCCCCTACCATTGAGATGACAAAGCAGGAGATGGAGATGATCAAGACCGGAAGACAGGTCGATAAGGCAGATACTACGGAGATTCCACCTGTAAGTCCGAGAACGTCAGAGATCAAGGCTAACGTGCCAGTTATGCCGCCGTCACAGTTCGACGATCTGTTCCCAGATGACGACGATGAAGAGGATGATACGGACGAGTCAGTGGCAGATGATGGAGAACAGGAGCAGGAATACGATGGAGAAGAGGAGCTTGATCCAAGACTTAAGAAGATAATCATGGTATCAAGTATTGCTATCGCGGTGGTTCTTGCCATACTTGCCATACTTCTCATAGGCAAGATAGCCGGCTGGAATATTCTGGGCGGTAAGGGTAAGACGGAGGAAAGCACCGATGTCATAACCACAGAGGGAACGAACGACACAACTGCACAGGAGACAGTACCTATGGTCAATGTAGTAGGTCTGTATAAGACTGCGGCTGAGGAGCAGATGAAGAAGAATGGCTTCACCAACTATACATTTGTGGAGAAGACAGATGCCACAGTTGAGAAGGGCTATGTAATATCACAGAGTATAGATGATGGAACATCCATAACAAAGGATACACAGATAACTATTTACGTGTCATCGGGCAAGGAAAAGACCAAGGTGCCGGATGTTTTCGGATATGAGGACAGTCAGGCCACAACATTGCTCGAGGAGGCAGGACTTAAGGTAACACATGGCTATGCGTACGATGATAATGTTGAGAAGGATCATGTAATATCCTCAGATCCTGTTGCCGGAACAGAGGTTGAGGAGGGCTCAACAGTCAAGATAATCATCAGTAACGGTAAGGAGACGAAGAAGATCGCAGTTCCTAACCTCAAGGGTATGTCTGAGGCAGATGCAGCAGATAAGCTTCAGGAGGTCAACCTGGTAGGCAATCCAAGCTATGAGTACAGCGATGATGTGAAGGAAGGCCAGGTAATATCACAGGATCCTGAGGTCAACACTGAGGTTGACGAGGGAACTACCGTGTCATATGTTGTCAGTAAGGGACCTCAGAAGGTTACATACTCTGTATCTTTCAGCGGTTCAATATCGAATATAGAGTTTGATTTTGATACATTTGGAAGTGTGACAGTTGACATCTCATACACAATAGGCAGACAGACATTCTCTGTATACAGCGGCAAGGCTGGTGCAGGAGACTTCCCTATCAATATAGATGGAGTTGAGGGTCCTACAGGACTTGAGAGCAACCAGGGATCATTCTCTGTGACCATCACGGATTCAGAGGGAATAGATGTCACATCAAGCTTTAACACGGGCGGTTTGTCCGCTACATTTACACAGGAGAGTAATTAGTAGTGGCAGAGATCATATCAGGAAAGATAATCAAAGGAATCGGTGGATTCTATTATATAGACGCCGAGGATGGACATTTGTACGAATGTAAGGCGAAGGGCATCTTCAGAAACAAAAAGATCAAGCCCCTTGTCGGAGATAATGTGAATATAGAGATACTTGATCCTGAGAACAATCTAGGTAATATCGTTGAGATATTGCCTAGATTTAACTCTTTAATAAGACCTGCTGTGGCAAATGTGGATCAGACGATCATAATATTTGCCGTGAGCGAGCCTGAGCCGAACTTTAACCTGCTTGACAGATTCCTTGTCAGCATGGAGAAAAGCGGTGTTGAGACTATCATTTGTTTTAACAAGACGGATCTTTCGCCGGACAATATGGAGGCTTGCAGATCATACAGCAAGAGCGGGTATGAGACAATCTTTATAAGCGCCAGGGAAGGCGAGGGCATAGACAGGCTCAGGGAGATCATAAAAGACCGCACAACGGTGTTTGCGGGGCCATCGGGAGTCGGCAAGTCGTCTACTCTCAATGCGATCAAGCCAGAGGCGGAGGCCCAGACAGGCGCTATAAGTGACAAGATAAAGCGTGGCAAGCACACCACGAGACATTCTGAGCTCATGCACATTGGCGGCAGGACATATATTATGGACACCCCGGGCTTTTCATCGCTCTATGTTGATTCCATAGAGGCGGAGGATCTCAAGGAGTATTTCCCGGATATTGCGGCATATACGGGAAAGTGCAGATTCAACATGTGCAATCATGTCAGTGAGCCGGATTGTCTGGTAAAGCAGGCGGTTGCGGACGGAGAGATAAGCCGTATAAGATACGAAGATTATGTAATGATATATAACGACTTAAAAGAAAAGAGGAAATGGTAATGATAATTCTTTCACCTTCATTATTGTCAGTTGATTTTGCACATATTGCGGACGGCATTGCGGAGCTTGACAGAGCGAAAGTTCCTGCGCTGCACCTTGACGTTATGGACGGTGCGTTTGTTCCGAACATATCATTTGGTGCGCCTGTCATAAAGTGTCTCAGAAAAGAGACGAACATGATATTTGACGTGCATCTCATGATAGAGGAGCCGGACAGATATCTTGAGGATTTCAAGAAGGCAGGTGCTGACTGGGTAACCGTACATGCAGAGAGCTGTAAGCATCTGCACAGAACCGTTGCCAGGATACATGAGCTTGGAATGAAGGCCGGAGTGGCACTCAATCCGGCAACTCCTGTATCAGTGCTTGACTATGTGATAGACGATCTGGATATGGTACTTGTTATGAGTGTCAATCCGGGATTCGGCGGACAGTCATTCATTCCTTCAGCACTCAGAAAGGTGGCTGAGGTCAGAAAAATGGCAGATGACAGAGGCCTTGAGCTCAATATAGAGGTGGATGGTGGAGTCAATTTGAAGAATGTGGGTGACGTCATAGAAGCCGGTGCAAATGTCATAGTTGCCGGTTCTGCGGTATTTGGCGGAGATGCCTACGAGAACAGCTGCAGCTTTCTCAAAGTATTTGAGAAATATGAGGCATAGATAATAAAGGGCAAATAGTGATATGAAAAGTTATATTATAATATCCGGAGGCAGAGTTGATCTGTATTCACTTCAGGGAATCATGGACAGACACCTTGAAAGCAGCAGAGTGATAGCTGTGGACAAGGGTATAGAGACCTGCAATAAGATAGGAATAGTACCAGATGTGATCGTGGGTGACTTCGATTCAGCCAGCAAGGTGACTGTGGGCGTGTACAGGAAGATGGCTAAAAAGATGCACTCCATACAGTTTGTTGATCTGGACACACACAAGGACTTCACGGATACTCATGTAGCCATCATGCATGCCATGGAGGAAGGTGCTACGGATATTTATATATCGGGGGCCACAGGAACGAGACTTGACCATACGATGGCAAACATAGGACTGCTCAAGGAGTGTGCAGATAAAGGCGTAAATGCGTATATAGAGGATGACCATAATGTAATAACCATGATAAATTCCAGTGCCGGAATAAGCCGGCTGGAGGGATACGATTATATATCTTTTATACCGTACGGTGGATGCGTCACGGGGGTAACACTTACAGGGTTTGAATACAACGTGGAGAATCGTACATTTGAGATAGGAGACAGCCTTGGAGTGAGCAACCGGGTTGTATCGGAGGATGCAAGGATAGAGATAGAAGATGGCTATATGATCGTCAATTACAGCCGTGACTGATATGGTTTAAAAGACCAGGCATATAAACTACAATATAAATATAACGAAAAAGCTCTGCACAGTGTATTATCTGTGCAGAGCTTTTTCACATAGCAGTTTGTTATATTCCTTTACTTTTTCTTGGAGTTCTTTTTACCCTTTTCAGGATATTTCTCATTTATCTTTTCTTTTATCTTTTCGTGCCTGTCGGCTACTTTGTTTTTTGCTGATGACTTTTTCTTCAGGTCGGACTTCTGGTTGTTCCTTGACTCATTCTTTTGCTCGTCGCCGGAAACCTTAGCTTTGTTATCAGGTTCATCAGGTGTTGTTAACTCACGGAGTTCGCGGATGCTTGCATCAAAGCCTTCTGTTATCGGATCGGCATACATGGATGAATAATATGCATACAGAGCCTTGTATTCCTCAGATGTCTTGTATCCGGTGATGTAGATGTGTCCGTGCATCTCGTCCATATGGATACCCCTGATCTTCTTGGCAATGTGAAGGCCGATGTTCTTACAGTGGCTTCCGATCCTGTCAAGACTTGTGAGAATGTCAACCAGTGCAAATCCTCCAGGGATACCACATTCGCCCATCTGAAGTCTCACAACGTGGTGATCCTTTATAAGCTCTGTTATCTCGCTGATGGTCTGTGCAAGTGGCTCTATTCTTGATATTGCCTGAAGATCGTCCTCCTTGAAGGCGTTCAGAGTCATATCAATAATATTGTTAGTCGCCTTGAGCGCTGTATGGATCTCCTTCATTCCCTGATCTGAGAAGTTTATCTTCTGATCTATTATATTTCTCGATACAACGAGAAGATTCTCACAGTGGTCACCAATCCTTTCCATATCACTCAGACTGTTCAGAAGCTCAGACACATCAAGTCGTTCGGATCTGGACATGTTGTTCTGTGATGTTACCTTGAGGAGGAAGTTGTTGAGTGAGCTCTCACATTTGTCTATGAAATCCTCATTCTCCTCGAGTTTGGCGGCATCTTCTTCATTGAAATCACTGATGAGTCTGCATGCTATTGCAAAGTTCTCTCTTATGCAGTCAGCCATGGCAAACATGACATTTCTTGCCTGTGAAATAGCGATGGAAGGGGTAGCGATAAGTCTCGGATCCAGTGTGGCGAGCTCTTTGTCGATCTTGGACTCCTCGTCGTCCCTGATGATCTTTCCTGTAAGTTTTGCCACCTGATTGGAGAATGGCAGAAGTATCAGGCTTATGATAAAGTTGAACAGGAAGTGGACGTTTGCAATGTTACCACGGTTTACGACCTTGTCCATGAAAGGCATGTCTATGAAAAGCTGAAGTCCGTATATGACAATAACAAAGAACACAGCTCCGAATATGTTAAAGAGAAGATATGAGAGAGAAACTCTCTTTGCCTTCTTGTTCGCACCGATTCCCCCGAGGATAATGGTCATACACTTACCGATGTTCTGACCGATAATGATAGGAATGGCTGTTCCGTATGTAACGACGCCTGTGGACGAAATGGCCTGGAGTATACCTACTGATGCAGATGAACTCTGTATGATGGCTGTGAGCACAAGTCCTATTAAAATACCAAGTAATGGGTTATTAAACGATGTGAACAGATTCTGGAAGCTCTCTGATTCCTTGAGTGGCGCAAATACACCCTCCATGGTATTCATGCCGAGAAAGAGGATTCCAAGACCAACAAGAATACTTGCAATATCACGTTTCTTGTTGTTATTTGTAAATAGTATGATAAATGCACCTATACATATAAGGATAGGAGCAAATGATGACGGTTTTAAAAGTTTAAGAAGAATATTAGTCTCCGCAAGATCTCCGAGACGAAGGATCTGTGCGGTCGCGGTACTACCGATGTTGGCACCAAACACGACAGGTATGGCCTGCCCAAGCTTCATGATTCCGGCATTTACAAAGCCGATGAGCATGATGGTCGTTGCTGCCGAACTCTGAATGATGGCTGTTACGGCTGTACCGAGTGTAAAACCCTTGATAGTTCCCGTGAACTGATTTTTTCCGGTTGTAAGTTTCTCAAGAACCTTTTCCAGACTGCCACCGGCGAGATTCTTCAGCGAGGCACCCATGAGATTCATTCCGAACAGAAATAAACCTACGCCTCCGAGCAATGTTAAAATAGAAAATAAATCCAAAATTATAGCCCTCCTGAGTAAAATGAATTTTACCTGTGTTTCTGACAGGTAAAAAATATGTAATAAATATGTAAAAGCCCATACGGTTCAAATTATAACACATCACTAGTTTTTGTACTATTGAAAAAATAATGCAATTGATGGTAACATTTCGGCAAATGTCACAATAAATATGATGGTGGCGGCAAAACTTCAACTGTGGTAGAATGAGCAGGGTATATTATATAAAAATGATAACGAAGATTCAGATAAAAGAATGGAGTGGCTGATACATGTCTGTTTTTAGTGATAAGAGAGTATTTGGAATCAAAAGGCAGAACTGTGGCGATGTGTCCACCGCAGGGCAGGTATGCGCCAATGATGTAATATTGTGGGTCATATTTCTGCTACCTATTAATATAGTAATACATGGTGCAGGACAGTGCCTTGTGGCCATGGGATTGTTCGTGGGCAATGTTGTCGGATGGATATTTCTGTCAAAGCGTATGAATTCGTATGCTGAGATATCCCCTAAAAAGATACACAATGCTCCGGAGCTGTTCGCAGCAAGATATGGGTCATGGAAGTTGAAAGATCTGGTGTCCGTCATATGGATAGTGACGCTTTGCCTGATACTGGTGTCTGTTCTCAAGGTTATCGTATCGGTTGTCGCCTATTTTATGGACATGCCGGAGAGCATAAGCCTTGCCATCATAGTGTCATTTCTCATCCTTGCCACCATACTGGTTGACAATAAGCTGATGGGAATAATCAAGACAATAGTGTTCATAATGGTTATAATCGTATGTCTGACGATGATCGGACTGGTATTTTACAGGATGGATGCGAGGGAGATACTTGACAATTACAGGAGATCAAGGCTTGCAGGGGGAACCAGCATTTATCTGAATATACTGTATTACGATGGCAAAACAGTGGATATAGGAAGTGCGATATCCATGACGGGAGTAGGACTTGGATGTATAGCCATGCCGCTGATGTACAAGGGTGTCTTAAATATCCGGGATATCAAGGAGCTCGATGTCGGAAGAATATGGGCTGTAATCTTTGAAGGGTTCACAATACTTTCAAGCTGTATACTGGCACTTCTGGTCGTACCGGTGCTCTATCCTGAGAAGGCATGGGCAAATATGAACTCATTCCAGGTGTACAACCTGATGCTCAAGAAGCTGCTTGGAACGGGAACCTATGCGTATGTGTTCAGATTTGCCGCGCTTATGGTGTTTATAGCGGCGGTTGTCGTAATGCTGGAATCGTTCATGAGAAATATATGCGAACATATAAGAGGGCTTGTTCCTGCAATCTCAAGAGCCGGTGGAATCGCAAAGCTTCTTATAGATATAGGTGTTGTTGTGCTGACCGGATGCTGCGTTTTCCTGGTGGCAGAGTTTGTTGAATTCAACAGAGAGCATATGATCGCCGAAAACTGGGGATTGTGTGCGGCGGCACTTGCGGCTCCTCTTTTCTGTACACTGACGTACAGGCATGCGACCGGAAAAGGCATGTATGCTGGAATAATAGCAGGAATACTCACATTTGTTATGTGGAAATATCTCCCGTTTGTGAACGGAGGCAGCCTGGCGGCATACTCGGGTATCAGCGGTGACGTGGTTGGATTTGCAGTGAGTCTGCTGTTCACCATTGGAGTAAGTGTGTGCACGCAGAAAAATACAGAGGAAGAACTGAAGATATTTGACAGGATGAGGGCTGATCAGGCCTGATCTGAAGGAGTTCATATGATATACAGGATTGCCTGCGTCGGCAGGATAAAGGAACAGCATTTTACGCAGATGTTAAATGAATATAAGAAGGAGATCGACAAGAGAGGACGTCTGGAGATATGCGAGGTTCCTGACGAGAGGATACCTCAGAAGGCTGGCGACAAGGTAAATGCCATGATCATTGAGGCCGAGGCGGACAGGCTGAGACATGTGATCGGGAGAGACGACTATGTTATAGCACTGTGTATAGAAGGAAAGAAGACGACCACGGAAGGACTTGCCGATCAGGTCCGCAGGGCATCGGAGCGCGGACATGACACGGTTACATTTGTGATAGGGGGATCTCTTGGACTTGCTGCAGATATAGTGAGGAGGGCTGATTACAGGATGAGCGTGTCGGATATGACATTTCCGCATCAGCTCATAAGGGTGACGCTGGCGGAGCAGCTTGCGATCATAAGCCGGAGCTGACAGGGATTATTTGTGGTAGGTTATGTTGTTCAGGATAGTGTATGCCCTGTAGGTCTGCTCGGACAGCAGGAGGGCAGTCATCTCGGCGGACGGCTGTACTGAACAGAGAGAGAAATTTTCCATATCAGCTGTGAGTGATTCATCGTACCCTATGTAGAAGTTTATCTTTGAGGTACCGCTTGAAGTCAGACTGTTGATGCGGGCTGCGTAGTCCTCAGATGAGATGGTATCGGAGCCGGATATGCAGTAGTTTGTGGTGTTTTTCCCTGATGTGCATTTAATTTTCCCTGCAACACATACTATAGACAGAGTACAGTATGGAGAAAGTCTCTTGACGTACTCGGCGATGGCTTTCTGATACAAAGGGTTGATTTTTTTCTGATTAACGTATATGTTTATATCCATGTGATTTCTCCTAAAGTCAGAAATGGGCGGCAGGATGACGTAACGGCATCCTAACTATGACATTATATAGCATCAAGGAGAAAATATATAGCAAATTATGTTATAACATTATGGAGGATAAAATGAGTAAAAAATTACTGGCACTTGATATTGACGGAACGCTGACAAATACTCAGAAGGATATTACTCCGGCAACGCTGGAGAAAATAATAGAGGCACAGGAGAAGGGGCATATCGTTGCGATAGCATCGGGACGTCCACTGCCTGGAATAAGGAAGATAGCAGACACCATAGAGCTTGACAGATTTGGCGGATATGTGCTTGCTTTCAACGGCGGAAGGATCGTCGATTACAGTACCGGTGAGGTGGTATATCAGGCTGTGCTTGACAATGATGTGGTGAGGGATATATATGATTACTGTCTGAAAGCGGGCTGCGGAATGGTGACATACGATGGAGACCGAGTTATAACCGGAACTGATATAGACGGATACATGACATTTGAGGCAAGTATCAATCATATGGAGATCATGAGGATAGATAACTTCAGGGAATATATCGATTTCCCTCTCAACAAATGTCTTCTTACCGCAGATCCTGACAAGGCGGAGAAGATAGAGCAGGAGCTTGCAGAAAAGTTCGGTGATCAGCTTAACATATTCCGCTCGGAGCCATATTTTGTGGAGATCATGCCGCCAAATGTTCACAAGGCAACATCCCTTGAGAAGCTTCTTGAGGTCCTTGATATGGACAGAAAGGATCTTGTGGCGTGCGGTGACGGATATAATGACCTCACGATGATAGAGTATGCCGGGGTGGGAGTCGCCATGGCAAATGCACAGGACATAGTGAAGGAACATGCCGATTATATAACATTGTCAAATGACGAGGACGGACTTGTGCCGGTGGTGGACAAGTTTATCCTGGCTGACTGATCAAGTATAAAAATGTGTGAATTATGTGTATCCCGTTGAATTGATGAGATATTTGTAGTAAAATGTATTGCTATATGAGTTAAATTTTGACAGATACATTCGATATTTAGGAGAAAAATATGGGAAATAAAATGAGTGGTCATGATGACGATGATATGAAGCGTGTTAAGGGCAGATATGCCGGAGAGATGCTTTTTGACGATGAAGATGATTACGATGACGATGCCGATGATTATTCAGATGATCATGGCAGAACCGGTATTGCAAAGGATGATTATTCCGACAGCGCATTTGGACCGGGCGCAGACGATGAAGAGGATGCGGCATCAGAAGAGGAAGCTTATACATCGGATGATGAATATTATGAAGATGAATATGCGGAAGAAGAGCAGGATATGAAGGATCAGAAGAGAAAGAAAAAGAACAGAGTATGGGGAATCATACTTGCAATCGAGGTTGTTGCAGCCATAGTCATAGGCGTTCTGTTTGTGAAGTCGTACATCAACAACACATATAACAAGATGCAGTACAAAGAGCTGAAGGACACTCATATAAATGAGGATCTGGATGAAGAAACAGTCAAGAAGATGACAGGATACACCAACATCGCATTGTTTGGTATAGATACCAGAGATGCAGGCATGGTTGACGAAGGAGTGCGTTCAGACAGTATAATCATCTGTAGCATCAACAATGATACACAGGAGGTCAAGCTTCTCTCACTGTACAGAGATACTTACCTTGAGCTCTGTAATGACAGCCAGTCATACGAGAAGGCAGCTCATGCATACGCATACGGCGGAGCACAGGGCGCTGTCAATATGATAAATAAGAACCTTGACCTGAATATAACAGATTACGTTGCGGTCAATTTCACAGCCCTCACAGAAGCCATCGATGCCCTGGGTGGAATTGATATAGAGCTGAAGGAGGAGGAGCTTTATAAGCTCAACCAGTGTATTGACGAGCAGATGGGTGTAAATGGTATTTATTCAGATTATGTATATGACACAGGTGTCGTTCATCTGAACGGTGTGCAGGCTACAGCCTACTCAAGAATCAGAAGTACAGATGAGGGTGATATAACAAGAACATGGAGACAGAGAACAGTTATCTCCAAGATGATAGAGGCGGCAAAGACAGCAGGAATCTCCAAGCTGCTTGATTGTATCAACGTGGTTGTGGATGATGTTGCATCAAGCCTTACAGAGGAAGAGATCATTGATATGGCAAAATCCTGCTTCAACTACAAGCTGTCTACTACAACAGGATTCCCGTTTACCATCGCCAGTCCTACCATGGATGAGGTGAGCTATGTCGTTGCCTGTGATCTCGCAACGAATGTCACAGCACTTCACAGATTCCTGTTCGACGACATGAATTATACACCGTCAGCTACCGTACAGAATATAAGCTACAACATCATCAATGATTCAGGCTGTGAGAATCAGCTTGATCTTGATACATTTACAGTTCAGGATGATGTGGATTCCATTGTATCGACGGAGTCAGATTATTCTGATGGCTATTGATGATATCTGGGATCTGAAAGCAGGATGTCGGGTGACATATAACAGAAATAAGCATAACAGCAAGGCACATATCATATGCACGTGTACACAGTGATATGTGCCTTTCTTTTTTACTTTGAAATGTAAAGGGTATGTGCTATAATGAATCAGGTCGTCAGGCAGATGTCTGCATGGGTTATCATGCTAGGATATGACGATATATAATATGAATAATAAAATATGAACACAAAGGATGGATCGCGATATGAAGATGGACAGAATTCTGCTCAAGATGAGCGGTGAAGCTCTTGCCGGTGATAAGAAACATGGTTTTGACGAGGAGACAGTCAGAGATGTGTCCAATCAGGTAAAGCAGATAGTAGACAAGGGAATACAGGTATGTGTAGTAATAGGAGGAGGAAACTTCTGGAGAGGAAGAACTTCAGACAACATGGACAGAGTTAAGGCGGATTCCATAGGAATGTTGGCAACTGTCATGAACTGTATCTACACAGCGGACAGCTTCAGAAGCTGCGGAATAAAGACACACATCATGACACCATTTGTATGTGGTAATATGACTGAGCTTTTTGACAAGGACAAGGCAATCGCATATATGGAGCAGGGAGATGTCGTATTTTTTGCAGGTGGAATCGGCCATCCATATTTCTCAACAGATATGGCGACAGTGCTTATGGCAATAGAGGTTCAGGCAGATGTCATTCTTTCAGGTAAGGCCATCGATGGAGTATATGACAGTGATCCAAAGACCAATCCGAACGCTAAGAAGTATGACAGCATGAAGATGAGCGATATAGTAGATAACAAGCTCGGAGTAATAGATCTTGCCTCAGCAGTTCTTGCTATGGAGAACAAGATGCCTATGATGCTGTTTGGCCTGAATGATGAGAACAGCATAGTGAAAGCCGTTACAGGCGGTTTCACCGGAACATATGTGAATGCGGAATAAAAGGGAAAATAATAAGAAAAATATATAATCCAGGAGGAATGAATCATGTTAACACAGTACGAAGAGAAGATGCAGAAGTCAGTTGAGAATCTTGAGGCTGAGTATGCTACCATCAGAGCAGGAAGAGCGAACCCTAACATCCTCAACAAGATCAAGGTTGAGTATTATGGAGTTCCAACACCTATGCAGCAGCTTGCAAATATAACTGTTCCAGAGGCCAGAACACTGGTCATCGCACCATGGGAGCCATCACTTGTCAAGGAGATAGAGAAGGCTATCATGAATTCTGATCTTGGAATCACACCTAACAACGATGGAAGAAACATCATCCTCAACTTCCCAGAGCTCACAGAGGACAGAAGAAAAGAGCTCGTCAAGGATATCAAGAAGAAGGGTGAGGGCGCAAAGGTCGCTATAAGAAACATCAGACGTGATGCCAACGATGCCATCAAGAAGATGGAGAAGAACGGAGACATAAGCGAGGATGAGCTCAAGGACAACGAGGACAAGATCCAGAAGCTCACAGATAAGTACGTTGGTCAGATCGACAAGGCTGTTGAGTCAAAATCCAAGGAGATCATGACAGTATAATAATCATGGATATGATGTATCCCTAAAATGGAATGCGGAGAGAATATGAAGAGAGAGATTAACGGAGAATTACTTAATGTGCCGGAGCACGTGGCTGTGATCATGGATGGAAATGGCAGATGGGCAAAGAAGAGATTTCTTCCCAGGAACTATGGACACGCAGAGGGTGCGAAGGCTCTTGAGGCTATATGTGAAAATTGCGATAGGCTTGGAATAAAGTATCTCACAGTGTATGCTTTTTCCACGGAGAACTGGAAGAGGTCTGTTGAGGAAGTCACAGGTATCATGAATCTTTTCAGAAAGTACCTGGTTGACAGTATAGAGAGATCTAACAACGCCAACATGAAGGTTAACCTCATAGGTAAGCGCGAGGGCCTCCCGGAGGATATAGTTCAGAAGATGGATGATCTGGAGAGGGAGACTGCGGGGAATACAGGACTTCAGTTCCATATAGCGATAAACTACGGTGGACGTGATGAGATTGTCAGGGCGGTGAAGAAGATCATGAAGGATGCCGATGCGGGAAAGATCAGTGCGGATGACATTGACGAGAGCCTGTTTGCGGAATATCTCGACACAAAGGGTGTGCCTGATCCTGATCTGCTAATAAGGACAAGCGGTGAGGAGAGAACATCCAACTTCCTCCCATGGCAGCTTGCATATTCTGAGTTTTATTTCACAGATACACTGTGGCCTGATTTTGACATGGATTCTCTGATAGAAGCCGTGAGGTACTACAATAAGAGAGAGAGAAGATTCGGAGATGCAAAATAGTTATCCGGAGGATATTAGTTAATGAAACAGAGAGTGATAAGTGGTGCGGTTCTGGTAGTGATACTGGCCATCACATTATATTTTGGAGGGATAGTAACATGCGGCCTTATGGCTCTGGTATCCCTTGTGGGCAATATGGAGCTGCTCAGAGTATACGGAGTGAACAAGAAGACTCCGGGAATCGTGTGTTACCTGGCGACAGTTCTGTATTATATAGCCATATACCTGGATCGTATGGACATTATTGTTCCTATGATGGTCGTATATTTATTGGTTATGCTTGCTGTGTATGTGCTGACATTCCCAACATACAGCGATAAACAGATCATGGCGGCATTTATGGATTTCTTCTATGTAAGTGTCATGCTGTCATTTGTATATCTCATAAGAAACATGGAGCATGGACTGGTACTTGTCCTGTTGATATTTGTCAGCTCATGGATAAATGATACATGTGCTTACTTCGTGGGAAGAGCCTTCGGAAAGCACAAGATGGCACCTGTGCTCAGCCCTAAGAAGAGCATAGAGGGTCTTATCGGCGGTATCGTTGGAGCAGGTGTATTCGGAGCAGTGTTTGGCATACTGTTTGATAAGTATGTAGACACCATGAACTATGCGCCATTACTTTTTGCAGTTGTCGGCGCTGTCGGTGCACTTCCGGCGGTTATTGGAGATCTGGCAGCATCTGCGATAAAGAGAAATAACGACATCAAGGACTACGGAAAGCTGATTCCGGGTCACGGAGGAATATTGGACAGATTTGACAGCATAATATTTACAGCACCGATAATTTATTATCTGCTTGTATATCTGCTGTAGGATACATGATGGGCAGTGCCCAGTGGGTTCACTGGATACTGCCTATTATATTCGGATAGATGATCCGGTAAATCCGGATACAGGAGGATAACATGAAGAATGTAGCGATAATTGGCTCTACAGGTTCAATTGGAACACAGACCCTTGAGATAGTTAGGGTTCAGGAAGATCTGAATATAGTGGCGCTTGCCGCCGGAAGTAATATAGAGCTCCTGGAAAAACAGGCGAGGGAGTTTTCGCCTGAGGTTGTGGGAATATGGAGCGAAGAGAATGCTGCGAGACTCAGAGAGTGCCTTGCGGACACTGACATAAGAGTTGTTGCGGGCATGGACGGATTGATAGAGATAGCAGAGCTTTCATCATCAGACATCCTTGTCACGGCAATAGTTGGCATGATCGGAATAAGACCGACTATAGCAGCCATAAATGCGGGAAAGGACATAGCACTTGCCAATAAAGAGACTCTGGTGACAGCGGGACATATCATCATGCCGCTGGCGGCGGAGAAGAATGTAGCGATACTGCCTGTTGACAGCGAACATTCCGCTATATTCCAGTCCCTTCAGGGAAATGTGCACGGCGATGTGGAGAAGATATTGCTCACAGCGTCAGGTGGGCCTTTCAGGGGAAAGGATACCGCATTTCTTGAGAATGTTCAGGTGGAGGATGCGCTCAAGCATCCAAACTGGAGTATGGGAAGAAAGATAACAATAGATTCAGCAACCATGGTCAACAAGGGACTTGAGGTTATAGAGGCAAAGTGGCTCTTTGATGTGAAGCCGGAGAATATCCAGGTGGTAGTCCAGCCACAGAGCATAATCCACTCGATGGTTGAGTACAGGGATGGCGCAGTCATAGCACAGCTTGGAACTCCGGACATGAAGCTTCCGATACAGTACGCTTTGTGTTATCCGGAGAGAAGATACATGGCCGGTGACAGACTGGACTTCTGGACTATGAACTCGATTCTTCTTGAGAAGCCGGACATGGATACATTTAAGGGATTAAAGTATGCGTATTCTGCCATAGCAGATGGCGGTTCAATGCCGACTGTATTCAATGCGGCAAATGAGTGCGCAGTGGCAAAATTCCTTGACAGGAAGATACGCTTCCTCGATATATACAGGATAATAGAGGAGTGTATGGCGAGTCATACAGTTATAGAAAACCCTGACGTGTCACAGATACTTGACACTGAGCGCTGGGTATATGATTTTGTAGAAAGCAGGTGGTAGATTGAACATAATTCTCATAATTCTAGTATTTGGTGTGATAATATTTTTTCATGAGCTTGGACATTTTATTGTCGCAAAGATCAATCATATATCGGTAATTGAGTTTTCCATGGGACTTGGCCCAAAGCTCTTCTCGTTTACCAAGAAGGATACACAGTATTCACTGAGACTCATACCTCTGGGCGGTTATTGTATGTTGCTAAGCGAAGGCGAGGAAGGTCATGAGGATGACGAGAACGCATTTGAGAAGAAGTCCATATGGGTGCGTATGGCGGAGGTCCTTGCCGGTCCGTTCATGAACATAGTTATAGCATTTATCTTTTCAGCGGTCATAATCCACTTCTGTGGTACAGATCCTGCGACTATCGGCAGGGTGTACGACAGCGGGATGGCGAAGGAAAGCGAGTATGCGGATGTTGTCAAGGAGTTCAATGGAGTTTATCCTGCGGAGCAGGCCGGGATAGAGGATGGAGATACCGTCCTTGAGATCGGCGGAAGCAAGATCAAGAACTTCAGGGAGCTTCAGATATATCTTGAGATATACGGGGACGGTTCTCCTATAGACCTCAAGATGCAGAAGAAGGATGGCACGGTGTACGATACGACTGTATATCCGGTGGAGACAAGTGCAGGTTATAAGGTGGGAATCGTAAGCTGCGGTTATGTCTTGCCACAGAATTTTGGCGAGCTGATGAAGTATTCTGCCTATGAGGTCAGATACTGGGTCAAGGCCACGTTCCTGAGCCTTAAGCTCATAGTCACCAGACAGGTCAGCTCAGATGAGGTGTCCGGCCCTGTGGGTGTGGCAAAGTCCATGAACGATACGTTCAATGAGGCTGCAAAGGTCGATGTCCTTACGGTTCTCCTCAACTGGATGAACTATATAGTGCTTCTCTCGGCCAACCTTGGAATCATGAATATGCTTCCGATACCGGGACTTGACGGAGGACGTTTCCTGTTCCTGCTGATCGAGCTTATAACCAGGCGGAAGGTTCCGAAGGACAAGGAAAACATAGTCACATTTGTGGGATTTGTGCTGGTCATGATCCTCATGGTCGTAATATTGTTCAATGATATAAAGAATGTATTTTTCAGTTAAAGACAATTAAAGAAGGAGGAAAGGCGCCAGTGCTTATGTACTGGCGCTGTGAGTATATATGAAGACAAGAGAGATCCACATAGGTGACAGGGTTATAGGCGGAGGCAATCCGATACTTATACAGTCCATGACCAACACAAAGACGAGCGATGTGGAGGCTACGGTTGCACAGATACTCCAGCTTGAGAAGGCCGGATGTGACATAATCAGATGTACGATAAACGATGAGGCTGCAGCAGATGCAATCCCGGCTATAAAGAAACAGATCCACATTCCGCTTGTGGGCGACATACATTTTGACTATAGGCTTGCCATAAAGGCCATAGAAAATGGTGTGGACAAAATCAGGATAAATCCGGGAAATATCGGAGGACAGGAGAAGCTGGCAAAGGTAGTCGAGGCTGCCAGAAAGAGAAATATTCCTATAAGGGTCGGTGTAAACAGTGGTTCTCTGGAGAAGAATCTCGTGGAGAAGTACGGCGGAGTGACCGCAGAGGGAATAGTTGAGAGCGCTCTTGACAAGGTGCGCATGATCGAGGAGCTTGACTATCACAACATAGTCATAAGCATCAAGTCGTCTGATGTTATGATGTGCGTGAGAGCCCATGAGCTCATCGCGGACAAGACAGATTACCCTCTGCATGTGGGAATCACGGAGTCAGGAACCGTCACAAGAGGAAATATCAAATCATCGGTGGGACTTGGAATCATACTCCATGAGGGAATAGGCGATACGATAAGAGTGTCCCTGACAGGAGATCCGGTGGATGAGATCCTGTCAGCAAAGCTTATTCTCAAGGCTCTTGGACTCAGAAAGGGCGGAGTAGAGCTTGTGTCATGTCCGACCTGTGGACGTACTGAGATCGACCTTATCGGACTTGCAAACAAGGTGGAAAAGCTTGTGTCAGACTATGACCATCTCAATATTAAAGTCGCAGTTATGGGTTGTGTGGTGAACGGCCCGGGAGAGGCTAAGGAAGCCGACCTTGGAATTGCAGGAGGCAAGGGCTGCGGACTGCTCATCAAGAAGGGTGAGATAGTTGGCAGACTCAGTGAGGATGAATTTATACCAGCGTTGAAGCGCGAGTTAGATAATTGGAGTGAATAGGATTGAACAACGAAGATCGTATTTTGGAACAAGAGAATATAGATCAGATGTATGCCGATGAGATGCAGACTCAGATGGATTATGAAGCCCAGATGGCTGAACAGGAGATGTATGAGAGCCAGATGTATGCTGATATGCAGCAGGAGAGCGCATCGTACACCCAGGCGGATGTTCACGACTCGGACTGGCATATCGCAGATGATATGGAGGAAGATGCCGAGGACGAAGACGTGGTCAGTGATGGCACTGGTGGCGATATGGTCGAGGGGTGCGAGGCTGATGCTGATACACCGGAAGGCTCAGTGAGTGGAAATGAGAGTAATGATGGCTCTGCAACGGCGGTTTCAGATGCCGGAAATGAGCAGGCGGAGCTCTTCATGACGGTGTTCCCCGGAGTGGAGATGACTAAGGAGCTTGCAGGTCTGTTCACCGAGGTGTATGTGACAAAAGTCACGATATATGACAGTAAAAATATCCTGCAGGTTGACATAAGATCGAGACATATAATAAGCAGACCGAATATAGAAAAGGCGGAGGAGTGTATCCGTAAGTTTGTATTTGGCAATAAAAGGTATACGGTCCAGATACGGGAGCACTATACACTTTCTACACAGTACAATCTCGAAGCAATAGTCAAAGCATATCAGGACAGCATACTCTACGATATAAGATCATTCAGCAATGTGGGCTACAGGCTTATATCCAGATCGATAGGAGAACTGTACTGTGACGGAGACGCGATAACCATAGCTATAGAGGACAGTAAGATAGCGCATATACACGCTGAGAAAATAAAGGCGTATATGGAGGAGATGTTCCAGGAGAGATTTGACCTGAATGTCAATGTTGCATTTGAGTACAGTGAGGCGGACAAGGAGAAGCTGAGGAGAGCCAGTGCACTTGTTGAGCAGCAGAAGATAGATGCCATATTGAACAACCTCAGGGATCATGGCGACATCATCGTGGATGGAAAGGCCGTGGACAAGGATAAGCTCGGAGTGTCGAAGAAGGAAGATAAGAAGAGCGAGGGACACAAGCCTGATGAGAAGAAGGCTGCTCCTGCATCCTCCGGCGGCGATTCAGGCCAGAAAAATGGCGGTGAAAAGGAGAAGTTCGGAAGGAGGCGAAGATATTCAGATGATCCAGAGGTGTTCATAGGAAGAGATGTGGAGGGCAAGCTGCTTGAGATATCCAGCATCAACGATGGTATCGGAGAGGTCGTCATCCACGGACAGATTATGAGCACTGAGGAGAGAGAGCTCCGAAATGGCAAGATCATACTGACTGGATATATAACAGATTTCACAGACACCATAGGCTTCAAGATGTTCTGCAGTCCTGAGGATATGGAGGTCTACCGCGAGGAGATACAGAAGGGTAAGTTCTATAGGATGAAGGGCCTTGCCGAGTTCGACTCGTATGCCAAGGAGGTTATGATATGCCGAGTGCTCGGTATGAAGCACATTCAGGACTTCCGTATACCTCGTATGGATACATATCCTGAGAAGCGTGTCGAGCTTCACATGCATACCAAGATGAGCGAGATGGACAGTGTGGTCGATATAGAGACCATCGTGAAGCGAGCCAGCGACTGGGGACACCCTGCCATAGCGATCACGGATCACGGTGTTGTTCAGGCTTTCCCTATAGCAAACCATACAAAGGGACTCAGAAAAGATTTCAAGATCATATATGGTGTCGAGGGTTACTTTGTCGATGACCTGAAGGATCTGGTCAAGAACTCAAGGAATCAGAGCCTTGACTCGGAATACGTGGTATTTGATATAGAGACAACGGGACTTTCCAAGAAGCACAACAAGATCATAGAGATCGGTGCGGTCAAGGTGAAGGACGGAGAGGTCGTAGATACATTCTCGGAGTTTATAAATCCGGGTGTGCCTATCCCATACCAGATAGAACAGCTCACATCCATCAATGATGATATGGTAAAGGATGCGCCGATGTTCGATGTGATCGTGCCGAGATTTGTGGAGTTCTGCGGTGACGATATCGTGGTTGCCCACAATGCGTCATTTGATACGGGATTTGTGAGAATGAATGCGGAGGAGCTTGGACTTAAGTTCGACAACACGGTTCTGGATACCATGACGCTCAGCCATATACTGCTGCCGGAGCTTGGAAAATTCACTCTGGACAGAGTGTGTAAGGAACTCAAAGTCGTGAATGCGCATCACCACAGAGCCATAGACGATGCGGAGGCCACGGCGAAAGTATTCTTCAAGCTGCTCGACATGCTGAAGGAGAGAGATGTTAAGACCATGGATGATCTAAATGTCCTTGGAAGCACCTCACCTGATGCGATCAAGAAGGATAAGACATATCACGGAATCATCCTGGCAAAGAACGAGATAGGAAGAGTCAATCTGTACAGGCTCATATCTGAGTCTCATCTGACATATTTTGCGCGAAGGCCGCGTATGCCGATGAGTCTCATCAACAAATACAGAGAGGGTCTGATAATAGGCTCTGCCTGTGAGGCTGGAGAGCTGTTCCGTGCCATAGTTGATGATGCGTCGGATGAGGAGATAGTGAGACTGGTCAACTGGTTTGACTACCTTGAGATACAGCCGCTTGGCAACAATGAATTCATGACGAGGGATACAAGAAATCCAAAGACCATGGACGATCTGATCGGATACAACAAGAGGATCGTGGAGCTCGGAGAGATGTTCAACAAGCCAGTGGTCGCAACCTGTGATGTGCATTTCCTTGATCCTGAGGATTATATATACAGGGCGATCATCATGAAGAGCAAGGGCTTTGACGATGCTGATATGCAGCCACCGCTGTATTTCCGTACCACGGAGGAGATGCTGGCAGAGTTCCAGTATCTTGGAAGTGACAAGGCCAAGGAGGTCGTCATCACAAACACGAATATGATAGCGGACATGATAGAGAGGATAGAGCCGGTCAGACCGGACAAGGCGCCTCCTATCATCGAGAATTCGGATCAGACACTTACGGATATATGTTATACCAAGGCACATGAGATATATGGCCCAGACCTGCCACCTCAGGTTCAGGAGAGACTGGACAGGGAGCTGCACTCCATCATTTCAAATGGATTTGCGGTTATGTACATCATCGCACAGAAGCTTGTGTGGGATTCCAATGACCACGGATATCTGGTTGGTTCCCGAGGTTCGGTTGGATCTTCATTTGTCGCAACAATGGCCGGTATCACGGAGGTAAATCCGCTGTCGGCTCACTATATCTGTCCGAAATGCCACTTTGTGGATTTTGATTCAGAGCTTGTAAAGTCGTATTCGGGAATGAGCGGATGTGATATGCCGGACAGAGACTGTCCGAATTGTGGAACACCGCTTATAAAGGAAGGACACGATATACCATTCGAGACATTCCTTGGATTCAACGGAGACAAGGAGCCTGATATCGATTTGAACTTCTCGGGTGAGTATCAGTCGAAGGCACATGCATACACCGAGGTACTCTTCGGCAAGGGCAAGGCATTCAAGGCGGGAACCGTAGGTGGTGTTGCGGAAAAGACAGCATTTGGATATGTGTATAATTACTTTAAGGATCACTCCAAGGAGGATCTCATGGCGGAGGCCAAGGCGTCCGGAATGGATGAGAAGGCCGCGAAGAAGTACGCTGAGGAGAATGCAACGGTCACAAAGAGAAGATGCGAGATGGAGCGTCTGGCCCTGGGATGTACCGGTGTCAGAAGAACCACGGGTCAGCATCCGGGTGGTATGATAGTTCTTCCGAGACATGAGGAGATATATTCATTTACACCTATACAGCACCCGGCAAATGATGTGACGTCGGATATTATCACATCGCACTTTGAGTACCATTCAATCGATCATAACCTGCTGAAGCTCGATATTCTTGGACACGATGATCCGACCATGATCAGGCGACTTGAGGATCTGACGGGACTTGATGCCACGAAGATAAGACTTGACGACAAGGATGTCATGGAATTGTTTCACAGCACAAAGTCGCTGGGGATCACACCGGAGGATATCAATGGGATACCTCTTGGAAGCCTGGGGGTGCCGGAGTTCGGAACGGACTTTGCTATGCAGATGCTTATAGATGCCAAGCCGACATGTTTCTCAGATCTTGTGCGAATAGCGGGTCTGGCGCATGGAACCGATGTATGGCTGGGCAACGCGCAGGAGCTCATCAAGTCGGGCAAGTGTACCATATCGACAGCCATTTGTTGTCGTGACGATATTATGGTTTATCTGATACACATGGGACTTGATGCCGGACTTGCCTTCAACATCATGGAGAAGGTTCGTAAGGGAATAGTTGCCAAGGGCAAATGTGACAAATGGGATGACTGGAAGGCGGAGATGGCTGCCCACGGAGTACCGGACTGGTACGTGTGGTCATGTCAGAAGATCAAGTACATGTTCCCGAAGGCCCATGCGGCGGCATATGTCATGATGGCGTGGAGAATTGCCTGGTTCAAGGTCAATTATCCGCTTGAATACTATACAGCATTCTTCAGTATCAGAGCTGATGACTTCAGCTATGAGATGATGTGCTTTGGCAAGGAGAGAGTTCTCTTCCATATCAATGAGATAAGCAAGGTGGACAAGAACAAGAGATCAGCCAAGGACGAGGGCAAGCTCAAGGATCTGAAGATAGTTCTCGAGATGTACGCAAGAGGCTACGACTTTGTTCCAATAGATATATATAAGGCAAAGGCTGACAGGTTCCAGATAATAGACGGCAAGATCATGCCATCCTTCGCATCCATAGAAGGAATGGGAGAGAAGGCTGCACAGCAGCTCTACGATGCCGCCCAGAAGGGGCCGTTCCTCTCCAAGGAGGAGATCAATGAGCGTGCAAAGATCGGCAAGGGAACCATCGAGAAGATGAGTGAGCTGGGCATCCTGGACGGAATGCCGGAGACAAATCAGCTTTCGCTGTTTGACTTTATGTAGGCTGGCGGAACAAATTAAGTCAATAATCTGAAAAAAGTTTGCAATTTTATAAAAAAAGTGCTTGCATTCTGCTTTCGTTTCTGTTATATTAAACAGGTCGCAAGCGAAGCGGCAGGATACAAGCACTTATGGTTCGTTGGTCAAGCGGCTAAGACGTCGCCCTCTCACGGCGAAAACAGGGGTTCGATTCCCCTACGAACTGCTAAGAATCGAAAGATTCAATAATTAGATAACAAGACCTATGGTTCGTTGGTCAAGCGGCTAAGACGTCGCCCTCTCACGGCGAAAACAGGGGTTCGATTCCCCTACGAACTGCTAAAAGCTGAAATCATTATGATTTCAGCTTTTTTGTGTTTTCATGCCATAGTGTGTGAAGCGGTGCTACACATTTTCCGCAATCTTCGTAACTCCCACATATATCTGTGAAATTTTATACCACGTTTTATAGTCGGTGACTCCGGTAACCGGAAGATTGAATATCTGCTGGAACTTTCTCACAGCATCAGCGGTTTCCTGACCATATACGCCGTCGACGGTTACGGTACCGATGGCGGGATAGTTGAGTGCGATCCTGGCGAGCTGCCTCTGGAGCTGGGAGACCTTGTCGCCGCTTGAGCCGATGGTCAGCTCGTAGCCCGGATATGATGAAGGTATACCGGATATGGTCTCCGAGGTGTTGATGTATATTGTATCTCCGTAATAGTATCTGAGAATCTGGATGGCGGTGAGACCGTCGTCTGCCAGGGATTTTGACCCCCACTGGGTCATCCAGCCCGGACAGGATACACGTTTGCCATCGCAATATTGGGTGAATAGTGGCTGTGTAACGTTGGGCTTTGAGAGATAGTTGGCGAACATCTCATCGACGATCTGGGAGACATTTTCAAATATGGTTGCATTGTAGACCCACTTCTGGTCGAACGCGGTATTGCTCGTGATAGTAAAGTCGTATCCTTTTCCCCTGTACCACTCGGTATAGACCCTATTAAGGGTAAATGACTGTATCGCCAGTACATTTGCACGGATGGCTGCATCAGGCCAGGTGGAATATATCTCGTTGCAGGCAACATTCTTTATGTAATCCTTATATGGAACATAGTAGTCCCTGGCGGTGGAGTCCGCCGGGGCGCCGTCATGGACAACTATGGTCTCAGGTACAACGACGCGGCTCAACACTATGCCGCCTGATGGATTCACCGGCTTTATCATGTCCTCGGCGATCTTGGGTGGATACTGCTTCCAGAGGGTGTGGGCGTCGAGAACGGTAGGGTTCGTATCGCTTCCATCGGATGGTGTCAGCTCTATGTTCTGGATCCCGTTCTCACCGGAGAATATCTGGACCCCGGAGATGAAGCGTTCATTGTACCCTGGCGCGTTCACAAGGACGTTGTATTCCGCGTATGGCTGGTTGTCGCCAGGCTCCAGACTGTAGGCGACATCGGGGGCGGGAAGCTCTTCATCGATGACGATACCATTTTTATCGGTGACAAATTCCTCTGAGGTGGAATCGGGAATTCCCGTAGGGCTTATGTATACGGAAGCACCCTCGACGGGAAAGAAATTGTTGTTCGTTATCTGAATTTTTAGTGAACCAACGTTATTTGTAATTGCCATTTCTTAATTCCTCATTTATAATTTGCTGTGAAAGTTTTTTAAGCAGCTTTCACAGTAAGTATATGACTAGATTTATAGAATATTCGGAGGAGATAAGATATGGCATACTTTCCAATGTACATCGATCTTGAGGGCAAGAAAGTAATAGTTGTAGGTGGAGGTAAGGCAGCACTTAGAAAGATCAATTCGCTGCTGTATTTCGGAGCGAAGATAGCGGTCATTGCGCCGAAGGTGTGCGATGATATAAAAGCGATAAAGGGGATAAATGTACATGAGAGCAACGTGGCACTTGACATACTGCAGAATGCAGACATTGTTGTGGCGGCAACCAGGCGCCCGGAGATCAATGCCAAGATAGGTACATATTGTAATGACAGGGGCATCATGGTAAATGTGGCTGATAACAAGGAGCTCAGCAGCTTCCTGTTTCCAGGCGTTATCGTCCGCGGAGATCTTGTGGTGGGAGTCACAACAGGCGGCAACAGCCAGGCGGTATCCAAGCAGATCAGGAATATGATAGACAGGATGCTTCCAGAGGAGTACGAGGCGCTCACAAGAAAGATGGGAGCGTACACGGAGCTTGCAAATGTCAACATCAAGAGCACGGCACTTAGGGAGGAAGCACTGGATGAACTCGTCAAGGTTGCACTGTCCAACAAATGCGTTCTTGACGACAAGAAGGCGAACAAGGTGCTTGACAAATATTACCGTGAGGACGCAGCCAGAAGAAACGCATAAATATTTGTTAATATTTGTACTTGAATTATTTGATAATTATGATACAATAAGTGAGATTGTTATAGATTGCAGCATGAGAGTGGGCCTTGGCCCACTCTCAATTGTTGTGGGGATAATATTTTACAGAAAGGTGGTCGTATTTACGAAGAGAGCGGATATTGAAGCAAAGACGGAGGCACTTGTGATGCCGATCATTGAGGCGAACAATCTGGAGCTTGTTGATGTGGAGTACGTCAAGGAAGGCAGTGATTATTACCTCAGAGTGTATGCAGACAAGGAAGGTGGCATCACGATCGGTGATTGCGAGATAGTGAACAGAGCACTTGGAGACCTGCTTGACCAGGATGATTATATAGGAGATGCCTATATACTGGAGGTCAGCTCACCGGGGCTTACGAGACCACTGAAGAAAGAGAAGGATTTCAAGAGAAGCATAGGTAAGGTCGTGGAGATCAAGACATTTGCCAAGGTGAATGGTGCAAAGGAATTCGAGGGTGTGCTCAAGGCATATGATGAGAATACAGTTACCATTGAGCTTGAGGATGAGACAGAGATAACAATAACGAGAAAAGATATTTCCATGATACGATTAGCATTTATATATTAGGAGGATAAAAAGGTGTCAGAGATCATTGAAGCATTGAATCAGCTTGAGAAGGAGAGAAACATTAGCAAGGATGTTCTGCTTGAGGCTATAGAGAGATCACTCAAGACAGCCTGCAAGAAGGATTTCAATACAGACGAGAACATTACAGTTTCACTGGACAGAGAGACTGGTGAGTGCCATGTATATGCAGCCAAAGAGGTTGTTGAGGAAGTTGAGAATCCTGCATGCCAGATAACACTGGAGCAGGCCAAGATGATAAGCAGCAAGTACGAGATAGGTGATACAGTAAATATAGAGATCACAACTAAGAACTTTGGAAGAATCGCAGCCCAGCGTGCGAGAAATGTCATCGTTCAGGCGATCAACGAGAACGAGAGAGCAGCTATATACGATCACTTCCATATGAAGGAGAAGGATATCGTAACAGGAATCGTTCAGAGACAGGTTGGAGACAGCGTGAATGTGAGCCTTGATGACAAGACAGAGGCACTCTTAAAGCCATCAGAGATGATCGAGGGAGAGAGCTACGAGAGAGGCGACAGAATAAAGCTTTATATCACAGAGGTCAAGAAGACAAACAGAGGACCAAGGATCACTGTATCAAGAACTCATCCAGAGCTCGTCAAGAGACTTTTTGAGAAGGAAGTAACAGAGATCGCAGACGGAACAGTTGAGATCAAGAGCTTCTGCAGAGAGGCAGGATCAAGATCTAAGATCGCAGTATGGTCAAACGATGAGAACGTCGATGCAGTTGGAGCATGCGTAGGAATCAATGGTGACAGAGTAAATGCTGTCGTTGCAGATCTGAACGGTGAAAAGATCGACATCATTCCTTGGAGTGAGAACCCTGCTGAGTTTATTTACAATGCGCTCAGTCCTTCAGATGTTGAGGACGTATCCGTTGATCTTGATGAGAAGACAGCATTTGTCGTAGTACCTGATACACAGCTTTCACTTGCAATCGGTAAGAAGGGTCAGAATGCCCGCCTTGCAGCAAAGCTGACAGGATACAAGATCGATATCAAGAGCCATTCAAAGGCTGAGGAGATGGGTTACTTTGATGAGCAGCCAGAGGATGAGTACGATGAGAACTTTGATTCTTATAACGACGATGAATATTATGATGAAGTAAGCGAAGATAAAGATGCCGATGCTGCTTCATTTGACATAGATGAAACAGTAGACACAAACGACGAAGAGTAATCATTTGCATTGATGTAGTGGCACATGATAGAGAATAGGGAGTGATGAGATGGCAAAGAAGGTACCTCTGAGGCAATGCCTTGGATGCCGTGAGATGATGCCGAAGAGTGAGCTGATAAGGATAGTCCGAAGCAATGACGGGCAGTTCGCAGTTGATGCAACCGGCAAGCTCAACGGAAGAGGCGCTTATATATGCAAGAGATCCGAGTGCCTTAAGAAGGCGGTTGGAAGCAAAGCACTTGAGAAGGCTTTCAAGGTCAGCATACCTGCTGAGGTGTATGAACAATTAGACAAGGAGCTGCGTGACATTGAAGAATAACAAGATCTACTCGTTAATTTCTCTGTGTGCCAGAGCCAGAAGGCTGTGCAGTGGCAATTTCTCAGTAGAGAAAGCAGTTAAGAATCAGAGCGCGTACGTGGTCATTGTGGCGAAGGACGCTTCTGACAATACGAAGAAACTTTTCGACCAGAAATGTAATTATTATGGGATTCCTTATTATGAGTACGGGACAAAGGATGAGCTTGGCAAGTACAGTGGCAATGAGATGAGAACATCCATTGCGATACTTGACGAGGGATTCGGGAATCAGATCATAAAGTACATGAATGTAAATGAAAACATGGAGGTGTAACATTTGGCTAAAATCAGAGTACACGAATTATCAAAACAGTTAAACATTTCAAATAAAGATATCATAGATACACTTGGCGCAAAGGGAATAGAGATCAAGAGTCATATGTCCAATCTGGACGATTCGATGGTTGGAATAATTAAGGCTAAGTTTGGAGCAAAGACTGCGCCAAAGGCCGAGGCTCCAAAGGCTGAGACCCCAAAGCCTGCAGCACCAAAGCAGGAGGCTCCAAAGGCAGCGCCTAAGACAGAGCAGCCAAAGCCTGAGACAGCAAAGCCTGCTGCAGCTCCAAAGGCGGACGCGCAGAAGCAGAATCCTTCAAGGGATGACAATTCAGCAGCCAGACAGGGTTCTGGCAATCATGTAAGATTTGCCAGGGAGGACAGAAACGGCGGCAAGATGAATAACAACGGTAACAGAGTCAGATTTAACAACGACAGACAGGGCGGTTCAGACAGAGCCAGATTCAGCAACGACAGGAACCAGGGCGACAGAAATCAGGGTGACAGACCAAGATTCGGCAGAGATGGCCAGGGCGACAGAAATCAGAGTGACAGACCAAGAGTAGGCAGAGACGGTCAGGGCGACAGACCAAGGTTTAACAGAGATGGCGACAGAAACCAGGGTGACAGACCAAGAGGAGGCAGAGACGGCCAGAATGACAGACCAAGGTTTAACAGAGATGGTGATAGAAACCAGGGTGACAGACCAAGAGGAGGCAGGGACGGCCAGGGTGACAGACCAAGGTTTAACAGAGACGGAGACAGAAACCAGGGTGGCGGACGCTTCGGCAATGGAGATAGAAACCAGGGCGGAAGAGGCTTTAACAGAGATGGTGGCAACCGTTTCAGCAACCGTATCAATATGCCATTTGGCAAGGATGACGAGGATGACAGCCCAGCTCAGAAGAGAGCACCATTCAAGAGAGAACGCAAGGACTTCGATGCGAAGGAGATGCCGGGTAAGGATTTAAAGAGCCAGAACAGAGATAACTACAACAGAGATAAGAACAAGCCACGTAAGGGCAACAGAAGATCACCTGAGGAGGTCGAGGCTGATATCAGCAGACTTGCGAAGAATGTGAAGAACAAGCCACAGAAGAAGCAGCAGACTGTGCAGGAGGATCCGGATGCAATCAGAACCATCACACTTCCTGAGGTTGTAACACTCAAGGAGCTGGCTGATGCGGTAAAGACTCCTGTAACAGCACTTATCAAGAAGCTGTTCCTCGCAGGTAAGATGGTCAATGTGAACTCAGAGCTTCCATTTGACGAGGCTTCAGAGATCGCACTTGAGTACAACTGTATAGCTGAGGAAGAGGAGAAGGTAGATGTGATCGAGGAACTCCTGAAGGAGGACGAAGAGGACGAGAAGGACATGGTTCCAAGACCTCCAGTAGTCTGCGTTATGGGACACGTTGATCACGGTAAGACATCACTCCTTGATGCGATCAGACAGACAAAGGTTACATCGGGCGAGGCTGGTGGAATCACACAGGCGATCGGTGCATCTGTTGTCGATGTAAATGGCCAGACCATCACATTCCTTGATACTCCTGGACATGAGGCGTTCACAGCGATGCGTATGCGTGGTGCACAGAGTACAGATATCGCTATCCTTGTTGTAGCTGCCGATGATGGTGTTATGCCACAAACAATCGAGGCTATCAACCATGCAAAGGCTGCCGGAATCGAGATCATAGTAGCGATCAACAAGATCGATAAGGAAAGTGCGAATATAGAGAGAGTTAAGCAGGAGCTCACAGAGTACGAGCTGATCCCAGAGGATTGGGGCGGTTCAACAATATTCTGCCCTGTATCTGCACATACTAAGGAAGGTATTGACAATCTCCTTGAGATGATCCTCCTCACAGCGGATGTGCTTGAACTTAAGGCAAATCCTAACAGAAAGGCAAGAGGTATCGTCATCGAGGCCGAGCTTGACAAGGGACGTGGACCTGTTGCAACAATGCTTGTACAGAAGGGAACACTCCACGTTGGAGATTACATTGCTGTAGGAGCATCACACGGTAAGGTGCGTGCCATGACCAACTCAAGAGGTGAGAGAGTTACAGAGGCTCTTCCATCAACACCTGTACAGATCCAGGGTCTCAACACAGTTCCTGATGCAGGTGAGATATTCATGGCAGTTGACAATGAGAAGGAAGCAAGGACCATATCAGAGACATATATCTCACAGGGTAAGGAGAAGCTTCTTGCAGATACAAAGCAGAGAATGTCACTTGACGATCTGTACAGCCAGATCCAGGCCGGCAACCTCAAGGAGCTCAAGATCATCATCAAGGCAGATGTACAGGGTTCAGTTGAGGCCGTTAAGCAGAGCCTTTTAAAGCTCTCAAATGACGAGGTCGTTATCAAGTGCATACATGCAGGTGTAGGTGCTATCAACGAGTCAGATATAATCCTTGCATCAGCATCAAATGCCATCGTAATCGGTTTCAATATCAGGCCGGATGCGAGAGCAAAGGATATGGCTGACAGCGAGGGTGTAGATGTTCGTCTGTACAGAGTCATATACAATGCAATAGAGGATATTGATTCAGCAATGAAGGGTATGCTTGATCCTATATATGAGGAGAAGATCATCGGCCACGCTGAGATCAGACAGACATACAAGGCTTCTGGTATCGGTGTCATTGCCGGTTCATATGTTCTCGACGGAACAATCAACAGAAACTGCAGCGTAAGGATTACCAGAGAGGGCAATCTTATATTTGAAGGAAAGCTTGCTTCACTCAAGAGATTCAAGGATGATGTCAAGGAAGTTAAGTCCGGCTTTGAGTGTGGTATGGTATTCGAGAACTTCCAGGACGTTGCAGAGGAAGATCAGATAGAGGCATACGAGATGGTAGAGGTGCCTAGAAAGTAGTAATAGATATGAGAAAAAACAGTGTAAAGAATAACAGGATCAACGGTGAGGTCCAGAGAGAACTCAGCAGGATCATCAGCCGTGAGATCAAGGATCCAAGAATATCACCTATGACTTCGGTCGTTGATGTGGTTGTCACACCTGATCTCAAGTTCTGTAAGGCATATATCAGTGTCCTGGGTGACCAGGATGCTGTTGATTCCACATTTGCAGGGTTGAACAGCGCAATGGGATATATCAGAAGAGAGCTTGCTCATTCTGTAAATCTGCGCAATACACCGGAGATAACATTTATCATGGACCAGTCCATAGAGTATGGTGTCAGTATGTCCCACAAGATAGATGAGGCTCTCGGAAAGCATGGCGATGCTGACGAGAGTACAGATGAAAACTCGGAGAGTGAAGATGAGTTTGAAGAGTAGGATATAATATGAGAATTTAAAAGGAGGTATATCATGAACGATCTTATAAGGGAGATAGAGAACGCAGACAGCATAGCCATAACAGGACATATCAATCCTGATGGTGACTGTATAGGTTCAACACTTGGAATGTATAACTATATTACAAGCAATTACCCTGACAAGAGGGTTCAGGTATATCTTCAGGAATTCCCGGATGTGTTCATGTTCCTGAATGGTGCATCTACTGTAAAGCATGAGGCAGATGACGAGACCTATGATCTGTTTATGTCGCTTGACTGCGGAGATATGGACAGATTCACACCATTTGTCAGATATTATGAGACTGCGAAGAGAACCTTGTGTATAGACCACCATGTGTCCAATAAGGGTTTTGGAGATGTATGTTATGTGGAAAGTGGTGCGTGTTCTGCTGCGGAAGCCATATTCAAGCTCCTTGACGCTGATAAGATCAATCAGAAGTGTGCAGAGTGCCTGTATACCGGAATAGTCCACGATACGGGAGTGTTTAAGCACAGCAATACAACAAGGGCAGCCATGACTATAGCGGGAATTCTTATAGAGAAGGGGGCAAGACCAAGCTTTGTCATAGATGAGACCTTCTACAAGAAGACGCTCATACAGAACAAGCTTCTGGGCTATGCTCTTCTCAATATGAAGCAGTTTGCAGGCGGAAGGATAACCCACACTCTTCTGACAAAGGAGGACTTTGACAGATTTGGTGCCAGCAAGATGGATACGGATGGAATCGTGGATCAGCTCAGACTGACATCAGGTACTGAGGTTGCTTTCTTCATGTATCAGGCTGGTGAGGATAATTACAAGATATCCCTCAGGGCAAATGATATCGTGAACGTGAGTGAGATTGCGTGCAGCCACGGCGGTGGCGGCCATGTGAAGGCTGCGGGATGCAATATGTCAGGTGATCCGGAAAAGATCGTAGCTGAGATCGTGGCAGATATAGAGAAACAGCTTGGATAGGATTGGTAACAGTTATGATAGATGGATTTATCAATATATATAAGGAGCAGGGGTTCACGTCATTTGATGTGGTGGCAAAGCTCCGTGGTATATTAAAACAGAAAAAGATAGGTCATACCGGAACTCTCGATCCCATGGCGGAGGGAGTTCTTCTTGTGTGTCTGGGAAGTGCTACGAAGATGTGCGATCTGCTCACTGAGAAGAACAAGACATACACATGTACCATGCTTCTCGGAAAGACCAGCGACACCGAAGACGTGACAGGAGTCATGACAGACGTGACAGATGTATATCCTGATGAGAAGACAGTCAGGGCTGCGGTGATGAGTTTTGTAGGCGATTACATGCAGATCCCGCCTATGTATTCAGCCATCAAGGTAAATGGTAAGAAGCTCTATGAGCTGGCGAGGGCCGGACAGGTTATAGAGAGAGAGCCGAGACCGGTCACGATACATGGTATCACCGTACAGTCGGTAGAACTTCCGAGGCTGACATTCGATGTGAGCTGTTCCAAGGGAACATATATCAGAAGCCTGTGCAGGGATATAGGAGAGAAGCTTGGCTGCGGTGCGGTGATGGAGAAGCTTGTCAGAACCGAGGTGAAGGGCTTTACTATAGAGGAAAGTCTGACACTTGATGAGGTGGAGAAGGCAAGGGATGACGGGACACTCATGCAGCATGTGCTCACAACAGACAAGCTTATGCCGGATATTCCAGAACTCCATATATCAGCAAAGGGTGAGAAACTCCTTGCAAATGGCAATAAACTTTCTGCGGATTCATTTATGGAAGATCAGATATACAGGGACACATATGTCAAGGTGTACGATGAGAACGGGAGATTTGCGGCACTGTATGAATACAGTGATGAGAAGAGGCAGTATGTGCCATTTAAGATGTTTCCGGTGAGCAATTAAGGACAGACAGTTATGATTCATATAAAGGATACAAAGAAGATACAACTAAATAGCACAGAGCGCACGGCGGTTGCACTGGGAAAGTTTGATGGCATACACCAGGGGCATATGTTATTGATAGAACAGGTGCTCAAACTGCAGAAAAAAGGCTATATGGGTGTCGTGTTCACATTTGACATGAGGGAGAACCATGTGTTTGATGTGAGCAATATGAAGACCATATACACATCTGACGAGAAGGCACAGGTGGTATCGGATACCGGAGTTGACGTCCTGGTTGAATATCCGTTTGACGATGCATTTGCGGCTACAGAGCCGAAGGCTTTTATCAGGGATATACTGGTGGGTATGATGAGAGCCGGATATGTGGTGGTTGGAAGCGATTACAGATTCGGCAGAGACAGAAAGGGCGATGTGGATACCCTCAGAAGCTATGCGAACGAGTATGGATATAAGGTCATAGTCATAGACAAGCTGGAACAGGATGACGAGGTGGTCAGCTCAACTGTCATCAGGAAGAATATTTCTGAGGGAGATGTGAGGTCGGTCATTCCGATGCTCGGTAGACCGTACAGTATGACAGGTGAAGTGGTGTCCGGTAAACAGCTTGGAAGGACAATAGGAATACCGACTGCGAATATGCTGCCGGAGGAGCGCAAGCTGTACCCGCCGGCTGGTGTGTATGCTTCAAGGATCAGGATAATCCGGGGGAAGCATACGGGATATGAGGATCCTTTCAGAGTCTATATGGGAATCACCAACATAGGAGACAATCCTACAGTCAACGACAAGGGAAATATCACCATAGAGACGAATATCTTCGACTTTGACAGGAACATATATGGACAGGTCATCAAGGTGGAGCTTATCGAGCAGATCCGAGGTGAGAAGAAATTTGGAAGCCTGGATGAGCTCAAGGCCCAGATGACAAATGACATAGAGAATTCAAAGAGAATACTTGGAAACAAGGTGTTGGTAAAATAGCACAGAAAACATTGGTAATTATGCGGATAAATAATGACGGATTATTGGGTCGCATGAAGATGTTTTCTGTGCTATATTTTTAATAATAGGGTATTTTTTTCTGGTAGAAAAGGAAGTACAAGGAGGAAAAGGGAAATGAGAAAGAAAGCAGCGAGCAGGATCCTGGCATATGTTCTCACCTTATGCATGATCATCGGCAATATAACATGGCCGGAGATCACAGCTAAGGCGGAGACCATAACGCTGGATCTGAAACCGGACACCGGTTGGAAGACGGTGACTGCGGCAACAGATGAGTGGAGTGATTATGGAAAGGCGGAGATCAGATTTTCGCCTTCATCAGATCTGGCATCCATGAAGGCTATTGCGGATGCGGGATACAAGACGCTCAAGATCACATATGCGGTTGACACATTTACCGCTGCAAGTGGACAGAATGCGGGAGTTATGCCATTTGCATCATATGGATCTTCATGGTCGAATAATGACAAGTGGATAGATCTGTCCAAGAGCGGTCAGTTTGAGACCGTACTTGATCTGTCATCTATCAGCACAACAAGCACGGAGAAGGTGGCATTTGGAATACAGGTTGCCAATCTTCAGGAAAACAGCACGATCAAATTCAAGATCGTGTCAGCGGTCCTCTCAGGAACAAAGAGCACCTCTGGTGGCTCATCAGGGGAGTCAGATGGTTCAGGCGACAGCGGATCAGGCAGTGTGGACCTTGATTCAATTGGAAACACAAGTTCAAGCGTAACCGCAAGCCTTGCCGATGGAGATGGAACAGCCAAGGGAGACGGCTACTACGAGACAGAGATAACGATAAATAACAAGAGCAATTCATACATAGCAGACTGGATAGTGGTGGCTGATGTGAATGGTTCGGTAACTGCAGTTAAGGATTACAGCAGCTGGTCAGCCCTCAAGGGTGTATTCAGTGATGGGAAGCTGTACATATATCCAAACACATCAAAGAAGTCAGGTGCAATAAATGCCGGTTCGAGCGTGAGCTATTCAAAGCTTGGCTACACAGGTACGGCAAACGGTGTGTCTATAACAGGTGTTAAGGTGTACTACAGCTCACAGTCAGGTGCATTTGACTCATTTATCGGTTCGCTTTCATCATCATCTGGCGGAGCCGGGGACAACACAGGTGAGATCAATACGGATGTTGAGTACAATTATGCAAAGCTTCTTCAGGAGTCACTGTATCTTTATGATGCGAATATGTGCGGAAGTGATGTATCTGCAAAGAGTGAGTTCTCTTGGAGATCAAACTGCCATACTGAGGATGCAAAAACAACATATAATGGAAAGACTGTGGATGTCAGCGGTGGATACCATGATGCGGGAGATCATGCCAAGTTTGGTCTGCCACAGGCATATTCGGCTACGGTCCTAGGACTTGCTCACATGGAGTTTGCTGAGGCATTTGCGGATACTGCTACAGAGGCACACTACAAGAGGATCATGGACAGATTCGTTAATTATTTCGAGAGATGCACAGTCCTTGGAAGCGATGGTTCGGTTCAGGCTTTCTGTTATCAGGTCGGTGATGGAAATGTAGATCATGGATACTGGGGAGCTCCGGAAAAGCAGTCGTCTAGAAGTGGACAGGCAACATTCACATCTGATTCGGATACGTGTACAGATATCGTTTCAGAGACAGCGGCGGCACTTGCGGCATATTATATAAATTACAAGGATAAGAAAGCGCTTTCCTATGCGGAGAAGCTTTTCACATATGCGGATACTAAGGCTAAGAAGAACAGCTCGGGTCCGGCATCTGGTTTCTATAACTCAGATTCATGGGAAGATGACTATGCCCTTGCGGCGGCTCTTCTGTACAAGGCTACAGGTAAATCAGCATATGCAACAAAATACAATAATGTATATGGTGGCAGAACAAATCCTAACTGGGCTCTTTGCTGGAATAACGTGGCTCAGGCGGCTCTGCTCTACAGTCCTAATTCATCAAAGAAGAGTGTGTTCGTGGAGAACCAGTCAGGACTTATAGCAAGCAAGACACAGTCAGGAGATAACAACTTCTGCCTGATAGACAGCTGGGGATCAGCGAGATATAACACTGCTCATCAGATGACAGGTCTCATGTATGATACTATATATGGAAAGAATGATTATTCATCATGGGCAAATGGTCAGATGAAGTACATACTTGGCAACAATGCAGGTTCAAAGTGTTTCGTTGTCGGTTACAACAAGTATTCATCAAAGTACCCTCATCACAGAGCCTCAAGCGGATATCAGGGTTCTGTGACTGGAAATGCATATACAAAGCAGGCACATGTACTAGTCGGCGCTTTGGTTGGCGGCCCGGCGGGTTCGAGTACATCCTATGTAGATAGCTCAGAAGATTATAACCAGAACGAGGTTGCACTGGATTATAATGCAAGCCTTGTGGGTGCAGCAGCCGGACTTTATCTGTATGTAAAGAACAGCGGAACAGATGAGGAGAAGACAGCGCAGAAGGTAGTTCCAAAGAGCGAGGTGTCGTCAGAGCTCAGGACGATCAGCGGGGAGTTAGGTGGAAATGTCACCACAGAGACTACGACAAAGACCACTACCACAGAAAAGGCAACAAAGAATCCTTCATCTGGATCCAGCACGGGTTCGACAGGATCAACATCAGGTTCAGGTACAGGTTCATCAACAGAAAAGACTACAGAGTCTTCTACGGAAACTCAGGTTATACCAGTCAAAGGTATCACATTTGACAAAACGGCACTTACTATGAAGGTAGGTGAGAGTGGACAGATAAAAGCCACAGTCACACCAGCGGATGCGACAGACAGCTCACTCGTGTGGACAAGCTCTGACAGGACAAAGGTATCGGTTCAGAATGGCAAGATAACGGCACTTGCAGCCGGAACGGCCACCATCACCGCAAAGGCAAAGGATGGTTCAGGCGTTAAGGCTGGGTGCAAAGTAAAGGTTCTTGAACCGGGAAAACTGTCATGCGAAACTTCTGGAAAGGCATGGAATGCTCTTGTCTATGGATACGGGGATGTTTCTTCAGAACGCATAGGCTTAAGTAATTGTGGCGAGACTGAGCTGAGCGATGTGAAGGCGAGTCTCAAGACCGGAAGTAATTTCCAGATCACAGTATATCCTGCAGGTCAGATAGCAGCCGGACAGGAGACCTCTGTTGAGGTGAGACCTGTGACAGGCCTTGCTGCAGGAAGCTATAGCGATACACTTGTGATCACAACAGCAAATGGAACAGCGAATATACTTCTTAAAGCGAAAGTCGCAAAGTCTGAGAACACAGCTAGTGTGTCACTTGCCAAAAAGGCAGTTTCATCATTATCTGTAACAGTTGAGAGCTATGTATCAGGTACAAATACAGGAGTTGAATATGCAATATCTACAGTTCCTGTCGATGACGCGGATAGTCTCACATGGCAGGACGGCGCATATTTTGCAGGACGCAAGGCATTTACAAAGTATTATGTATATGGACGAATGAAGGCAACTTCAAATCTGAATGCCGGTGCAATGAGTAAGGCACTTGAGATTGTGACACTTGTGTCAGATCCATACACAATAGATGTTGGACGACTTGGCGACAGTGAATATGTTGGAGCTTTGGTAGATGGCAATGGCAATCCAACTGTAAGAGTGTCTGAGTCCGGTGAAAATATACTGGTTTCATTTACACAGAGCGGTGATTATACTGTGACGGGCGATGGCGCAGATGTGGCGGTTGATACCGGAAAAGCAGGCAGTATCACGATAGACAGTGCTGTGTTAAAGAAACTCACAGTAGGTTCAGGCAATTCTGGAACATTCGTGATCAGTGTGCTTGGAAACAATATCGTCTCAGATGGAATCAAATGTATGGAGAATTCTGCGGGATCAGGTGTTGTGAAGATAAATGGAAATGGCGATTCATCAGTGATAGTCTCATCAACACCGGATGCTCCGGCGGTGAAGGCTGACGGAGATGTTGAGATATCAGGCATAAAGATAAAGTCTGAGGGTAAGGGCGTTGAATCAGCTGGCACAGTGAAGATATCCGGTGGCAGCAACAAGATAGAGGCAGTGTCGGAGGCCGTTGCAGCGAAGGATGTCGAGATGACAGGTGGCTTGCTTGATGCCACATCCACAGCTCTTGGCGAGGATGAGTCGGTTATATCAGCGGATAATTCTATAAAGCTTGTAGGCGGAAAGATCACAGCAGATGCATCAGGTTCAAGTACAGGTGGATCATTTGGTGTCAGATCAGACGATGGAAAGATCATAGTTGACGGAGATGCCGTTATAGGCGGAGATCCGACGTATTCAAAGGATCCTGTAGACAGCACGGGTGAGAGCATTGTTATGGTCAAGGTGACATTTGTCGATGAGAATGATGATCAGATCTGTGTATCGTCATTCAACAAGGGTTCAATACTTGATATCTCAAAGCTCGATATAACTACAAAAGATGGTGTAGCTTACTCAGCATCAAAGCCTGGGTACAGCCTGACATGGACCGACAATGCAGGTAAGACATATGTGGCCGATGCGTTGTATGGAGCCGTGGATGGAGATATTACACTGAAGGCTGTGTGGACATGGATAACGGTTGACATATCTAAGAGCGCAAAGGTAATTTATAAGGCGACACAGAAGGCATCCTACAAGGCTACATATACGGGAGCGAAGATAACTCCTGCAGTAGTGGTTAGTGTCGGAAATACCACACTTGTATCTGGCACAGATTACACAGTTACATATTCATCGAATATAAATGCCGGAACAGCCCAAGCGGTCGTAAAGGGCAAAGGAAAATACAAAGGCACGGTTACATTGACATTTGCCATTGCAAAGAGAGATATCAAAAAGGCAAAGGTGGCTGTGTCAGCAAAGGTTCTGTATACAGGCAAGGCTGTAAAGCCAAATACCAAGGTGGTGTATGGCAAGACCAAGCTCACATTGAATAAGAACTACAAGATAACATGCTATTCCAATAAGAACTTCGGCAAGGCAAAGGTCGTCATAACCGGAATTGGCAACTATGGTGGAAGTGTGGTGAGATACTTCAATATAGTTACAAAGGCTGGAAAGGTATACACATACGGAAACTATAGATACAAGATAACAAATGCATCCACAAGCGGAAGAGGAACAGTAACTCTTGTGTCAGCTGTCAAGAAGACAACTTCTGTTACAGTGCCGGATGCGATAAAGCTTGGCGGAAAGACATTCAAGGTCACTGCCATAGGAGGCGGAGCATTCAAGGGCAATACAAAGCTTGCAAAGGTTGTTATAAGCAAGAATGTAAAGACCATAGGTTCAAAGGCATTTTACGGATGTAAGAACCTCAAGGCACTTGTGGTGAGAAACACAGCCATGACCACAAAGACGGTAGGAGCTGCTGCCTTTACAGGAACATACGCAAAGATGACCGTAAAAGTACCGGCATCAAAGCTTGCTTACTATAAGAAACTTCTGGTAGCAAGGGGTGTGTCTAAGAAAGCGGTTATCAAAAAGTAAGATATATTCAATAAAATAATTTCTTTATAGACATTTCAGAAAGATCCAGACATGACGTATAAGTTGTGCCTGGATCTTTTTTCTATAGGTAGAGATGGGGGACGGAGGTGCTTAACATAAAACAGGCAAAGAGTTTGCTGAATGGTATTGCCTAATATTTTGCTTTGAATGGTTTACAAAATGATTTGCGCTTCAAAGTTTTATGTGACAAACGTAACATCCTATGATATTATAAAAAAGATATAAGCGAAAATGACTTTTGCAGAAAGACGTTTTAAAGATATGGAACGATCTTAGTACAAATGAGCAGGAAACAGTGATGTCAATGTTGTGTGGACTTAGGAAGTAGAAGAACAGTTCGAATGTATATATCGGCTGTTCTTTTTTTGGGCATAAGTTTAAAAGTTAAAAAATGATAATCGGCAAACCAGATGAAAGTCTGGGACGCAAAGCTACAGGGCCTTTAAAATGGCAGCCAGTTGCATGAAATTAGGTGCACTGTCTGTAGGACAGTGTTTTTTTATGATGATATTTCATAGATGTAACCATAATAATTTTATTAGGAAATCAGATATGAAAAAACGAAAAAATAGTTAAGGATAGACGGAAAATGATAGGAAAAAGAGTGATTGCAGGCATTCTGCTTGCGGGAATCTTAACAGTCACCCTGGCAGGGTGCACAAACACAGGTGACAGTAGAAAAGAAATGGAAAAACCCATCATCACGCTCGGGAGTGACAGTTATCCACCATACAATTATCTGAATGAGGATGGAATCCCGACAGGAATTGATGTAGAACTGGCTACAGAAGCTTTCGAAAGAATGGGATATCAGGTGGAGGTTGTACAGATCAACTGGGAGAAGAAAAAAGAACTGGTGGAGAGCGGAGAGATTGACTGTATCATGGGTTGTTTTTCCATGGAAGGACGCCTTGACGATTATCGCTGGGCGGGACCATATATAGCAAGCCGTCAGGTGGTTGCTGTAAATGAGAACAGCAATATCTATAAACTGAGTGACCTGGAGGGAAAGAACCTGGCTGTCCAGTCCACAACCAAACCGGAAGGCATCTTTCTGAACCGGACAGATGAAAGAATCCCCAAGCTGGGAAATCTGATCAGTCTTGCACACCGGGAGTTGATTTATACGTTTCTGGGGAAAGGATATGTAGATGCAGTTGCCGCACATGAGGAATCGATTTTCCAGTATATGAAGGATTATAACACAAGCTTCCGTATTCTAGAAGAACCGCTGATGATTACGGGGATAGGTGTTGCTTTCGCAAAAGATGATGACAGAGGAATCTGTGAGCAGATGGACCAGACGCTGGAAGAAATGCGTCAGGATGGCACATCCCTGAAAATCATTGAAAAATACCTGGATAATCCTGAGAAGTATCTGGAGGTAGATGATCTTGGATATTAAGAGAAAGAAGAAAGAAAAACGAATCCGGCTGCTCGGTGGTCTGATTGGAATCTGTGTGGCAATAGCCTTTCTGTTCTATTTCTTCAACGCAGAAAAAACAGAAGCAGAGAAAAGAATGTTGGAGATTGTAAACTATGTCAAAGTGCAGTGTTCAAGCTACACCCATTATAATGAATCTTCGGAATCCAAAAGTCTCCTCCGTGCGATTGAAAGTGCCAGACAGATGAGTACGAATATCGACATGGAAACAGAAAACGGTGGTCAGCTGAGTCAGGAATTTCTGAAAGAAAATCTGCAGACGCTCTGGGTGGATGGTATCATTGTACTGGATAAAGAAGGAAAGACGGACTGTGAATACAGCACGGATGAATTTCTGTACAACGAGATTACGGAGTATCTGCAAAAAGAAATTATCATGGATTTTGCCGGATATGAAGAAAGATCTTATTCAGAACGGTTTACCAGGGAAGATGGATCATATATTGATATTGCAGCCTGCGCCAGAAAAGATGCACCGGGTATTGTGGCAATCTACTATTACACATCACCTGAATTTGCCAGAAATTATACCCTTACGATACAGAGGCTTTTAAACGGCTATAGTGTCCATAAAGATGGAACAATAATTATTGCAGATGATGGAATAGTTGTTGCCAGTAACGATGAGAGCCTTCTGGGGCAGAATACAACTGGTAACGAGGTTGTTCAGGAAATGAAAAAGCATACAGACAGTCAGCATATTTATCATTTGAAGAATGAGGGAACTGGATGTTACGGTATCATGCTGAAGCAGCGAGATTATTATATTTATGCATATCTTCCGGACACAGAAGTGTTTCATAACCTTCCATTGAGTGTAGCAGGTGTTATTTTCCTTTATTTGCTGATGTTCAGTACATTTTGGTTCTGGGCATACAGAACCAATCTTACACATCAGAAACTGGAACAGGAAAAAGACGAAAAATATAAAGCAGAACTTCTGATAGCTGCAAAAAAGGCAGAAGCCGCCAATGAGGCAAAAACGGAGTTCCTTCAGCGAATGAGCCATGATATCCGGACTCCGATCAATGGAATCTGCGGTTTGGTCAATATGGCAGACTATTATGCAGATGATATGGAGAAGCAGGCGGAATACAGGACAAAGGTTAAAGAGGCATCCAATCTGTTGCTGGAACTGGTAAATGATATTCTGGATATGAGTAAGCTTGAGTCTGGTGAAATCGTTCTGGAAGAGATTCCATTTAATCTGAGCAGTATTTCAAGGGAAGTATTCGTTGTGATCGAGCCGATGGCTGCAGAACAGAATATCCGGATCGTGTGGGAGAAAAAAGAAATCACACACCAGAATTTTATTGGAAGTCCAGGGTATGTGAAACGTGTGATGATGAATATCCTGTCGAATGCGGTGAAATATAATAGAGAAAACGGACGTATATATATCAGCTGCATGGAAATTCCATCCGAACAGCCAGAAATGACGACAATGGAATTTGTCTGCCGGGATACAGGAATCGGAATGACTGAGGAGTTCCAGAAATGTGTGTTTGAACCATTCACGCAGGAACACACAGGAAGCCGCACAAAATTTGCAGGAACAGGCCTGGGAATGCCGATTGTAAAAAATCTGGTCGAGAAAATGGGTGGAACAATTACCTTTGAAAGCAAAGAAGGCGAAGGAACTACCTTTGTGATCAGGGTTCCGTTTAAAATAGATCTAGATGCGAATAAACGTGAAGAGCAGAAGTGTGTATCAGAAAAATCTATAAAGGGACTGCATATTCTTCTGGCAGAAGATAATGAGCTGAATATGGAAATTGCAGAATTTGTGCTTCATAATGAAGGCGCAGACGTGACAAAAGCATGGAATGGTAAGGAAGCTGTTGAGCTATTCAAAAAAAGTGAATCTGGTGATTTTGATGCTATTCTTATGGACATTATGATGCCGGTCATGAATGGTTATGAAGCCACAAAGATGATCAGGTCTTTGGACAGAGTGGATGCAAAGAAGGTACCGATCATTGCAATGACAGCAAATGCATTTACGGAGGACAGGCTGAAAGCTAAAGAAGCAGGAATGAATGACCATGTGGCGAAGCCGGTTGACATGAGTATTTTAATATCTGTCATTGCAAAATATATAGAACGATGATCCGTTTTGGGAAAAAGAGGAGCAGAGTAATGAAGAACATGAAGGTAAGAATCCCAATGTATTTTGTTGGACTGTTTATTATGACTATAGGAATAGCACTTTCAGTCAAATCCAATCTGGGAGTGTCGCCGGTTAGCTCTATACCATATACGATGACATGTGTATGGGGAATCGAGATGGGAAAGGCGACGATCATATTTCATGCAGCATTGGTGCTTATACAGATCGTTATACTTCGAAAGAATTTCAAACCGATAAATCTCCTTCAGATAGTGGTTGGAGTAGTATTTGGATACTTTACGACATTCTGTAATTATCTTGCCACATTTCTACCATCAACAGATAACATAGTTGTCAGGGGTGTTTTGATGCTTGTGAGTACCATATTCATAGCAGGCGGAATATTCTTTTATCTGCCGGCGAATCTTATCCCACTTGCCGGGGAGGGTGTTATGCAGGCTATTTCAGAGGTCACACACATTGAATTTTCAAAGGTAAAGATCGGATTTGACTGTTCTATGGTGGCTGTGTCGGTCGTAACATGTCTGATCTGTATACATAGTCTTGGAAGCGTGGGCGCCGGTACGGTTATTGCCGCATTCCTTGTTGGATTCAATCTTGGCAAGTTAAATAAGGCATTTGGCGGAAAACGAGATAAACTTCTTGGAAAGCACACATACACTGAGGAGGAAGTGCTCAGGGAAAGAATGGAGCAATTGCATTAGGACTTTTTGATAAAATTGTATCGTATAAACTATTTTATAATGGTAATCAAAATTACCAATTAGAACTGCAATCTGCCTGCACTGTATTTGAAGTCGTCGAAATCATCGGGTATCCGTGAGAGTTCGTCTATGTATGCCTGACTGTCATATGGCTCATTTGCATTTATATGATGTTCCATATCTGTTATTTTCCCTTCATAAATGGCTAGTCTGGGTAGTTTTATTTGTTTGCTTTTGATATTACGTGGTGTATAATTTATAGCATGATAAATAAAAATTTGCGCATAGGAGGAGAGGGAAGATGGCTGATAAGAATACTGCTGAAATAGGCTTTGAAAAACAGATTTGGGATGCAGCATGTGTGCTCCGTGGAAATCTGGATGCATCAGAGTATAAAAGTGTTGTACTTGGACTGATTTTCTTAAAATACATATCGGATAGATTTGATGAGAAATATAATGAACTTGTGGAAGAAGGGGACGGATTTGAGGAAGATGTAGATGAATATACATCAGAAGGTATCTTCTTTGTACCTGCAGGAGCACGTTGGAAGGATATAGCTGCAAATGCGCATACTCCGGAGATAGGAACAATAATAGATAATGCAATGCGAGCTATAGAGAAAGAAAATAAGAGACTTAAGGATATTCTCCCTAAGAATTTTGCCAGACCAGAGCTTGATAAGAGGCGTCTTGGGGATGTAGTGGACTTATTTACAAATATTCAGATGATTGAACATGGGAATGAGAAGGACATCCTTGGTCGAACATATGAATATTGTCTGTCAATGTTTGCCGAGCAGGAAGGCAAGCGTGGCGGAGAATTCTTTACTCCGTCATGTGTTGTGCGTACTCTTGTGGAAGTTCTCAAACCATTCAAAGGTCGTGTGTATGATCCGGCATGTGGATCAGGCGGTATGTTTGTTCAGTCAGCGAAGTTCATAGAAAAGCATAGTGGAAATATAAGTGATATATCAATATATGGTCAGGATTCCAATCCAACGACATGGAAGATGGCTCAGATGAACCTTGCTATACGAGGAATAGAGCCTGATTTGGGATCTTATGCAGCGGATACATTTCTTGAAGATCGTCATCCAACATTACGTGCGGATTACATCATGGCAAATCCGCCATTTAACCTTTCAAACTGGGGAGCGGATAAGTTAAAAGATGATGTACGTTGGAAGTATGGAATGCCACCGGCAGGAAATGCAAACTTTGCATGGCTGGAGCATATGATATATCATCTTGCACCGGCAGGAAAGATAGGCATGGTTCTTGCAAATGGCTCTCTGTCATCACAGTCTGGAGGAGAGGGAGAAATCCGCAAAAACATAATAAATGCTGATTTGGTAGAGTGCATCGTTGCTATGCCAACTCAGTTATTCTACACGACTCAGATCCCGGTATCATTGTGGTTCCTCAATAAACAGAAAAAACAGTCTGGCAAAACTTTGTTCATAGATGCTCGTAAGATGGGAACGATGGTTAGCCGCAAGCTCAGAGAGCTCACAGATGAAGATATTCAGAAAATAGCAGATGCATATACAGCATTTGTCGATGGAACTCTTGAAGATGTGAAGGGATTCTGTGCAGTTGCAGATATTGCAGAGATTGAAAAACAGGATTTCATACTTACTCCAGGCAGATATGTAGGAATAGAAGAGCAGGAGGATGATGGTGAGCCGTTTGAGGAGAAGATGATCAGGCTTACATCGGAACTGTCTGAATTGTTTGATAAGAGTCATGAGTTGGAGGATGAGATTCGTAGGAAGTTGAGGGCGATTGGGTATGATATATAATAAATACACATTGAAAGAACTTGCAACTATCCGGTATGGAAAGAATCAAAAGAATGTTGTTTCGTCAGACGGATCTTTTCCGATATATGGTACAGGCGGGTTGATGGGATATGCAAGCAAATATCTATATGATAAGCCATCGGTATTAATTGGTAGAAAAGGTACAATAGATAAAGTTAGATATGTTACGCACCCGTTTTGGACTGTAGATACACTTTTTTATACAGAAATAAATGATGCAATAGTAATACCTCATTTTCTATATTATGTTTTATCTTTATTAGACATGAGAAAATACAATGAAGGAACATCAATACCTAGCCTAAGAACAGAGACTTTAAATAGGCTAGAATTATATATACCGCCATTAAGTGAACAGAAAAAAATTCTGTCATTTATAGAGCCAATTGAAGAAAAAATAGATATTAATTCTAGGATAAATAGGAATTTAGCACTGGTTGCATAAATAGGAATTTGTCGGAGCAGGCAGCGGCGATTTATAAAGCATGGTTTATTAATTTTGAAATGAATAATGGAATCTGTCCCGATGACTGGACAGATGGAGTTCTTGGTGATATTGCGGAAATTGCCAGTGGAAAAAGACCTCCTATGAAGCAAAATAATAAAACGGATGATGTTTGTATTCCTTTAGTTGGAGCGGCATCTATCATGGGTTATACGAACACTGTATTATATGATTCAAAAATATTGGTAACTGGACGAGTAGGTACTCATGGAGTTATTCAACGATTTAATCAAGGCTGTTGGCCTTCGGATAATACTTTGGTTATTACTACTGATAGATATGAATTTGTAAATCAAATATTACTAGGTGTGGATTATAAAAGTATGAATCGTGGTTCAACGCAACCATTGATTACACAAGGTGATTTAAAGAAAATAGAAATCATTTTGCCAAATGATGCAGCTTTAGATGAATTTGAGAATTTGGCGGGTGGTCTGATGAGTCAATATGAGAAAAACGTAAAAGAAAATGCCAAGTTGTCAGAATTAAGAGACTCCTTATTGCCTAAGTTAATGTCGGGTGAGTTGGAGGTATCAGAAATTGATTTTTAAGGAAGTGATTAAATGCTTGAATTGCAAGAAGGACAAAAGGTTCTCATAATTAGATACGGTAAGAAAACTGATTGTATAAAAAACATAGAGAAGTTATTGAATTTAAAGGATATTGTTGGTTTGGAAAAATAGGTGTTGTTCCATCACAAAAAGCAATTGATGCGATAACTAAAGAGGCAACTCCCAAGATTATTTTATATTCACAAGGAAAAGGATATGTTGCGGATGTTTCAGAGATAAGATATGAGAAGCCTGATAATGGATATCCTGAGTATTATAATGATGAGTTATTTGACAAACTTATATTTCCTAAGAGCTATTTTAAATTATTAGATATTCAAGCATTATCAAATGAAGATTTATCCAAGTTAAGGATAGTGAGTAGTGGAAGGCAAGCCATCGAAACTTTTAATAGATCGATGTCGTCTTTTTCTTTGAAGAATATGGTAAGTCAAGACCAGTAGAAATTAAACGAAATAAGATAGATGCAAATTCGAAGAAGAAAGAGTTAGACATGAATGATTGTTTCTATAGGAAGAATGGAATATGTAACCGTAAAGGTTTTGTTAGTTATGAATTTGAATGTTCTCGACCAAGTACTTGTATAGGACAAAAACGGTAACTGTTACTCCGACAAATGGTAATTGTTATGATTATACGTTAATAATAAAAACGATATATTTGACATAAACGCGGTTGAATGTTAATATAATTGTAAAGAGGTGCTACCGATAGACGGTTAGCCCTGATATTGCAATTACAAAAAAGTAACCGCCAAGTTTTGTCAGGACAGGGCGGTTACTTTTTTGTCTTATTTCTTATCATTGCTCTTAGAGCCAACGGCATAACCAAGAGCAAAGCATGTAATGCATAAGCTGATGATGGCTATAAAAAGACTGAATTGAAAAGATAAATTTTTATTTGCTCTAGTATTTAGTGTAAAATGGAGGAAAGTTGATGATGGATAAAGAAATAAAAATAAGAAACAGTACAGTTGATTTTCTGGTATTTACACGAGATGCAGGAGAAGATGGAATAGAGGTTAGAGTCCAGAATAATGATGTATGGTTAACTCAAAAGGCGATTTCTCAGCTATTTGAAGTGGATAGAAGTGTTGTGACGAAACATCTTGGGAATATATTCAGTGAAGGGGAGCTTCATGAAGCTTCAGTTTGTGCAAAATTTGCACAAACTGCCGATGATGGAAAAACATATAATTATAAATTCTATTCATTGGCGGCGATTATTGCTGTAGGTTATCGAATAAACTCGGAAAGGGCAACACAGTTTCGAGTATGGGCGACAAAGGTTTTGGATACATTTACAAAACAAGGGTATGTACTTGATAAAAATAGGCTCATCAATGGGCAGATTTTTGATGAAGATTATTTTGATCACCTGATTTCAGAGATTCAGGAAATTAGGGCAAGTGAAAGACGATTTTATCAGAAGATAACAGATATATATGCAACAGCAGTTGATTACGATAAGAATTCAGTTGTTACAAAAGAGTTTTATGCAACTGTGCAGAATAAGATGCATTATGCTGTTCATGGAAATACTGCGGCAGAGGTAATAGTTGCAAGGGCAGATCATACAAAAGAGCATATGGGACTTACATCATGGAAGAATGCCCCAGATGGGAAGATTGTGAAGACGGATGTATCAATTGCAAAAAATTACCTGGCAAAGGATGAGATTAAGGAATTGAATGAGATAGTTACAATGTATCTTGATTATGCAACAAGACAGGCAAGAAGGCATGTACCTATGACAATGGAAGATTGGAAATCTAAATTGGATGCATTTTTAAGATTCAATGATGCCGATGTTTTGCAAGATAAGGGGAAGGTAACTGCAGCAATTGCAAAAGAATTTGCTGAAAGCGAATTTGAAAAATATAGAGTAATCCAGGATTCACTATATGAAAGTGATTTTGATAAGCTTATGAAAGATATGGATGTTGATATTAAATAGACAATAATTACTTTGTATTTTTATTATATCCTCCGGATAATGTAAAGAGTAAAGGAGGATTTGATATGAACCAAGAGATAATAAATGAAGTGCTTTGTCAGATGATACCGCATTTATCTAATGATCAGATAGTGCTGTTAAAGAATGTGTTAGAAGGGGCAATGCTAAAGAGTGGCACTGGGACGGATCAATCTGATGAAGTGTTGGTTGATAGTTTTATTGCAGCAAAACGCCTTGAAGGATGTTCGGAGAGAACCCTGGTATTTTATAAGAATACAATAGATAAAATGTTGGCTTCAATTGGAAAAAATATTAAGGCTGTTACGACAGAGGATTTGCGAGGATATCTTTCAGAGTATCAAAACAGTAATATGGTTAGCAAGGTTACAATAGATAATATACGAAGGAATCTGTCGAGCTTTTTTTCTTGGCTTGAGGATGAGAATTATATACTGAAAAGCCCGGTAAGACGTATACATAGGGTCAAAGCTACGACTTCTGTAAAGGAAACGTATACTGATGAAGACTTGGAACGGTTAAGGGATAGCTGTACGGAGTTACGAGACTTAGCATTGATTGATATACTTGCATCAACAGGAATGAGAGTGGGGGAATTGGTTAGACTTAATCGGGTAGATATAAATTTTAACGAAAGAGAATGTGTTGTATTTGGAAAGGGAGATAAGGAGCGAATCGTATATTTTGATGCGAGGACGAAGATACATCTGCAGAATTACTTGGATGACAGAATAGATAATAATCCCGCGCTTTTTGTTGGATTGAAGCATCCATATAATAGGCTAAAAATAGGTGGTGTAGAATCGAGACTTAAGAGAATGGGAAATGCTATTCAGGTTGAGAAGGTACATCCGCATAAATTTAGAAGAACAATGGCGACGACAGCGATAGATAAAGGTATGCCGATTGAACAGGTTCAAAAGTTGTTGGGGCATGAAAAGATAGATACAACATTGCATTATGCTATGGTGAAACAGAGTAATGTTAAGAATGCACATAGGAGATATATAGGTTAAAGAGGAAGAAGAGAATTATGAGTAATTGGAAAGAAAAACCATTATCCGAGTATTGTGAATTTCAAGAGGGATATGTTAATCCACCCAAAGGACATAGTGAATATTTTGGGGGAGATATAAAATGGTGTAGAGCAGTAGATATTAACAATGGTTATGTGTATAGTACATCGCAAACACTTACAGATGCAGGATTTAATAGCGCAAAAAAGAGTGCTGTGCTTTTTAAACCTAATACAATTGTTATTACTAAATCAGGTACAATAGGACGACTTGGAATAATTAAAGATTATATGTGCGGAAATAGAGCGACTATAAATATAATTCCAAAGAATAATGCAGATGTTGAATTCGTTTTTTATTTGTTGAGGAGTAGACAGAACGAATTTTTTGATCTAGCAGTTGGAAGTGTTCAGAAAAACTTATATGTATCAATTCTGGAAAAAATGATGTTTAAATTTCCCTCATTGTATGAGCAAAAAAAGATTGCCTCTTTTTTTTCAGTTATTGATAAAAAAATTGACATTAATAATCGGATAAATAGGAATTTGTCGGAGCAGGCAAAGGCATTGTTTGAGGAAGAATTATTAAAATTTGATTCAGTTCCAGAAGGATGGAAGAAAGGCTCGTTGAGTGATATTGCAGATTACCTGAATGGATTAGCAATGCAGAAATTTAGGCCGGGCGATGATGAAAAAGGATTACCAGTTCTTAAAATTAAAGAATTAAGACAAGGTTCTTGTGATGCAAACAGTGAACTATGTTCTCTAAGTATAAAGCCAGAGTATATTATTCACGATGGAGATGTGATTTTTTCGTGGTCAGGAAGTTTATTGGTTGATTTCTGGTGTGGTGGAGAATGCGGATTAAATCAGCATCTGTTTAAGGTTACCTCTAAGAAATACGATAAGTGGTTTTATTATGCTTGGACGCTATATCATCTTGATAGATTTATTGCAGTGGCAGCTGATAAAGCAACTACAATGGGCCATATTAAGAGAGAGGAACTTTCAAAAGCAGAAGTATTAATTCCAGATAGTGATTCATACAAAAGAATTGGTGAAGTTTTAGGTCCACTATATGACATAATTATTTCTAATAGAGTTGAAAATAGAAGGCTTGCAACTTTGAGAGATGAGCTTTTGCCAATGCTCATGTCAGGGGAAATGGATGTGTCGGAGGTTGAGTTATGAGTGAAAAAGAACTAAAAATACCGTTTAATGCTCCTTTGAATGAAATGGATGCAGAAAACCAGACTTATGGTTGCCGACAGAACAATCCTGATATATGTGCAAGTAATAGTATTCCAGGAGTATGTGCTTTTACAAGTGATGATTGTATCTGCAAGAAACCATCAAGGTCTTGGAAGAAACAGTATGAAAAGTTAAAAGGATAGCTACTCCGACAAATGGTAATTATCGTTATTGAGAGATGAATTGCTTCCAAAGCGAATGGTAGGAGATATTGATCTTTCATATATATTAAAGATGCAAAATCTTCGAAAAAGTAAAGCTGAAGGGATGGAAAAAGCATGTATAATATTGTTGATAATTTTGATAAGAAAACTCCATCGGAAGTTTATGTTAATATTGTGAAATTGGAATGTGGAATTGATATAAAGACATTCCAAATCGAGACTGTTCATGATTTAGTTCAATTTATTGGTTTTGGAAAGTATATAAATAATAAAATTGGAAATGTATATTTCAGAGGTCAAACATCATTATATGATGGAAAAATGATACCATCATTATATAGGGGGAAGACTAAATTGGATAGTATTACGATGAAATATAATAAGAGAATAAAAAATGTTATTTCGAGTAATAAGCTATTTAATTCGTATGATAGGAGCGTTTTTGAACCGTTGGTACAACATTATGGAGTTAAAACTCCGTATATTGATTTAGTAGACAATGTTTGGGTAGCATTGTGGTTTGCTCTTCATCAAGCAAAAGTTGTTGCTATCAATTCTCATGAATATGTATATTACTATGATTCAAAAGAAGAGTATTCGTATATAGTTTTAATGATATCTGATGCTTTACAAGAAACAAGTAAGTCAGGAATATACCAAGGAAAGAACACGACATTGGTTGATTTAAGAAAAGCTACACCATCATTTTTTTTAAGACCACATGCACAGCATGCATATATGCTTAGAAAGAACGATCAATATCCAGGAGATTATAGCGATTTGATAGTTGGAATTGCCAAGATTCCAACGAGATTAGGGTTAAAATGGTTAGGTCAAAATGAATTCTTAACTTTGAATAGTTTATTTCCTGCCGCCTATTTTGATTCTGGATATAAAATGTTATTGAAAATATATCCGGAAAATGAACAACATACAGTGAATGAATTTGGTTCAATACAGATTTTAACGGATTGAATGGTGACTATATTTAATAGTTGGTTAATTAAATTTTTATAAGGGGGGAGAAAGTGAATATATATGAAACAAAAAGGGTAATTTCATGTATTCTTAATGTTGACGACGATATTTCACTGGAATATGTAGAAGACAAGATGCCTAGTTATGTGCCCCATGAAAAAAGAATTCAGATAGTAAAAGAACTGTATTGGAATGAAGTATATCAATTATCGCATGAATTATTGCATGCTGCATTTTATAAATATAATGGGTGCATGCCGTGCGAATATTTATGGATTGAAGAAATTGTTTGTGAAGCGTTTTCAATATACTGTATTGAGAAATATTGTCATAGTGAAAAGATATATTGGTTTGGATATTTATCACAAAATTATTATATATTAAATGGAAATGTTAGTGAGCCTGAAAAGATTAAAACTATAAAAGAACTTAATGGGAAATTAGGTGGATTTAAGGAGTATGGAGTTAGACAATTTATTCATCCATATGCATTGGATATAAAAAATATCATAAATGAAGATTTTGGCCAACTTGAAGAATTTTTGAATTATCGAAAATACATTCAAGATGGAAAAATAGAGATTGATGCAACTAATAGAATTGCAATTAAAATCTTTTCTTTACAGGAAAAATTGCAGTAGAGATCAGTAAGATAAATTTTTATTTGCTCTACAAAACACAACACAAAGGGGAGGGGAATAAATGCCGGGTTTATTTACAGAAGATACATATGAACAAGCGATAATAGAGCTGTTCGAGAATATGGGATATGACCATATCTATGCACCGGATTTTGACAGGGATTATACCAGCCCATTGATGGATTCGGTACTTAGAGATAGCTTGGTGCGTGTCAATCGGGGATTACCTGTAGATGCCATAGAAGAGGCTATTAATAAGCTTAAGACATTTGATACAGGAAGCTTGTTGCAGAAAAATACAATATTTATGGACTATCTGCAGAATGGAATTACAGTGAAGTTCTTTGTGAATGGCGAGGAACAGGCAACTATAGTGAAATTGGTTGACTATGAGAAGATAGACAACAATACGTTCTATGTGGTGAATCAGTATACATTTGTCGAGAATGGCAACAACAGGCGTCCGGATATTATTTTGTTTATAAATGGCCTGCCACTTGTGTTGATGGAGCTTAAGAGTCCTTCTAAGGATGAGGTAGGAGTAGAGAATGCATATAAGCAGATTCGTAATTATATCAAGGACATCCCATCTCTGTTTTATTACAATGCGATATGTGTAATCAGTGATCTTTCATCGAATAAAGCTGGAACTATAACATCCGGACTTGATAGATTTATGGATTGGAAATGCAAGGATGGAAGTAAGGAAGAAAGTGGGTTTGCGGAATTTGAGACATTCTATGAGGGAATGTTTCAGAAGAAAAGACTGCTTGATATACTGAAGAACTTTATACTTTTTTCAGGAACGGGTACGGGTAGATTTAAGGTACTTGCGGGATATCATCAGTATTTTGCAGTTAGAAAAGCTATAGAGAGGGCAAAGATTGCAACAAGAACAGACGGAAAAGGTGGTGTGTTCTGGCATACACAGGGTTCAGGTAAGTCACTCTCTATGGTATTTTATGCGCATTTGCTGCAGGAGGCACTTGATAGCCCTACCATAGTCGTAATGACAGATCGTATTGATCTGGACGATCAGCTCTATGCACAGTTTTCTCAGTGTGCAGATTTCCTCAGACAGACTCCTGTTCAGGCGGAGAGTAAGGAACATCTTAAGTCACTCCTTGATGGCAGAAGTGCAAATGGTATTATTTTCACAACTATGTTCAAGTTTGAGCGAGGTGAGAAACCTCTTTCAGAACGCAGAAACATTGTGGTTATGGCGGATGAGGCCCATCGTGGTCAGTATGGATTTGAGGAGAAGATTGTAGTATCCGAGAATCAGGCAGGAGAGAAAGAGGCACATACTGTTGTAGGAAATGCAAGAGTCATACATGATGCCCTGCCGAACGCTACGTTTATAGGATTTACCGGAACTCCAATATCAGCGAAAGATAGAAATACCAGGGAGGTATTTGGCGATTATATAGATATTTATGATATGACGCAGGCGGTTGAAGATGGAGCGACCAGACCTGTGTATTATGAGAGCAGAGTTGTTCATCTGAAACTTGATGAGAATACGCTTGCACTTATTGATTCGACTTATGATATTCTTGAGCAGCAATCCGATAAAGCAACGATAGAGAAGAGCAAGAAGATGCTGGGACAAATGGAGAGTGTCCTCGGCGCTGATTCAACTATTGCGTCATTATGCGATGATATTGTGGAACATTACGAGAAGTACAGGGCTAATCTGCTTACAGGTAAGGCTATGATAGTTGCCTATTCTCGTACAATAGCCATGAAGATATACAGAAGAATTCTTGAGATACGACCTGATTGGAAAGAGAAGGTTGGAGTAGTAATGACTGGTGGCAACAATGATCCAGAGGATTGGAAGGAGATAATTGGTACCAAAGCACATAAGGAAGAACTTGCAAGAAAATTCAAAGATAATGACGATCCAATGAAGATTGCAATAGTAGTGGATATGTGGCTGACAGGGTTTGATGTTCCGTCACTTGCGACTATGTATGTATATAAGCCTATGCATGGATATAATCTTATGCAGGCAATAGCACGTGTTAATCGCGTGTTTAAGGACAAAGAAGGCGGTCTTATTGTTGACTATGTAGGTATAGCTTCTGCGCTTAAGGCTGCCATGAAGGAATACACAGAGAGAGATAAAAACACATACGGGGATATGAATATTGCTAAAGTGGCATATCCTAAGTTCCAGGAAAAACTACAGGTGTGCAAGGATCTGCTACATGGATTTGATTTCAGTGGATTTATAGATGGTTCGCCGCTTGTTATGGCAAGACTTATAACCAAGGGAGTGAATTTTGTCCTTGATGCGAGGGTACCTGACAGAAAAGATTTGTTCTTGAAGGAGGCTATGCTGTTAAGACAGTCTCAGTCTCTCTGTTCAAGTATGACTACTGAGAAGGAACGCCACGAGGCAGCTTATATGGAGGCGGTTCGCTCAACAGTTATCAAGATTACATATGGCGGTGCAGACGGAAAAACACTATCACTTAAGGAGATAAACAACCAGATAAATGATCTGCTCAAGGCAGCAGTTCAAAGTGAGGGTGTAATCAATCTGTTTGACAGTAGCAAGACTGGTGGAGAGAACTTCAGCTTATTTGATCCGGCTGTATTGGATGAAATATCCAGAATGAAAGAAAAGAACATTGCTGTGGAAATATTGAAAAAACTCATGGCAGAGCAGGTCTCTTTATACAAAAGAACAAATGTTGTTCAGTCGCAGAAGTTTTCAGAGAAGATAGCACAGCTTATGAATTCGTATTACAACGGACTTATAACAAATGAGGAAGTGATAAAAGAGCTTCTTGAGACAGCCAACGAGATTGCAAATCTGTATAAGAATGGACAGAAACTTGGACTTTCCCAGGAGGAATTGGCATTCTATGATGCGCTGACAAAGCCGGAACATATAAAAGATTTTTATAAAAATGATGAATTGATTGCGCTTACCAAGGAACTGACGGAAATGCTTAGAAAGAATAGAACCATAGACTGGCAGAAGAAGGAAACTGCAAGGGCAACTATGCGAAAGATGGTTAAGAGACTGCTTAAGAAACATCATTACCCACCAGAGGATTATGATTTTGCCATAAATACAGTAATAAGCCAGTGTGAGCTGTGGACGGATAATAGCGATGCGCCTTACGTGGGAGAGCATGATAGTACGTTTAGATATAGTGAAGAGGCAAAACTTGCTAATGTTGCTGAGGGGAAAACAATGTACACAATAAGTAAAAATAGTTAGGAGGGGATTGTTAATGGATGCACGAAAGGGTAATATTTTTGAAATTTTGAATGGCAATAAGCAATTTATAATACCTGTATATCAGAGATATTATAGCTGGGGAGAAGAGCAGTGTAAAAGATTATGGGATGATATTGTAAATATGCAGAAAAAGGGCAAGCCTGGACATTTTGTTGGTTCAATAGTTAATATTGCTGAACAGGCAATGCCAACAGGCGTTCAAAAATATATGATTATAGATGGACAACAGCGTATGACGACATTAACTTTGTTGCTTATAGCGCTTAGGAATTATGTTCTGATGCATCCAGATGATAATTCAATAAATGCGAAACGTATTGATGGTATGCTTTTAAAAAATGAATATGAGAGTGGCATAGATCAATACAAGTTACTGCTTACAGAAAATGATAGAGAAATATTAATCAGTCTTGTAGAAAATAAGTCAATTAATTCAAATGTTAAATCACGTATATTAGATAACTATATGTATTTTAAGGACAAGGTTTCGGAAAAAATTCTAATGCTTGATGAAATATGGGACTCTATTGGTAAATTGCAGATTGTGAATATTACATTGGATCGTGCAATTGATGATGCTCAGGCAATATTTGAAAGTCTAAACTCTACAGGAAAAGAATTGTCAGAATCTGATCTTATACGAAATTATGTTCTTATGGGGTTAGAACCTTCAGAACAGACATATGTATATGAACATTTGTGGAGACCTATGGAGAATTTGTTTATATATGATACGCAAGAGACTGTCATGGATGCTTTTTTCAGACATTATTTAACGATGAAGATAACCCGTATACCGAAACAAGGGAGAGTATATGAAGAGTTTAAATTATATCACTTAAATTGCGAATTTGGTACTATTTTGGAATTGTGTCATGATTTGTTGGATTATGCGAAATATTATACAGATATAGTATTTAAGAGAAACGATGACGTAGAGTTAAGAAAGTTATATGGAGATATTGTTGATTTGAGGATGGAGGTATCTTATCCATTCTTATTAAAATTACATCATGATTGTTGTGAAAAAGTTATATCAAAAGATGAACTTAAAGAAATTTTGAGACTGTGTATAAGTTATGTTCTTAGAAGAGGAATTTGTGACATACCAACAAATTCTATGAATAAGACTTTTGCAACATTCAAAAATTTCATTAGACAGGATGATTATCTTAATTCCGTCAAGGCTCATTTTATTTTGCAGGACACATATAAAGAATTTCCAGATGATGACAAGTTTGGATCTGCGTTTGTTAGTAGAGATGTATATAATATGCGTGTTAGAAACTATATTCTAACCAGACTTGAGAATTATGACAATAAGGCACCGATTGTTATTGAGAACTATACTATAGAGCATATTATGCCACAGAATAGGAAACTTTCTACAGAGTGGCAGCGTGATTTAGGAGATAATTGGGAGAGTATTCAAAAAAGATATCTTCACACAATTGGAAACTTAACATTAACTGCTTACAATTCAGAAATGAGTGATAAATCGTTCATAGAAAAAATGAATATGGAGGGTGGTTTTAAAGAAAGCGCACTTAGATTAAATAAATATATTTTAGGGTTAACGGAATGGAACGAATCTCATATCCAGGAAAGGGCAAGGTTGTTGGCTGAAAAAGCGGAGAAGATATGGCCGTATCCTTCAATGAATGATCATGAGCTCGCCCCATATAAGATAGAGGAAAAAGTTCCTCAGAAATATAGTTTAGATACATACGATACAAATGCATTCACTAAGATATTGTTTACAGCTTTAGATAAAAGAATAATGAATCTTTCTCCAGCGGTAAAAAGAGAGTATAAGAAATTGTATGTAGCGTATAAACTTGATACAAATTTTGTAGACATTGTATTTCAGAAACAACGACTTCGTATAAGTATAAATATGAAATTCTCAGATATAGTAGATCCAGAAGGAATCTGCAAGGATGTTACTGGACTGGGAAGATGGGGAAATGGAGATGTTGAGTTGTTCATGGAACATAATGATGAGCTCGACACGGTTATGGAAATCATAGAGCAATCTTATAATGCTCAAGCAGAATGAGATAAATGTACAAAGATAATAACTTTCGGGGGGAATCACATGACTTTATACATGAACATAAAACAGCTTGGCAAGCGGAAGAACACAGTGCACAAGGTCCCATTTGAATATGACACAGCACCGAGTACGCTGCGGGAACTCATAACAGAGACAGTAAAGGTCTGCGTGGCACAGTACATATCCCGCATGGATCGCGGCGATGCAGTGCTGACAGATGAACAGATCGATGATATGGGAAGAATAGGAAAGATAGCGTTCGGGATCGTCTATGGGGAGAAGAAACCAGATGTGGATGAGGCAGTGAAGACAGCCATTCAGGGATTTGAGGATGGGCTGTTCAGAGTGTTCCGCGGTATGGATGAATTAACGGAGCTGGACAGGGAAGAGAAGTTTAACGAAGGGGATGAGATCACATTTATCCGCCTCACAATGCTGGCGGGGAGAATGTGGTAGAACATAAAGAAAGGGGTTACAATGGCAGAGGACAAGAAGACAAGGCTTGAGCTTGAGGAGCAGAAGAAGATCGCAGATGAAGTGAGAGAGGCATATGACGAGAATTCCACGAAGCTCAGAAAGAGCTACAGTGCGGATGCGCAGAAGCTTCTTAAGGAGATGGATAATTACTATGGAGATGTAAAAGAGTCGATGATCGGCAAGAGACTTGAGACATTTCTTGAGAATGAAAAGAATGTTCCTTCGGAATTCTTCAGGAAGGAGCTGAAGCATTTGCCGGGGTGGGTGCCGGATCATCTGCTGGAGGATTTCTACACTTCTATAGACAGCATAATCAAGTGGCAGACAAGCCAGTATTATTACAGAAGAACCATGCGTACAAAGAGGTATGGGGCATTTCTTGACAGATATTTCAGGATCATGAATGAATATCACTCCATGGGGATATACGGATGCGACATAGTATCTCTCTACAAGGAGAAAATGCCGCAGGATATATTGTGCTATTACAGGGATGGCAACAGCAATGGGTATAGAATAGTATCTGAATATTGGATACAGGCGGAGCTCGACAGGGGAAATGCAGAGCTTGAGGAAGTGCTCATGGACATCATGTTCGGTGAGAGTGCGCAGACAAGGCTAACGACCAATATCCTCAGGGGAATATATATGAGCTCCAACACAAGACTCCATGAGGCTGTAGGCAAGCTGCTCGTTGCAGCAAAGCTTCAGGAGGGGCTTAGGCAGGCGATATGTGAGAACATGGATTATGGAACAGCAGGTGCATTTATGACCCTGTTCCATGTAATAAAGGAGAATGATCTTCTGAGATTCTCGTCTGTCATGAGGGCTGTAGCCACTTGGACAGGACTTGTGACTGACGAGGAGAGCAAGCTTGACCATATACAGAAGAAACAGCTGCTACTTATAGATACATATCTGAATGATGAAAATGCAAGGCGTGAGGCATTATCCGGCGAGGATGCCATGCAGATCTATCTTGCGCTGTGGAGCTATGGTTTCTTTGATGTGGACGAGGCATGCCATGTGATGAACAAGCTGGCGCTTGATGGCAGCAGACACCAAAGACTGGTATTTGGCACATATATTAGGGCAATGAGTCTGGGAAAGGTGTACACACACAGCGTTGCAAAGGAATTTATCAAGAGATTCCCAGACGAGATGGACACCATGGCGGTCATCATGCCAAGCTTCATGTCGGATTACCAGCCTTATATGAATAGTCTCATATATAAAGACGGCAGATCGTACAACAATGAACTTAAGAAAATGACATTTGCCGAGGTGGACAAATATTTTGACAGCAGGAAAGAATGTCAGGAGATGTACGATATCCTCATGGGCATACTTGAGCGCATGCCAAAGAAGAGGCTTGAGTTTGATCCGTGTGTATTTCCATGGAATGCCGAATATCTGGACAGATCTGCAATCATCATGAGACTTGCGGTCTGTGCAAGCGCTCTCAAGGACGAGGACAAGATCACTTACATAGCGGAGATGGTTCCTGAGATAGATTCCGCAAGGTACAGCAGAGATGCGCTTTTGCTTCTGCTTGTAAGGCAGCCGGCAAATGACAGACAGCGTGCCATACTGGTGGATGCGGTTGCCGACAAGGAGACATATACCAGAAACAAGGCGGCGATGATCGTTAAGGATATGAAACTTTCGCCGGAGAATTATGTACAGCTTGAGAATATGCTCAAGTACAAGAAGTCAGACATAAGGGAGACTGTACTGTCTATACTTTATAAACTTGACGGTGATGACATGGACGATCTCATCGGAAGACTTCTCGCAGATTCCAAGGAGGAGAAGAGAACAGCGGGACTTGATCTGCTGCTCCAGCTCAAAAATGATGAGAACAGGCAGAACCTTTTTACAGATTGTGTTGGTCATATAGACGCTATGCAGAGGGAGTCTGCGAATGGAAGATCCAGTGTTACAACTAAGGAGCAGATTCTTATACGTGAGATAAAAAATGTTGGCACAGACCGGGCTGGTGCAGATGAGGGGTATGGACTTTATGATGTAAATGCGGACTATGAGCCGATATTTGACAAGAGTTATCTGGCTGAGTGCCTTGAGCTGTACAAAAAGTATTTCCCTGAAAGCGGGATTGCAAATGATAATCTGTGCAAGACTGCCAAGAGCGAGGGTGCATTTGCAAAACTCAAATCAAAGATTGTGCCTAAAAAGAAAGACACGACATCTGATTCAGAAGTTATAAATATATTAAGAAAATTTGATGCATTTGTGGATGAGCACAAAAATGATGAGTATGAGATGGCTGACGGAGAGATCGGCCTGCTTGGTGAGGCAGGTGGAAACATATATGTGAACCGTGACAAAGTGGCATGTGAGGAATTGTGGGTAGATTTCTACGAGAAAAATATTCAGACTCCGTATATGTGCATGCAACTCTATGTGTATCTGAATGGCTACAACAGTGACAAACAGGATTTCAAGAAGTACTGTGAGAGCTTTATGGCGGATATGTTTGGAAATATATATATAGAAGAATGTCCGGCATTCGGATATCTTGCCATTGCCAGAGCTGTAATTGGTTTCCTGTATAGAAGATATGTGATGGATAGTGACAAGAGGAGGCTTGCCGTTGTGGCAGCAGACTATCTGCTTGGAAGAAACGATGAGCTCATATATACATTTGGCGGGAATAAAGGTGGCAGCAGTATATCTGGTGATGATTCAAAGATATATCACAGAAGTGTGCTCACAAATGAGCAGATCATGATAATAACAAGGTGGCTTGCGATCGATGGTGACAGCGATATATTGGACGTAAAAGAAGATTCTGACGAGGCAAGGCAGAATGAAGAGGATTTCAGGCATTTGTTCCCATACAACTATGCCCTTGCAAAGTGTCATAACTTTAATATACCTTCAGACGTTGTAAATGATAGAAATTCATATTACTGGATACACACAGGAAGTGTCATGCCGGTTCCTGGTCTCCTGAACTATATTGCCGCATACAGTCGTGGCATTATATCCAGGGATTATATGTACAAGATGGCATTTGAGGGGAATTCCCTGGATAGGAGCCTCAAATGTGTATCTGACGTGATGCGTTTTATAACGGAGCGCAACAGGAAGGTGCAGACCAGAGGCTATGAGTGGGGATATACGGAGCGTGAAAGGCTGAGGAGTGTGAGGCAGATACTTCTTCACAGTCCGGAAGGAGAGTTCTCGGAGACGGACGAGAAAAGGCTGGATATAGCTAAGAAGCTGTACACTGATATGTCTGAGCTTGTGCTTTCTGCAGAGCTCACAAGGGGAGATACAGAGACAGAATTCTCTCCATATATATACGGGCTTACAAGAATATTCGGAGCGGAGTATTTTGTCAGGATACTGTCAGCCCTTGGCAAGGAGACCCTGGAGAGATCAACGTATTTCAATACCGGTTATTACTATAACCGTCAGAAGGTCAGCAAGAAAAACAGTATGTCGCATCTTCTTCAGGCGTGTGTGCCAGATGCAAATGACAGCGCGGAGACTCTGAAGGCCTATCTTACAGGTACGGATATAAGTGATGCCAGGCTTATAGAGGCAGCTATGTATTCTCCAGAGTGGATAGATCTAGTTGGAGAGTATCTTGGATGGGATGGATTTACTGCGGGATGCTATTACTTCATGGCGCACATGAACGAGTCATTTGATGACAAGAGAAAGGCTATGATAGCGAGATTTACACCGCTTGAGGTGGATGAGCTGAACGACGGGGCATTTGACAGGACGTGGTTTGCCGAAGTCTATGACAGATTGGGTGACAAGCGATTCCAGCTTATATACAAGGCGGCGAAATACATTTCAGATGGTGCAAAGCACACCAGAGCGAGAAAATACGCGGATGCGGCGCTTGGCAAATATGATGAGCCCGAGCTGATAGCTGAGATCGAGGCAAAGAGAAACAAGGACCTGCTCATGGCGGTGGGAATCCTGCCGATAGAGAATGAGGAGCAGATAAAGGACAGATACATGTTCCTTCAGAAGTTCAAGAAGGAGAGCAGGCAGTTCGGAGCACAGAGGAGAGCCAGCGAGGCGGCAGCAGTTTCTACAGCTATGCGCAATATGGCGATCAATGCCGGATATCAGGACGTGACGAGACTTACCCTACGTATGGAAAGCCTTGTGGTTCAGGGCATGACAGAATATTTTCAGCCGCATGAGGTCGGAGAAGTGACCGTATGGCTTGAGATGGAGGACGGCGGCAAATGCGCTGTCATCTGTGAGAAGAACGGCAAACAGTTAAAGTCCGTTCCGGCAAAGATCAAGAAGTATGAGTATGTATTGGCTCTGATGGATGCCAAGAAGCAGATGGCGGAGCAGTCAAGGCGTACAAAGGCGATGCTTGAGGATGCGATGGAGAGCCAGGAGGAATACACCTGGGCTGAGATCAGGGGCATGCTGGAGAATCCTGTTATACATGACATGGTAGCTGCGCTGGTGTTCAAGGTGGCGGAGCAGGATGGCGTGAAGGCAGAGCTTGATAATGCGGCTGACAGTATTATGTCAGGGGCAAATGAACTTGATGACAGCAAGAATGTAGATTTGAGGAATAACAGCGATGCTGGTGATGTGCAGTTAGATAATGCAAGAGGCGAAAGTGCTGGCGTACCTAGTCAGAATGTAGTTCTTGGATTTGCAACTGAGGATGGATTCAATGTGTTTGTTGAAACAACCGCTGGTGATGAAAACAAACATTTGTCAGACGACACCAAGCTCACAGTTGCACATCCATTCCACATGTACATGGCTGGCAAATGGCACGATATACAGAAATATGTATTTGACAACAAGATCGTCCAGCCGTTCAAGCAGGTGTTCAGAGAACTCTATGTGAAGACCGAAGAGGAAATGAATATGGAACATTCCCTCAGATACGCGGGCAATCAGATCCAGCCGAAGAAGACACTTGGCTGTCTGAGGTCAAGACATTGGGTAGCAGACATAGAGGACGGACTCCAGAAAGTGTATTACAAGGAGAACATAGTAGCACAGATATACGCGCTTGCAGACTGGTTCTCACCTGCGGATATAGAGTCACCGACCCTCGAATGGGTGGTGTTCTCAGATAGAAAGACAGGAAAGAATATGAGAATCAAGGATATCCCAGACATCATATTCTCTGAGGTCATGAGGGATGTGGACATGGCTGTTTCCGTGGCGCATGCAGGAGGCGTGGATCCTGAGACCTCACACTCAACTGTTGAGATGCGAAAGGCGATAGCAGAATTCACTATGCCACTTTTCAAGCTGACAAATGTCACATTTACAAAGAATCACGCAGTGATAGAGGGCAAGCGCGCAAATTACACAGTTCACCTTGGAAGTGGAGTGGTGCATCAGGAGGCAGGACCTATGATAAATATACTTCCTGTACACTCACAGAGGCGTGGCAGAATATTCCTGCCATTTGTGGATGATGATCCAAAGACATCGGAGGTACTCACGAAGATACTGTTCTTTGCGGAGGACAATAAGATCAAGGATCCGTATATACTGGGACAGATCGAGCAGTGAGTGTGAAGATAATACTGCTGCCTGTGACAAGTAAGTGATGTGATGTTTGACAGACAGATTTCCGGACAGAGAAAGAAGATGACATAATGGGAATCAGGAATATAATAACAAGGCATAAAATTGGACGTGGTGATGCAGATAACAGGTTCCCATATGATGAGAACATGCATGAGGCTGTCATCAGGTGTTCTATCTGCACCGGCGAGCAGGTCGCAGGTTTTAAGAACAGACAGGACGGCAGCTTTGTGGGTGTGATGGTGATAAAGTCGGATGACGATCTGGAATACTTCAAAGAGCTTTATGGCGTGGAGAAGGTTAGGAAGGTATATTAAAATAAAATTTTCATCGATATTGACATAAAATAGTGTTGAGTATATTATTAAACAAAGGAGTGCCTGCCTTAAGTGGGGATGATAACAGAGTTGTTTCGCTACTTGGGAAACAACATAATACGTAAATGGCTATGCGTTAATCGCATAGCCATTTGCTGTTTTATCAGATGTATACAAATTGGATAATTATTTGATAGTAGAGAGGCGGATATAAATAGATAATAAAAAACTGAATCTGTATAGGGTAGATATTTTTTATATTTTTATTGTTGACTGCTACATAAAAACGTGAAAATACACATAAAATAGTAGTTGGTATTGATTAAGTAGACACGGGATAGTAAAATGGAATTACTAAAAAATGTGTCCACACACAAAAACAAGGAGTATAACAGTGGAAATCAAGAGAGATGCTTACCTTGAACAGTTGAAGATAAGAAAAGATAATGGAATGATAAAGATTATCACAGGAATCAGGAGATGTGGAAAGTCATTCCTATTATTTGTATTATTTAAGAACTATTTATTAGAGAATGGTGTAGATAATGAACACATTATTGAGATTGCATTAGATGGCATCGAAAACGAAGAACTGAGGGATCCGAAAAAGTGTTATCAATACATTAAGGATGCAATGAAAGATGAGCAGAGGTATTATTTGATTTTGGATGAAGTACAGTTTATGCCGCGATTTGAGGAAGTACTGAATAGTTTGCTCAGGATTAGCAATATTGATGTATATGTGACCGGTAGTAATTCGAGATTTTTATCCAGTGATATTGTAACTGAATTTAGAGGCAGAGGTGATGAGATAAGAATTTATCCATTATCTTTCGCTGAGTTCTATAGTGCGTATGATGGAGATTATGACGAAGCTTGGGAAGAGTATATGACATATGGTGGTTTGCCACAGGTAGCACAATTTTCTGTGGAACGCCAAAAGGCAGAATATCTAAAAAATATTTTTACCAATGTCTATATCAGGGATGTTGTAGAGAGGAATAACATTAAAAATGTTGATGAAATTGGAACTTTAGTCGATATTCTTGCTTCTGCCATAGGCGCACCAACCAATCCAACTAAAATATCAAATACTTTCAAAAGTGAACGGGGTATCAATTATAGCAATAAGACTATATCTAATCATATTGATTATTTGGCGGAGGCCTTTTTGATTTCTAAAGCGGAACGGTATGATATTAAGGGAAGAAAATATGTGGGTGCTAACTTAAAATATTATTTTTCAGATGTGGGACTTAGAAATGCCAGGTTAAATTTCAGACAGCAGGAACCTACTCATATTATGGAGAACATAGTTTATAACGAACTGCTTATTAGAGGTTACAATGTGGATGTTGGTATCGTAGATGTGTATGCAAAGAATGATTATGGAAAAACTACTCGCAAGCAGTTTGAGGTTGATTTTGTAGTGAATCAGGGTAGTCAGAGATATTATATTCAAGTAGCCTATGATATGGTTTCTGAAGAAAAACAGACACAGGAATTTAATTCATTTAGGAATATTCCAGATTCATTTAAGAAGATTGTTATAGTAAATGGAACGAAAAAGCCGTATAGAAATGATGAAGGATTTGTGATTATGGGAATGAAATATTTTTTACTTAATGCAGATAGTTTAGAATTTTAGTGAGGTTGTCAAGAAAAAACACTTGACAACCCATCCCGCCTGTATTAGAATAGCCCATGGTAAAGCAAAAACACTTTACATGCAAGTGCGTTACGGAGAGTTTGTTATGGAGAAGATAGTCAGACAGTCTATGTTATATGATTTTTATGGTGAGCTGCTCACAGAGCATCAGAAGAGCGTGTACGAGGATGTCGTGAACAATGACATGTCTTACTCAGAGATAGCGAGACTCAACAACATAAGCAGACAGGGCGTATATGATATGGTAAGGCGCTGTGACAAGATCCTCGAGGAGTATGAGGAGAAGCTTATGCTGGTACATAAGTTCATGAAGGCACAGGAACAGGTTCAGAAGATCAAGGAATGTGCGGATGAGCTTAAGACGATGAACTCGGATGAACGGCTTGCGGGCAGAATTGAAGATATAGTGAATTATTCAGATAAGATACTCGAAGATTTCTGATGATAGATAATATCAGAAGGGAGAATGTCTATGGCATTTGACAGTTTATCAGATAAACTGCAGAACGTTTTTAAGAAGCTGAGAAGCAAGGGTGTACTTACTGAGGATGATGTCAAGGAGGCCATGAAGGAAGTCAAGAGAGCACTTCTCGAGGCCGACGTTAACTTCAAGGTTGTTAAGTCATTTGTCAAGTCGGTGAGTGACAGAGCTGTAGGTGAAGAAGTTCTCAAAGGTCTGAATCCTGGACACATGGTAATCAAGATCGTCAAGGAAGAGATGGATAAGCTCATGGGCTCTGAGATGACAGAGATCAAGCTCAGACCATCCAATGAGATCACGATCATCATGATGTGTGGACTTCAGGGAGCAGGTAAGACCACCACGGCGGCAAAGCTTGCATATCAGTTCAAGAACAAAGGCAAGAAGCCACTTCTTGTGGCATGTGATGTATACAGACCGGCGGCTATCAAGCAGCTGCAGGTGAATGGTGAGAAGGTTGGAGTTCCTGTGTTTGCCATGGGAGACAACAACAAGCCATTGGATATTGCGAAGGCGGCTATACAGCATGCAGCCAAGAACAATATCAATCTGGTGTTCCTTGACACCGCAGGACGTCTTCATGTCGATGAGGACATGATGAACGAGCTTGCAGAGATAAAGGAGAATCTGGACATTGCCTACACCATACTGACTGTGGATTCCATGACAGGTCAGGATGCGGTAAATGTAGCGACAACGTTCAATGATAAGATAGGTATAGATGGTGTCATCCTCACAAAGCTGGATGGTGATACCAGAGGCGGTGCCGCACTGTCGATCAAGGCAGTCACAGGCAAGCCGATCCTGTACTCAGGTATGGGAGAGAAGCTTACAGATCTGGAACCATTTTACCCGGATCGTATGGCGAGCCGAATCCTCGGAATGGGTGATGTAGAGTCACTTATTGAGAAAGCCCAGTCGGCCATCGACGAGGAGAAGGCCAAAGAGATGGAACAGAAGTTCCGCAAAGCAAGTTTTGATTTCAACGATTTTCTTGATCAGATGGCTCAGCTTGAGCAGATGGGCGGCATGCAGGAGATCCTTTCCATGATGCCTGGCATGGCAAGTCAGATGAAGAATGTTGAGATAGATGAGAACGCTGCTAAAACACCAAAAGCAATCGTTCTGTCCATGACACCTAGAGAGCGTTCACTCCAGGATCCGATATCGCCATCCAGAAAGAAGCGTATCGCAGATGGAGCCGGTGTCCAGATAGCAGATGTCAATCGTTTCCTTAAACAGTTTGAACAGTCTAAGAAGATGATGAAACAGATGTCCGGCATGATGGGTGGAAAGAGAAAACGTGGTGGTTTTAAAATGCCTTTTGGCTTAAGATAATTATTATTTAGGAGGAACAAGAACAATGGCAGTAAAGATTAGATTAAGAAGAATGGGTTATAAGAAGCATCCTTTCTACAGAGTGATCGTAGCAGATTCAAGATCACCAAGAGATGGTAGATTCATCGAGGAGATCGGAACATATGATCCTAACCAGGAGCCATCTGTAGTAAAGATCGACGAGGAGGCTGCTAAGAAGTGGTTAGCTACAGGAGCACAGCCAACTGAGTCAGTTGCAAAGTTATTAAAGCAGGCAGGTATCGAGAAGTAATTTTACGGATGTATCAGCTTTTCTATGAAAAGCTGATATGCAGCGCCAGCCATCGACGAAGTCGATTTTGCATGGCTGGTGTTCCATTTGGGAGGTATAGAGATGAAAGATTTAGTAGAAATCATTGCAAAGTCCCTAGTAGATCATCCTGAGCAGATAGCTGTAACCGAGACTGAAGAAGACGGCATAATAAAGATAGACCTTACTGTCGCACCAGAAGACATGGGTAAGGTAATCGGCAAGCAGGGCAGAATCGCCAAATCCATCCGTACAGTTGTCAAGGCAGCTGCTTCAAAGGGTGATAAGAAGGTTGTCGTTGATATTAAGTAGAACTGCATAAGCAGGATAAGTGGTATTTCTTAATCTTCATATGACAGAGGATTTTATTACCGAGTTAAGAGGGGGAGTTTATACTCCCCCTTATATTATATGTCACAGGCGTAGGCCTGATGACCTGCGCGCGCCTCAGCGTGCTACCACTTAATATGTCACAGGCGTAGGCCTGATGACCTACGCGCGCCTCAGCGCGCTACCACTTAATATGTCACAGGCGTAGGCCTGATGACGTACGCGCGCCTCAGCGTGCTACCATATTTATATAGGAGAGAGCATGGAACATAACACAGAAGACAGACTCAGAGTGGGTGTGATAACCTCAAGCCATGGTATAAAGGGCGAGGTTAAGGTATATCCGACAACAGATGACAATGATCGTTTCAAGACCTTGAAGAAGTGCTATCTGTCAAATGGCAGAGAGACTTTGGAGGTTAATTGTACATCTTGCAAATTTTTGAAAAATATGGTTATTCTTAAGTTCAAAGAATACGATAACATAAATGATATAGAGCGTTTTAAGAACTATGACATACTTGTTGACAGGGAGGATGCAGTTCCTCTCGTGGATGGAGAGTTCTTCATCTGTGATGTCCTTGACGCTGATGTATATGATCAGAATGACGAGCACATAGGAATCCTTGACGACGTGCTGGAGACTCCGGCAAATGATGTATTTGTCGTTAAGAAGGATGATGGCAGCGAGATCCTTATACCTGTAGTACCGGATTTCGTGTTCGATGTTGACACAGAGAATAAGAAGGTCAAGGTCAGAACATTTGAGATGGTAGAAGCAGATGATTCAGATGACGAGGATTGATCGCATACAGACGTTTGGTGAGATGATGAACATATACTAGGAGCGGACTATGAATTTTTATATTTTGACACTTTTCCCCGAGATGGTTATGAATGGACTTTCAACGAGTATCACGGGAAGGGCCATAGAGTCGGGAAAACTTCATATAGAAGCTATAAATATAAGAGATTACACCCAGGATAAACACAATCATGTGGATGATTACCCATATGGGGGAGGCGCAGGCATGGTCATGCAGGCGCAGCCTGTGTATGATGCATACACGGCACTGGTGGAGAAGCTTGGCAGAAAACCATGGGTCATATATATGACTCCGCAGGGAAGAACCTTCAATCAGGGTATTGCACAGGAGCTCTCGGAGAAGGAGGACATAGTTCTTCTGTGTGGTCATTACGAGGGAATAGATGAGAGGGTTCTTGAGATGATAGTCGATGACTATATGTCTATAGGCGATTTTGTGCTGACTGGCGGAGAACTTCCAGCCATGGCTATCGTGGATGCTGTGTCTCGTCTTGTCCCAGGGGTTCTGAATAACGAGGACAGTGCTGAGATAGAGACTTTTTATAACAATCTGCTTGAGTATCCGCAGTATACCAGACCTCCTGAATTCATGGGGAAGAAGGTTCCGGATGTACTGCTTTCGGGCAACCATAAGCTCATAAATGAGTGGCGACTTGAACAGTCTATCACCAGGACGAAGGAGCACAGGCCGGACATGTACGAGAAGTATATGATCGAGAATCCTCCTAAGGAGAAAAAGAAACGAAGAAAATAGCAGGTTGCCACCTGTGGTCTTAAGGTGGTATACTAAGAGATGGCAGAATTCGAGGTTATTCGAATTCTGCCATAACCTTGTGGAGACGCGACTGCAGGGCATACACAAAACAAGGAAGAACAAGGAGACAAAAGATTATGAAACGCAGATTACTTATGACTATGATGGCTATGGTTCTGGCATTCTCATTTACAGGATGTGGAAACAAGAAGGCAGACGAGACGACGGCAACCACAGAGGCTGCATCAGAGGTGAAGGATGAGTTCATCAAGTTTGTTGGAACAGATATCCCTAAGATGGATACAGAGGAAGCGGAGATCATGAAGAAGTTCAACTCATATTTTGCTGAGGGAACTGCTGTTGATACAGATGCTCTGCTCAAGGATTTGACAGACAATCTGCTTCCAAATTATAAGACATTTCTTGACGACGTACAGGCTATAGAAGTCAAGACCGACGAGGTGAAGGCGCTCAAGGATCAGTATTATGATGCCATGAATGCACAGTATGAGGCTATGCAGAAGGTTGAGGCTGCTGTTAAGGATAAGAACAAGGACATCCAGACAGAGGCACAGAAGCTTCTCTCAGATGCCCAGAGCAAGTATACAGCATACAATGACGCGGTATATGCACTTGCCCAGAAGGAGAATGTAACGTTGAACGGCGAGATAGCAACAACTGCAACCAGTGAGGCAGGAAGCACAACAGAGGCCAACACAGAGGCTATAGATCCAAGCGAGGCCATGACAGATGAGGTTGAGACAACAGAGGCAGCGCAGTAGTATTTAAGATATAGAAGAATATTTTGAAAAGCAGTGGATACATGAGTGTGTTCACTGCTTTTTGGCTGTGGTATACTGTAAAAAATATGCTCAGTTCACATTTTTTACAAATATCAATGTTATATTGAGATAAATTGGATATTATTCTATATGTGGAGGTACGATATGGATTCAATAAAGGTTCTTATGGTTGATGATGAGAGCAGAATGAGGAAACTTGTCAAGGACTTCCTCACAAGAGAGGGGTATATGGTTCTTGAGGCCGGAGATGGTGAACAGGCCCTGGATATATTCATGAATGACAAGAATATATCTCTTGTAATACTTGATGTCATGATGCCTAAGATGGACGGATGGGAGACTCTTAAGGAGATAAGAAAGTTCTCACAGGTTCCGGTTATCATGCTTACCGCGAAGGCAGATGAGCGCGATGAGCTCCAGGGCTTTGATCTGGGAGTAGATGAGTACATAACGAAGCCGTTCAGTCCCAAGATACTTGTTGCCAGAGTTGCAGCGATACTCAGAAGAACAACGGATGCCGCTTCAGATGAGAAGCTTGTAGCCGGAGGTATTGAGATGGATCTGTCGGCTCATGTGGTGACTATAGATGGCAAGCCTGTTGAACTCAGCTTCAAGGAGTTCGAGCTGCTGCAGTATTTTATCATGAATAAAGGTGTGGCACTGTCGAGAGAGAAGATACTTAACAATGTGTGGAATTATGATTACTTTGGCGATGCCAGAACCATAGATACTCATGTCAAGAAGCTCAGAAGCAAGATGGGCGATAAGGGCGAATATATCAAGACCATATGGGGAATGGGCTATAAATTTGAGGTGGAGTGATGACCGGATCAAAGAGAACTTCTATCAGAACAAAGATAACTTTATCGCTTGCGGCGACTATACTATTTATGGTTGTCATGTCGTGTGCCATAACCATGCTTTTTATCAAGAAGTATTTCTATCACGGCATGGAACAGATGCTGCTTGATACGTACAATTCCTGCAATGAACTGTTCGGTCGGGATGAGGATATAGACAGTAAAGAGCTGGCAAATGATGTGATCAATCAGTCAGGTGCGATGATATTTATCTTCGACAGCGTGAATATGCATGTGTACACGACGGTGAACGAGGAGGCTGCGGTATATAACAACCTGTCATTTATAGCGGACTACTTCAATTACAGTGGTGGCAAAAATCCGGATAATCCGAAGATAAAGAGAAAGCAGATTGAAAAGACAGATAAATATGATATACAGATCACAAATGATAAAAATACCGGAAACAGCTATTATGATGTGGTAGGATTTCTTGACAATGGTTTTGTGGTTGTAATCAGAAAACCAATCTCCAGCGTAGACTCAACGATAATTATATCACTAAAGTTTTTCTTTTTTGTATTCTCGGTTGTTGCGATACTTGGATTTGCCGTGATCTATTTTATCAGCAATGCGGTTGCAAAGCCGATAAAGAATCTTGCGTTGGTTGCCAATCGTATGGCACAGCTTGATCTCGATGTGAAGGTGGATCACGCATCCAACGATGAGATTGGTGAGCTAGCGGACAGTATGAACGAGATGTCATATCAGCTGAGGAACACGCTGACAGAGCTTCAACAGGCAAATGCTAAGCTGCAGACGGATATTGATGAGAAGGTACAGATAGATGAGATGAGGAAGGAGTTCCTGTCCCATGTGTCCCATGAACTCAAGACTCCTATAGCTCTCATACAGGGATACGCCGAGGGCCTTAAGGACAATGTTATAGAGGATGATGAGAGCAAGGAGTTTTACTGTGATGTCATTCTGGACGAAGCTGGCAAGATGAATAAGCTTGTCAGACAGTTACTTGATCTGAATGAGCTTGAATTTGGAGTGGACAGGGTTCATCCTGTGGTATTTGACATAGATGCACTCATAAAGAATGTAGTGGATTCATCATCCATTCTGGTGGAGCAGAACCATGCGGAAGTTGAGCTGGCGGATGAGCTGAATGATGTGTGCAACGTATATGCAGATGAGTTCATGATAGAGCAGGTATTCACCAATTATTTTACAAATGCACTTCATTACTGCAACGATGGAGGCAAGGTCAGAGTGTGGACGGCGAATAAGGACTATGATCAGCCGAGAAGGACTGAGGATGGACTCGTCACAGGCAACTTGAGAGTATTTGTATATGATGAGGGACCGAACATTCCTGACGATGAGCTTGATAAGGTATTCATTAAGTTCTACAAGGTGGACAAGGCGAGGACGAGAGAGTATGGTGGAAGCGGTATTGGACTTTCTATAGTTGCGGCGTCCATGGCGGCTCACAACAAGAACTATGGTGTTTACAATGTGGAGAATGGAGTGGTATTCTACTTCGACCTTGATATTATACAGCAGGATGATGGCGAACCGGAAATGATACCGGAGAATAGCGCAGATAACACGTCAGAACAATAAATACTTTGCAAGGAGGAAACTTTTAGGCTATAATTCTAAGGGTTTCCTTTTTCTGTTGGATTCTGGCATCTGCAAATATATTTATAAAATGGGAGAAGATTATGTCATATAGTGCAAAAAACATTGAGGTGTTAAAGGGACTTGAGCCGGTAAGACTGAGACCGGGAATGTACATCGGCAACACAGGGCGAAGCGGACTGAACCACCTAATACAGGAGCTTATAGACAACTCGGTGGATGAGCATCTGGCGGGGTATTGCAACAATATATGGGTGAGCATCAACGAGGATGGCTCGGCAACCGTGTCTGACGATGGACGAGGCGTTCCTGTCGATATACATGAGCAGGAGGGAATTCCTGCGGAGCGTGTTGTATACACAGTGTTGCATGCAGGTGGCAAGTTTAACAGCTCCACCTACAAGATAAGCGGCGGACTTCACGGAGTAGGTTCTGCAGTTGTAAATGCACTGTCTAACAAGCTTATAGTAGATGTTGCCAGGGATGGCTACCTCTATCACGATACATACGAGAAGGGAATACCGACAACTGAACTTGTTGATGGTATGCTTCCAAAGACAAAACTCAAGGAAAAGAGAACAGGTACGACGGTAACACTCTATCCTGATGATACAATATTTGAGACAGTAAAGTTCAAGGCGGACGCCATCAAGCAGAGGATTAAAGAGACAGCATATCTGAATCCGAATCTTACGATCACATTCCAGAACAAGAGGGATGGCGAGGAGCCTATAGTGTTCCATCAGCCAGGGGGACTTGCAGCATTTGTTGAGGATATATCCCAGGGACTCACACATACATCACCGGTTGTCGCCATATCGGGGGAGAAGGACGGAATCGCCGCAGATATAGTATTTCTGATGACGGAGGACGGCGAGGAGAATATCATAGGATTTACCAACAATATCACGAATCCTGAAGGTGGAACCCATGTGACAGGATTCAAGTCAGCATTTGCCAAGCTTATCAATAATTATGCGAGAAATGAGCTTGGAACTCTGAAAGAGAAGGATTCCAATCTGACAGGTGCAGATATAAGATCTGGCATGCAGGCTATCATATCCGTGAAGCATCCGGATCCTCAGTTCGAGGGACAGACTAAGACAAAGCTTTCCAACACGGACGTGTCAAAGGCCGTCGACGATATCGTGAAGGAACAGCTCACAGTTTATTTTGACAGAAATTATGATGTGCTGAAGGATATAGTGGACAGGGCGGTGGCTCTCTCCAAGAGAAAGGCGCTTGAGAAGTCCAAGATCAATATAAACAAGTTTTCATTTGAGGGAAATGGCAAGCTTGCAAAGCAGGAGTCCTCAGATTCGTCTAAATGCGAGATATTCATAGTCGAGGGAGATTCGGCGGGAGGCTCAGCCAAGACCGCGAGAAACAGAAAGTATCAGGCAATACTTCCACTTAGAGGTAAGATACTCAACGTGGAGAAGAAGCCTGTTGCAAAGGTGCTTGAGAATGCCGAGATCAAAGCGCTCATCAATGCATTTGGCTGTGGCTTCATGCAAGGCTACGGCAATGATTTTGACATAAGCAAGCTGAACTATGACAAGATAATCATCATGACGGATGCCGATGTGGATGGTGCGCATATAGCGACCCTTCTGCTGACATTCTTCTACAGATTCTATCCCGACCTTATAAGCGAGGGACATATATACATAGCGATCCCACCTCTCTACAGGGTTGGCGAGGGCAAGAACATCAAATATCTGTACTCAGATGATGAGCTTGCAAAGTACAGAAAGACACACACGAACAAGTTCACGATCCAGAGATACAAGGGTCTTGGTGAGATGGATGCAGACCAGCTCTATGAGACGACCATGAACCCTGAGACAAGACTTTTAAAGCAGGTATCAGTGAACAGCCGTGTTGAGGCAAATCAGCTCACACAGACGCTCATGGGAACTGAGGTTGCGCCTAGAAGAGAGTACATAGAGACACACAGTGCGGATGCGGTGCTAGATATATAAAAGTGATATTTGGGAATGCTTAGCAGCGTGTTTTCACAGTTTGTATGATGAAAGGGATAGATCATGTCGGAAAAGATATTAAATGTAGATTATGAGAGCGAGATGGGACAGTCCTATGTGGATTATTCCATGTCGGTTATAACAGAGAGAGCGCTCCCGGATGTAAGGGATGGATTAAAGCCTGTCCAGAGAAGGATACTTTACTCACTGGATGGTCTTGCAGGCTCCGACAAGCCACACAGAAAATGTGCGAGAATAGTCGGAGATACAATGGGTAAATATCACCCACACGGAGATAGTTCCATATATGAAGGACTTGTAAATATGGCACAGAACTGGAAACTGCCGATACCACTTGTTGACCCACACGGCAACTTTGGCGCGGTGGACGGTTCCGGTGCGGCTGCCATGCGATACACTGAGGCGCGTATATCTAAGTACACAGAGGATGTGTGCATGAAGGATCTTCCGTTCTTCAAGGATCAGTTCATACCAAACTTTGACGGAACGGAGACAGAGCCGACTTTCCTGCCTTTCCAGGTGCCAAATATCCTGGTGAGCGGTTCAACCGGTATAGCAGTAGGTATGGCGACAAATATTCCTACACACAATCTCGGTGAGGTCATAGATGCCACAGTTGCATATCTGAATGATCCTGAGATACAGCTTGAGGATCTGCTTGCGCTCATGCCGGGACCAGATTTTGCCACAGGTGGAATCATCAATGCAACACCTGAGGAGCTGTATAATGTGTATGCCACAGGACTTGGCAAGATCAAGGTGCGCGGTAAGGTAGAGGTCAGGGATATCGGATACGGAAGAAAGAGTATCTGTGTCACAGAGCTTCCATATACAATGATCGGAGGCACTGCCAAGTTCCTTGATACTGTCGCAGAGCTTGTCAGAAACAGAGAGCTTCCAGCGGTCGTGGATATCGCGGACAGAGGAGACAAGAACGGTGAATGCCTGTGTATAGATGTGAAGAAGGGAACTTCTGACGAGGAGATACAGAACATCATCAATATATTATATAAGAAGGCAGCCCTTGAGGATACATTTGGCGTGAATATCAACTGCATCAACAACGGCAAGCCGGAGGTCATGGGACTCAAGAAGATACTGAAGGTATACACAGATTTCAAGTACGGTCTGTATGACACGAAGTATAGAAAGCTTCTGGCACAGCAGGAGGAGATCAGGGAGATCAAGATGGGACTTCTCACAGCGGTTGACTGCATAGACCTGATCATAGAGATACTCCGCGGAAGTACAAAGGTTGCAGATGCAAAGGCGTGCCTCATGCACGGCGATACATCGAATATCAAGTTCAGATTCAAGGGCTCAGAGGCGGACGCAAAGTTCCTGTGCTTCACAGAGAAGCAGGCGGATGCAATACTTGCCATGAGACTTCAGAAGCTCATTGGTCTGGAGATCAATGCCTTAAAGAAAGAGCTGGCAGACGCTGAGAAGCTCATCAAGAAGTACACAAGGCTTATGGAGTCCAGGGATGCCATGAAGCAGCAGATGATAGATGACATGCTTGAGATCAAGGCAAAGTATGCCATACCTAGAAGGACTCAGATCCATAACTATGGAACTGTTGTTGTGAAGAAGGCTGAGGTCGTGGCTACAGATGTGGCTGTACTTCTCGACAGATTCTATTACATCAAAGTTGTAGATGCAAATGTATACGAGAAGAACATCGACCAGATCACGAAGGATTACAGATTTGCTGTTAAGTGTCAGAATCTTGACAGGATAGCGGTATTTGCTGACAATAATCAAGTGTATACGATCAAGGTTGCAGACATCATTAAGCTTCAGGCGAAGAAGAACACCAGCAAGAAGGGTGGCGGAAGCCTCATAGGACGTCTTGCCGACAAGGGAATCCAGGTGTTCGAGTTCTGCAACATGAATGGTGACGAGAATATCCTGTTCATGGACTGCATAGAGCATTTTGTGACTGACAAGCTGCTGTTCGTCAGTAAGCAGGGGCTTGCCAAGGTTGTTGACGGCTCCGCATTTGACACCACAAGGCGTGCTGCAAATGCTTCAAAAGTCGGTGATGATATCATATATATCGGCAAAATCTCCGAGGGCGACTTCATAATCGCACAGTCAGAGAAGGGCTATTACATAAGAGTTGACGCAGCGGAGATTCCTGAGAAGGGCAAGGGCGCAGCGGGAGTCAAGCTCATCAACTTAGAGGGTGACGATGTCCTTGAGTCGGTATTTGTGGGAAGCACAAAGGATACCTTCAAGGTTGGAGATAACGAGATAATCTTTACCAGAGTTAAGCCGGGCAAGCGCGGCGGCAAGGGAAGCAAGCTGAGGTTCTAAAGAATTACATGCGAGAGCAGAATATCTATTATAACATAGGCATAAGATAATACAGGTACTTGACGTACGGTTTTCTGTACAGTACAATATAAGTACAGAAAACTGTACATGAATTTGAGGAGGTGTTCTTATGTTAGCTGTTAATTATACAAACTTACGCGACAATATGAAAAAGTATATGGATAAAGTTACAGATGATTATGAAACCATGATTGTAACCCGTAAGGATAATAAAAATGTTGTTATGCTTTCAGAAGAGGCATATAACAATCTGATGGAAAATGTATATGTGATGGGAAACAAAGCAAACTATGACTGGCTTATGGAGTCAAAGACCCAGCTTGAGAAAGGAAATTTTGCTGTTCATGATCTGACGGAGGTATCTGCCGATGAATAAAGTCTTTACTGATAATGGATGGAAAGACTATGTCTATTGGCAGACGGAGGATAGAAAGACACTAAAGAAAATAAATAGTCTGATAGAAGATATATGCAGAAATGGAAATGAAGGCATTGGGAAACCCGAACCATTAACTGGAAATCTGACTGGCTTCTGGAGTAGACGAATAAATGATAAAGACAGAATAATATACAAGATAGATGATGATAACGTATATATTCTTGCTTGTAGATATCACTACAGTGACAGATAGAAGTTGTGTGCCAGTGAGAAGAGATATAATATAGATCAAAAGATGTTAGACTTGAAAGGACAGAGACAGATGATTTCAATTTTGGATTACGATGCAGGTAACATAAAGAGTGTTGAGAAGGCAGTCCAGTATCTCGGCGAGGAGGCTGTCATCACAAGGGACAGAGATGTGATCATGGCGAGTGACAAGGTTGTCTTACCTGGAGTTGGAAGCTTTGGGGACGCTATGGGAAAGATCAGGGAGTACGGCCTTGAGAATGTCATCTATGATGTTGTGGATGCAGGCAAGCCGTTTCTTGGGATATGTCTTGGACTTCAGCTTCTGTTCAAGACCAGCGAGGAGTCGCCGGAGGCAACAGGACTTGGAATTCTTGACGGTGAGATACTCCGCATACCGGATGCACCGGGACTTAAGATACCACAGATTGGATGGAACAATCTTGAGATAAATCCTAAAGCAAGACTTTTCAAGGGACTTCCTGAGAATCCATATGTCTATTTTGTTCATTCATATTATCTGAAGGCAAAGAATCCTGAGGATGTGGCAGCGTCCACATTCTATTCAACACAGATTCATGCATCTGTGGAGCACGGCAATGTATTTGCATGTCAGTTCCATCCTGAGAAGAGCTCAGAGGTTGGACTTAAGATACTGAAGAATTTTATAGAGCTGGAGGTGTAGGACATGCATACAAAGAGAATAATACCTTGTCTTGATGTGAAGAACGGACGAGTTGTAAAGGGCGTAAATTTCGTAAATCTTATAGATGCCGGGGATCCGGTTGCCGTCGGTGCAGCGTATGACAAGGCGGGCGCTGATGAGCTTGTTTTCCTTGACATAACAGCTTCATCAGACCAGAGAAATATAGTTGTCGACATGGTAAGAAGAGTTGCTGAGACAATCTTCATTCCGTTCACAGTCGGCGGTGGAATAAGAACTGTCGATGATTTTAAGGCAATACTCCGTGAGGGTGCAGATAAGATTTCCGTAAACTCGGCAGCCATAGACAATCCGACGCTTATAGCTGATGCCGCTGACAAGTTTGGCAGCCAGTGCGTAGTTCTTGCAATAGATGCCAAGAGACGTGATGATGGTTCAGGCTGGAACATATACAAGCACGGCGGACGTATCGACTGCGGAATAGATGCGGTTGAGTGGGCTATGAAGGCCGCAGAACTTGGCGCAGGAGAGATATTACTTACCAGCATGGACTGCGATGGTACAAAGGCGGGATATGACATAGAACTCACCAGAACCATAGCAGACAACGTGAACATACCGGTTATAGCTTCAGGCGGTGCGGGAACAAAGGATCATTTCTACGATGCCCTGACAGAGGGCGGTGCGGACGCAGCACTTGCGGCATCTCTGTTCCACTATAAAGAACTTGAGATAGGAGATCTGAAGAGATACCTTCAGGACAAGGGAATTCCTATGAGACTGTAGAGAGAAATTCCTTTAGTGTATTTAGCTTGGAAGATTTTCTCTAGGAACATGATTTTCATAAAAAAGGATACATAACTATCGGCTTTTTGTTTCAAATCTTAAAAAAGATACAATTTCAAAATAAGTTGTATCTTTTTTTATTTTAACGTCAAATTGGCGATAATTTTGTGTCCTTATTTAAATAAAATACTCTTCAGGGGAAAGTTCCCCTGAAGAGTGAAATAGCTTAGATTAGACAATTTAAACTTATTACTGCTCAATATAAGTAGCATTTCCTGAGGCGTTGTCATCTACAGACTGGCCTACACTATATACGCTGTCAGAAGAATCCTCAGTTGTTGTGTCATCCAGATAAGGATTGCCGGTGTCAACACCCTCGGCATGCAGGGCGTCATTAAGCCATGGGTCGTTGTAGTCTTCAACGTTCATGTTGTTAAATACATATTTTCCATTCTTGTCGAAGAAGAGCTCGCACCAGCCGCAGCTATCAGGTGTACCTCCGATGAGGATGACGCTGTGTGAGCCGTCCGCGTTCTTGATCTCATGACGGAAATATTTGTCAGGACCGCATTTGTCGGTGATATCTTCCTTGGTATCTCCGAGAACAAGGTAGAGACGGCCGTTTTCAACTTTCGTGTAACCGTTGACATCATCTGTAGATATGGTGAACTGTATGGAGTTTCCCTCACTGTTTTCCTCGTATGTCACTTCGGTACCATTTGCCAGGTGGAAGGTCTGCTTTATGTAGTCTATGGCTGCTGAGACGGTTGTTCTTGTCGCCGGGATGCACAGAAGAACTGCGCACACGGCAGCGGCGATGGCGGCATATTTGCCGACGCGGGCGAGTCTGTGACCAGATCTGCCGGTTTGAGCCTGTTCGGCAAGCTTTGCCCTGAGATCGTCTTTGTCATCCTGGGGCATGGTCACATTATCCATGGTAGCTTTGTATAATTCGTTTATATCTTTATTATTCATGATCTATTCCTCCTTTAAAAATTCTTTTAGCTGATCCCTTCCGCGGGATATCCGCATGGAGACTGCTGAGACTGACAAATGAAGCATCTTAGCGATCTCCTTGAATGAATACCCCTCGTAGTAGTGCAGATACAGGGCCGTGCTGTATGTATCGGGCAGCCTGTTTATGGCTGCAAACATTGACTGTTCCTCCATATTGAAGCCACTTGTGAGATCATCGTTTGCCAGCTCTTCATAGCTGCTGTTCAGTCTGTTTGCCGCTGATTTCAAATGGTTTCTGCACATATTTGCGGTCATGGTGAGAATATAGGACTTCTCACATCCCTTTGATATGTGAGGACTTTTTTCTATAAGCTTGGTATATACATTCTGGACAATGTCTTCGGAATCCACTATATTGCCAAGAAAACTCATGGCCAGACGGAATGCATTGTCCGAGTAATTGTCATATAGTTCAAGCAGTTGCTGCTGCTTCAAGTGTCATCACCTCCGTGGTTTGTATGTATGAGAGAATCAGGAATCTTGTTCCTTCTCAATTGAGTTCTCATATATAAAACAAATCAAAGTATCAAAATAGCACATGGATACGAAAATTTCTATCCCAAAAATCAATATTGAAAATTGCTTCGTAATTTGTACGGGACAAAACATAATCAGGTGTAAAATCAACAAAAACATGATATTGATAACAGACGGGAAATTATATTATACTTTATTTTGTTGACAGAAAAGCTGTTGATCGGAGGAATGAAATATGATACTCAGTGCCAGTAGAAGAACGGACATACCGACATTTTACTCGGAATGGTTTTTTAATAGAATAAAGGAAGGATTTCTGTATGTGAGGAATCCTATGAATGCGCATCAGATAAGCAGGATAGACCTCTCACCTGAGGTGGTTGACTGCATTGTGTTCTGGACAAAGAATCCCATACCGATGCTTCCAAGGCTTTCGGAACTGGATGCTTACAAATACTATTTCCAGTTCACTCTGACAGGTTACGGCAAGGATATGGAGACGAATCTGCCTGATAAAAAGGGACAGCTCATTCCTGCATTTCAGGAGCTTGCCGGAAAGATAGGGAAAAAGCGGGTCATCTGGAGATATGACCCGATAGTATTCACGAAGAAATATACGCCAGATTACCACATAAGGGCATTTACACAGATTGCGGAGGCGTTAGATGGCTGCACTGAGAAATGCGTCATCAGCTTCGTCGATATATATGCCAAGAACAGGAAAAATATGCAGGTTGTGGACAGCTATGAGATGAGTCACGACGATCTGGAAGCATTTGCAAAGGCGATAGCGGACATTGCAAGATCACATGGAATGTCGATGGCTACTTGTGCAGAGGTGGTGGATCTGGAGAAGTGCGGAATTGAACACAACTGCTGCATAGACAAGAAGCTCATAGAGGATATTATAGGTTGTGACATAAAGGTGGCAAAGGATAAGTCCCAGCGCCCTGAGTGCGGCTGCATGGAGAGCGTGGAGATTGGTTCATACAACACCTGTCTGAATGGATGCAAATACTGTTATGCGAATTACTCGCCGGATGCGGTGAAGGCCAACTGCAAATGTTATGATCCCGCGTCACCGCTTCTCTGCGGTTCGGTCTGTGAGTACGACAAGATCACAGAACGAAAAGTGAAGTCACTGAAGCAGACTCAGCTCAGCTTCAGATTTGACGGTCAGGAATAACAGAACGGATAAATATAATTAGGAGGCGTAGATAATTGAGGATATCTGAAAAGGAATGGGAAAACATTGATTTCAGAAAAAAGAAATACAGACAGCTCAAGGAGGCGCTCGATGAGGCTGACAAGATGTTCGAAGATGCAGACGACAGGCATTACAGCTACATAGTCCAGAATGAACTGCTGAAGGTTCTTGAGGGTGACCTGGTCCATTTCGATGGCAATCCATCGGGCAATGAACCCACCCTTGATATAGATACATCAAATGTAAGCTTTGTATTTCTAGGATCATTTGATTCTATGGTCAGAGCAAAGAATATGGCGGTGAACAAGAGCAGACCTATAGGGTTTGAATCTGCCCCCGCTGACGAATCATTTGATGGTTATAAAAGCACATTCACTCAGGAAGACCTGGTACAGTATGCAAATGTCAGAAGTGAGGTCGCGGGACGTATAGCCACTATAGTGCAGCTGCGTGAGATGACAGAAGATGATTTCTACGCCATCTTAAATACCAAGGGTATCAGCCCGGTTGACAAGCTTGCCGACTATTACGGGGTGCGGCTGAAATTGTCGGCAAAAACAAAACACAGGCTTGCAAAGGAGGCAGCCGAAAACCGGATGGGAGTACGTTTTATCCGCTCGCAGATACAGAGAAAGCTTGATGACGAGCTTTTCAAGGATTGCAGCAGGAAGGAGTATACCATAGCATAAAATAATATATATAAATCTAGTATCAGTGGGAGAACTGCAATGTGATTATGCATTGTGTTTCTTTTTGTATAGTGTTTCATAAAATGGTCTGTAAGAAATCATATGAAAAACCTCCATTAAATGATAAGCTTAGAGATATGTTGATGATAGCTGGGGAGAAGCCGGATATATTTGCAAGGGCAGTCAGGGAATGCTTTAGATATGAAGGAGTGGTTTCTGTTTCTGATATATCTGCCAAATTCTACGACATGGGTTTCAGACAGATCAGGAGAGATGTGGGCACAGGACGTATCGATAATCACCCTGAGATAGAGAATCTGGTTCCCAGGAAAAGGATAAAAGCCTGGATCTAGTAGATCAGTTGTTCATGAACTAAGAGATTGAATAACCCCATTTACAGGAAGCTCGTGTAAAGGATCACAGCGGGATGAGAATAAGCTGGAGGAGGAGAGCGTAAAGCCTCTGGGTATAACTTGAATTAAAACGTGAAATGGCACATCGTATACGGAATATTATTCTGTATGTGATGTGCCATTTTAGCATTATATAAATTATAATATGAGATTATTTATTTCTTCATATTCTTGTTCGCAGCGGCAAGCATGAGCTTGATTCTGTTGACCTGGTTAACCTCGGATGCACCAGGATCATAGTCGACTGCCACGATGTTTGCCTCAGGATATGCTTCACGCAGATGCTTGATAACACCCTTGCCTACGATATGGTTAGGCAGACATGCAAATGGCTGAGCGCACACGATGTTAGGGGCACCGCTCTTTATGAGCTCGATCATCTCGCCTGTAAGGAACCATCCCTCACCATTCTGGTTTCCTATGGATACGATAGGCCTTGCATACTCGGCAAGTTTTTCAATATGAGCTGGGGCCTCGAAACGCTTACTCTTCTCAAGTGCATCCCTAGCAGGTTTTCTGAAAGACTCCAGAACCTTTATAACAGTGTTGCTGACTATGGCGCCCTTCTTGGTCTTGCCGAGGAACTCATAGTTGTAATTGTTGTTGTAGAAGCAGTACATGAAGAAGTCCAGAAGATCCGGCATAACTGCCTCTGCACCTTCTGCCTCGAGCAGGTCAACCAGATGGTTGTTGGCTGATGGCAGGAATTTTACTAGGATTTCTCCGACTATACCTACTCTAGGCTTTTTGATATCAAGGAGTGGAAGAGTGTCGAAGTCGTGGACGATTCCCTGTATATTTTTCTTGAAAACTGCATTGCTTCCGGTCTTTGTGAGACTTTCCAGACATATCTTCTTCCACTTCTCGTGGAGTGCATTTGCCGAGCCCTTTTCCTTCTCATAAGGTCTTGTCCTGTACAGACATCTCATGAACACATCACCGTATATCAGAGCCTGCATAGCACGCTTTACTACCTTGTAGCTTATCTTAAAGCCTGAGTTCTTCTCAAAGCCTTGGGCTGACAACGCTATTACAGGAATCTGTCCGTAACCAGCCTTTGAGAGAGCACGTCTGATAAATCCAACATAGTTGGTTGCACGGCATCCGCCTCCTGTCTGGCTCATGATGACAGCAAGCTTGTTTACATCGTACTTTCCTGATGTTATGGCGCTCATCATCTGTCCTACAACGATAAGAGATGGGTAGCATGCGTCGTTGTTTACATATTTCAGACCAACATCTATCGTCTCCTTGGTTGCATCCGGCAGGATCTCAATGTTGATTCCCATGCACTTGAATGCAGGTGCAAGAAGATCGAAATGGATAGGAGACATCTGAGGTGCAAGAACTGTATAGTCTTTCTTCATCTCCTTGGTAAATTCTATTCTGTTGATGGCACTGCTTGACGGACATGTCTTGTAGTGCTGTTCATGTCTTGAGTTGACCGCGCTTATGAGGGATCTGATTCTGATCCTTGCTGCACCTAAGTTGCTGACCTCATCGATCTTGAGGACAGTGTATATCTTGCCTGACTTGGTAAGTATATCGTTGACACAGTCAGTTGTTACAGCGTCCAGACCACAGCCGAATGAGTTGAGCTGTATGAGCTCTAAGTTGTCACAGGTCTTGACGTAGTTGGCTGCCTTGTACAGTCTTGAGTGGTACATCCACTGGTCGGAGACAATAAGAGGTCTCTCGACCTTGCCAAGGTGTGCGACTGAATCCTCGGTAAATACAGCAATCTTGTATGAGTTGATGAGCTCTGGGAGACCATGGTTGATCTCAGGGTCCAGATGATATGGACGACCAGCCAGAACTATGCCGAGCATGTCATGTTCATCAATGTATCTGAGGGTTTCTTCGCCTTTTGCACGTACATCTTCCTTGACTTTCTCTGCCTCTGCGTACGCCGCATGTATGGCGCTTCCAATCTCGTCCATTGTCACATCATAGTACTTGGACATCTCACGGTACATACGTTTTACGAGAGCTTCCTCGTTGTCCAGGGCCACAAATGGTCTGATGAATGTTATGTCGTCAGCCTTGAGTTCCTCCATGTTGTTCTTGATGTTCTCTGCATAAGAAGCAACGATAGGACAGTTGTAGTGATTGTTTGCCTCAGGAGTCTCGTTCATTTCATATGGTACACATGGGTAGAAGATGGACTTGATTCCATTTTTCAGCAGCCACATAACGTGTCCGTGTGAGATCTTGGCAGGGTAACACTCTGACTCACTAGGTATGGATTCGATACCCAGGCTGTATATGTTTCTCGATGACTTTGGAGACAGTACAACTGAGAATCCAAGCTTTGTGAGGAATGTGTGCCAGAAAGGATAGTTTTCGTACATGTTGAGTACACGTGGAACACCTATCACGCCGCGCTTTGCCTCCTCAGGCTTAAGTGACTCATAGCCAAATATTCTTCCAAGCTTATATTCAAAGAGGTTAGGGATGTTGTCTGCGTTCTTCTTCAGACCTACACCCTTCTCACATCTGTTTCCGGTGATGAACCTCTTGCCGTTTGAGAATTTGTTTATTGTAAGGAGACAGTTGTTTGTACATCCTTTACATCTTGTCATGGAGCTCTCATATGTGAGCTTTCTTATCTCCTCGATAGGGAGCATAGTCGTGACAAATCCCTCTTTGTACTTGTTCCTAGCGATGAGGGCAGCACCAAAAGCACCCATGATACCTGAGATGTCAGGTCTTATGGCTGTTCTTCCTGATATGACCTCAAAACTCTTTAAAACCGCATCGTTGTAGAAGGTACCACCCTGTACCACAATGTTCTTGCCGAGATCCTTAGGATCCGTGAGCTTTATAACCTTGAGCAGGGCGTTCTTGATAACAGAGTATGCAAGTCCGGCTGATATATCAGCCACGGATGCGCCCTCCTTCTGCGCCTGCTTAACCTTTGAATTCATGAAAACGGTACATCTTGAACCGAGGTCTATAGGTGTTCTCGCTGTGATGGCGATGTGCGCAAAATCTGCTATGTCATAGTTCAGTGACTTCGCAAATGTCTCTATGAATGATCCACATCCTGATGAACAGGCCTCGTTCAGCATAACGTTATCTACAACGCCGTTCTTGATCTTGATACACTTCATATCCTGACCGCCGATATCAAGAATGCAGTCGACCTCAGGGTCGAAGAATGCTGCGGCTGTGTAATGGGCTATTGTCTCAACCTCACCGAAATCCAGAGAGAGAGCCTGCTTGATAAGAGCCTCACCGTAACCAGTAGAACATGAGCCTGCGATCACTGCGCCCTCAGGAAGCTTGCTGTATATATCCTTTATAGCTCTGATGGTGGTGTTAAGTGGACTTCCGTTGTTGCTGCTGTAGAAGTCGTAGAGCAGTTCACCGTCAGAACCGACAAGTGCAACCTTTGTGGTGGTTGAACCGGCATCGACACCGATGAAACAGTTTCCTTTATATGTTGCGAGATCACCGCGCTTTACGGCGTACTTGTTGTGATCTGCCTTGAATTTCTCGTAATCTTCATCGCTCTCAAAGAGTGGCGCAAGTCTCTCTACACCTGAGGAGAGGTTGAGCTCCTGTGAGAGTGCATGTATAAGCTCTGAAAGTGTCATGGATACCTCAGGCTTGGAGTTCATGGCGGCACCTACGGCTGCAAACAGATGTGAGTGTCCCGGATCTATGATGGCATCACCTGTCAGGTTAAGAGTTCTGATAAATGCATTCTTCAGCTCCGGGAGGAAGTGAAGAGGACCGCCCAGGAATGCAACATTGCCCTTGATAGGTTTACCACATGCAAGACCGGATATAGTCTGGTTGACAACGGCCTGGAATATGGAAGCGGCCAGGTTTGGCTTTGTAGCTCCCTCGTTGATGAGTGGCTGTATATCTGTCTTGGCAAATACACCACATCTTGCAGCGATAGGGTAGATGGTATCGTAATCCTTTGCATAGTCGTTAAGACCTGATGCATCGGTCTGCAGAAGTGTAGCCATCTGGTCGATAAATGAGCCTGTACCTCCGGCACAGACACCATTCATACGCTGCTCTATTCCGTTTGTAAAATATATGATCTTGGCATCCTCACCGCCGAGCTCTATGGCAACGTCGGTCTGTGGTGCATAGTCCTGCAGTGCCTCTGATACACAGACTACCTCCTGTGTAAATGGCACACCGATGAGCTGGGCGAGAGCCAGTCCACCTGAACCGGTTATACATGGATTGACCTCGTTCTCGCCGAGGGCATCCTTTGCTTCCTGTACAAGATCTTTAAGTGTTTCTTTGATATTTGCAAAATGTCTTTTGTAATCGGAGAAAAGTATCTTGCCCGCCTTATCAAGGACAGCAACCTTAACTGTTGTTGATCCAATATCAATTCCTAATGTGTACATAAAACAACCCTTCCAATTTCTTTTGTGTGTTGAATGTGTTTGATTTCGACATTTCTGCCGATAAAGCTACTTTATTATAGTGTAGGGTTTAAAAAAATACAATGACTTTATAAAAACTTAACCATTACCAGAAAATGTAAAAATAAAAGTTTTTTGCAGGTAACTATATCATCGGAGGTGAATATATTATAAAAAAGCCTTTCAGGGGTAAGCTATGAATTTTGATACCTGTAACGGAGTTATCCATGTAGTGAAGAGAGGGGACACACTGTATAAGCTGTCCAGGATATACAAGGTAAAGCTCAGCGACATCATATCAGCAAACCCGTACATCAACGTATACAATATGCAGCCGGGGGATGAAGTGTGTATTCCCGTGATCATGGAGGAAGATTTTCTTATATATACAGTGCAGGATGGAGATACATTTGAGGATGTCCTTAAGAATACCGGAGTATCTCCGGATGATCTGTTCAAATTCAATCCGGATCTCTACAAGATGGCCCTTGCCGCGGACATGGAGATAAAGTATGTGGACTTTCAGAAGTAGATGGATGCACATGGCTGTATGATATCTGTCCAGGCTGCCGGTTTATAGCTGGCAGCTATTTTGCTGTTATCCGCCAGGTTAGAAAAACTTAATTATTCTACTGTTGTAAACTCATTTTTTATATTATATAATTCAAAAGGTGTAGTTTAAAAAAGTATGACAGGAGTTTTTCTATGAATATAATAAGTAAGATCGAGAAGAAGTTTGGCAGATACTCCATTCGAAACCTCACATTATACCTCATCATAGGCTACGGTATAGGATATCTGTTGTTCATGTTCCAGCCAAAGATACTGTTCATGTTGACACTTGATCCGGCGGCGGTAATGCATGGACAGGTGTGGAGACTTTTCACATGGATAATCACACCACCGGTATTCGGTGTCGATATATTCACGATAATCATGCTGATATTTTACTACAGTCTGGGATCTCTGCTGGAACGTACTATCGGAACATTCCTTTATAATCTGTACATGTTCAGCTCCATGCTGTTTACCATGATCGGTATAATGCTTGCACACATATTCTGTACCTATATCATAAGGTATGATTACGCGAGCTCGACTGGTTATTTCGCATATGCATCGACATATTATATATTGATGTCCATATTCCTTGCTATAGCGGTATGCTATCCTGACATGAGCGTGTTATACGCCATGATCATACCGATCAAGATGAAGTATCTCTCGATACTGTATATCGTCATTATAGCGTATTACTTCATCAATGAGACATTTATGGGAAGAGTGAACATAGCCATGTCACTTGTGAGCTTTGTGATATTCTATCTGAGCACGAAGAACTTCAGAAAGTTTTCGCCAAAGCAGATGAAGAGGCGGCGGAATTATAACAGGCAGGTGCGGACAGCAAAACAGGAGAATATCGGACACAGATGCGTTGTGTGTGGAAGAACGGACAAAGATTATCCTGATCTGCAGTTCAGGTACTGCTCAAAGTGTACAGGTAACAAGGAGTATTGTCAGGATCATCTGTTTACTCATACACACAACTAGGATATATGATCAAAGATTTATAAAGAAGATAAAAGAGGAAGTTTATTATGTATAATGAAGAGAAGAAGCTTATAACCGATATACAGAGAAAGAAGGATCTGGACAGGAATCTTGCACTGTTTGCAGGGGTGGCATCGAAAGCAAATTATGAATATGCATGCCACAAATTCACCTTGAATTACCTGACACTCAAGGACATGCATATGGATGGGGATGTCCCTGATGATCCATATATCGCTCAGTGCCAGGCTGTGATCGACAAGCTGATAGGCGACTTTGTTGTGGGAGATAAGACGGTGTGCGAGGATGCTGACATGAAGCTTATATCGGATGTCAGGAACACCATAACAGCCAAGATGAAGGTGCTCACATCATACACGGATGCATTTGAGATGTATGAGTATATTTTAAACAGGAAAGAATACAGTTATCCGGAGAATGTTGACGAGGAGATACAGAAGGAGCTTAAGGAGCTCGATGAGGCGGGCGTCAGTGACTTTGCAGAAGAGATATACAGATTTGTGTTCGCAGATCAGGACAAGGTTGCCATCAACTCCAAACTGCAGTCCATCATAGGACAGCTCCCGATACGTATGACAAAGAACAGATTCTATGACATTCTGGGAGAAACTCTTGATATATATAATGGAGTGGAGAAGGAGTCTCTTGACCAGTTTATTGAGATGATCGAGAATACTGCTCTCATAAGACTTCCAGAGGGATTTGAGACAGAGTACCATGAACTACATGAGGCGCTTGAGGTCTTAAAGGCCGGTGATTACACTGCTCTTGATTACGATGGTTACAGAAAGCTCACTGATGTGCTGGACAGAAGTGCAGCATTCCTGAATTCGGTTGTGACTGAATATATGCTCATCATAGAGCTTGTAAACGATCTCTATGTTATGATGCTTGCGCTGGATTCAAAGGAAGGCGTATCTGAGAGCTGTAAGAAAGCGATGACTGTCATAGAGAAGGCTGTCGCTGACGACGGAGAGCATCTTGAGGATGTATATGCACTCCTTGACGATATCGTCGGAGAACAGGAGCAGGCAGGAGAGCATAAGGTAATGCTTGAGTCCGCTGTGTACGACATATCAACCGGTTACACCGATGATATTGCCGCAAATGAGCTTCAGGATACATACAGAGATCTGGAGATCATGGATAAGCTTCTCTCGGGAAGTATGTTTGTGGATATAGACAATATAGCTGTGATGGGCGTACTCAATGTGGATGCTGATTATATAGCTGCATGTAAGGAGAAGCTGACAAATGAGTTTGCAGATCTGTTTGCTGCCAACTCAATGACAGTCAACAGAGCCATCATGGCAAAGATACTCTCCAACATACCTGTTTTCTTCAACACCACTGATGAGATAAGGGAATATGTAAACGGATCTCTTTCGAGATGCAGGGAAAAGAGTGAACTTCTTGCGGACTATATTGTTATAAAGCAGATGATGGAAGAATAAACTGTTTATTACAGGTGATTGAATATGGTCATTGATGATAAGTTTTATGTTGGTGGAGCCCGGGACCGGCAGATCATAAGGATGGTCAGAGGAATAAGGCGCTTCCACAGAGTAAAATATGTGCCTGGAGTGTTCGTTATCACACTTCCGTTGTTTGGAGATGGGATTCTGGAGATATATGAGTTGAATGAACTCAGGCAGAAGATCTACACTGACATGGGCGATGCTATACATATTGTCGGTGCAGCTCCAAGCAGATTCCAGGCTGTACTGCTTGTCAGGGATATAATAGATGATATATATAAGAAGACCGGGGATGTTGATGTGGAGAGATTTTTTGCATCGTGACCAGATAGTCTCTGGGTCTAAGGGGATGGAGCATGCATATTGTTTGGTTGATATTGAAGATACTGCTCATAGTTATCCTGTCGCTGGTGGGACTGGTAGTGCTTCTTGCACTTCTCGTATTGTTTGCGCCGGTGAGATACAGGGCGTATGTGAAGAAGGATGATGACATATTTGCGAAGTTCTCTGCCAGATGGCTTGGTTTTGTCCTGTGTTTTAAGGTTTTGTATGATTCGGACGGCCTTCGGTACAGGCTGAGGCTGTTTGGCGGAACCATCATGGGCAGCGAAAAAAGTGCCATACCGGAGCCGGAAGAAGAGGTATATTCTGAACCCGGGGAATACAGTCGGGCTGGGACAGAGGAAGAAGCTTCTGACAGTCCGGGATATGAAGACTATCCATCGGTGGAGCCGGAGGACAGGCAGTTTCTTCTTGAGGACAGCGAATTTGAGGAGCCCGTACCGGGGCCGCTCATCAGGCTGGGCAGAAGGATAGACAGTATGGCAAAGACGGTTGTATCGAAGTTCAAAGATCTGTCAGAGAAGTTTGCCAGTCTGAAAAAGAAAAAAGATGGCTATACTAAGCTTGTACACAATGTCAGAACAAAGGAAGCCATGAGAGTTTTCAAGGTTGAACTGATAAAGGTGTTAAAGCATCTTAAGCCCACAAAGCTTAAGGGGCAGATCATATATGGTGCGGATGACCCGGCAACAACAGGTGAGCGCCTGGGGTATATGAGCCTGCTTTTCCCGCTATACTATGATAATATAGATATAACACCGGATTTCTCTGAAGCCCGGTTGGAAGGAGACCTGTTCATGAAGGGCAGGATAAGACTTGGAACAATCGGCTGGAGCGTGCTGAAGGTGATCTGGAACAAGAATGTCAAGATAACTATTGCTCGATTAAAAAAGATATCAGGAGGAAATTGATATGGCAAATATGAATATTGAGGGAACACTTGGTTCTATGTTTAAGGGAATGGATGGCTTTATATCATCGAAATCGGTGGTTGGAGAGCCTGTGTATGTCGGTGACACGATCATTATTCCTCTTGTAGATGTCAATTTTGGTATGGCTGCCGGAGCGTTCAATAAGCAGGACGGCAACAAAGCTGCCGGAGGAATCGGAGCAAAGATGAGCCCGTCTGCTGTTCTTGTCGTCTCAGGAGGAAATACGAGACTTGTAAATCTCAAGAACCAGGATGCCGTAACAAAGATCATAGACATGGCCCCAGAGGTCGTAGATAAGGTCGTGGGTCTGTTCAAGAAGGACAAGACAGAGGAAGAGAAGAATGTTGACAAGGCGATAAATGATGTCGCACAGTCAGAGGAATCTGTCACAGAATAATAAATATCAGAATATATAATATAAGTAAGATTCAGTGCGTTGGGAAATGCATTATTAAAAAGTCACCACATATAATGATAATAAATCATTATGGTGGTGATTTTTTATCTGGAAAAAATTCACAGGATTTGCGTTTTTCTTCACAGCGGTGGGAGTGGTTATAGGATATTTCATAAGTGGATTTGTGGAATTTCTCATAATCGTTATATTATTGCTGTTATCTTATATATTCTCCTGCAGATAAAAAAATAAGAGTGATGATCCTTGAGGATCATCACTCTTATTTATACCAGAACTGAATCGGTGATATTATGCAAATATTATGCACGCTCGACCTTACCAGATCTTAAGCAAGATGTACAAACATAGATCTTCTTTGGTGTACCATCAACTACAGCCTTAACAGCCTTAACATTTGACTTCCACATCTTGTTTGCTCTTCTATGAGAGTGGCTCACTTTGATACCGAAATGAGCACCTTTATCACAAATTGAACATTTTGCCATAATAGCACCTCCTTCAATGAATAAACTAACTTTCTTCCTAAGTTCACAACAAGACATATAATAGCAGATTATTTTTCCATATGCAAGCAAAATATTTATTTTTTATTGGAAATGAAGAAATACTATAGAATAAAATTAGATTTATGCTATAATTGATGAGTAATTGTGTTTATAAGTCGGTAGATATGATGAACACTTGTGACTTTGTTAGAAAGGAGTCGTGTATGAAGGAATATATTAATAGCGATAACGGTAAAGTAAGTATAGATGAGAGTGTTGTTGCACAGGTTGCAGGACTTACAGCCCTTGACTGTTTTGGAATAGTAGGAATGGGAATAGTCAGTGTCAAGGACGGAATTGTAAAGCAGCTCCGCAGAGACAATGTTTCTAAGGGCGTAAATGTACGTTTTGATGAGAATGGTGATATAGTCATTGAGCTGCACATAGTTGTTGCTTATGGCGTTAGTATAAAGGCTGTCACAGACAATCTTATGCAGTCGGTAAAGTACAAGGTAGAGGATTTTACGTCGTTTAAGGTCAGCCATATCAATGTCTATGTTGAAGATGTTAAAGTACTTGATTAGTTTGGAGGATAGAGTAAAGTGAGTAATACGATTGATGCGCTTGCACTGAAGAAAGCATTTATTGCCGGTGCCAATAATCTTGATAAGAACAAGGAATATATCAATGAACTTAATGTGTTCCCTGTGCCTGACGGAGATACAGGAACTAATATGACGCTGACAATCCTGTCTGCAGTGAAGGAGGTTGAGGCGGCACCTGATGATATGAAGTCCATAGCAAAGGCCATGTCCACAGGTTCGCTCAGAGGCGCCAGAGGTAACTCAGGTGTAATTTTGTCACAGCTTTTGAGAGGATTCAGCAAGAAAGTGCAGGACGCAAGGACCATAGATGTTCACGTTATAGCAGATGCTTTTCAGAAGGCTGTGGAGACTGCATATAAGGCTGTCATGAAGCCTAAGGAGGGAACGATTCTCACAGTTGCCAAGGGCGTGGCGTCCAAGGCAAGGGAGTGTGCTGATGCAGATATGTCCCTTGCACAGTTCTGTGACGAGGTTATTGAATATGGAGATGCCGTTCTTGATTCCACTCCTGAGATGCTTCCGGTTCTGAAGGAAGCCGGCGTGGTCGATTCAGGTGGACAGGGACTCATGGTGGTGCTCAAGGGTGCTGTCGACTGTCTCATGGGCAGAGTTACAGTTGAACTCAGCAAGAACACAGGAACAGTGAATGTGGCAAGAACATCCACAGGCGCAGGCAACGATTCCATATCCACAGCGGATATAAAGTTTGGATATTGTACAGAGTTTATTATCAATCTTGAGAAGCCATATGGCGAGGCTGAGGAGGATGATCTGAAGAGCTTCCTCGAGTCTATAGGTGACTCGATAGTATGTGTATCTCTTGATGATATAGTTAAGATACATGTGCATACCAACCATCCTGGTCAGGCATTTGAAAAGGGTCTTACACTTGGATACCTTACTAATATGAAGATAGACAACATGAGGATAGAGCATCATGAGCGTGTTATCGGTCAGGCAGAGCGCGATGAGGCCGAGAAGCAGGAGGAAGAGAGACAGCACAGAAAGCAGGAGCATAAGGAGCCTCGTAAGAAGTATGGATTTATTACGGTATCCATGGGTGATGGTCTCAAGACTCTTTTTGAAGAGCTTGGAGCAGACCGTGTTATAGAAGGCGGACAGACCATGAATCCAAGCACTGAGGATATGCTCAATGCGATCGATGATGTGAATGCCGAGAATATATTTATACTTCCGAACAATAAGAATGTTGTTCTTGCGGCTAATCAGGCTGCAACTCTGTGTGAAGATAAGAATATAATTGTGATTCCAACCGCGAATGCTCCTCAGGGCATAAGCGCCATGATCGCATTCGACAGTACAGTCGATGTGGACGAGAACAGATCTGCCATGAAGTCGGCTGTCAAGAATGTCAAAAGCGGACAGGTAACTTATTCCGTAAGAGATACCTCGATCGATGGAAAGGCCATCAAGGAGGGCGATATCATGGGTATCGGCGATAAGGGGCTTGTCAGTGTTGGAAATGATATAGAGAATGTAACATTTGAACTGATCGCAGATGCGGTCGATGAGGATTCAGAGGTTATAAGCATATATAATGGTGCTGATGTGTCTGAGGAGGATGCGCAGAAGCTTGCTGGCAGAGTGGAGGAGGCATATCCGGACGTTGATGTGCAGTGCTACTATGGCGGACAGCCGATATACTATTATATAGTATCTGTGGAATAACTTTCTGTGTATCTGTGAGATCCGTTGTGAAGAGGTGTATGTATGGAATTGAATGACTCCATAAAGACAATAAAAGGCATAGGTGACAAGACTGCGTCGGCATTTGCCCGGCTTGGGATAGAGACGGTGAACGATCTGCTTCTCAATTACCCCAGGACATATGTCACCTATGAGGATCCGGTGGATATATCAGATCTGCAGGCGGGAAGCAGGCAGTCCGTGAGGGCTGTTGTGAACAGCCGTGCGGAGGTCAGAAAAGTACATGGACTGACCATAGTAATATTGTATGCAAAGGATTTCTCTGGGACAATTAAACTTACCTGGTTTAATTGTCCTTTTTTGCGTAATTTCTTTCATATAGGTCAGGAGTTTGTGTTTGTAGGAAATGTGGCTTATAAGGGCGGTATGATGACCATGACGCAGCCGGAATACTACACTGATGATAAATATGGCGAACTTACGCATGTTTGGCAGCCGGTGTACACGGTAACGCCCGGTATAACCTCAAAGACCATACAGAAGGCTGTGAGAGGCGCAGAGGAAGCCATAGACAGGCTTGAGGATTACCTGCATGACAATGTGCTTGATGAGTACCATATTATGGGTATACAAAAGGCTATCCACTCGATTCATTTTCCTCAGGATGAGCAGAAGCTCAAGGGGGCTGTGAAGAGGATGGCATTTGATGAATTTTACAGCTTTATATCAAACCTTCACAGGATAAAAGACGACAATGTGTATGCAGAAAATACATGTATAATAAACTGTGATGAGGAGGTCAGGACGTTTATTGAGAACTTGAGGTTCAGGCTTACCGGGGCGCAGATGAATGCGGTGCGTGATATGCTTGACGATATGCGCTCTGAACATGTCATGAACAGGCTGGTTCAGGGGGATGTCGGATCAGGAAAAACCATAGTTGCAGCAGCCGGATTATACGCAGTGGCTGCAAGTGGCTATCAGGGAGTGATCATGGCACCGACTGAGGTTCTGGCGGTTCAACATTACAAGGAGCTCAGTTCGCTGTTTGAGCCATACGGAATATCTGTGGGACTCCTGACGGGTTCCATGACAGCGAAAGAGAAAAGAGAGATGTACAGCCGCATCAAGAATATGGATGTGCAGGTTGTGGTCGGAACACATGCCCTCATACAGGACAAGGTGGAGTATGGAAGACTGGCGCTCGTTGTAACTGATGAGCAGCACAGATTCGGTGTAAAGCAGCGCGAGAGACTTGCGTCAAAGGGAGAAGCTCCGCACACGCTTGTTATGAGTGCCACACCTATTCCGAGAACCCTTGCGATCATCATGTATGGCGATCTTGACATTTCAGTTATAGATGAGCTCCCGGCGGGAAGAATCCCGATCAAGAACTGCGTTGTGGATGAGAGCTACAGGAAGACGGCTCTCGGCTTTATCATGAAGGAGGTCTCACAGGGGCATCAGATATATATAGTCTGCCCGATGGTGGAGGCCAGCGAAGTTCTGGACGATGTTGCAAATGTGACCGAGTATACGGAGGAGCTGAAGAAGTCCATCAGGGATGGATATGGCGCTGACACTTCGGTGGTATGTTTGCACGGTAAGATGAAGGCGGAGGAAAAGAACAGGATACTCCAGGACTTTGCGGATGGTAAGATAAGCATTCTTGTCTCAACTACGGTCATAGAGGTTGGAATAAACAATCCAAATGCCACAGTTATGATGGTGGAGAATGCAGAGCGTTTTGGCCTTGCGCAGCTCCATCAGCTCAGGGGACGTGTAGGAAGAGGAAATCTCCAGTCGTACTGTATTTTCATGAGCGGAAAAAAGGATAAGGATACTATGGAGAGACTGAATGTTCTGGAGAAGTCAAATGACGGCTTCTATATAGCCGGTGAGGATCTCAAGATGAGGGGCCCGGGCGATTTCTTTGGAATAAGACAGAGCGGGGAGCTGATGTTCAAGGTTGGGGATATATACAATCATGCTGACATGCTTAGGGCGGCGCAGGACGTATACGACCGCTATGGACAGGAGATAGATGCGAAACTGATAAACAAAGGGGATGACAGGCTGTACACTATGCCTGTATTATAAATAAAAAAAAGGGGGTATACCATGAAAAATAAGAAAACGATAGTTATGGGAATAATTATTGGCATTTTGCTGATAATTATAGCGGTTATGGGATATGTGATCGCTTCGGGAAAGAAAGGTGATTCTGTTAAGAAAGAAACGCTGCAGGAGACTTCTGCAGGCACAGAAGAAGTGAAAAGTGCTGACAATACGGGCAGTACAACTGAGTCGTCAGAAAAACAGGATGACCAATCCTTGGATATTGCAGGCGATTTCTATGCTGAGATAGGACATGATACCACGTGGGAGGCAGATGGCAAAAAGTGTGCTACAGAGAGCATCAACATATATAACAACACATCTGCGTCTGCAAAGGACTGGAAGCTTGAGATTACATATAAGGGAACTCCGGCTGTAGATCAGATATGGGGCGGAGAGTACAAGATATCAGGCAAAACAGTGTCAATAAAGGCCGTGGATTACACCCAGGAGATACCTGCTAAGGGCAGTATCAACCTCGGATATAATTTCTCTTCAGATGACCTCGCCGTTGAGAAATACGTGCTGTATGTAAATGACACACAGTACAGCGGAGATGGTCTTAAGATGGTAGCTTCAGCGCCTGAGAAGACCGACAGCAATGAAATAAGCGGAGGCGGGAAAAATACAGAATCCGCTGCCACTGAGAAGAAAAACAATACAAATGTTCCGGGAGAGATCCCATTTGAAACACATGGAAAACTTTCGGTAAAAGGAACGGATATAGTGGACATGAATGGAGACAAATATCAGCTTAAGGGTGTCAGCACCCATGGAATCACATGGTTCCCTGATTATGTGAATAAGGAAGCCTTTGAGACTCTGCGGGATGACTGGGGTGCAAATCTTATAAGACTTGCGATGTATACGGATACAGGAGACAGCTACGGATACTGCAGTGGCGGAGATAAGGACGAGATACTTGCTCTTGTTGACAAAGGAGTTAGTGCAGCGACTGAGCTTGGCATGTATGTCATAGTTGACTGGCACATACTAAGCGATAGTGATCCGAATAATCATATAGATGATGCAAAAGAATTCTTTGACAAGGTATCTAAGAAATATGCGGCACAGGAGAATGTCATATATGAGATCTGCAACGAGCCGAATGGTGGAACCCAGTGGAGCAGTGTCAAGTCGTATGCCGAGACCATAATACCGGTCATCAAGGCAAACGACAAAGATGCTCTGATAATCGTGGGAACTCCAAACTGGAGCCAGGATGTCGATATTGCGTCACAGGATCCGATAACCGGTTATGACAACATCATGTACGCAGTGCATTTTTATGCGGCTACCCACAAGGATGACCTGAGAAATAAGGTTAAGACGGCTCTGGACAACGGACTTCCTGTATTTGTGAGTGAGTTCAGCCTGTGCGATGCATCGGGCAATGGAGGTATTGATTACGATTCATCTGACGAGTGGTTCAAGCTTATAAACGAGAATAATCTCAGCTATTCATCATGGAGTCTGTGTAACAAGAATGAGACATCGGCACTTATAAAGTCCGATTCAACAGCCACGGGCAGCTTATCCGATGGAGATCTGTCTGACACCGGAAAATACGTGAGAGACAGAATAATGGGAAAATAGAGTGAAGATTGGAAGCTCTTCTTGTAATTTCGCAGAAGGCATGGTATAAGAATGTCTGGCGGAGAACGTTTACAATAAACAGTACATATAGATAGGAGATTAATATGAGGGTTATTGCCGGCAGTGCAAGAAGTCTGAAGTTGGTGACGGTTGATTCGATGGATACCAGACCGACAACGGACAGGATAAAAGAAACCTTGTTTAATATGCTCTCAAATGATATTCCGGGATGCCGGTTCCTTGATGTGTTCAGCGGAAGTGGAGCTATTGGAATAGAGGCGCTCAGCCGTGGGGCAGACATGGCAGTATTTGTTGAGAACAGCAGAAAGGCAGTAGAGTGTATCAATAAAAACCTTGCGTTTACGAAGCTTGCCGACAGGGCACAGGTCTTGTCAGCGGATGCAGTTCAGGCAGTGGGGATGCTGGAGAGACAGGGGAAGGCATTCGATGTAATATTTATGGATCCGCCATATGGAAAGCTTCTGGAAAAGGCTGTGCTTGAAAGACTTGCAGGTTCACCTCTGATGGATGATGACACAATGGTCATTGTGGAGTCTGATCTTGACACGAATTTTGATTATCTTGATGATCTGGGACTGGAGCTTTATAAGACGAAGAAATATAAGACCAATAAACATACATTTATATATAGGAGACTGGAAGATGAGTAGAGCTATTTATCCGGGAAGTTTTGATCCGGTGACACTTGGCCACCTGGATATAATTAAGAGATCTGCGGAAATGTTTGATGAGCTTATAGTCGGGGTGCTCAATAATACCGCAAAATCTCCATTGTTTTCTTTGGAAGAACGTGTTAATATGTTAAAGAATGTAGTCTCAGATATCCCGAACGTGAAAGTTATGGGTTTTGGAGGACTGCTGGTGGATTTTGCAAGACAGAACGACGTGAAGGTCATAGTGAGAGGCCTTCGGGCTGTGTCGGATTTTGAGTATGAATTACAGATTGCCCAGAGCAACAGGAAAGTTGCCCCGGATATTGACACGGTTTTTCTTGCAACCAGTATTGAGTATTCGTACCTTAGCTCAAGCGTGGTCAAGGAGTATGCGAGCTTTGGTGTGGATGTACATGATTTTATCCCGGAGGAGATCAGGGATACATTGAGAGACCGATATTCGACAGACAGAGACTGACAGACGAAGGAAGAATTTTTGGATAGATTATTAGGAGGAGAAAAACATGGCAAGAAAAGGTATTGAAGAGATGATCAGTGAGATAGAGATATTTATTGACAATTGTAAGTATCAGCCATTGTCATCCAGTAAGATTATTGTACCAAAGGAAGATCTGGAGCAGATGGTGGGCGAACTCAAGCTCAAGCTGCCTAATGAGATAGAGAGATGTAAGAAGATAATGAGAAACAAGGAGGCTATACTTGCAGATGCAAGAGCGAGAGCTGATTCTATCATCACAGAGTCTGTTGCAGAGGCAAACAGGCTGGTTGATCAGAGCCAGATAGTTGAGCTTGCCAACATCAGAGCGAATGAGATAACAGACATGGCGAGAAGTCAGGCTGAACAGATCATCGCTGAGGCGAATTCAGATGCCAGGGAAGTCAGAGCAGGTTCTATGTACTATTCAAAGGACAAGCTCACAGAGATCAGCCAGTATATAAATGCAACGCTTCAGGCAGAGAGAGCAAACTATGAGAATCTCATTAAGTCTCTTGAGGACAATGCGGCAAGAGTTGCTGACAATATGGCAGAGCTTGATTCAAGCATAGCTCAGATCAATGGCGTTCCTGAGCAGGTACAGCCAAGTGCTGACGATTCAGCATTTGCTGATGATGACAACACAGATTACAATGTATACGGCAAGACAGAGTATTCATCAGACGACTCTGACGATGAGGATTATGATGACGAGGATGATGATGAATATGACGACGAGGATGAGGATGATGAGGAGTTCCTCGACGAGTAATCACGCCAGATGATACAGGATGTATTTACAGAAACATCATATAGAAAATGAAACACAGGAAGGCACATACTGTTTTCCCTGTTGTGTATTTTATGAATGACAGCCCGGATATTCTTATCATATCACGGCTTTGGAACAAGGCTGATAGCCCTCCAAAGGCAGTGAGTGAGAGAATGAGGGCTGTCTTTATTTTTGTGGAAATATCCATGCCGTATAATATTGGAACACCGCTGCCTATCTCCAGATATGCGGATATGATGGTGCATGCATCGCCTGAAAAGTATCTGCACATAAGATTTCCTGCAATGGCAAATATGACCATGTACACACCGATCACAGTTATATTGTGTACCGAGCTGCTTATTATGTCAGAATACGTATTTTCTGGATTCCCTGAATTGGGGCTCTGGTTGTCTGATGATACCTGGACTGTTGCGGCAGTAAGCAGCTCCGTGGAAGTGCTGGAGCGGTGGGATGACATACATGACAGAGTAAGCGCTATTACAGTATAAATGATCTGTGGAAGATATACAGCCTCGATCAGCCGTGCAAACGATATATATTCCATCAAATGATCCCTGTATATGTAATTGTAAAGAAACATCGGACTTATATTGTTGCACATCGGGAGTAGGCTCTGACATACGTTTTCAGAGATGATCCTCTTTCGGTAAAAGAAAGCTATGATGATCGTGCCTGTGGGAAAACCGCATAGCAGGCCTATTATAAAGATGATCGCATATGCGCAGCATTTTGATACCTGTATCGATCTGAGAAAGCTGGTTATAACACCGGTCAGCAGCATAAAGGGGAGCAGAATAGGCACAATGGATGAGTACCATAGCTGTAACCCCTGGGTGCATCCGGATCTGATGATGTCTGAATTTAAACATGCAAATATTATAATTGAAGCTGTTAGAATTATATAACATACGTTCTTCATATGCCAATTGTATTCATTTTATAGAGCAAATATGATAAATAAGAATATGTCATATAACTATGACAGGTTGTTCAAAATCGGTCTTTATACTGATTTTGTATTTGTTGTATACCATGTTTCTGTATATGTCTGCGGCTTTTATGTCGTATGAGAACATGGACAGACCTGTGGAATCTGTATTTTTGTATATCTCGGCTGAACGGGTTATGATCGGTACCTGCGAAGCCTTTTTCATGCTTTTTATCACGGTACCTGCATCTTTTTTTAGTCCAAGAAGCTTGATGTAGGCTATCCAGCCGTTTTCTTTAAAATGGGAATAGTCATCACATCTCAGGTCTGTGATGGTGTGCAGCAGACCTCTCTGAATGTGCGTGAGAGTATAATTCCTGCATTTAAGTGCTGTTGCGGTCTCAGTAAAGGATAGATTTGCGTCAAGCCTGGAGAGACGGTTGCAGAGATCTCTATCCATGTCAACGATGTCATCCGTGCACGGAGCAAGTATCCTTCGTGCTGACAGGAGATGAGACAGGTCGTCGTCGAACATCGGAAATGACTTTCTGTACGCGTTTTGCAGGATGTTGTAGCAACTGTCAGGAATGTGGCGCCTTAAGCTTTCAACATCACTTGACCGGAGTAGCTCACGTATGGCTGAGGCCGAACAGATGTCGTTGTCGGTGGCAGTGCTGTTGTATTCTGATAAGATCCTTCTGATCGGGACAGTTTTGATCCTGGAGTCTGTCTGTATAAGAGTAGCAATATACTCTATGGCCAGAATGTTGTTCGGGCTTGCCAGGATACGGTCAAGATCAGCGCTGGTATAACCGGTAAGGTTCTGGTTCTGCAGATACTCGGAGATGGCGGCTGCTCTGGCTGATCCATATGAGATGCCCGAAGATACGGATTTTTTTATGGATTCCGATACCTGTGGCGGTTCATTGACGGTGAGTTCGGCAATTTTTTGCAGAAGATCAATGTCATCACATTCTGCGCCGAATGAGATATAGTCTATGCCATCAAGAGCGTTCATCATGCAGACTGCGGCATGTGCATAGTCTCTGGCACTTGATGATGCGTATACAAATGGAATCTCGAACACAGCGTCTACACCGCATCTCAAAGCGATCTCGGTTCTTGTGTGCTTATCTGCTATGGCAGGAACGCCTCTCTGAAGAAAATTGCCGCTCATAAAGCATATGACATGTTCGGCACCAGTTAGAAGCTTCGCCTGCTGTATCTGATATTCGTGTCCCTTGTGAAATGGATTGTATTCGCAAACTATGCCTACTGTGCTCATGGCTCCTCCTTGAAATGCGTGTTTTATAACCTGTCACGATTTATAATGCCTTTGTCGGTAAAGTTTATTCTATCTTAATAATTAATGGCTGTAAAGTGTGTTATAATGACGGACATAAAGATGTTAAGTGAAAAATTCAAGATGCGGCATTGTTCTGATGCCGATGATCCCCACATACCAGACAGATATTGATTAATTAAGTGAAGGCAGCCAATTTATGGTTGACAAAGTGGCAATAATCTAATATTATATTAAAAGATAATCGAACATATGTTTAGGAGGAAGATACAATGGCGAATAATTCCGGTAATGTAAATATTGATGATAAGAGAAAGGCATTGGATGCCGCTATAGCACAGATAGAGAAGCAGTATGGTAAGGGTTCGGTGATGAAGCTTGGCGATTCCAATGCGAATATGAATATAGATGTGATCCCTACAGGATCCCTCAGCCTTGATATAGCACTTGGACTTGGCGGTGTGCCTAGAGGAAGAATCATAGAGGTGTTCGGACCTGAGTCGAGTGGTAAGACGACGGTAGCACTTCACATTGTTGCTGAGATACAGAAGAGAGGCGGAATCGCAGGCTTTATAGATGCCGAGCATGCACTTGATCCGACATATGCCAAGAACATAGGTGTAGATATAGACAATCTTTACATATCACAGCCTGACTGCGGAGAGCAGGCGCTTGAGATCACAGAGACCATGGTCAGATCGGGAGCGGTTGATGTCGTTATCGTGGACTCTGTTGCTGCACTTGTACCAAAGGCAGAGATAGACGGAGAGATGGGCGATTCGCATATGGGACTTCATGCCAGACTTATGTCACAGGCGCTCAGAAAGCTCACTGCTGTTGTCAGCAAGACCAACTGTGTTGTCATATTTATCAATCAGCTTAGAGAGAAGGTTGGAGTTGTGTTCGGTAACCCTGAGGTTACAACAGGTGGTCGTGCACTTAAGTTCTATGCTTCCGTAAGACTTGACGTAAGAAGAATTGATACGCTCAGACAGGGCGGTGAGATCGTAGGTAACAGAACAAGAGTTAAGATAGTTAAGAACAAGGTGGCTCCTCCATTCAAGGAGGCTGAGTTCGATATCGTGTTCGGCAAGGGTATATCTAAGGTTGGAGATATTCTTGATCTTGCTGTTGCGAACGACATAGTGGATAAGTCCGGTGCCTGGTACGCATACAACGGCAATAAGATAGGTCAGGGAAGAGAGAATGCGAAGGCATATCTTGAGAACAATACAGCTATCTGTGATGAGATAGAGCAGAAGGTAAGAGAGGCGGTTGGTGTTGCCGGAGAGTCTGCCGAGAACACTGTAGATGATGGAGCAGATGAGTAGGATCGCAACTGTCACTGATATCAGGAAGATCGATGATAAAAGGTTTTGTCTGTTTGTGGACTATGAGCCTTTTTCATCGGTCTATGCATCGGATATACGAAGATTACATCTTGCCTGTGACGGTGAGATAGAATGGAGTAAACTTGAGGAATTCAGACGGGACTATCTGTTCAAACGTGCCATGAACAAGGCTGTGAACTCCATAAAATTTTCGGACAAGTGTGAATACGATATCAGGCAGAAGCTTAAGGATCTGTATTACGACGAAGAGATCGTGGATCAGACCATCGACAAACTGAAGTCGTATGGATATATAGATGATTACAGGTATGCATGTGGATATATACGCAGAAACTCCGCTAAAAAAGGCATTCGTGTCATACGATTTGAATTGCAGGCAAAGCATATAGGCCAGGATATTATCGATCTGGCTGTGGAAGACTCAGACATATCAGACGAAAGCAACAGGATAACACACATTTTACAAAAAAAATACACTGTGGAAGAACTGACTGAAAAGCGTGATAAAGTCTATGCATACATGTACAGCAAGGGCTTTGACAGGCGTAAGGTTTCCGAGTGTATACGAAATATTGTCTCTGATATTACTTGACATAACATCTTAAAAATATTAAACTTAAATAGTTGTATTCTTGTACAATGAAAACTTAATAAGGAGGTGCTCCTGTGAATTCACCAATAGTATGGGGAATAATCGCTGTTGTTGTAGTTGCACTGCTTGTTGCTACATGGTTTATCGCTATTGCATATCGCAAGAACATAGTAGAGACCAAGATAGGAAGAGCAGAGTCACAGGCAAGAGAGATTATTGACGAAGCTCAGAAGACCGCCGAGGCTAAGAAGCGCGAGATACTGCTTGAGGCAAAGGAAGATTCCCTTAAGACACGTAATGACCTTGAAAAGGAAGTAAAGGACAGACGTGGAGAACTTTCACGTATGGAGAAGAGAATTCTTGCACGTGAAGAGAATCTTGATAAGAAGACTGAGGCAGTTGAGAAGAAGGAAGCTAGTTTAGCTAACAAGGAAAGCGCGCTGGACAAGCAGAAGGCTAAGGTTGAAGAGTTACAGGCGAAACGTTTACAGGAACTTGAAAGAATTTCAGGTTTGACCTCTGAACAAGCAAAAGAATACTTATTAAAGACTGTTGAAGATGAAGTAAAGCATGAAACAGCAGTTATGGTCAAGGAATTAGAAACCAGAGCTAAAGAAGAAGCGAACAAGAAGGCGAAGGAGTATGTTGTCAATGCAATACAGAGATGTGCGGTTGATCATATCTCAGAGACAACGATCTCATTAGTTCAGTTACCTAACGACGAGATGAAGGGTAGGATAATTGGTAGAGAGGGTAGAAATATTCGTACCCTTGAAACTCTCACAGGTGTAGATCTTATCATAGACGATACTCCTGAGGCAGTTATCTTATCAAGCTTTGATCCGGTAAGACGTGAGGTAGCAAGAATTGCACTTGAGAAACTCATCGTGGATGGTAGAATCCATCCAGCCAGAATCGAAGAGATGGTTGAGAAAGCGCAGAAGGAAGTTGAAAACATGATGCGCGAGGAAGGTGAAGCTGCTACTCTTGAGGTAGGAATTCACGGAATCCATCCAGAGCTGGTAAGACTTCTTGGAAAGTTGAAATTTAGAACAAGCTACGGACAGAACGCATTGAAGCACTCTGTTGAGGTAGCTCAGTTGTGTGGTTTGTTGGCCGGAGAGATAGGTGTCGATATCAAGGTTGCAAAGCGTGCTGGATTACTCCATGATATAGGTAAATCACTTGATCATGAGATGGAGGGTTCACATGTTCAGATCGGTGCAGATCTTTGTAGAAAGTACAAAGAGTCAGCGCTTGTTGTCAATGCGGTAGAATCACATCACGGTGATGTTGAGCCTGAGTCATTGATAGCACTTCTGGTACAGGCTGCAGATACAATTTCTGCTGCAAGACCGGGAGCAAGAAGAGAGACCTTGGAGACTTATACTACAAGACTTAAGAAGTTAGAGGATATTGCTAATTCTCATAAGGGTGTAGATAAGACATTTGCTATTCAGGCAGGTAGAGAAATTCGTGTAATGGTAGTTCCTGAGCATGTAAGCGATTCTGATATGGTATTGCTGGCTAGAGATATTGCAAAGCAGATCGAAGACGAGCTTGAGTATCCTGGACAGATTAAGGTAAATATTATAAGAGAGTCACGCGTGACAGATTACGCAAAATAAAAATTAGGGTTTGTAGAGATGATCTACAAACCCTTTTTATGATTTGTCATATAATGAAGATAACATCAAGCCGGTGCTTGAAGATAATTGAGGTGTATATGTTTCGTAATTTGTATGCATGATGAACTATGAAAACGGGAAGATAGGTGATCGATAAATGGAAAAATTTAAGAAAATAAAAACTGAAGTGGCTTACAGGGCGCATGTGTTTGATGTATATAACGACTATCTTGAACTGCCTGACGGCAGAAATGTTGTATATGATCTGATAAAGCACCATCCGGGAGCGTGCATCCTTCCGGTGAAAGACGATGGATCGATCATATTGATAAAACAGTACAGGAATTCTATTGATGATATAACCTACGAGGTTCCGGCTGGTTTTATCGATGAGGGAGAGTCTCCTGAAGATGCAGCCAGAAGAGAACTCAGGGAAGAGACAGGGTTTACCGCGAAGGTTGTGGAGTATGTGACTAGAACAGTTCTGGCTATCGGTACAAGTGATGAACAGACTTGCGTGTATATAGGCAGGAAACTTACCAGAGGAACATGTGCATTGGACGAGAATGAATTTATAGAGACCGAGGAGATAGGCCTTGACGATGCACTCGATATGATAAGAGATGGCAGGATAGTGGATTCCAAAACTATAATTGCAATCTACGCATATTGGGGTAAGAAATGCTCATAAACACGCAATCACATAATTTGAAACATAGAAAATTTGCAGGAATATTGTCAGAATTAAAAAATGTGAAATATTTTTGAAAAGAATTATGTCAATATGTAGTATACATAATTAGATTGCGTACCGCATTTTGTACTTTTGCTAAAAATGCCGTGAAGCCTTGATTTTACTTGTTAAAATAGTGTTTGATTTTATTTACATTTATATTTATAATATAATTCAGTCTACATAACTAAGGGGATAAATTAGTGGAACAATACATAGACAGATATGTTGATTATTTAAGAAATGTAAAAAAATCCAGTGAGAATACTGTTGCATCATATCGGAGAGATCTGATAAAATTCTACAGGTATTTTGACGAGAAGGGCATAACGAGGATTGATGATATTAATGAAACTTATATCACTTCGTATGTGTTGGAAATGGAAAAACAGGGGATGTCCATGGCTACGGTGTCACGTAACATTGCATCCATAAAGTCATTCTATGCCTATCTCATGAGGGAGAGGATTGTGAATGAGGATCCAACGGAGAATATCAAGCCTCCGAAGATCGTGAAGAAGGTTCCTGAGACGCTTACCATAAGTGAGGTGAACAAGCTTCTCGACCAGCCTACCAACAAGACTCCAAAGGAGATCAGGGATAAGGCGATGCTGGAGCTGTTGTATGCTACAGGAATACGTGTTACAGAGCTTGTGACATTGAAACTCACGGATGTCAACATAAAGCTTGGGTTCATTGAGTGCCACGACGGCGACAGGGTGAGGACTGTTCCGGTTGCGGAGGTTGCTCAGAGAGCCCTCAGCAGATATATTACTGAGGTGCGCGATGATATGAGTGGAGGCAGTGATTATCTATTCTTCAACTGCAAGGGTGCACCTATGACGAGACAGGGATTCTGGAAGATAATAAAGTATTATGCGGCTAAGGCCGGCATAGATAAGGATATAACACCTCATATGATAAGGCATTCATTTGCCTCGCATATGTTGGGGAATGGAGCGGATATAAAGTCTGTTCAAGAGATGCTTGGACATGTGGATATTGCGACAACCCAGATATATCTTACAAATAAGCAGAGTAAGCTCAAGGAAGAATATGCAAAGGCATATCCGAGGGCCTAACAAATAACTTATAAACTAAGGAGACAATTAAATCATGGAAAACAATTACTACGTTCCGGCACAGATCATTGAGAATAATCTCAAGGGTGCTGTTGGAAAGGCAAATCTCAAGCTGTACAAGATGATTATGATGGGATTCTTTGCAGGAATGTTCATTGCGATAGGAGCTGAGGGATCAAACCTTGCGGTGCATACGGTGGACAATTTCGGACTTGCGAAGACTCTTGCAGGATGTATATTCCCTGTAGGACTCATGATGTTATCGATTATCGGTGCAGAGCTGTTTACCGGAAACTGTATGATGATAACAGCGGTTATTGATGGTAGGATAAAGCTTGTGCAGATGCTCAAGAATTGGGTTATTGTATATCTCAGCAATATGCTTGGATCAGTTGTGACTGCAGCTCTTATATATGGAAGCGGTCAGTTTGATAATTCAGCAGGCGGCCTTGGCGCTTATACCATCAAGGTGGCTATGGGTAAGACAGGCCTTGATTTTTGCAATGCGTTCATGTCGGGAATAATGTGTAATGTTCTCGTGTGTATCGCGGTTCTCATGTCATCTTCGGCTAAGGATATAATTGGAAAGCTGTTTGCATGCTTCTTCCCGATAATGGTATTCGTCGTGTCAGGTTTTGAGCACTGCGTTGCAAATATGTACTATATACCTGCAGGTCTGATGGCTGCATCAAACAGCAAGTACGTGGACAAGGCATGCGAGCTCTATGGATATACCGCACAGCAGATAAGTGACCAGCTCACAGTGGGACATTTCTTCAGTAAAAATCTCCTCCCTGTAACGCTTGGTAATATCATCGGCGGTGGTCTGATAGTGGGAATTGGACTTTACATCATCAACAAGCCTAAAAAGGTGGAAGAGTAGAATTTGGCGCCAGACTTATAGGCAACAAGGTCAGAATGATGGACTGAATAAATGATGGATTGAAAAATAAGATAGATAAATAAAAAACAGATGTGGCATGATTTGAGGAATCACCCTGGATCATATCACATCTGTTTTTTATTACTTACATTTTATCGCATTATTGTTTGTCGCAATTTTCAGTTTGTTTGACAATTACTTATAAAAGTCAATTATCTTGTCCATTCTGGATGACATATTCTCAAATATAAGATCAAGGATCGTCAGGGCGGTCATGGCCTCGACGACCACAACAGCTCTCGGCCCAATGATAGGATCGTGGCGGCCTCTGATCGAGACCTCTATGTTATCCCTGGACTTGTTAACGGTTTTCTGTGTGGATGCGATGGATGGGGTCGGCTTGAAATGCGCCTTGATGATTATGTCTGAACCATCGCTCATTCCGCCGAGAATACCTCCGGCGTGATTGGTCTCCTTGTCTACGTTATAACCGTTCATGACAAATGCATCATTGTTATATGAGCCTCTTGCAGTGGATACCTCGGTGCCGTCGCCAATCTCGACAGCTTTCACAGCTCCGATGGACATAACTGCCTTTGCGAGGCATGCATCCAGTTTGTCAAATACCGGTTCACCGATACCTGCCGGCATTCCATGCACGATACATTCAACACCAGAGCCTATGGAATCGTTCTCCGCCATGCAGTCTTGAAGAAGGATTGATGCCTTCTCGTAGGCATCCGGGTCCGGCATGTTGAGGTCGTTCTTAAGTATATAGTCAGCGTCAAAATTGTTCCTGTCTATATGTACATCACCGATGGAAGATACGTAGGTAGTTATGGTGATACCGAGTTCCTTCAGTATCTTTGAGGCGATCGCACCGGCTGCAACTCTGCCGATGGTCTCTCGTCCCGATGAACGGCCGCCGCCTCTGTAATCCCTGAAGCCATATTTTTCATCAAATGTATAATCTGCGTGGCCTGGTCTGTAATATGTGGCGATATCTCCGTAATCCCCGGAGCGCTGGGATGTATTTCTCACCATCATGGATATAGGAGTTCCGGTTGTCTTTCCCTCGAAAATTCCTGACAGTATCTCTATGGTATCGGATTCCTTTCTAGGCGTTGAGAACTGTGAAAATCCGGGTTTTCTGCGATCCAGAAATACCTGTATATCTTCCTCACACAGTGGAAGACCGGCAGGGCAGCCGTCAACGACAACTCCCAGAGCCTTTCCGTGGGATTCTCCCCATGTGGTGATGGTAAATTTATTTCCTATGGTGGAACCTGCCATAATATATCTCCTTTCAAATGCGGCGAAACCTGCCGCTCTCTATTCGGCAAATGAACTGCAGAATCCTGCAGCGCAAATGTCCGCGCGCACTATTATAGCATAGATAAGTTTGTGATAACAAGAAATAAGTTGGGATGCTGTAAAGTGTGAAAGCGTATAAGGTGAATGTCAAACTGGGAATATTACCGGCCGGGGTTGTAATGAAATATGTTATATATTAAAATATCTATGAAATGAATGAAAGAACACGGCTGAAAGCACAGCCGGACATAAGGTGGTCAAGAAAATGGAGAAATATTATATAGTAAAATCGATAGACGGAGATTACGCAAATCTTGCTGATGAGAATGATCTTGGCGGTGAGACAAAGCTCGTTGCAAGGGCGCTGCTTCCGGAAAGTATAGCGGAAGGAACAAGGCTGCACTATGCATTTTTGCAGTATGAAATTGCGGATTAATTTCCTCTTTACAAAACCAGACACATATGTTATCCTACACAAGGTCAACTGACACTTAGTTTGAGGACACCTCTAGGCCTTTTGCCCGGTGTCAGTCATGTATATTATTTTATAGGAGGATTGTTATTATGATAACAAAAGAGCAGAAGCAGGAAATCGTAGCTAAGTACGGCAAGGATGCAAACGACACAGGTTCAACAGAGGTTCAGATCGCACTTCTTACAGCAAGAATCAACGATCTCAACGGACATTTCAAGGCTAATCCAAAGGATCATCACTCAAACCGTGGTCTTCTTAAGATGGTTGGTCAGAGAAGAAACCTTCTTGCATACCTCAAGAGCAAGGATATCGAGGCATACAGAAAGCTCATCGAGAGCCTTGGACTTAGAAAGTAATTTCTATTCGAGCCTTAATACAATAACAATTATGGGAATCATGTGTACACGCATGATTCCTTTTTATTTGCCCGGACACATTTTTATGGTATCAAATAGTGTAAACAGAGGTGTTTGGATATTGTATTTTTTATATTCGTATGATAAAATTTAAAAGATTGTGGAATGACATATCGAGACTTCTATAAAGAATATCATGGATCATCGCTGAAAGATGGCAAAAAGGTTATAAGACATGGTGTTTTTTATAGTTGTTTCGACGTCTTCCACAATACAAATAAATATTAAATCAAGGAGATTTTGAGATGAGTAAGGAATTCAAGAGATACCAGAAAGAGATCGCTGGCAGAATGCTCACTGTTGATATCAACAGAGTAGCTGCACAGGCAAATGGTGCTGCATTTATCAAGTACGGTGACACAACAGTGCTTTCAACATGTACAGCTTCAGAGAAGCCAAGAGACGGAATCGATTTCTTCCCACTTTCAGTAGAGTATGAGGAGAAGTTATATTCAGTAGGAAAGATACCTGGAGGATTCAATAAGAGAGAGGGTAAGGCATCAGAGAACGCTGTCCTCACATCACGAGTAATCGACAGACCTATGAGACCTCTTTTCCCTAAGGATTATAGAAATGACGTAACACTCAACAACCTTGTTATGTCAGTAGATCCAGAGTGCAGACCGGAGCTGGTTGCAATGCTCGGATCATCTATCGCAACATGTATATCAGACGTTCCATTTGACGGACCATGTGCCATGACACAGGTAGGTCTCATCGACGGAGAGTTCATCATCAACCCAACACAGAAGCAGTGGGATGAGGGTGATCTGAAGCTCACAGTTGCATCTACATCACAGAAGGTTATCATGATCGAGGCCGGTGCAAATATTGTACCTGAGGCTAAGATGATCGAAGCTATCTACATGGCTCATGATATCAACCAGGACATCATCGCATTTATCAATGAGATAGTAGCTGAGGTTGGAAAGCCAAAGCATTCATATGTAAGCTGTGCAGTTCCAGAGGAGCTCTTTGCAGCGATCAAGGAGATCGTTCCTCCAGAGGCTATGGAGGAGGCTGTATTCTCAGACGAGAAGCAGGTTCGTGAGGAGAACATCAGACAGATCACAGAGAAGCTTGAGGAGGCATTTGCAGACAACGAGGAGTGGCTTGCAGTCCTTCCAGACGCTATATACCAGTATCAGAAGAAGACAGTAAGAAAGATGATCCTCAAGGATCACAAGAGACCTGATGGACGAGCTATCAACCAGATCAGACCACTTGCTGCTGAGGTTGACATCATTCCTAGAGTCCACGGCTCAGCTATGTTTACAAGAGGACAGACACAGATCTGTAACGTATGTACACTTGCTCCACTTTCTGAGATCCAGAGAGTTGACGGACTTGACGAGAACGTTACATCCAAGAGATATATGCACCACTACAACTTCCCTTCATACTCAGTAGGAGAGACAAAGGTTTCAAGAGGACCTGGACGTAGAGAGATTGGACACGGTGCACTTGCTGAGAGAGCACTTCTTCCTGTACTTCCAAGTGAGGAAGAGTTCCCATATGCGATCAGAACCGTATCAGAGACATTTGAGTCAAATGGTTCAACATCAATGGCATCAACATGTTCATCATGTATGTCACTCATGGCTGCCGGTGTTCCTATCAAGGCTATGGTTGCCGGAATCTCATGCGGACTTGTAACAGGTGATACAGACGACGATTACATCGTACTCACAGATATCCAGGGACTTGAGGACTTCTTCGGAGATATGGACTTCAAGGTAACAGGTACAACAGAGGGTATTACAGCTATCCAGATGGATATCAAGATTCACGGACTTACAAGACCTATCGTTGAGGAGGCTATCGCAAGAACACGTGAGGCAAGACTCTTCATCATGGAGACATGTATGAAGCCGGCCATCGCAGCTCCAAGACCAACGGTCAATGAGTTCGCGCCAAAGATCAAGCAGATCAAGATAGATCCAGAGAAGATCGGTGAGGTTATCGGACAGAGAGGTAAGACTATCAACACTATCATAGAGGAGACAGGTGTTAAGATTGATATCGATGATGAGGGAAGAATCTCTATCTGTGGCGTAGAGCAGGCAGGTATGGACAAGGCTATCGAGATGATCAACATGATCGTAGAGCCTCTTGAGGTTGGCAAGAACTACCATGGTAAGGTTGTAAAAGTTATCGACTGTGGAGCTATCGTATCGCTTGCACCTAACAAGGATGGACTCATCCACATCTCAAAGCTTTCAGACAAGAGAGTTGCAAAGGTTGAGGATGTTGTAAATGTAGGTGATGAGGTTGACGTTAAGGTCATCAAGATCGACGAGAGAGCAGGAAGAATAAGCCTGAGTCTCAAGGATGTACAGTAAATAACAGTTCTGAGCTAAACTATAATAAGGATATTTTTTATAAGGGTAAATTTGATGTCTCGAAGCCGGTCTGTCATATGGCCGGTTCCGGGGCATTGTAGTAAATAAAGGCATACATGAACAAACTAAAAAATAAATGCAGATTTAAGGGGGAACATATGAGATACGGTTATTTTGACGAACAGAACAAAGAGTATGTAATTGACAGACCAGACACCCCGGCACCTTGGGCAAACTACCTTGGTTCACCGGAATACGGAGCTATAATCTCCAACAACGCAGGAGGCTACAGCTTTGAGAAGTCAGGAGCAAACGGAAGAATACTGAGATACATATTTAACAGCTTTGATCAGCCTGGAAGATATGTATATCTTCGCGATGATGACACAAAGGATTACTGGTCAGCATCATGGCAGCCGGTAGGCAAGAGTCTTGATGTGTATAAGAGTGAATGTCACCATGGAACGGCATATACAAAGATGTATGCAGATTATTCTGATATCAAGTCAGAGGTGCTGTATTATGTTCCACTTAACAAGACACATGAAGTGTGGAAGGTGAGAGTTACCAACAACTCTGATAAGCCTCGTAACCTTTCAGCTATCGGATACTGTGAGTTTACCAATGACTGCAATTATGAGCAGGATCAGGTAAATCTCCAGTATACACTGTTCATAACCAGAACATATTTCATGGACAACAACAAGATCCTTCAGGTCATCAATGAGAATGTTGAGAAGGCTGAGATCAATGGAAGTAAGGCAAACAGAAGATTCTTTGCACTTGCCGGAAGTGATGTTGCATCATACTGTGGTGACAAGGAGGAGTTCCTTGGAAGATATCACGGCTACGGCAATCCAATCGGAGTTATAAATGGAGATCTTGGCAACAAGCTCAACTACAACAGCAATGCCTGCGGTGGACTCCAGACAAAGTTCACACTTGCTCCGGGCGAGTCAAAGGATTTTGCATTCATAGTCGGAATGAAGGACAATGACGCTGCAAATGCTGTCATAGCCGGATACACAGATCCTGCCGCAGCATGTCAGAAGGAGCTTGACGAGCTGATCGAGTATTGGCATTCAAAGCTCAACAACTTCCAGGTGCACACACCTAGTGATTCATTCAACAACATGGTAAATACATGGAATGCATACCAGTGTTTCATGACATTCATATGGTCAAGAGCTGCATCGTTCTCATACTGTGGTCTGAGAAACGGATATGGATACAGAGATACAGTTCAGGATATCCAGGGCGTTATCCACCTTGCACCTGAGATGGCTCTTGAGAAGATCAGATTCATGCTGTCAGCACAGGTTGACAACGGCGGTGGACTTCCACTTGTAAAGTTCACACATAACGCAGGTCATGAGGATACACCGGATGATCCTTCATATGTACAGGAGACAGGACATCCTGCATACCGTGCAGACGATGCACTTTGGCTGTTCCCAACTGTATATAAGTATATTGCTGAGTCAGGCAACCTTGACTTCATAGACGAGGTTATTCCATTTGCCAACAAGGATGAGGGTACAGTTTATGAGCATCTTAAGAGAGCGATAGATTTCTCCATGAACAGACTTGGAGATAATGGTATGCCGGCAGGACTCTGGGCAGACTGGAATGACTGCCTGAGACTTGGAAAGAGAGGCGAGTCAACATTTGTTGCAATGCAGCTCTACTATGCGATGACAGTTATCAAGTATTTTGCTGAGATGAAGGATGATGCAGAGTACATAGATTATATCAACAGCATTCAGTACAAGATGGGCGAGACCATTCAGGAGAAGTGCTGGGAGGATGACAGATTCATCCGTGGATACAAGGAAGGCGGACAGGTCATCGGTTCAAAGAATGATCCTGAGGCAAGCATGTGGCTGAATCCTCAGTCATGGGCAGTTATAAGCGGACTTGCCACAAGAAAGCAGTCTGAGATCGCCCTTGAGTCTGTTCACAGGGAGCTTAACACAGAGTACGGTGTGAGACTTATGTTCCCACCATACAGAGAGCATGCATTTGACGGAGCACTCATGCTTCTGTTCAATGCAGGAACAAAGGAGAATGCGGGTATATTCTCACAGCCACAGGGCTGGATAATACTTGCCGAGGCGCTCATGGGACATGGAAACAGAGCGTTTGAGTATTTCAACGAGAGCTCTCCTGCATCCATGAATGATAAGGCAGAGATCAGAAAGCTTGAGCCATACTGCCATGGACAGTTCACAGAGTCTGTTGGAAGTCCATTTGAGGGTCGCGCTCATGTACACTGGCTCACAGGTACAGCATCCACATGCATGGTTGGCTGCGTTGAGGGTATCATGGGTATGAGACCAGACTTTGGCGGAATCAAGATCGCGCCTTCAGTCCCATCAGACTGGAAGGAGTTTGAGATCGAGAAGATGTTCAGGGGTAAGAAGCTCTCAATCAAGGTTCAGAATCCTGATGGACATGAGAGCGGTTTCCAGAGCCTCACATTAAATGGTGAGAAACTTGAGACCAATTATATCCCTGCTGACAAGCTTGCTGATACAAACGATATCGTGCTTGTAATGTAATGAATATAAATACATTATTTATACCATATTAAGTTAAGAAGGGCTCAGCCCTTCTTAATTTTTGCCCTGATGCGGAATGAGTGGATTGGGGTTGGAAGGTGGTGCAGGCGAAGTGGAATCGGTATCGATCGCTGAGAGGTTAAAACTCACTGACAACATACATGTTATGGATGTTCCAGGTGGAGGTTATATTCTGTTATGTGGAATATATGGAGAGATTGAGGGGCATGATAAGCTTCCTGCCGGTATGAAGAGTACAAGCTACGAGAAGCTGCTTCCGGTGATAGCCCAGGCAGAAAACTGCGGAGATGTAAAGGGAGTCCTGACTCTGATTAATACGGTCGGAGGCGATGTTGAGTCCGGACTTGCCATATCTGAGATGTTGTCCAGCCTGTCAAAGCCGGTCGTCAATATCGTGCTTGGCGGCGGACATTCCATAGGAGTTCCTCTGGCGGTGTCGGGAAATGTGTCTTTTATAGTGCCGACCGCAACGATGATAGTTCATCCAATAAGGACAAATACGGCGGTGCTTGGAGTTAAGCAGAACTTTGAATATATAGAGAAGATGCAGGAGAGGATCATACAGTTCACAGTGGATCACTCATCTATAGACAGGAAAGAACTGGAGAAACTTATGTTTAACACGACAGAGCTGACCAAGGATGTGGGCTCGGTCCTGATAGGAAAACAGGCTGTCGAAAAAAGGGTTATAGACAGGATCGGTGGTATGTCGGCGGCTTTAAAAACGCTGTATGACTTGATTAATTAAGAAAATGATAGTAAAATTCCATAGGATATTGTATAAACATCGATCAAGGGAGGTCGGTCATGAGCTTATTACAGGCAATTTTGATGGGAATAATACAGGGAGCTACAGAATTTCTTCCAGTCAGCAGTTCGGGACATCTGGCTATTTTCAAGAATATTTTTGGAGTGGAGACCGATACGGGTATATTATTTGACATACTGCTCCATTTTGGCACGCTGGTTGCCATATTTATAGTCTACTGGGCAGATATAAAGAAGCTCGTTATAGAGGGATTAAAGATAGTTGGAGACTGCTGTGTCAATCTGGTAAATTTCATAAAGAACAAGACCTCGAATGAGGGAAAGATATATCCGTATAGGAAGATCGTGTGTACGGCATACAGAAAGTTTGTTATGCTCATACTCGTGTCAACTCTTACGACGACGGTGATCGCAGTTCCATTTGACAAAGCTATAGGACATGCGGGAGATACACTTTTGATACCGGGTATCTGTCTGTGTATAACATCTGTTATCCTGTATTTTGCGGACAGACTGCCGGCTGGTAAGAAAAGTGTAGCAAAGGCTACATACAGAAATGCCATATTTGTTGGACTGGCACAGGCTGTTGCCACACTTCCCGGAATATCCAGATCCGGAAGTACGATAACTGCAGGTATGGCGTGCGGCTACACAAGAAAATTTACAGTAAAGTATTCGTTTATAATGTCCATACCGGCTGTTCTTGGCGCTGTCATACTGGAGATACCTGATCTGTTTAAGGCATCAATCTCAGGGGCGGATGTCGTTAATTACATAGTTGGTATGATCGTTGCCGGCATTGTCGGATACATATGTATAAAATTTATGCTTTATACGGTCAAGAAAAAGAATTTTAAGGGATTTTCCATATATTGTATGATCGCGGGAATCGTGTCTGTAATATGGTATTTTGTTGCTTAAGATTTAGAATAGAGGTAGAAAATGGCTGCTGGTAATAAAAAGTCATACAAGAACAATACATCAAAGAATGGCACGTCCAAAAACGCTGCGTCTAAAAAGACTGTGGCAAAGAACTCTTCAAAAGGCGGATCAAATAACAGGACATCTGCGAAGAAGAATACTGCATCGAAAAAAACATCTGCCAGATCAAAGGCTGCCATAGAACGCAAAGCCCGGGAAGAGGAACTGGCAAGGCAGAAGCAGATGAGAAGTGAGATCATACTCATAGTTCTCTTTGCATTTTCGGTATTTCTGCTGCTTGCAAACTTCAGGATCTGCGGAATAGTGGGAGATACCGTATCGGGATTTTTCTTTGGAATAATCGGTTTCAGCGAGTACATATTCCCGGTATATCTGTTTGTGTCGGCTGCCTATCTTATATCAAATGATTTCAGGAGGAAGATCGTCAAAAAGGTTGTATATTTTGGCGTTGTGCTCATCCTGTTGTCCATGGTATTTCAGGCTATATATTCATCGACCTTTGAGTCGGTCAAGGTTCTGTACATGGATGGGTATAAGGACAGATCAGGCGGAGGAGTTATATGCGGAGGAATATTCTTTGCGATAAGGACACTGCTTGGAGTTCCGGGTGCGTGCATAGTAATATTTATAGCTGCGGTTATCATGTTCATTCTCATAACGGAGATATCAGTTATAGACGAGATCAAACTTTTCATAGCATCTATCCGTGAGCGCAGAGAAAGTGATGATGACGAACAGTATGAAGATGAGGAGTATCAAAGTGACAGATATGACGATGGTTATTACTCACATGATGTAAATGATACTCCGGTTCGCAGAGTGAGACCATCGATGGCAAATCTCAATGTGTACAGCAGCGATAAGACCAAGGATGACAGAGCTTCCGACAGGACTGCTGCAACGCAGGTCAAGCCAAGGAAGACTAAGACACAGAAGGGTGTAGAGAGGGAGCCTGCCAGGGATTTCTTTGCCATGGAGGATGTCCACGAGCTCACTCCTGGCGATGGCGCTGTGGATATGTCCTATGATGAATTTAACAATGATATAGAGAAGATCGTCATGACCGACAGAGAGGAGATCGTCAATCCAGTTCAGATAGACAGAGAGGATCCTGTGCATAAACCGGTGCGGAAGCCTGCACCTGTGAAGAGAAGAAAGCCGGTGGTCGTAACTCCTGAAGAACCAAAGCTGGCTGCTGTGGACACTGATATGGAGGATGCAGAGATACTTTCATTTACTGATGATGCGGAGGATGTCCTTGCGGGAGCGGTAAATGGCAATATGCATCCAGAGAGTGTGTCAGATTACAATCCGCTCTACGACTCTGCATTTGCGGAGGAGGAGAAGACGGATACCGCGGCTCAAAGCAAAAAGAAGCCGGCGGTACAGACTGAGAGCTCAAAGCAGTATCAGGAGGGAAGAAAGTATAAATTCCCAACGGCAGATCTGCTGTCCCAGCCTAAAAAGGCGAACAATTCCAACAGGGATGCCCATGTCAGGGAGACAGCCATCAAGCTTAAGAATACCCTCGAGACATTTGGTGTTAATGTAACCATAACAAACTATAGCTGCGGTCCTGCTGTAACGAGATTTGAGATGCAGCCGGAGCAGGGTGTCAAGGTCAGCAAGATACTGAACCTTGCGGACGACATAAAGCTCAACCTTGCGGCTGCGGATATACGTATAGAGGCACCGATACCTGGCAAGGCAGCCATAGGAATAGAGGTCCCTAACAAGGAGAACTCAATTGTGGCGTTCCGGGAGCTTATAGAATCAGATAATTTCAAGAACCTCAAGTCCAAAGTGGCATTTGCGGTTGGTAAGGATATAAGTGGACAGGTCATCGCAACGGATATTGCCAAGATGCCGCATCTTCTGATCGCCGGAGCCACAGGTTCGGGTAAATCAGTGTGTATCAATACACTTATAATGAGTATACTGTACAAAGCCACACCGGAGGAGGTAAAGCTCATAATGATAGATCCTAAGATGGTTGAGCTTGCATGCTACAATGGCATACCACACCTCCTGATACCGGTCGTAACAGATCCAAAGAAGGCGGCAGGGGCACTCAACTGGGCTGTCATGGAGATGACAAGAAGATACCAGCTTTTTGCTGAGCACAGTGTACGTAATATACAGGGATATAATGACAAGGTTGAAAATGCCGTTATAGCGGGAGCTGATGGAGAAAAGCTGACCAAGATGCCACAGATAGTGGTCATAGTGGATGAGCTTGCAGATCTTATGATGGTTGCCCACGGCGAAGTCGAGGATGCTATAGTGAGACTTTCACAGCTTGCCAGAGCAGCGGGTATACATCTTGTCATAGCAACACAGAGACCGTCGGTTGATGTCATAACAGGTCTCATAAAAGCAAATGTTCCATCGAGAATAGCATTTGCAGTTTCGTCGGGAGTTGATTCCAGAACCATACTTGATATGGTAGGAGCAGAGAAACTTCTTGGAAAGGGAGATATGCTGTTCTATCCGACAGGCTATCCTAAGCCGGTCAGAGTACAGGGCGCATTTGTGTCGGATGATGAGGTTACAGCGGTTGTTGATTTCCTCAAGAAGAACAATGGCGTGGGAACATATGATGATGAGATATCCAAATCAATATCCGGAAATGGTGGATCAGGCGCCACAGCGATAGGTGGGGCTTCAGCCAGTGATAAGGATGAATATTTCGTGGAAGCGGGAAGATTCATTATAGAGAAAGAAAAAGCTTCTATAGGTATGCTTCAGAGAACGTTCAAGATAGGCTTTAACAGAGCCGCAAGGATCATGGATCAGTTGATGGCCGCGGGAGTAGTTGGCCCGGAGGAGGGCACAAAGGCCAGAAAGATCCTGATGACTCAGGAACAGTTTGATGAATATATAGACACTAATTTATAAAAAGCGGAGGATAAGAGCTATGATGACAGACATTGAAATTGCACAGAAGGCTGAGATGAAGCACATAAGGGAGGTTGCTGCAAAGCTCGGAATATCAGAGGATGACCTCGATCTCTATGGAAAGTATAAGGCAAAGCTCTCAGATGAGCTTATAAAGAAGGTTGAGGGCAACGAGAACGGAAAGCTTATCCTCGTTACAGCCATCAATCCAACACCTGCAGGAGAGGGAAAGACGACAATCACTGTAGGACTTGGTGAGGCTATGGGACAGCTTGGAAAGAAGGCGGTTATCGCACTTCGTGAGCCATCACTTGGACCATGTTTTGGAATCAAGGGTGGTGCAGCCGGCGGCGGATATGCACAGGTAGTACCTATGGAGGATCTCAACCTCCACTTTACAGGAGATTTTCATGCTATAACATCTGCAAACAATCTCCTTGCAGCCATGATGGATAACCATATCCAGCAGGGAAATGCACTGAGAATAGATGTGAACAGAATAGTGTTCAAGAGATGTATGGATATGAACGACAGAGTTCTCAGACACACAGTTGTCGGACTTGGAAAGCGTGTCGACGGAGTGCCTAGAGAGGACGGATTTGTCATCACAGTTGCATCGGAGATCATGGCTATTCTCTGTCTTGCAAGTGATATGAAGGATCTTCAGGAGAGACTTGGCAGAATAATCGTTGCATACAACATGGACAATGAGCCTGTGACAGCGGCTGATCTCAAGGCTGTAGGAGCTATGGCAGCGCTCTTAAAGGATGCCATCAAGCCAAACCTTATCCAGACACTTGAGCATACACCGGCAATCGTACACGGCGGACCATTTGCAAATATAGCACATGGATGTAACAGTGTAATGGCTACAAAGACAGCATTAAAGCTTGCAGATTATGTAATAACAGAGGCAGGATTTGGCGCAGATCTCGGAGCTGAGAAGTTCTTCGATATCAAGTGCCGAATGAACAACCTTAAGCCGGATGCGGTGGTTCTGGTTGCTACAGTAAGAGCACTCAAGTACAATGGCGGAGTTGCAAAGGCAGATCTCGGCGAGGAGAATCTCGGCGCGCTTAAGGCTGGTATAGTAAACCTTGAAAAGCATATTGAGAATCTTCAGAAGTATGGCGTTCCTGTTGTTGTTACACTGAACAGATTTGTCACAGACAGCCAGGCAGAGCTTGACTTTGTCAAGAAGTTCTGCGAGGACAGAGACTGTGATTTTGCCCTTGCAAATGTATGGGAGCAGGGAGGCAAGGGTGGTATAGACCTTGCAAATGCGGTGCTCAACACGCTGGAGAACAAGAAGAGCAACTTCAAGGTGCTCTACAATGACAGCCTTTCAATAAAGGATAAGATAAACTGTATCGCTACAGAGATATATGGCGCGGATGGTGTTACATACAGTGCAGAGGCCAGCAAGGCCATCGCCAAGATCGAGGAGATGGGATTTGGTAACTTCCCTGTATGTATGGCAAAGAACCAGTATTCTCTGTCAGATGATCCAAAGAAGCTTGGAAGACCTACAGGATTCGATATAAATATCCGTGAGGTTTATGTCAGTGCAGGAGCAGGATTTGTGGTAGCGATTACCGGAACGATCATGACCATGCCTGGACTTCCAAAGGCTCCGGCTGCAGAGAGAATTTATGTGGATGATGACGGCAAGATCGTCGGATTATTCTAGGAGGACAGATAAATGTATAAGCTTATAGATGGTAAGGTTATATCAAAACAGATAAAGGATGAGCTCAAGGAGAAGGTTGCAGGGCTTAAGGCAGAGGGTGTAGAGATATGCCTTGCTGTTATTCAGGTCGGCAATGATCCTGCTTCATCAGTATATGTTGGCAACAAGAAGAAGGCATGTGAGTATATAGGAATAGGTTCACTGTCATACGAGCTCCCAGAGGAGACAACTGAGGAGGAGCTTCTTGCACTTATAGAGAAGCTCAATTCTGACGACAAGGTGAACGGAATACTTGTACAGCTCCCGCTTCCAAAGCATATAGATGAGGATAAGGTCATAAAGACCATATCTCCAAAGAAGGATGTGGACGGCTTCCATCCGATGAGTGTTGGTGCGCTCAGCATAGGACAGCCGGGCTTTGTGTCATGTACACCAGCCGGAGTTATCCAGCTCATCAAGAGATCAGGAATAGAGATAGAGGGTAAGGAGTGCGTGGTACTCGGCAGAAGCAATATAGTAGGCAAGCCTATGAGCATGCTGCTGCTCCGCGAGAACGGAACCGTAACCGTGTGCCATTCCAGAACAAAGAATCTCAAGGAAGTGTGCAGACGTGCTGATATACTCGTGGTGGCAATAGGAAAGCCAGAAATGATCGATGCATCTTACATCAAGGAAGGCGCAACAGTTATAGATGTGGGAATCCACAGGGATGAGAATAATAAGCTCTGCGGTGATGTGGATTTTGAATCAGCCAAGGAGGTTGCCGGAGCGATAACTCCTGTACCTGGCGGAGTCGGCCCTATGACCATAGCCATGCTCATGTCAAACTGCGTGGAATCAATAAATATAAACTAAGAACAAGTGCAAAATTATTGGAGAACAGATGAAAGTATTACTCATATCACTAGGCTGTGATAAAAATCTGGTGGACAGCGAGGTCATGCTCGGTTTGCTGAACAAAGCCGGCCACCAGCTTACAAATGATGAGACAGAGGCAGATGTAGTAGTTGTAAATACCTGTGCGTTCATCAGCGATGCGAAAGAGGAAAGCATCAACACCATCATCGAGATGGGAGAACTGAAGAAAACCGGAAAACTAAAAAAGCTTATCGTTGCGGGATGTCTGTCCCAGAGATACAAGGACGAGATAATGAAGGAGCTTCCGGAGATCGATGTCATTATTGGTGCGACCAATTACGATAAGATAGTTGAGGCAATAGGAACCGACGAGGAGTCGATCGTAGATGATATAAATTATACTCCAAGGCCGATTGCCGAGAGAATAGTAACGACAAATGCGTCGATGGCGTATTTTAAGATCGCAGAAGGTTGTAATAAACTGTGCACTTATTGTATAATACCTCACATACGAGGCAGATACAGAAGCATGCCGATGGACAGCCTGATCGCATCCGCTGAAAAGCTTGCGTCTGATGGTATAAAGGAGCTTGTCCTTGTGGCACAGGAGACTACGCTGTACGGAGTTGATCTGTATGGTGAGAAGAAGCTTCCAGAGCTTCTCACAAAACTCAGTGAGATAGAAGGCATAGAGTGGATAAGACTTCTGTACTGTTATCCGGAGGAGATAACAGATGAACTAATAGAGGTTATGGCCACGAATCCGAAGATCTGCCATTATGTCGATATACCTATCCAGCATTCTGAGAATGCGATACTTAAGAGAATGGGCAGACGGACCAGCAGAGAGGACATTGTGGAGCTTGTCGGCAGACTGAGGACAGCCATGCCGGATATAGCCATCAGAACCACGCTCATATCTGGTTTTCCAGGTGAGACACAGGAACTGCACGATGGTCTGGTCGACTTTGTTGACGAGTGCGAGTTTGACAGGCTTGGAGTATTCACTTATTCGCCTGAGGAGGGCACTCCGGCTGCGGAGTACGAGGATCAGGTGGATGGAGAGCTGGCTGTAAAGTGGCGCGATGAGATCATGGAGCTTCAGCAGGAAATTTCCTATGAGAAGAACCAGCAGATGATCGGAAGCACCCAGAAGGTTCTCATTGAGGGATATCTGGTCGACGATGATGTATATGTGGGAAGAACCTACAGAGATGCTCCGGGGGTTGACGGAATAGTATTCGTCAGCGCACCATATGAATTGATATCCGGTTCATTTGTGGATGTGAAGATAACCGAGGCAAATGAATATGACTTGACAGGAGTGATAGTAGAATGAATTTACCAAACAAATTGACAATACTAAGAGCTATAATGATTCCATTCTTTCTCGTGTTTTTATATATGTCACCGGGATGGTCGAAGTGGGTGGCACTTGGAATATTCATAGCCGCATCACTTACGGATATGCTTGACGGAAAGATTGCAAGAAAATACAATCTGGTAACCAATTTTGGAAAATTCATGGATCCTCTGGCAGATAAGCTGCTGGTATGTTCGGCACTCATAGCACTGTCGGATCTGAACAGGATCCCGGCATGGATCGTTATAGTGATCATAGCGCGTGATTTCATAATAAGCGGATTCAGACTTATTGCGGCAGAAAAGGGAATTGTTATTGCTGCCGGATGGTGGGGAAAGATCAAGACAACGGTTCAGATGATCATGGTAGGATTTCTGATAGCTGATCTCAAGGTGTTCTACATCTTTGATCAGGTGCTCATCTACCTTGCACTTGCACTGACACTTATATCTCTTGGAGATTATCTGTATCACAACAGAGAAGTTCTCAAGGACTAAAACAGTAAAAAATAAAACAGATTTTATAATTCAACGGGGAATTTGGGGTATACTTTTGTTTGAGGGTATATTTTACACAGATTCCCTGTTTTATTTTGAAAAATAATCGCTTACAACGCCGATAAACCTTTGGTGGTTTTTTCGATTTTACTTGAAATATGACGACAAAGGCTTTACAATTATACTCGGCGAAAATTGGACTATATATAGTCCTAAAATAAATTAAACGGAGGGCTAAAAATGAGCAACACACCAAGCTTGTCAGCAAGTGACAGAATTTCAATGTTACTTGATGACTCAAGTTTTGTTGAAATCGGCGCATATGTAACTGCTAGAAATACAGATTTCAACATTCAGGACAAGGATACTCCAAAAGACGGCGTAATAACCGGTTATGGAGTGATCGATGGCAATTTAGTTTATGTTTACAGCCAGGATGCAAAGGTGCTCGGCGGTTCTATAGGCGAGATGCATGCCAAGAAGATCGCAAACCTTTACGACATGGCAATGAAGATGGGTGCACCTGTTATCGGGCTGATCGATTGTGCCGGACTCAGACTTCAGGAGGCTACAGATGCTCTTAATGCATTTGGAGAGGTATTCATGAAGCAGACTCTTGCATCAGGTGTAATACCACAGATCACAGCTATATTTGGTACATGCGGTGGTGGTGCAGCACTTATACCTAATCTCACAGACGTAACATTCATGACTAAGGAAGGAGCTAAGCTCTTTGTTAACAGTCCAAATGCACTGGATGAGAACCGTGCAGAGAAGCTTGACACTGCAGCAGCAGATTATGTTGCAGAGAACACAGCAAATGTTGACGCTGTATACGACACAGAGGCAGAGCTTCTCGGTGCAGTGAGAACTATGGTAGGTCTTCTTCCATCAAACAATGAGGATGATGGCGACTGCGCAGTATGTGAGGATGATGTGAACAGAATCATTCCAGATCTTGCTACAAAGGCAGGGGATGTGAAGGCTGTTATAGCAGATATCACTGATGATGAGTTTGTATTCGAGCTCAAGAAGGATTTTGCAGATGACGTTGTTACTGCATTTATCAGACTTAACGGTGAGACAGTCGGTGTTGTCGGAAACCAGAAGGATGTCATGACAACAGCCGGTGCATATAAGGCAGAGGATTTCGTAAAGCTTTGTGATTCATTCAACATCCCAGTTGTCACACTTGTAAACATCAAGGGATTTGCAGCAACTGTAAAGGAAGAGAAGACTATCTCAAAGGCTGTTGCAAAGCTTACTTACGCTTATGCCAACGCAACAGTGCCAAAGGTAACTGTTATGCTTGACAAGGCATATGGTACAGCCTACACAGTTATGTGTTCAAAGGCTATCGGAGCTGATGTTGTATTTGCTTGGCCTAAGTCAGTTATCGGAACAATGGATCCAGAGATGGCTGTAAAGATCATGTATGAAGATGAGATCGCAGCAGCTGGTGACAAGCTTGCTTATATCAATGATAAGAAGGCAGAGTACACAGAGGCGCTTTCAGGAGCTCTCTCAGCAGCAAGAAGAGGATATGTGGATGACATTATCGAGCCTGATGCAACAAGAAAGAGAGTTATAGCAGCACTCGATATGCTTTTTTCAAAGAGTGAGGACAGACCATTCAAGAAGCATGGAACAATATAAAGGAGTGACAACTTAATGGAAAAGATAATAAAGAAAAAGTTATTATTGATAGTTTCTATGTTAGCTGTTACATTTGCACTTGCCGGATGTTCGTCTTCAGACAAGAAAGTAGAATTTGACTATGACGGAAACACATTGGTTCAGATAGCAGAAACACAGGCTACGAATTACATGCAGATTGCGCAGGTTGAAGATGTATATAATTTCTATGTAGATGAAGAGGCAAATGGCGGTCAGGTAGATGAAACGACTGCTGATGCATTAAAGGTTTTTTCAACGATTGAGTCTGACTATGGTAAATTCCAGCAGTTTAAGCCGGTCAATCTCGAAGATGAAGATGATAAAACAATACAAGAAGTTGATGACAAGGTTGTTGTTACATTATATGCAGAATGTGCAGAAAAAGAAGCTATAGTAAAGGCAACATTTGTAGACAATTCGGTAACTTACAATTTTCAGAAGTATTCAGTGATGGCTCAGAATCAGTATTCAGAAGAAGAGGCTGATCAGATGCTTGCATCAAATGGTGTTTATCCATACAAGATTTCCGAATTTGAAGTTGCTGCTAATCAGACACTTAAGGACAAGATGAAGGATGCGGGAGCAAATACCCTCATAGGTATGGGTATCGTGTTTATAGCACTTATCTTCATATCATTCATAATTTCACTTCTCAAGTATGTTCCGGCTCTTTTGGACAAGGAGACAAGAGAGAAGAGAAAGGCTGAGAAGGCAAAGAAGGCTCTTGGAAGCGTTGCAACATTAAATGTTGACAAGGAGGATGAGACTCCTGCAGGAAGCGCACCTGCTCCAGCTGGAATAGTAGACATTGTCAACACAGCGACCGGTGAGAGCGTTATGAACGACTCAGAGCTTGTTGCGGTTATATCAGCAGCGGTTATGGCGGCACAGGGCGGAAAGACAAGAGTTCGTGTAAACTATCCAAGTAACGATAAGTTGGTTGTAAGACCAAGAAAAAAGAATAAGAGATAATTATAGGAGGATAATTGTTATGAAGAATTATAGAATCACAGTTAATGGCACATCATACGATGTATCAGTTGAAGAATTATCAGGTGGCGCAGCTCCAGTAGCAGCACCTGTAGCAGCTCCAGTGGCAGCACCTGCACCAGCAGCAGCTCCAGCAACTCCAGCACCAGCAGCAGGCGGCGCAGGAAGCGTTAAGGTTTCATCACCTATGCCTGGTAAGATCCTTGCAGTAAAGGCTAATGTTGGCGATTCAGTAAAGAAGGGTCAGGTAATCCTTATCCTTGAGGCTATGAAGATGGAAAACGAAGTTGTTGCTCCGGAAGATGGTACTATCGCAAGCATAGATGTTACAGTAGGCGCTAGTGTTGAGTCAGGCGACACACTTGCAACACTCAACTAATTGCTTGAAGTAGAATAAATCTTATAGGAGGAAACAACTAAATGGGCAGCACAATAGTTGACGTTTTGACAAATTTAGCTAATCAGACCGGTTTTGCAAGTCTTGACTGGAAGAATTACGTTATGATCCTTATAGCGTTTGCTTTCATGTATCTTGCGATCGGAAAGGGTTTTGAGCCACTTCTTCTTGTCCCTATCTCATTTGGTATGTTTCTTGTAAACATGTTCCCAGATATTATGGCAGAGGGCGGCTTGTTACATTATTTTTACCTGCTTGATGAGTGGAGTATCTTACCTTCACTTATATTCATGGGCGTAGGTGCCATGACAGACTTTGGTCCGCTTATCGCGAACCCGAAGAGTTTCCTGCTCGGCGCTGCAGCTCAGTTCGGTATCTATACAGCTTACTTCCTTGCATTCCTTATGGGATTCAACGGCAAAGAGGCTGCGGCTATATCGATCATCGGTGGTGCAGATGGTCCTACATCTATCTACCTTGCCGGTAAGCTCGGCATGGGTGGAACACTTCTCGGACCTATAGCAGTTGCGGCATATTCATATATGTCACTTGTACCTGTTATACAGCCACCTATCATGAAGGCTCTCACAACAAAGAAGGAGAGACTTGTTAGAATGCCACAGCTCAGACCTGTAACCAAAATCGAGAAGATCCTCTTCCCTATCATCGTTACACTTGTGGTAGTTCTTATACTTCCAACAACAGCACCACTTGTAGGTATGCTGATGCTTGGTAATCTCTTCAGAGAGTGCGGCGTTGTTAAGCAGCTCACAGAGACAGCTTCAAACGCTCTTATGTATATCGTAGTTATCTTACTTGGTACTTCAGTAGGTGCTTCTACAAGTGCAGAGGCATTCCTTAAGATGAGTACACTTAAGATAGTATTCCTTGGTCTTGTCGCATTCGCAGTTGGTACAGCAGCCGGAGTTCTCTTCGGTAAGCTCATGTGCTGGGCGACAAAGGGCAAGGTTAATCCGCTTATCGGTTCTGCTGGTGTATCAGCCGTTCCAATGGCAGCCAGAGTATCACAGAAGGTTGGAGCACAGTATGATCCTACAAACTTCCTTCTGATGAATGCTATGGGACCAAATGTTGCAGGTGTTATCGGTACAGCCGTAGCAGCTGGTACATTCCTTGCAATATTTGGAATTTAATTAAGAATTTAGGCAATGAAATTATATAGGAGGACGATAAAATGGCAGATAAGAAACCGATAAAGATTACGGAAACTGTACTGCGTGATGCGCATCAGTCACTTATAGCTACTCGTATGACAACCGAGCAGATGCTTCCTATCATCGACAAGATGGATAAGGTTGGTTATCATTCAGTAGAGTGCTGGGGCGGTGCAACATTTGATGCATCACTCAGATTCCTTAAGGAGGATCCATGGGAGAGACTCAGAAAGCTCAGAGATGGATTCAAGAATACAAAGCTGCAGATGCTCTTCAGAGGACAGAATATCCTCGGATACCGTCATTATGCAGATGATGTTGTAGAGTATTTCGTACAGAAGTCAATCGCAAATGGTATTGATATCATCAGAATATTTGACTGTCTGAACGATCTTAGAAACCTTCAGACATCAGTTAAGGCTTGTAACAAAGAGGGTGGACATGCCCAGGTAGCTCTTTCATATACACTCGGTGATGCATATACTCTGGATTACTGGAAGGATATGGCAAAGAGAATCGAGGATATGGGAGCAGATTCAATCTGTATCAAGGATATGGCCGGACTTCTTGTTCCAAATAAGGCTACAGAGCTTGTACAGGCACTCAAGGATGGTTCAAGCCTTCCAATTCAGCTTCATACACATTACACATCAGGTGTAGCTTCAATGACATACCTCAAGGCTGTAGAGGCTGGATGTGATGTCATCGATACAGCAATCTCACCTCTTGCGCTTGGTACATCACAGCCTGCAACAGAGGTTATGGCCAAGACATTTGAGGGAACAGAGTTTGATCCAGGTCTGGATCAGAAGCTTCTGGCTGAGATAGCAGACTACTTCAGACCACTCAGAGAAGAGTGGATCGCAAGCGGTCTCTTAAATCCAAAGGTTCTTGGCGTTAACGTTAAGACACTTCTCTACCAGGTACCTGGTGGAATGCTTTCAAACCTCGTATCACAGCTCAAGGAGATGGGTGCTGAGGATAAGTTTGAGGCCGTTCTTGAGGAGGTTCCAAGAGTTCGTAAGGACTATGGTGAGCCGCCACTTGTTACTCCTTCAAGCCAGATCGTTGGCACACAGGCAGTTCTCAACGTTGTAACAGGCGAGAGATACAAGATGTGTACAAAGGAGTCAAAGGCACTTGTACGTGGCGAGTATGGTCAGTCAGTAAAGCCTGTTGATCCAGAGGTTAAGAAGAAGGTTATCGGCGATGAGGAGCAGATCACATGCCGTCCAGCAGATCTTCTTGAGAACGAGCTCGACAAGATTGAGAAGGAGATGATCCAGTACAAGAAGCAGGATGAGGATGTACTCACATATGCACTGTTCCCACAGGTTGCAACTGACTTCTTCAAGTACAGAGAGGCTCAGGATAAGAAGGTCGATGTCACACTTGCTGACAAGGACAGCACAGCTTATCCAGTTTAATAACTGAATTCATAAGGTCAGCTATATAAATGATCATAAAAAGGGACGGAGCTCCGCGAGCGGAGTCTCTGTCCTTTTGTTTAATATATGGAGATAATATGACAGGGAAAATAGTGGTTATAGGTGCAGGAGCTGCAGGGGTAATGGCTGCACTGACAGCGGCACAGAAGAATAAGGTCATTCTCATTGAAAAGAATGACAGGATCGGAAAAAAGTTATTTATAACAGGTAAGGGACGTTGTAATGTGACAAATGCATGTGACGCTGACGGATTTTTTAATTCAGTGGTCACGAACAGCAAGTTTATGTACAGCTCCTTTTATACATTTGACAACAATATGATAATGGACTATCTTGAGAAGGCCGGATGTCCGCTCAAGATAGAACGCGGAGGAAGAGTGTTCCCGACAAGCGATCATTCTTCAGACGTTATAGGAGCATTCAAAACTCTTATAAACAGAAATAAAAATATAAGTCTGTATTTGAATACGAAGGTTACAGGAATCAATATAGAGGATGGCAGGATAAAGAGTGTTGACGTATCAGGAGATAACGGCGGGACAGGCAATGACAGGATATACTGTGATGCTGTTATAATTTGTACCGGCGGAAGATCGTATCCACTCACGGGATCTACCGGAGACGGATACAGACTGGCAGAATATATGGGTCATACGATAAAGCCGTTAAGTCCATCACTGGTTCCGTTTGAGATAGAAGAGAAATGCTGCTCCATGATGATGGGACTGTCGCTTAAAAACGTGGCACTTCACATAAGCAGTGGAAAGAAGAAAATATTTGACGAACAGGGGGAGATGCTGTTTACCCACTTTGGCATAAGTGGGCCGCTGGTGATCAAGGCCTCCGCATATATACACAGGTATATTGGAAAAGATATAGACATGTACATAGATCTGAAGCCGGCTATGGACAGAGATATGCTTGATGCCAGACTCCTCAAGGATTTCAAGAAATATGCAAACAAAGACTTCAAGAATTCTCTTGGAGATCTGCTTCCGATCAAGATGATAGATGTGGTTGTGGAGAGATCCGGTATCAATCCGTATAAGAAGGTCAACTCAGTGACCAGGGAAGAAAGACAGAGACTTATAGATGTGCTGAAGGAATTCAGACTTACATTTGTGGGGCTTCGGGGATATGATGAGGCTATAATCACAAGAGGCGGAGTGAGCGTAAAAGAGGTAAATCCTTCCACCATGGAGTCTAAGCTTGTGGGGGACGTGTATTTTGCCGGAGAACTGCTGGATATCGATGCGCTGACAGGTGGATTTAACCTGCAGGTGGCGTGGTCGACTGGATATCTGGCTGGACTTTCTGCTTCCGAGAGTTTACAATAGGCGTGGAGGACAGTCAATTTAATTACAGGGAGACGAAGATATGAATATAGCAATAGATGGACCTGCAGGTGCAGGCAAAAGCACGATAGCAAAAAAGGCGGCAGGCGAGCTTGGTTTTATATATGTGGATACAGGTGCCATGTACAGGGCGGTGGCTGTATATCTCACAGAAAGCGATATATCTGCCAGCGATGAAGACCTGGTGGAGAAAAGCATAGCGGACATTTCCGTGGAAATAAAATATGAGGATGGAGCACAGCAGGTCTACCTTAACGGCGAGAATGTAACAGGAAAGCTGAGAACTGAGGCTGCTGGTAATATGGCTTCAAAGGCATCTGCACTTCCATGCGTCAGGGAAAAGCTTCTGTCACTCCAGCGGGATCTCGCTGCTTCAAATGATGTTGTCATGGATGGAAGGGATATAGGAACAAATATACTTCCTTCAGCAGAGCTCAAGGTATACCTTACCGCCTCTTCGGCAGTGAGGGCCAAAAGAAGATATGACGAGCTTGTCGCAAAGGGCGCTGAGAATATTGATATAGAGAAGATAGAGCAGGATATAATCCAGAGGGATAAGCAGGATATGGAGAGAAAAACAGCTCCTTTAAAGAGGGCTGATGACGCGGTTCTTATCGACAGCTCAGATATGACGATAGAGCAGGTTACAGACACTATAGTCGGACTTGCAAGAGAGAGAATGTAATACAGGTGGTTTAGATATGGAGATATTACTTGCAAAGAGTGCCGGATTCTGCTTTGGCGTTCAGCGTGCGGTGGATACAGCATACGAACATGCTGACGAGGAAAATGTGTATACTTATGGTCAGATAATACACAATGAAGAGGTGGTTGGTGATCTTACAAAGCACGGAGTGCAGGTGATCGACAGTGATGACGAATTGCTTGAGATAAAAGACAGCAAGGTCATAATCAGATCCCATGGCGCTGAGAAAAGGATATATGACATTCTGGAGGCTGGTGGGAATACGGTGATAGATGCGACCTGTCCATTTGTCAAGAAGATACACAACATAGTGCGCGAGGAAGGACAGAAAGGAAATACAGTCGTCATCATAGGCGACTCAAGCCATCCCGAGGTGAAAGGAATCGTGGGCTGGTGTGTAGAGCCTCCGGTAGTCATAGGTTCCGAGGAGGAGGCTGAGGCTTTTGTAAGAAAATATATTGACGGAGAGGTCAAAACAGCGGATAATATATCGATAGTTAGTCAGACAACTTTTAATTACAGAAAATTTAATTATATTGTTGATATTATTCGAAATAAATTGTATAATGTTACTGCTTATAAGACTATCTGTAATGCTACGTCCGTGCGTCAAAGGGAGGCGCAGGAGATTGCATCAAAGGTAGATGCCATGATTGTTATAGGTGGTCGGAACAGCTCTAATACTCAGAAGTTATATGAGATTAGTAAAAAAGAATGTGAGAATACTTACTATATACAGACACTCGTTGATTTGGATTTGACTACTTTTGAATCCGTTAGTAGGGTAGGTATTACAGCTGGGGCATCTACCCCAAACAAAATTATTAAGGAGGTTCATGGTAGGATGGACGAGATGAATTTTGAAGAATTATTAAAGAATGATGAGAGCAGAGTCTCAATCAAGACAGGAGAGATAGTAGAAGGTAGAGTTATCGATGTTAAGCCTGATGAGATTCTGGTAGACATCAGCTACAAGTCAGATGGTATTATTCCTAGAAGCGAGTATACCAACACACCTAATGCAGATCTGACAGAGCTTGTACATGTTGATGATCCGATAACAGCCAAGGTTGTTAAGACAAACGATGGCGAGGGATCAGTTCTTCTCTCATACAAGAGAGTTGCTGCAGAGAAGGCTAATGAGAAGCTTGAGGCTGCTCTTGAGTCAGGAGAGATCCTTACAGGTAAGGTTGTTCAGGTTGTAAGCGGTGGACTTAACGTTATGTACGATGAGACAAGAGTATTTATCCCTGCTAGTCTTGTTTCAGATACATACGAGAAGAATCTTGACAAGTACCTTGATCAGGATATCGAGTTTGTACTCACAGAGTACCAGCCAAAGAAGAGAAGAATAATTGGTAACAGAAAGCAGATCGTTGCAGCAAGAAAGGCAGAGGCTGCAAAGGCTCTGTTTGATAGAATAGAAGTTGGAATGATAGTTGAGGGTGTTGTAAAGAACGTTACAAGCTTCGGTGCATTCATAGATCTCGGTGGAGCAGATGGACTTCTTCACATCTCAGAGATGTCATGGGGAAGAGTTGACGATCCTAAGTCAGTTCTCAAGGTTGGTGATACTGTTAAGGCATTCATCAAGAACATTGACGGCGAGAAGATTGCTCTCAGCCTTAAGTTTGATGATACAAACCCATGGCTTAACGCAGCAGAGAAGTATGCTCCTGGAACAGTAGTTACAGGTAAGGTAGCAAGAATGGCTGATTTCGGTGCATTTATCGAGCTTGAGCCAGGTGTTGACGCACTTCTCCATGTATCACAGATCTCATATGAGCATGTTAACAAGCCAGAGGATGTATACAAGGTAGGCGATGAGGTTGAGGCAGTTGTTGTTGAGTGCAATGCAGATGACAAGAAGATCAGTCTCAGCGTAAAGGAATTACTTCCAGCTCCAGAGTATACAGATGATGTAGCAGAGGACACAGAGGAGTAATCTGATATATAGACAGTTAAGAAAACCGTAGTCGATAATGACTACGGTTTTTTTATGCCAGAATATTTATATCAGAATAGTTTGTTCAGGACTGCAAGGATATAGGCGTGGGATTGATCACATTTTTCGTGTAATTCGGTGCTGTCCGAAAGAAAACGGTTTCCTTTAAGATCTGTATCATAGAATATCTCTCCGTGAAATCCTGGTGGACAGGGTATGAAGCTGCCGGTCTTGATGGTGAAAGCATTGTCCTTTGTCGCTTTTTCCTTGTGGGCATCGTCCACATAAGCCGCCATTGATTTGTGTATGGCCATGTGCTCCATAGGTAGATAGTAATAATTTTTGTAGTCCTTGAAGAAGTATTTCATTTCGGTGTCCCGGGTCTTTGGAACGACCACATGCATATGTGTGTCACATGCATTTACAAGAATTCTATTCAGGGATTCCGTTATGCGGCATGGAAGCTTTGGAATGGAACAGTTGTATGTTATTGAATCGATGGTATCGGATATATCATCTATCTGAAAGTCATCAGGAATATGAGGGATATTCACAAATTCAGATATAGATATAAGCCCTCTTATATCGTCATGGTTATGGGTGAGCATATCGTCAAGCAGAGATTCGTCGTGAGAACTCAGATAATGCTTGTAGGCGGATATAAGATCGCCTCCTGATATAAAAGTATTTCTCTGGAAGTCGATCAGATGCTCTATGTCAAACTGCTTAGCCGAGTCCAGACGCAGAAGCTTTTTGTATTTTCTGGTTGTTCTATATATATCCACGCTCTGTATATTGTCAAGCGTAGTGTCCACGTCGAATTGCTCCATCTTTTTCAGCAAGTAGGGGATGTCAAAGGTATCGCCGTTGTATGACACCAGTATTTTGTGATTCTTTAGGATCTGTTCAAAATGGGACAGCATTTCAGGCTCTGAAGTTCCGTTGTCATTGAATATCAACTGGGTGCGAAATGCACTGTCTGAGAAATATGAACATCCGATCAGATAGAGATCCGAACGTTTGGCGCTGAGGCCGGTTGTTTCTATATCAAAATAGAGTATATCCGACAGCTCGTCCGATATGTGAGCTGTATCTACATTTATATCTTCAGTATATTTAAAAATTATCATAATGGCTCCTTTTGGTTCCTTGCGTAAGGTACATTATAGAACATGCATTGTTCTGCAATATATATAGTAGCTGTCGTTTTTCAAAAAAGCAAACATATATTCACAATTGATAAATAATATGATATAATTACGAAGATTTAGTGTCGGTTTCTATGCGATTTTGAGATACCGTCATATATTACAGGACAGGAAAAGTTAACGGATGATTTCATATATTCGAGGAGCACTTGAAATAAAGGGTGACAATTATATAGTGATCGAGTGTGGTGGAATAGGGTATCAGCTCATGGTATCCGGAAAGTTTATGGAGAAGCTTCCACCGGTACATTCAGAGATAAAAGTAAGCACATACATGTATATACGCGAGGATGAGATAAGTCTGTTTGGCTTTGAGAACGCAGATGAACTCAATGTGTTCAAGATACTGCTGGGAGTGAGTGGTGTGGGGCCAAAGGTAGCCATGTCTCTTCTGTCAACACTCACCGTGAACGAGCTCAGGCTTGCGGTCATATCTGAGGATGTAAAGGCCATATCAAAGGCTAATGGAATCGGGGCAAAGGGCGCTTCGAGGATCATTCTGGAGCTCAAGGATAAGCTGAGTATGGAGGATATGATAGATGCAGCATACAATGATTCGGTTGCTGTGCAGACCGCTGCAGGCGATGTGAGAACAAATGTCATATCGGCTCTCACAGCACTTGGATATTCAGGTGTTGAGGCGGGACGTGCTGTTTCGCGTGTAGATGGTTCAGCGGATATGGATGAGGAGCAGCTCCTTAAGGCGGCACTCAGATTTATGATATAGAATATTGATCAGATAGGTAGAAAAAATGGGCAGAATTATTTCAACAGAAAGCTTGGACATAGAAGAACAGAAAAGTGAATATAATCTCAGACCTCAGTATCTGTCGGAGTATATTGGACAGAAAAAGGTCAAGGATAATCTGCACATATTCATAGAGGCGGCGAAGAAGAGAAATGAGCCACTGGATCATCTGCTTCTGTATGGACCGCCGGGACTTGGTAAGACGACGCTGTCGACCATTGTGGCAAATGAGATGGGGGTAAATATCAAGATCACCTCGGGACCTGCCATAGAAAAGCCCGGTGAGCTTGCCGCGATACTCAACAATCTGTCGGACAACGACATTTTGTTTATCGATGAGATACACAGACTCAGCACACAGGTTGAGGAGGTGCTCTATCCGGCTATGGAGGATTACGCAATAGATGTTGTGATAGGCAAGGGCGCAGGTGCAAGGTCGATTAGACTTGATCTGCCAAGATTTACACTGATAGGTGCAACGACGAGGGTCGGAATGTTGTCGGCTCCCCTAAGGGACAGATTTGGAATGGTGGACAAGCTGGAATTTTATACCCATGACGATCTGAGAGAGATAGTGATGAGGTCAGCGGAGGTTCTTGGAGTTGACATAGACGAGGAGGGTGCACTTGAGATCGCAAGAAGATCAAGAGGTACACCGAGACTTGCGAACAGACTTCTCAAGCGCTGCAGGGATTATGCTGAGGTGTGTCATGACGGCCATATAGATCACGATGTTGCTAAGGCCGCTCTGGACAAGCTTCAGGTCGATTCCATGGGACTGGACGTGAACGATAGAAATATATTAATGACAATGATAGAGAAATTTGCAGGAGGGCCTGTCGGTCTGGATACACTGGCGGCTGCCGTCGGTGAGGATCCGGGCACGATAGAGGATGTGTATGAGCCGTATTTCATAATGAATGGATTCATAAACAGAACTCCCCGGGGAAGAGTTGTCACTGATCTATGTTACAGACATTTTGGACTGGATGCATTTATAAAGGATAAGTAAAGGAGAATGGGATATGGCACAGAAGAATGATATCAAGGTGGTAATCAACAATAAAGTATATACATTGAGCGGCCAGGAGAGCGAGGACTATCTCCAGAATGTGGCGACATATATCAATGGCAAGATAGCAGAATGTCAGTCGTCTGAGGCGTACAGGAGATTTAACGCAGAGTATCAGAATGTTCTGCTTGCACTGAATATAGCCGATGACTACTTTAAGGCAAAGGATCAGGTCAATCAGATGCTCACCGAGGATGACGACAAGGATAAGCAGATATATGATCTGAGACATGAGGTTATCGAGGTGCAGATAAAGTATGAGTCTGCACAGAAGATGATAGAGGAATACAAAGAGAAGATAAGTGAACTTCAGAGACAGATCATAAAACTTGAAGCGGAGAAAAATGTTAAATAAGACTGAAATTTTGGCACCGGCGGGCAACACGGAGGCGGTGAAAGCTGCAGTCAATGCATATGCAGACGCAGTATATCTTGGAGGCAGTATGTTCAGTGCCCGGGCATTTGCCGGTAATTTTGATGAAAAAGAATTGCTTGATACCATAGACTATTGTCACAGATTCGGAGTGAAGGTCTATATGGCGATCAACACACTGCTTAAGAATGAAGAGATTCAAAGGCTCCCATCATATGTGGAGCCTTATTACAGGCAGGGCGTGGATGGGATAATTGTACAGGATATGGGAGTTGTCTCCGTTCTGGGCAAGTCGTTTCCAGACCTTCCACTGCACGGAAGTACACAGCTCAGCGTGTCCAGTTCACAGGGCGCTGCGTTTCTGAAAAGCATAGGCATGACCAGATTTGTGCCATCGAGAGAATTGTCATTGTCAGAAATCACAGAGATCAAGAAAAATGTTGATATAGAGGTGGAGACATTTGTCCACGGAGCGATGTGTTACAGCTATTCCGGAAGGTGCCTGATGAGCAGCTTTGCCGGAGGAAGAAGCGGTAACAGGGGAAGGTGCGCCCAGCCGTGCAGAAAGCAGTATGACTCAAATGGTGTAAATGAGTATATGCTCAGCTTGAAGGATATGTGCATGTTAAAGAGTCTGGGAAAGCTCATAGATGCGGGAATTGATTCTTTCAAGATAGAGGGAAGAATGAAAAAGCCAGAGTATGTGGCTGCAACCGTGACTGCGTACCGTGAGGTCAGAGATGCTTATCTGGCGGGCGAATCAGTGGAGAAACTGGCAGAGGAGCAGGAGAAGAAGCTTCTCGATATATATAACAGGGGCGGATTCTACTCAGGTTATTATTACACATCCAATGGCAAAAAGATGCTTGCGAACAGCAGACCGAACCACACAGGAATTAAGGTTGGGCGTGTGAATGCGGTAGAAAAGCCATATGTGGATATAAAACTTGACGAGAATGTATCCGCAGGCGATGTCCTTGAGATAAGAGGCAGAAATGGTGATGTGGAGCTCACATGCAATGTGGCGGCAAAAGCGGGAAAGAATGTCAGACTTAAGGCGAAGTCATTCAGGAGCATTGCAAAGTTCAATGATGTATACCGTACAAGAAACGGTAAGCTTCTGGAAGATATACAGAATAATATAATAAATGCCGACAGGAAGATAGAGCTCGCTGCACATGTCAGTGCGTATGCGGATCAGCCATTAGAGCTTAAGCTTTCAACTGTAGAAGGAAAGTGTTCTGTCTCAGTCGAGGGGCCTGTGTGTACACAGGCCCTTAACAAGCCTGTCACGAAGTCGCAGATAGTTGACAAGATCAAAAAGACAGGCGGTACAGATTATGTGCTCGGGGATATAACTGCTGATGTATCTGACAACCTGTTTGTACAGATAAGCGCAGTGAACAACCTGAGGCGGGAGGCGCTTGAACAGCTTGGACTGCAGATCTCACAGAGTTACAGGCGGGATGGCGGTGCAGTAAGAACTGGCCTGCCTGGCGCTGAAAGACCTCTTGAAAATGTAAAAAACAACACTGTTCACGGTGTTACAGTTGGAGTATCGGACGCTGACCATGTAAATATTGTTAAGAATTATAAATGGGTCAGCAATGTAATAGTAGATTATAATGTCAGAAAATATGCAGATGAATTGAAGCAGGCCGGATTCAGAGTGATCCTTGCTCTGCCTGAGGTATTGCGGCAGAGAGAGCTTGACAGATATTCAGGCCTTTCCGGTGAACTTGGTTCATTTGACGGTGTGATGATCAGAAATTATGACGAGCTGGGAATTCTAAAGAAGTTGGACTATAAGGGACTCGTGATCGCGGATGCCAGTCTCTATGCGTATAATGATAATGCGTTTGATTTCTATAGAGAGAATATGGGTGATGTGTGCTTTATGTGCTCAAACGAGCTCACACTTGATGAGATACATGGTCTTTCATATGATACACTCATAAAGCTCTATGGTCATCAGAAGGTTATGATCACTGCAAACTGTATAGCAGGCAATTACATGAACGGTTGTGCCTCAAGGAAGATGTCCAGGAATGTCCTGACGGATGACAGGGGAAACAGATTCTATGTCAGAAATGACTGTGCGCACTGCTATAACATTATATATAATGGTGTTCCTACAAATATGATAGACAGACTGGCTGAAACCGGTATTTCAGATAAAGACTGTTATATTGAATTTACTATTGAGGATACTAATAAAGTGAAGGATATAATGGACAGTCTGGAGATTGCCCTGTCAGGGGGGAAAGCGGTATCCATGTCTGTAGATCAGTATACCAGGGGACATTATTACAAAGGAATCGATTAAGACTTTTTGATAAAGGTGGAAACATGATAACAATAGTAACGGAGATAGCGAAGTATTTGATCATATTTTTTATGGTTTTATACACCGTAAAATGCTTTACGGTTTTAAAGCCTGTGCCTGCCGATAAGAAACGGCGGGCGCTTAATGTGCAGATATTTTATGTGTTCATGATACACTTTCTTTGCTATCTGACATTATATCTGCATTATGAGAAGAAGAGCATACTTATATTTTATCTGTTGCAGATGATAGTATCCATAACATATATGGTTTCATATCATACCATTTATAAGGGCTCATCGAGACTTATAACGAATAACATGTCATTCCTTCTTCTCATAGGTTATGTCATGCTGACAAGACTTGATTTTGACCTGGCGAAGAAGCAGTTTCTATTTGCCACGATCATGTTGGTGGTGACTGCATTTGTGCCATTGTTTGTGGTCAAGTTCCCGCAGATAAAGAAATGGACTATATTCTATGCGGTGTTTGGTATAGGCTTCCTGTGCACGGTGTTCATCCCGCATGTGGGAGTTGATAAATATGGTTCAAACAACTGGATAAGCATAGGCGGAATATCGATGCAGCCTATGGAGATAGTCAAGATCATATTTGTATTCTTCCTTGCCAGCTCATTTGAAAAGGCAAAGAACTTTAAGGATATGATGAAAACAATCTGTGTAGCAGGACTTTTCATGCTGGTTCTTGTGGCGGAGACGGATCTCGGTGGTGCGGTGATCTTTTTCATGGTATTTGTCATGATGCTGTACCTTGCCACTGGTAAGCACAGCATACTCATAGGCGGAGGCCTCGGAGGTTCGGTTCTTGCTGTGGTTGGATATATGCTTTTGAAGGATCATTTCAGCCATGTCACCATGAGAATCGATGCATGGCTTAACCCGATTGAATATATAGATGGAAGTGGATATCAGGTTGCACAGAGTCTGTTTGCGATAGGCTCGGGCGGATTCGAGGGATCGGGTCTGTGCCAGGGACTTCCGACATCGATACCGGTCGTGTCCAGTGATTTTATATTTGCTGCGATATGTGAGGAGCTTGGAGTTATATTTGGACTCTGCCTGCTTCTTATGTATCTGAGCTGCTTCATATATTTCATCAATATATCGATGAAGATAAGAGATGCTTTTTATAAGAATGTAGCCTTTGGTTTTACAATATGCTTCATATTCCAGATATTCCTGAACGTTGGCGGTGTTGTGAAATTCATACCATCTACGGGTGTGACGCTGCCGCTTGTGAGCTATGGAGTGAGTTCGGTTGTCAGCACACTCATTATATTTGGAATAATTCAGGGTATATGTGTATTAGAGAACAGTGGAGTTGATAAAAATGTCAGACAGGAAAGTATCAGCAGGGAAGAGTGGACAGAGACCCCAGTTGCGGTCAGGGGCCAGTCAAACAGCGGTGAAAAACAACGCAAACAGAAAAAGCCAGTCCAGCGCAAAGCAAAGACAGGATACGACAGGAAAGAGACGAACTCAGATGAATTCTGGGGAGAATAGTGACATTCTGGACAAGAAGACAAATGACAAAAAGAATGTGCCTGTTCTGGTTATAACATATTTTGTTGTCATAATCTTTATCTGTATGTTTGCATATATTATCGTGTTTATGGTGAGGGATTCAAGAACATTCATCGCCAATTCATACAATGGGAGACAGTCTCTCTATGCGGAGAAGATAAAGAAGGGAAGCATCATATCCAGCGATGGAAATGTCCTTGCGGAGACATTGACGGATGATGATGGAAACGAGTACAGAAATTATCCATATTCCAATGTGTTCGCACATGTTGTCGGATATGACAGCAACGGACAGGCGGGACTTGAGATGAGCTCCGCGTACTATCTCCTGACATCAAACCAGAACATAATCACGCAGACATACAACAAGCTCAGGAATGAGAAGAGTCTGGGAAACAATGTCATAAGTACACTGAATACCACGCTGCAGAGCACGGCTTACGATGCACTGGGATATAATGACGGCGCTGTTGTGGTTATGGAACCGGATACTGGAAAGATCCTTGCCATGGTCTCAAAGCCTGATTTTGATCCGAACTATATAGACAGTGTGATAGAGGATTCACAGGATTCTGACAGCTCTTATCTGTTGAATCGTGCAACACAGGGTCTGTATCCACCTGGTTCAACCTTCAAGGTACTCACGGCTCTGGAGTATATTCATGAGAACAGCAATTATCAGAAATATTCGTATGAGTGCGAGGGCGAGGATATATTTGACGGAGTACAGATACACTGCTCAGATTATGCGGTTCATGGAACTGTGGATCTGGCGGACTCACTGGCGAAATCTTGTAACACTTCATTTGCCAATATAGGAATGAAGCTCAACAAGCAGTCGTACAAGGATCTGTGTGAGAAGTTCCTGTTTAACAAGGATCTTCCTTATGACGGATATTACAGAAAATCAGTATTCGAGTTAAATGCAACCTCAGATGATTCGGAGATACCGCAGACAGCCATAGGACAGGGCGACACACTTATAACACCTCTGCACAGTGCCATGATCATGAGCACCATAGCAAACGGAGGAGTCATGATGTCCCCATATCTCATCGACAGGATAGAGACATGCGATGGCAATCTTGTAAAGACATTCAAGCCGAACACCTACGGTAAGATCATATCTGCATCTGACGCAAGACTTCTGAAGGATCTGATGCTTGGCGTAACATCATATGGTACGGCATCGGATGCATTTGCAGATTGCTCATATACCATAGCCGGAAAGACAGGTACTGCGGAGTTCAACGACAACATGGATTCACATTCGTGGTTTGTTGGATTCTCAAATGTTGATGATCCGGATATTGTCGTATGTGTCATAGTTGAGAATGCAAGCTCAACTGGAGCTTCAGCAAAGTATATTGCCAGACAGCTCTTTGACGCATACTATAATTATGTGAAATAATTGCACAAAATGATGCGTATGCCTTAATACGTGCTCATATTTACTTTAAAAATAATTTGACATATGATATACTGACTTCAAGTTTTAATTACACACCCGGAAGAAACAGGAGGAATTGCAGTGATAGAAGCAACAAGCTGTGGAGGGGTGGTAATCTTCAGAGGAAAAGTATTGTTGTTGTATAAGAATTACAAGAACAAATACGAAGGATGGGTTCTCCCCAAGGGAACTGTTGAAAAGGGCGAGGAGCACGATGAGACCGCCTTGCGAGAAGTGAAAGAGGAGACAGGTGTAAGCGCATCTATAATCAAATACGTGGGAAAGAGCAATTACACTTTTAACACGGCATTTGATGTGGTAAATAAGGATGTTCATTGGTATCTCATGATGTCTGACAGCTATTACAGCAAGCCACAGAGAGAAGAGTATTTCGTGGATTCCGGTTACTACAAATACCATGAAGCCTACCACCTTCTGAAATTTCCTAACGAGAAGCAGATACTTGAACAGGCATATTCAGAGTATGTTGATCTTAAGAAAAAGAATCTGTGGGGAAACAAGAAGTATTATTAATCAACAAAAGGACTTCTGTATGCAGGTACAGAAGCCTTTTTAGTTTTCTTTTGAGGGTAAGACATGAATAAAAAGAATGCAGGCAGATCAAAACAAAAGAAAAAGAGAACAGCAAAGGATATAGTTCTGGACATACTGCTGGTCGTTTTTTTACTTATAGCAGTTGGGAGCGGTGCGTATCTTGGAAGGTATTATTATATTGCGAAGAATGCGCAGAATAACTTCAATGATCTTAAAGGAATGCTCGATACCGATGGGGATGATACCGAAAAGGTTACGGTGGAGGTCTCGGATAAAAGTAAGGACAATGGCGAGAAGAAGATACTCAAGAAATTCGAGAAGTTATACGAGAAGAACAGTGATATTGCAGGATGGCTCACGATCGATGGCACGACCATAGATTATCCGGTCATGTACACTCCCGATGACAACGATTATTATCTGCATCTGGACTTCGATAAGAACTGGAGTGATCCGGGCACACCGTTCATAGATACGAACTGCAGACCGTTTGATGACAGAACGGACAATGTTCTCATATACGGACATAACATGAAGTCGGGAATAATGTTCAGAGAGCTGCTTCAGTATGAGGACGAGAGCTTTTATAAGAAGCATAAGAATATCAAGTTTGACACGTTGTATGAGACCGGAACATACGAGGTCATCGGTGCATTCCGATCGGAGATATATCCTGACGATGACACTGAGCACTATCATTATTATGAGTTCTTTAACGCTGCGGATAAGGCGGAATTTGATAAATATATTGATTTTGTCAAGTCAAACACATCATATGACAGCGGTGTTACGGCTGAGTACGGTGATGAACTCATCACACTTTCAACATGCGCTTCACACACTGATGATGGCAGATTTGTCGTGGTTGCGCGAAGGATAACAGGGGATGATAAGTAGTTGACACTAAATGGGGCATGTGTTAATATAACAAATGTCGCAAGCGCCGGCTTGTCGGAATTGGCAGACGAGGCAGACTCAAAATCTGTTGGTGGCAACATCGTGCGGGTTCAAGTCCCGCAGCCGGCATTATATTGAGCCTGAAACCTGAGTAGAATCAAGGGTTTCAGGCTCTTTTGGTATACGTGGGAATAAGATCTTGAAATGAATGGGCGGTGATATATTATGATGAGTAGAAAGGTAAAACAGCAGGTGAATTCGGCTGTGAATGAGTTGGATATGAATCTGGCGAACAACTACAAGGATCTGGCGCATAAAGCCTTGAAGGAACTTGATGAGCTGGTTACGAAGCTTAATGAGGAGGGGCAGCTCAAGGAAAAGGACTACACCAAACTGAGGGATAAAGTGGATAATTACAAGAGACGTATGGCGGGATATCATCACTGACAGTATGTCAGTATGTCATAATGACATAATTTCGTCACTGAAAGATTATGACCGGGAGGCTGCAGAACAACGGATGTATGCAGCTTCCCGGTCATATTTGTCTGTGTGTATCAGTATTGCTTCATTATCTCTCTGCGAAGCTTCTTGATTATTCTTTTTTCCAGCCTGGATATGTAGGACTGGGATATTCCCAGGAGATCAGCCACCTCCTTCTGAGTCTTTTCTACCCCACCTATGGTGTTTATTCCATACCGCAGTTCTATGATGGTGCGTTCCTTTTCACATAGCTTTGATATGGCATTGTCGAGGAGATTGTAGTCTACCTCTGTCTCCAGATCACGGTAGACTACGTCCTCATCCGTTCCCAGAATGTCGGACAGAAGCAGTTCGTTGCCGTCCCAGTCAACATTCAGCGGTTCATCGATGGACACCTCTGTTCTGAGCTTGCTGTTGCGACGGAGAAACATGAGTATCTCATTTTCAATACATCTTGATGCGTAGGTAGCAAGCTTTATGTTTTTGTCATTTTTGAAGGTGTTTATGGCCTTGATGAGACCGATCGTGCCTATGGATATCAGATCCTCAATTCCGACACCCGTGTTGTCAAATTTTTTAGCAATGTATACGACAAGTCGCAGATTTCGCTCTATCAGCATTTTCTTTGCGGAATCCGACTGGTTGTTTGTGAGTTCGTTTATGACCACGGCCTCCTCGTGGGGCTCCAGCGGGGCGGGAAGTACCTCGGTTCCTCCAATATAATATATATCTTTGCCGCTTTTCAGGGAGCGCAGTGAAATATTGCTGGCAACAGTAAATTTGAAGTCGTTACCCCTTATTGTGTTTAACATGTCTTTTGCCTCTTTTCATATAATATTTGCTTAAAAGAATACATTTGTCTGTGTGAAGTATATTAAATGTATTTGGGCTGATACCGATCAGTGGTCTGTGTTCCATGTATGAGCTGTCGATGAACATGTAGTCAATGTCCATGGCGAGCATAAGCTGATTTCCGGAGCATATCGTATTGTAGGGAATTATGTGTATTCCGGCCGGAATGTCATCACGGTAATCATATTCATATATGGAAGACGGTTTTTTGATGTAGTCATCGAGCAGTGGAGTCAGTTCCGGTGGAGCCAGTTCGATGGCTACGGCGTATGTAGTCACGGCGACGTTGCGTCCTGTGAGATTGCATCTTAGCGTGTTACCTGTGTCCAGGTAACCGATAGCATTGGTGATCCTTGAATGTCTGCCTAGTAATACATTTGTCAGAAAGTTCAAATAATTCACTTCTTTTCATGTAGTGCAATTGGAATTATATATGTGGGCCGGTAAGAAAATGGTCGTATTACAATAAATGAAGCATCGATATTTCGATTGAATTTTTAATTTGTTGATGGAAATGTGGTTAAGTTTTTCAATATACGACTATATATTTGAAAAATGTGTATAAATCTGTGGATAATGTGGAAAAGTGCTAAAACATCCTAAAAAGTGCGAAATAAGCAAACAATTTACGACATAGAGCGATATTTTGTGCAATATAATGATAAAAAATGAGAAATGTATATGTATGGATGACAAAATAAGTCCTGAACTTAAACTTGCCATGGATGCGGATGGTTACATGCCGTACAGCAGTCTTTATCTTGGATATAACGCATCCGATGATTCGTGGATGCTGATAATCAGACATTCCGGTGACATAGATGATCTTGAGGGAGATATTCTGAATAGCTGCGTTTATCTGCTCGGGGGATATGCCATAGTGAACGTGTATTCCTACAATATAAAAAGGCTTCAGGAGGAGCCGAGGGTACTTTATATCGATAAAGCTCAATATTACAGTTATGGTGCGGGTGTCGCCTATGACAGATACGTATCCTGCATAACGGAAAATTTCATGTCGAAGTATGGGCTCACAGGCGAAGGCGTATGTATCGGAATTATAGATAGCGGCGTGAATATCCTCAACCGGGAATTTGCAGATGACGCCGGCTCCAGGATAGTCATGTATTGGAACCAGAATACAGATTATGAAAGGACTTACCCAAACCGCTATGGTCTTGGACGGATATATGATCAAAGTGAGATCGGGCAAATGTATGAGGACAGGCGGCTGCCCGGTGTCATGGGAGAGCAGCACGGCACGGAGGTTGCATCTGTGGCCGCCGGGAGCAATATAGGAGTGGCGGGAAAAGCCCGGATCATTGTCGTTGAACAGTCGCTTGAACGCGCGCTGCCGGACACGATAGGTATAATGATGGGGATAGATCTGCTTGTGAGATACAGCATGGAGACTGGAACTCCAGTAGTGATAAATCTTTCATATGGAAATAACTTTGGAGCCCATGATGGCACGTCGACACTTGAGCTGTTTGTTAATTCTGTGGCCCAGATGGCTAAGGTGTGTGTTGTCACGGGTTCAGGAAATGACGGTGGAAGACAACTGCATACCAGCGGTATGCTTGGAAATGTAAGCTATGCGAGTATTGACATTGCGGTGGCGGCCGGTGTGAAAAACTTTGGCCTGCAGATATGGAAAAACTATATCGACAGCTTCGATGTGCTCGTCTATTCGCCGTCCTACGACCTTGTGGCGTATCTCACGGAGGGACAGATAGTATCCGGGGCGTATTATGGGAGCACGGAGTTGCTTGGGATATTCCAGGGACCTTCACCTTACAATGTCAAGCAGCTCATATATGTATTTTTCCAGTCTGAGACCGGGGATATAGAGCAGGGGATATGGCATGTGAGGATTGCACCGAAGAGCATTGCAAATGGGATATTCAATGCGTATCTACCCGGTGACAGTTATGTGACGGGGCAGGTTGCATTTGAGAATCCTTCGGTGTATGGAACCCTCACGATCCCGGGTACGGCATCAAATATAATAACGGTGGCTGCCTATGATCAGGTAAATGCATCCATAACGGGATTTTCTGGCAGGGGTTTTACGTCGGATAATGCCATAAAACCGGATATTGCAGCTCCGGGTGTCGGAGTGACTGTCAGCTATGGTGAGTATGGATACGGAAATGCCGATGGCACATCGCTGGCGGCGGCATTTGTGTCTGGCTGTGCGGCACTTATCATGGAATGGGGGATAGTCCTGGGGAACGATCCATATATGTACGGAGAGAGGGTTAAGGCTCAGCTTATAAGGGGAGCAAAGCCTCTCGGTTCACTGGGCAGTTACCCGAACAGATATACAGGCTGGGGGACCGTGTGTATGGAAAACAGCTTCAAAGGATTAATTGTATGAAAGATTTGCAAAAAGATGTGGTTTTATGTCAAGTAATTGTGTATAATTTAATTTGTACGTGTTTTTTGCAAGTATAAAAGAAAAAAACGGGGTATTTCACACATGGTAGGATTTTATAATTATACAGTTATTTTGACATATATGAGCCTGGTGTCATCTATCACAGGCATGTTCTTTACATTTACCGGACACCTTAGCATAGGAATATTGTGTCTTGCACTTTCCGGTCTGTTTGATGCATTTGACGGAAAAGTCGCAAGGAGCAAGAAGGATAGGACTATGGATGAGAAGAGATTTGGTATCCAGATAGATTCTCTCTGTGACCTGGTGAGTTTTGGAGTTTTTCCTGTTGTATTGTGCTGGTATTCAGGAATGAACACGCCGTTTGGAATGGTTATTCTTGCACTGTACTGTCTGGCTGGAATGATAAGACTTGCATACTATAACGTGCTCGAGGAGAAGAAGAACAATGACGATGATGATGCTGAGGTCATAGAGCAGCCGGATGGAAGAAAGTATTTCCATGGAATGCCGATCACCGCAATATCGGTGGGGCTTCCTATAATATACGTTACGTCACCTTTGCTTGGGTCCTCTTTCCCAATTCTGCTTCATGGAATCATGATACTTGCAATGATACTTTTCATAACAGATTTCAGATTCCCTAAGCCAACCACAAAGGAACTTATGGTGATAATTGTCATTGTGGCAGTTGCCGTAGTTTGGCTTATGATAAGATACATGGTCAGACGTCATATCATAACTATTCCTTATTTTATATCCATTCTATTATAAGTGTATAGGAGCTATGGAAAATAAAAGATATAGAAGTAATTTGGCTATACCGGCTATACAGAAGCGATGAAGGATGATGTATAAGATATGATAAAGAACAAATATGCAATATACAAAAGATCAAAACATAATGAGGGTGTATCGACACAGGACAGAGTCCTGCGCCTGTTATATGGCAACAGAGCGGGACGTATGGTGCTGGGATGGCTGATCAGACCAGAGGTGTCAAAGCTTGTGGGAAGATTCATGGACACTGGATTATCCAGAATCATGATCAATCCATTCATTAAGAAAAATGATATTGATATATCTGTGTGTCAGAAGAATGAGTTTGACTCATATAATGATTTCTTCAAGAGAAAGCTGGTGCCGGGAGCAAGGACCATAGATATGACCGATGAAGGTTTTGTGAGTCCATGTGACAGCAGGCTTACGGTATATGATATAGAAGACACAGAACGACAGACTTTCAATATAAAGGATTCAGAGTACACGGTGGCATCCCTCCTCAGGGACAAAAAGCTTGCGAGGCACTACAGAGGTGGAAAATTGTGGCTGTTCAGACTGTGTGTCGATGATTATCACAGATACATATATAACGTGTCTGGAAAGCAGTCTGATGTCAGACGTATAGAAGGCTTATATCACACAGTTAACCCTATAGCCAGTGAATATTACGACATTTACAAAGAAAATACCAGAGAGTATTGTCTTATAAGGACGCAGGATGCGGGAACCATCATTGATATGGAGGTTGGAGCACTTCTGGTTGGTCGTATAGTTAACAGGTATGTGGATTCCACGGATGTCAGAAGAGGAGAGGAAAAGGGCTATTTTGAGTTTGGTGGCTCAACAATCATTCTTCTCATCCAGAAGGACAAAGTCGCTCCTTTAGACAGAATAGTTGAGAATTCTAGAAAAGATATTGAGACCAGAGTCAGACAGGGCGAGCTGGTTGGATATGTACGTTAAGAGCAATATTATATATTCCATATAAAACAGGAACAGCGTATAGCTTGCTATGGAGCTATACGCTGTTCCTGTTTTGTTGTTTATCCAGTCTGTGTCAGAACTTATATTCTATATTATTCATTTATAGAATTCACATGCCTCTTGATGGCCTCAAAAGTCTCCTGGCTTATAACGTGTTCGATCTTGCAGGCATCCTCGGCTGCGGTCTCTTTTGCAACGCCGAGACTTGTGAACCATGAAGACAGAAGCTGGTGCCTCTCATATATCATCTCTGCAATTTTTTTACCGGCTGTTGTGAGAGTTATGTATCCTGAATCGCTTACTTCTATATAACACATCTCCCTGAGATTCTTCATAGCAACGCTTACACTTGATTTCTTATAGCCAGTCTCGTTGGCAACATCAACGCTTCGGACGACCGGAAGCTTCTGGCTGAGGACGAGAATGGTTTCAAGATAATTCTCTACTGATTCATTCGTGGTCAACATTATTATATATCCCCCTTATATTTAACATTATAAATGTATCTGTATCAATGTAGCAATTATAAATAATATATCATAAATGAATTTTTTATTCAATTTGATAATTGAAATACGAATTTCGACAAATAGGCACTTTTTGTCAATAAAAGAGCCGTGTTTTGTTCAATTAGTCCAAAATGATTAATATTATTGACATCTAATTAATGTTAGTATATACTAACCACGATATGAAAATCAGTGGTTTAAGTTGCTAGTTAAGGAGGTGCAATTATGCCATTAACATTTGCAAAACCGGGAGAAGCCAATGTGATCAAAAAGGTTGGCGGGAGAGAGAAAACACGATTGTTTCTTGAAAAGCTGGGCTTTGTTGAAGGTAGTGTTGTAACTGTCGTGGCAGAGAATGCAGGAAATCTTATAGTTAATATCAAAGATTCCCGTGTTGCCATTGATAAAGATATGGCCAGCAAGATACTTGTATAGGTACGATTACATGTATCTGACTGACGACAAAAGTATGTAAAAGGAGTAAGATCATGAGCACATTAAAAGATGTCAAGGTTGGCAGTACTGTCACTGTCAAGAAGATTGCAGGCGAGGGTCCTGTAAAGAGACGTATCATGGACATGGGCATCACAAAGGGTGTACAGGTTTATGTTCGTAAGGTTGCCCCTCTCGGTGATCCTGTAGAGGTTACTGTAAGAGGCTATGAGTTATCAATACGTAAAGCTGATGCTGAGATCATAGAGGTAGAGTAACAGCTTATTTTTTTGTTCATACGTTAGTGTATGCTAACATATGATAGAAAAGGCTAATATGAAGTACGCAGACGCCGTGCGTAAGCCCCTTTAAATGCGTCTGCACAATACAATAGGAAAGAGGGTAAACAATGTCAGTAAAGATTGCACTTGCAGGAAATCCTAACTGCGGTAAAACAACATTATTCAATGCTTTAACTGGCGCTAACCAGTACGTAGGTAACTGGCCAGGTGTTACAGTTGAGAAGAAAGAGGGTAAGCTTAAGGGTAACAAGGATGTTATCATAACTGACCTTCCTGGTATCTATTCACTTTCTCCATACACTCTTGAGGAAGTTGTTGCCAGAAATTATCTTATTCAGGAATATCCTGATGCCATCATCAACATTATCGATGGTACTAACATAGAGAGAAACCTTTATCTCTCAACACAGCTTATTGAGCTCGGAATCCCTGTTGTCATGGCTGTCAACATGATGGATCTTGTAAAGAAGAACGGTGATTCCATCAACATCAAGAACCTGAAGGAAGCTCTTGGATGTGAGGTTGTTGAGATCTCAGCTCTCAAGGGTACAGGTATCGATGAGGTTAAAGAGAAAGCTATCGCTGCAGCAAAGTCAAAGTCAGCAAATGCAAGAGTCCACAGCTTTGATGAGGCTGTTGAGGCTGCAATCGAGAGCGTAAGCACTAAGCTTGACATGGAGGAGAACAGAAAGAGATTCTTCGCGATCAAGCTCATCGAGAAGGATAGCAAGATCATAGAGCAGATGAAGAATGCTCCAGACTGCTCAGCAGAGATCAAGAAGCTTGAGGATGACTTCGATGATGACACAGAGAGTATCATCACAAGTGAGAGATATTCATATATTTCATCGATCATTGACAAGTGTGTAAAGAAGGCTGCTAAGGGGCAGAAGCTTACAGTATCAGATAAGATCGACCGTGTTGTAACAAACCGTATCCTTGCACTTCCTATATTCGTGCTCATCATGTGGCTCGTGTATTATATAGCAATGTCAACAGTAGGTGCATGGTGCACAGACTGGACAAATGATAACCTGTTCGGCGATGGTTTCCATCTCTTCGGAATTGGAAGCTCAGCTTATGAAGATGCATCAGGTGACTATGATGCAGCAACAACAGCACTCGATGCATATGGCGTACTCGTAACAGATGACGAGGATGCAGTTGATGTAGATGCCACAAAGGCAGCCATCGAGGCAAATACAAACACAGAGGCAAGCGTTAAGTATGAGATGGAAGATGAGGAGACACTCGATACATACGATATCGATGTTTACTACTCAGAGGTTCCTGCAAATGCTAATGAAGAGACAACAAATGCAATGTCATATCTTGATGCAGTTGATTACTTCAACGAGACACAGATGGCAGAGATCGATCCTGCTGATTATGGTGTATTTGTTCCTTCAATTCCAGACCTCATCTCTGCAGGACTTGACAAGATCGGATGTGCAGACTGGTTACATGGACTTATCATCGATGGTATTGTAGCCGGTGTTGGTGCGGTACTTGGTTTCGTACCTCAGATGCTCGTACTGTTCATATTACTTGCAATCCTTGAGTACTGTGGATATATGGCACGTATCGCATTCATCATGGACCGTATCTTCAGAAAGTTCGGTCTCTCAGGAAAGTCATTCATACCTATCCTTGTAGGTACAGGTTGTGGTGTTCCGGGTATCATGGCTTCACGTACAATTGAGAATGAGAAAGACCGTCGTATGACAGTCATGACAACAACATTTATACCATGTGGTGCTAAGGTTCCATTTATCGCCATGATCGCCGGTGCTATATTCGGTGGTTCATCAATAGTTGCAACAAGTGCTTACTTCATCGGTATTGCAGCAATTATATGTTCTGGTATAATACTTAAAAAGACAAAGATGTTCGCCGGAGATCCATCACCATTCGTTATGGAGCTTCCACCTTATCATATCCCAACAGTAGGTTCTGTACTCAGAAGCATGTGGGAGCGTGGTTGGTCATTCATCAAGAAGGCTGGTACAATAATCACACTTTCAACAATCGCTGTATGGTTCACAACATACTTTGGATTTGTTGATGGTTCATTCCAGATGCTTGATGAGAGCCAGATCGATTACAGTATCCTTGCAAAGATCGGTAATGCGATAGCATGGATCTTCGTTCCACAGGGCTGGGGCAACTGGCAGGCAACTGTAGCATCTATCACAGGTCTTGTTGCCAAGGAGAACATCGTTGGTACAATGGGTATCCTCTACGGTGGTGGAGACGGTACAGTTTACCAGGCACTTGCAGGCGCATTCACAACAGCAAGCGGATTCTCATTCCTTGTATTCAACCTTCTCTGCGCACCATGTTTCGCAGCTATGGGTGCTATCAAGAGAGAGATGAACAGTGCTAAGTGGTTCTGGTTCGCAATCGGATATCAGTGTGGATTTGCTTACCTTGTAGCACTTGTTGTATACAGAATCGCAGGTCTCTTCACAGGAGCTTGTACATTCGGTGTATGGTCAGTAGTAGCAATTGCACTTGTTGTTCTGTTCTTCTTCATGCTGTTCCGTCCGGATCCAAACAAGAAGGTAAAGACAAGCAAGGAGTTCCTCAACGCTTAATATAAGATATAGAGGAAAATATATAAAAGGAGTGGTGACTTATGTCAGAGTATCTTGGTACAATCATTGTGGCAGCCATAATCGTTCTGATGGTGTTCTTCATTGTCAGAGGTATGGTAAAGGATAGAAAAAAGGGCAAACACATATGTGGTGGCGACTGTTCGAGCTGCCATGGCGGATGCAGTCACAAGCTCTAAATAAAATAATAGTTGTAGTAATATATATGGGGTGCGCTGTAAGTTATGACAACGCACCTTTTTATGTGAGATAACACTTGAAATAACAAAAGATTTACTATATTATAAAAACATGTTGGTACACGACTGGCGGAGACAGCCGATGGGCTGGTAGGAATTACCTACAGGGAGTGTACTGTTAAGACAAGCCGACCGCCTGGGCAAGCAAATATATCAGGACATGTATTTGTGTGCGCAGGTGGCCGGCTTTCTTTTTTAGGATGCTTTGCATAACATCAGCTCACAGGTACGAGAAAACACATGGAGGTACAACAGAAAATGGAAATGTTATCACTTGAGAAGGAACTTAGCGAGAATGCATATCCGGGACGCGGAATCGTGATCGGTGTGTCCGAGGATGGCAAGAAGGCAGTGACTGCTTACTTCATCATGGGAAGAAGCTCAAACAGCCGTAACAGAGTATTTGTGACAGAGGGCGAAGGAATCAGAACAGAGGCGTTTGATCCATCAAAGCTTGAGGATCCAAGCCTTATCATCTATGCGCCAGTAAGAGTTCTTGGCAACAAGACTATAGTTACAAATGGCGATCAGACAGACACTATATATGACGGACTTGACGATGAGCTCACATTTGAGCAGTCACTCAGAAGCAGACAGTTTGAGCCTGACGGCCCTAACTACACACCTAGAATCTCAGGTGTTATGCACATAAAGAATGGTGTGTTCGACTATTCAATGTCCATACTTAAGAGCAACAACGGCAACCCTGCTGCAAATAACAGATACACATTCTCATACGAGAACCCTGTAGCCGGTGAGGGACATTTCATTCACACATATATGCATGATGGTAATCCGCTCCCAAGCTTTGAGGGTGAGCCAAAGTGGGTTAAGATATCCGGTGATATCGATGAGTTCACAGACAAGGTATGGAACAGCCTCAATGAGGACAACAAGGTGTCACTGTTCGTCAGATATATTGACATCGCAACAGGTGAGTACGAGACAAAGATCGTGAACAAGAATAAGTAATTAAAGAATAAAGGAGATATTTGATCATGAACGAGATTCAGTTAAAGTACGGTTGTAATCCAAATCAGAAGCCATCAAGAATATATATGGAGGATGGCAGTGATCTTCCTGTCAAGGTTTTAAACGGCAAGCCTGGATACATCAACTTCCTTGATGCATTTAACGGATGGCAGCTCGTAAAGGAACTCAAGGCGGCAACAGGACTTCCAGCAGCAACATCATTCAAGCATGTTTCACCAGCAGGCGCTGCAGTTGGACTTCCACTTACAGATACACTTGCAAAGATCTACTGGGTAGATGATCTCGGAGAGCTCTCACCACTTGCATGCGCATATGCAAGAGCAAGAGGTGCTGACAGAATGTCATCATTCGGCGATTTCATCGCACTTTCAGATGTATGTGACGCAGACACAGCACGCCTTATCAAGAGAGAGGTATCAGATGGTGTTATCGCTCCTGGATACACAGATGAGGCTATGGAACTTCTTCTTGCAAAGAAGAAGGGAAATTACAACATCATCCAGATAGATGAGAACTATGTTCCTGCTGAGATCGAGAGAAAGCAGGTATACGGTGTTACATTTGAGCAGGGAAGAAACGAGCTCAAGATCGACAAGGATCTTCTGTCAAACTTTGTTACAAAGAACAAGGATCTTCCAGAGCAGGCTGAGATCGATATGAAGATCGCGCTCATCACACTCAAGTATACACAGTCCAACTCAGTATGCTATGTAAAGGGCGGACAGGCTATAGGTATCGGAGCCGGACAGCAGTCAAGAATCCACTGTACAAGACTTGCAGGACAGAAGGCAGACAACTGGTTCCTTCGTCAGTCACCACAGGTTATGGGACTTCAGTTTGTTGACGGACTTGGAAGAGCCGACAGAGACAATGCCATCGACGTATACATGGGTGATGAGTATGAGGACGTTCTTAAGGAAGGCGAGTGGCAGAAGAGATTCAAGGTTAAGCCTGAGGTGTTCACAGCAGAGCAGAAGAAGGCATGGCTTGCGCAGAACACAGATGTTGTCCTTGGATCAGATGCATTCTTCCCATTCTCAGACAATATAGAGAGAGCTCACAAGAGCGGTGTCAAGTACATTGCACAGCCTGGCGGATCAGTTCGTGACGATCTTGTTATCGAGTGTGCTGACAAGTACGATATGGTCATGGTATTTACAGGAATCAGATTATTCCATCACTAATCTGCCAGGCCTGTCGGCGTCAGATATTGTATTTATAGAAGAATTGAGGGCGGTTTTGCTGATGAAAATCAGCAAAGCCGCTTTTTTACTTTATATTATTGTTGGATTGTGCTAATATAAAATGATGTATAAACTGCGGTAGCTATGCCGTGTAATAAAAATACTGTGATTCAAAGGAGATAACATATGTCTAGACGTAAACGCAGCATATTTAAAGAGAGAAGAAAGATCAACTATAAACTTATTTTTGCATTGGTGATACTTGCATGTGTGGCTGTATTGCTGATCTCTTACGCCATATCGGCAATAGTGTCACAGAAGGATGAACTTTACGATCAGGGCGTAAAATATTACAAGTCAGGTTCGTATCAGGAGGCAATAGATTCATTTGACAATGCCCTGACAGAGAATCAATTGTTCTCAAAGAAAAAGGATCAGAATATAAAGCTGTATCTGGCTGATGCGTATCTCAAGAGCGCGCAGTACACAGAGGCTGCAAATACATACAACGAATTGATACAGGATTCATTTACCGGTTCTAATGTAAAAGATTTGAAGGAGCTGGCAACTGCACTCAGTGATTTCTCACAGGGAAATTATGGCGGGGCTCTCGATGTGCTTCTGAAGCAGGCGGAGACATATCCGGAGCTTTATATGTACATAGGAACATGCTACGCAGTTACTGATGAATCCGATAAGATGTTTGAGAGCTATGAAAAATATGTCCAGACATTTGGATTCAACTCGTATGTATATGCCATGTACGGTTCATATTATCTGAATAACGGTGATATGGAGTCTGCGATCGCATATATTACAAATGGACTTGACAGTGGAGACAAGATATACAGAAAAGAGCTCCTGATGCTTGAGATAACATATTATGAGAAGAACGAGGATTACGATAAGGCTTATGAGATAGCGGGACAGCTTGTGTCTGAGTATCCGGATTATGAGAAAGGACAGAAGGAGTATACATTCCTGAGCACAAGAGTGTCACAGTAGTATTTGTATTGGGAGGAGTTATTTTATATGGAGATTCAGCTTTGGAAGGAGATACTGTCTCCTTACGAGCAGGCGGTTGATGAGCTTCTCGTGAAGTTCAACCACATAATAATGCAGTACAAGAGTATGGGAAAATACTCACCTATAGAGAGTGTGACCGGAAGGGTGAAAACGGTCTCCAGTATTATCGATAAGCTTCAGAAGAAGAATATTCCTATGGACCGGATCGTTGAGGAGATGGATGACATAGCCGGAATCAGGATCATGTGCCAGTTCACCGAGGATATCAGCAAGGTGGTTGAGATCATACGTGGCAGACAGGACATGAGGATACGCGAGGAGAAGGATTATATAGCAAATGCCAAGGCCAGCGGCTATCAGAGCTATCACATCATACTTGATTACGATGTATATACGGTAAATGGATGCACCACCATACAGGCGGAGATCCAGATAAGGACAATGGCGATGAACTTCTGGGCAACCATAGAACATTCATTGCAGTACAAGTACAGGAAGGGAATTCCAGAGGATATAAGGGCGAAGCTCAAGAACGCTGCGGATGCCACCGTTGCACTTGACAGGGAGATGTCTTATGTCCGCGGAGAGATTATGGATGCACAGAATTCGTTCAATATCAAGGCGAATATAGTTTCGGAGATCATTGTGAATATCCAGAATCTGTACAAGGTGGGAAATCCAAGAGAGATCCAGAAGATTCAGGATGAGTTTTATTCTATATATAAGAAGGATGATATGGAGCTGCTTGAGAATTTTGCAAAGCAGCTTGACATAATAGCTGAGGGTTACAAGGCCCAGAGCGTAAGATAAAGGAGTTTGTTATGGCTTTACCAAAGGCGTTTGACGAGAGGATCAGAATACAGCTTGGCGATGAATACGAGGATTATATAAAGTGTTTTGACAGTGATATGTATCATGGAATCAGGGTGAATACATCCAAGATATCCGTGGAGGACTTTCTGAAGATAAGTCCTTTCGAGCTGGAGCCTGTGCCGTGGACTAAGAATGGTTTTTACTATGATCACAGGAAGTATACGCCGTCCAAGCATCCATACTATTATGCGGGGCTCTATTATATACAGGAGCCAAGTGCCATGACACCTGCCAGCGTTCTGGATATAGAGGATGGAGATGTGGTACTAGATATATGCGCGGCACCGGGAGGCAAATCCACCGAGCTTGCGGCGAAGCTTAATGGCACGGGAATACTTATATCCAATGATATAAGCAACTCGAGGGCCAAGGCGCTTCTGAAGAACCTGGAACTTTTCGGAATAGGAAACATGTGTGTGGTAAGTGAACCTCCAAATAATCTGTCAAAGGCATTTGAGGGTACATTCGATAAGATACTTATAGATGCACCGTGTTCCGGAGAGGGCATGTTCAGAAAATCTTCATCGATGATGACTGCATGGGAGAACAACGGAACTGAACTTTTTGCCGGACTGCAGAGAGGAATATTAAATGAAGCGTGCAAGATGCTGAAACCGGGCGGAAAGCTGCTTTATTCCACATGTACATTTTCCCCCGAGGAGGATGAGAGGTCGGTGGAGTATCTGCTGTCGATAGATGACAGTATGCATCTTGTGGATTTTCCTAAATATGAGAAATTTGATGACGGCAATCCGGCCTGGGGAGAGACCGGCAATCCTGAGCTTGTGAAGTGTTCAAGACTGTGGCCTCATCACGTGAAGGGCGAAGGTCATTTCATAGCTCTGTTTGAAAAGGATCAGGATGACTCATATAGAGGAAACTTAACATACTCGTTTAAGTCGTACAGGCCGGATGAGGATTTCATCGCATTTATAAAGCATGTATCTGAGTCTGCGGGTATAAAGACAGACAGGATAGAGGAAAATAAGGGAAGACTTTATTATATATCAGAGGGAATGCCTGATGTTAAGGGACTCAGGCTTTTGAGGCATGGACTGTTCCTCGGTGAGGTCAAGAAGAACAGATTTGAACCGAGTCAGTCACTTGCGATGTATCTCAAGTCAGATCAGTTTGACAATGTTGTGAGTTTTTCGGCGGATGACATAAGGGTCATAAAGTATTTAAAGGGAGAGACCGTCGAGCTGGAAGATGATCAGGATATAGAGAATGGGTATGTGCTTGTCTGCGTGGATGGATATCCGCTCGGGTGGGCCAAGAACAACAGAGGAGTATTAAAAAACAAATATTTATCGGGATGGAGGATGATGTCATGAGAAAGGTAGCTATAATCACAGGAGCATCTTCAGGGATTGGAAGAGAATTTGCAATTCAGATAGCACAGAAATACAGAACTGTCGACGAGATATGGCTTATCGCCAGAAGAAAGGACAGGCTTGCAGAGGTAAAGGCTGAGATAAATGCGGTCAGCGGAAAGCTTGTCAGGATACTTGCGCTTGACCTCACAAAGGAAGCAGATATCAAATTCTACAGAAATCTTCTCGAGAGACAGGATCCGTCAATAAGAGTCCTGGTCAATGCGGCCGGATATGGAATAGCGGGACATTTTGAGAATATGACAGTGGACGATGTCACGGGAATGCTTGACCTCAACTGCAAGGCGCTGGCAGCCATAACTCATATTTCATTGCCATATATGGCAGGCCCATCAAATATAATCAATCTTGCTTCGTCAGCGGCGTTCCTGCCTCAGCCATCATTTGCAATATATGCGGCATCAAAGTCGATGGTTTTAAGCTTTTCAAGGGCACTTAACAGAGAGCTTGCAGGCAGGGGAATCACAGTTACGGCTGTATGTCCGGGACCTGTCAAGACAGAGTTCTTTGACGTTGCCCAGAAGTATACCAAGTCAAAGCCTTACAAGATGGTGCTCAGAGCAAATCCTGTCAAGGTCGTAAAAAGAGCATTATTTGACGCATATTACATGAGTGATATATCAGTTTATTCACCGCTCATGAAGGCGTTCAGACTTGTGAGCAAATACCTGCCTCACAATTTGCTGATCAGATTTATGAAGTAGATATATGGGCTGCAGGCGGACATAGCTCTACAGCCAGACTAGAGATAAATGGAGGATGATATGGAAAAAGGACAACACGGATACATGAACAGGCATAAGAGAAATGTTCTTATAAGTATCATTGTACTTGGATTGTTTGTTATAGCCGGAGTATTCTTTACTGTGGCTATGTTTGACACAAGAAAGACTGTATTTATAGTCATACCGATACTCGTCGCCCTGCCGCTCGCAAAACAGCTTGTGGCATACATAATGTGTGCGGGGTTCAAGGAACTCACGAAGAATGAGTACGCTAAAATTGAGAAGTTATCATACTTTGGGGATCCGTCACTTGTATATGATGTGTCGATAAGCAGGTACGAGGGAATATTGTATTTCCCTGCTGCGGTCATAAGAGATGGCAGAATGTTGTTTTACTACAATGGTGGATATGGCAAAAAGATACCTGATGAGGCAGCGCTCAAGAAGATCATTACAGAGGCTCTGGCAGACCAGAAAAAATATGTTGTGATCATAGCCACAGACATTGATGGTTTTGTGGCAAAGGCCGAGAAGATCAAAGCACCTTCAGATGAATTTGTCGGTGCCGATGAGAAGATCAGAAACAGATTATATGAGCTGGGAATATAGAAAAAAATGAGAGAGATAGTTATTTCAAAGAACGAAGCCGGCCAGAGGCTTAACAAGCTGGTCATGAAGTACCTTAACAAGGCTCCTTCAAGCTTCGTCTACAGGATGATAAGAAAGAAAAACATAAAACTTAATAATGGCAAGGCGGTTGGAAATGAGATCGTGTATGTGGGGGATGTGATACAGCTCTACCTGTCGGATGAGACCATAGATTCATTCAGGGATGACAGCGTGAGAGCCGGTGCTTCCACAGGTGGAAACAGGTTTAAACCGGAGATCATATATCACGACCACAACATACTTATAGTCAATAAACCGGCGGGTGTATTGTCACAGAAGGCATCGAAGGACGATTACTCGATCAATGAGAGTGTCATCGATTATCTGCTTGACAATGAGTATATAACTGAGACTCAGCTCAGAACCTTCAAGCCTTCTGTATGCAACAGGCTGGACAGGAATACCTCCGGCCTTGTTCTGTGTGGAGTGTCACTTATGGGAAGCCAGGAGCTTTCGAGGATCATAAGGGAGAGACGCATAGACAAATATTACTACACCATAGTCAAGGGTAATATGACGGAGACGCAGGATATTACGGCATATCTCGTGAAGGATGATAAGAAGAACACTGTGACAATACGTGACAGCGTGGAGGAGATACGCAGGGCTGCCGGGGACTTGGGCTATGATAAGATCCATACTATATTCCAGCCGGTCAGAACAAATGGAAAATATACAGAGCTTAAGGTAAAGCTCATAACGGGTAAGACCCACCAGATAAGGGCACAGCTCCAGCACATGGGGTATCCGGTGATCGGTGACCAGAAGTATGGTGACAGGGAGACAAACATATATTTTAGACAGACATACAAGCTTAGAAACCAGATTCTGCACTGCGGCGAGGTGGAGTTTACCGATGTTGTCGGTGGACTGGACTATCTGACGGGCAAGAGCTTCTCAGCATTCAAGCCTGATATGTATAAAAGAATAGAAAAGGATTTGTTTGAATAGATGGCTACATGGAATTCGCGAGGACTTCGTGGCTCCACACTGGAGGATATGATAAACCACACAAATGAATATTACAGACAGAAGAACCTTGCGCTGGTCCAGAAGATCCCGACACCTATCACGCCGATAAAGATTGACAAGGACAGCAGCCAGATCACTCTGGCGTATTTCGAGAAGGATTCAACCGTCGACTATATAGGTGTTGTCCAGGGAGTTCCGGTATGTTTCGATGCGAAGGAATGTGCCACTGACACATTTACAATGCGCAACATTCATGAGCATCAGATAAGGTTCATGGAGGATTTCGAGAGACAGAACGGTGTAAGCTTCCTTATCATAATGTTCTCGGGACGAAATGAACTGTATTATATGAGATTCGAGGAGCTTAAGGGATATCTTGAGAGAGTCCAGAATGGGCATGCCAACAACTTCAAGTACAATGAACTTGATCCCAATTTCTTTATAAGAGCCAAGGGTGGTGCATTGGTACATTATCTTGAACCTCTAAGCAGGGATCTTGATGATAGAGGTTGACAAATACAATGCGCTTTAATATAATGTGCACGTTGATATGCTACCAAAGTAGCAAATTATCGCTTTAATGTGATGAAGTATAATAAAGAACGTGAAGCATGGCAAAGTTTAATTGACAAGGAGATATGATTATGCAGGACAAACTGTTACAGACCCCGGATGGAGTGAGGGACACCTACGATGTAGAATGTAAGAAGAAGAGAAAGGTTATGCATGAACTCCACCATATTCTGGAGTTATACAGCTATCATGATATAGAGACACCTACATTCGAGTTTTTTGATATATTTAACAGAGACAAGGGCTCAGCACCTTCCAATGAGATGTACAAGTTCTTTGACAGGGACAACAATACTCTGGTGCTCAGACCTGATATAACACCTTCGATAGCAAGATGTGTTGCAAAGTATTATGCAGATGAGGAGCTTCCGGTCAGACTCTGCTATACGGGTAACACATATACCAATACACTTAAGCTTCAGGGTAAGCTTAAGGAAGTTACACAGATCGGTGCCGAGCTTGTAAATGATGATTCATCCGCTGCTGACGCTGAGATAATCGCAACTGTGATAGACTGCTTCAACGAGATCGGGATCAGTGATTTCCAGATCGAGATAGGCCAGATCGACTACTTCAAGGGGCTTGTGGCTGAGTCGGGAATCAGTGAGGACGAGGAGAATCAGATAAAGGAGTATATCCACATCAAGAACTTCTTCGGACTTGAGGAATATGTGGATGCGCTTGATATAAGTGAATCTCTTAAGAAAGCATTTGTTGCATTTGACTCTCTGTTCGGCGGAATATCCATGCTTGACAAGGCAGAGGGATATGTGTCAAATGAGACATCACTTGAAGCTGTGAAGAGACTCAGAAGAGTATATGCAGCTCTTGAGTGCTATGGATATCAGGATCACATAAGCTTTGATCTCGGTATGCTTGACGGATACAACTACTATACAGGAATCATATTCCGCGGATATACTTACGGAACCGGTGACGCTGTTGTCAAGGGCGGCCGTTACAATAACCTCCTTAAACAGTTTGGAAAGGATGCACCGTCTATCGGTTTTGCCTTCACTGTTGAGGAGCTCATAATGGCCATGAACAGACAGAATATAGACATAGATGTGGATTATTCCAATACGATCATCCTCTATGATATAGAGAATCAGGGCAAGGCGATCAAGGCCGGCATGAAGCTCAGAAGTGAGGGACGGAAGATAGAACTCATAAGAAAGTCACAGAAGAAATCTGTTGACGACTATATTGAGTATGCGGGAAGAGAACATTTCTCAGGCCTTATATATTTTGAGCAGTCAGGCGATGCGGTGGCATACGATCTGATAAGCCGATCACACTCCAAGTGGGATGGCAATTTATAGAAGAAACTTTTACGGCTTGATTGAGAATAGATTGAATTAGATGAAAGGTTATGGAGAGATGAGATATTTAACATTTGCCCTTGCTAAGGGGCGACTTGCAAAAAAGACACTTGCGCTGCTTGAACAGATAGGTATAACATGTGAGGAGATGAAGGATCCCGACACAAGAAAGCTTATATTTGTGAACGAGGAGCTTAAGATGAAGTTCTTCCTGTCAAAGGCCACAGATGTTCCTACTTATGTAGAATATGGTGCGGCCGATATAGGCGTTGTAGGTAAGGACACAATACTTGAGGAGGGAAGAAACCTGTATGAGGTCATGGATCTCGGTTTCGGAAAGTGCCGCATGTGTGTATGCGGGCCGGCATCTGCCAGAGAGCTTCTCAAGAAGAATGAGATAATAAGAGTTGCAAGTAAGTATCCGGTGATCGCAAAGGATTACTTCAACAACCGTAAGCACCAGACAGTTGAGATAATCAAGCTCAATGGTTCAGTGGAGCTCGCTCCTATAGTTGGACTTTCAGAGGTGATCGTAGATATAGTTGAGACAGGAAGCACACTCAGGGAGAATGGACTTGAGGTGCTTGAGGAAGTTTGTCCACTCTCAGCCCGCATGGTTGTGAACCAGGTAAGTCTCAAGATGGAGAATGAGAGGATACACAAGCTGTTGGAAGATCTCAACAGACTTATAAAGGAAGAGAACAAGTAACATATATAGATAATATAACAAATTGATAATCACACGGAGGCATAACAGAGATGAGAATCGTAAAGCTTAATGCAGAGACAAAGAAGGATCTTCTGAAGAATCTTCTAAAGAGAAGTCCAAGTAATTTCGGTAATTATGCAGAGACTGTACAGGGAATAGTTGACGATGTGAGGGATAACGGTGATGCCGCACTCTTCTCATACACAAAGAAGTTCGACAAGGCAGAAATAACAGCAGATAACGTGAAGGTTACACAGGAGGAGATAGACTACGCATATACACAGGTCAGCCCTGAGCTCCTGGACGTTATCAGAAAAGCCAAGAAGAACATTTGGGAGTACCATGAGAAGCAGAAGCAGTATAGCTGGTTTGACTCCAAGCCAAATGGAACTCTTCTCGGACAGAAGGTTACAGCACTTGCATCTGTAGGTGTCTATGTTCCGGGTGGAAAGGCTGTTTACCCTTCATCAGTTCTGATGAATGTTATGCCGGCAAAGGTTGCAGGCGTTGAGAAGATAGTCATGACAACTCCATGTAATGCTGAGGGTGAGGTGTACGCCACAACACTCGTTGCAGCAAAGGAAGCAGGAGTGGATGAGATATACAAGGCAGGCGGCGCGCAGGCCATAGCTGCCCTTGCATACGGAACAGAGTCAGTACCTAAGGTTGACAAGATAGTTGGCCCTGGAAACATATTTGTCGCTCTTGCAAAGCGTGCCGTATACGGACATGTCAGCATAGATTCCATAGCCGGCCCATCAGAGGTAATGGTACTTGCCGATGAGACTGCCAATTCTAGATACGTGGCTGCAGATCTGCTGTCACAGGCAGAGCATGACGAGATGGCATCAGCCATACTTGTGACCACATCAGAGGAGCTTGCCGAGAAGGTATCAGTTCAGGTTGACAAGTTCATCGATGAGCTTTCAAGAAAAGAGATAATGAGAAAGTCTATAGACAATTACGGGTATATTCTTCTTGCAGACAACATGAGCGATGCCATAGATGCTGTCAACGACATTGCATCAGAGCATCTCGAGATCGTCACAGCCAATCCATTTGACGTGATGACAAGAGTGAAGAATGCTGGAGCTATATTTATCGGAGAATACTCATCAGAGCCTCTTGGAGATTACTTTGCAGGCCCTAACCATGTACTTCCAACAAACGGTACAGCAAAGTTCTTCTCACCGCTTTCAGTAGACGATTTCATCAAGAAATCCAGCATAATCTACTATTCAAGAGAGGCACTTGAGGCAGTTCACACTGACATTGAAGCATTTGCCAAGGCTGAGCAGCTCACAGCACATGCCAATTCAATAGCAGTAAGATTTGAAAAATAAGACATAATGATATAGAATATGGGAAGGAGACAGGAATATGGCAGAGAAAGCAGCTAGAATCGCCAAATGTACAAGAACGACAAACGAGACAGACATAACCCTCGAGTTTAATATAGATGGAAAAGGACAGTCAAAGATCGACACAGGAATCGGTTTCTTTGACCACATGCTCACAAGTTTTGCGAAGCATGGTTTCTTTGATCTCAACGTTACAGTCAAGGGGGATCTGTATGTGGATTGTCACCACACCATTGAGGATGTGGGAATTGTGCTGGGCAAGGCCATCAAGGAGGCTCTTGGAGACAAGAAGGCCATCAAGAGATTTGGCAATTTCTTCCTGCCGATGGACGAGACTCTCGTAATGTGTGCCATAGATCTGTCGGGAAGACCATATCTTGTCTATGATCTGAACCTCCGCACAGAGAGGGTTGGATACTTCGATACACAGATGGTCAAGGAATTCTTCTATGCAGTATCATACGCTGCTGAGATGAATCTCAATATTAAGCAGTTCTCAGGGGAGAACGATCACCACATCATAGAGGCCGCATTCAAGGCATTTGCGAAGGCTCTTGATGAGGCGACAACTTATGACAGAAGATTAAACGGAAAGGTGCTTTCTACCAAGGGCACACTTTAAGGAGGTGCTGGTTCACTATGGATAATGATATGATCTGCAAAAAGATAATTCCATGTCTGGATCTGAACAATGCGGTCGAGATGGCAAAATATTACAATGATGCCGGAGCTGATGAGATAGCTTATTTTGACAGCAAGGCAACAAAAGATGGCAGAGAACCCAATGTTGCCATTATAAGACAGATATGTGACAGTGTTGATATTCCACTTATTGCCTGTGGCGGTGTGAGGGAGCTTGAAGATGTCAAGAAGCTTCTGTATGCAGGTGCATCCAAGGTATGTATGAAATCTGCGGCACTGAACACGCCGGAGCTTGTCACTGAGGCTTCTGACAGATTTGGTTCAGAGCGAATAATCTGTACTATAGATCTGAGTGAGTGTGATGATCCTGTCGGATATGCCAGAAAACTGAAGGCGCTTGGAGCGGGAGAACTTTTGCTGCTTCACAACAACATGGTGCCGGAATATCTGGATATAGTAAAATCCATAAGAGAAAATGTTGCACTTCCTGTTATAGTTTCTACATATTCCACTAACGGGGAAGCTGTGGCAGAGATGCTCAATGAGACAAATGCTGAATCAATTTCTCTGTACAATCTCCAGAAGATGGATATAATGGAGATTAAACAGCGTTGCCGTGAGGCAAATATAGATGTGGATCTGTTTGAATCGTCCATGCCTTTTGAGGCGTTCAAACTCAATTCGGATGGACTTATTCCATGTGTTACACAGCACTATAAGACCGGTGAAGTGCTCATGGTCGCTTATATGAACAAGGAGTCGTATGAGAAGACCATCAGAACAGGACGCATGACATACTGGAGCCGCAGCCGCAATGAGTTGTGGACCAAGGGTGATACATCCGGTCATTATCAGTTTGTCAAATCTCTTTCGATAGACTGTGACAAGGACACCATACTTGCCAAGGTGTCACAAATAGGAGCTGCGTGTCATACAGGCAGCCGTACTTGTTTCTTTACAGATCTGGTGAGAAAGGAGTACAATGATACCAATCCTATGAAGGTATTCGAGGAGGTATACAATACCATACGCGACAGAAAGGATCAGCCAGGAGATGATTCTTATACCAATTATCTGTTCGGCAAGGGTATTGACAAGATCCTGAAGAAGGTCGGTGAGGGAGCTACGGAGATAGTCATAGCTGCCAAGAATCCTGATTCAGAGGATATAAAATATGAAATATCTGACTTCCTTTATCATCTCATGTGTCTGATGGTAGAGAGAGGAATCAGCTGGAAAGATATTACAGAAGAACTGGCTGACAGAAGATAGAGTGGAGGATATTAGACAATGCAAAATTATGGCGTGAACGAACTGAGAAAAATGTTCCTGGAATTCATGGAGAGCAAGGGTCATCTTAGAATGAAGAGCTTTTCACTTATTCCACACAATGACAACAGCTTACTGCTGATCAATTCAGGTATGGCACCACTTAAGCCTTACTTTACAGGTCAGGAGGTACCACCTAGAAGACGTGTGACAACATGTCAGAAGTGTATCAGAACAGGAGATATCGAGAATGTAGGTAAGACAGCCCGTCATGGTACATTCTTTGAGATGCTGGGTAATTTCTCATTTGGCGATTATTTCAAGCATGAGGCTATATCATGGACATGGGAGTTCCTCACAGAGGTTGTAGGACTTGACAAGAACAGACTCTATCCATCGGTTTACCAGGATGACGATGAGGCATTTGATATATGGAATAAGGAGATCGGTGTCGATGCTGACCGTATATTCAGATTCGGCAAGGAGGACAACTTCTGGGAGCACGGAGCTGGTCCTTGTGGTCCTTGTTCAGAGGTTTACTATGACAGAGGTGAGAAGTATGGCTGCGGTAAGCCCGGCTGTACTGTAGGCTGTGACTGTGACAGATACATGGAGGTTTGGAACAATGTATTTACACAGTTCAACAATGACGGACACAACAACTACACAGAGCTTGAGCAGAAGAACATAGATACAGGTATGGGTCTTGAGAGACTCGCAGTTATTGTTCAGGATGTTGATTCTATATTTGATGTTGATACGATCAAGGCTCTCCGCGACAAGGTATGTGAGATGGCAGGCGTGGAATATGAGACAGATCATGAGAAGGATGTATCGATTAGACTTATAACTGATCATATCCGTTCAGTTACATTCATGACATCAGATGGTATCGTTCCATCGAACGAGGGCCGTGGTTATGTTCTTAGACGTCTTCTCAGACGTGCTGCAAGACACGGAAGACTTCTCGGCATCAATGGCAAGTTCCTGTCAGAGCTTGCAAAGACAGTTATCGAGGTGTCAGAGGATGCATATCCTGAACTCAGTGAGAAGAAGGAATATATCTTCAATAAGATAGACAAGGAAGAGGAGAGCTTCAATAAGACCATAGATACAGGTCTTGCGATCCTCAAGGATTATATAGACGAGACTAAGGCTGCAGGTGAGAAGGTTCTCTCAGGTGACAAGGCATTCAAGCTCTATGACACCTATGGATTCCCTCTTGATCTCACAAAGGAGATCCTCGAGGAGGAGGGGATCGAGGTTGATGAGGACAGATTCACCGAGTGCATGAATATCCAGAAGGAGACTGCAAGAAAGGCCAGAAAGACCACAACATACATGGGTGCAGACGCAACCGTATATGAGCAGCTTCCTGTTGACATGACATCTGAGTTTGTCGGATATGACAAGCTGACATACAAGTCAACTATATCAGCCATCACAACAGAGGTTGGTGAGGGTGATGATAAGAAGTCAGTTCTTGCAGATACTGTATCTGAGGGAGCACAGGCTTCAGTTATAGTTCCTGAGACACCTTTCTACGCTACCATGGGTGGTCAGATCGGTGATAAGGGAATCATCAAGACAGAGAACGGTACATTCGTTGTTGAGGATACTGTCAAGGTTGTAGGCGGCAAGATCGCACATATCGGTTATGTTGAGTCAGGCGAACTCAATGTTGGTGATGAGGCAGAACTCACAGTTGATGCTGAGAACAGAGCACTCATATGTAACAACCATTCCGCAACACATCTTCTTCAGAGAGCACTCAAGATGGTTCTCGGAGATCATATAGAGCAGGCAGGTTCACTCGTTGAGCCGGGAAGACTGAGATTCGACTTTTCACATGATCAGGCGATGACTAAGGAAGAGATCAAGAAGGTTGAGGATATTGTAAATGAGCAGATCCAGCTCGATATACCTGTATGCACGGATGTAATGTCTGTAGATGAGGCTAAGAAGACCGGAGCCATGGCTCTGTTTGGTGAGAAGTATGGTGAGAAGGTCCGTGTGGTATCAATGGGAGACTTCTCAAAGGAGCTCTGCGGTGGTACACATGTTGCCAGCACAGGAGCCATAAAGACATTCAAGATCATATCAGAGGCCGGTGTGGCCGCAGGTACAAGACGTATCGAGGCACTTACATCTGTCGGAGCACTTGATTACTACAGAAATGTAGAGCAGGAGCTCATGGATGCTGCAAAGGCAGCTAAGACTGATATCCATGGTGTGGCATCAAGAATAGAACAGCTTCTTGCAGAGGTTAAGGAGCTTACGAATGAGAATAAGAAGCTCAAGGATAAGATGGCAAAGGAGGCAGCTGGAGACGTTCTTTCAAGTGCTATAGACAAGGACGGAATCAAGATCCTCACAGCGGCTATCCCAGATACAGATATGAATTCACTGAGAAACCTCGGAGATGACTTCAAGAGCAAGCTTGGTGACAGCGTTGTTGTTCTTGCATCTGCAAAGGATGGCAAGGTAAATCTCATTGCCATGGCTACAGACGGCGCAGTTGCTAAGGGAGCCCATGCCGGTAATATCATCAAGGCCGTGGCTGGCCTTGTAGGTGGTGGCGGCGGTGGTCGTCCTAACATGGCTCAGGCCGGTGGAAAGAATCCTGATGGAATCGAGGCAGCTCTTGCCCAGGCGGTTACAGAGGCTCAGAATCAGATAGCTTAAGGTTTCGTGACAGATATTTTATTAATTTGTCATTTTCCTGTTGACGATTAGGAATTTTATGTATATAATACATTTTGTGCTTAAAAATACCCAATCAGTTGTTATTTGGTAGCATAATTTTACAACTGGAGGGAGGTCAGGTGAGAGAATGTCAAGTGTAATAGTTAAAGAGAACGAAAACTTAGATAGCGCTCTTCGCAGATTTAAGAGAAATTGTGCGAAGGCTGGTATTCAGCAGGAGATTCGTAAGAGAGAGCATTACGAAAAGCCTAGTGTAAAGCGTAAGAAGAAGTCAGAGGCAGCTAGAAAGCGCAAGTACAAATAAATCATAGTATATATATTTGATTTTAAATTGATTTCTAAGAGTACCGAGTTTATTCGGTACTCTTTTTTTATGTGTATTCATATAATGTTCCAAAAGCGTTATGGTGGTATTCATGAAAGACAGAGCGAAAAAAGTTATAGCATTTGAACCTCCGTGCTGGTGTCCGGACTCGGCGGGAACGACCTCCAGACTCACAATGTTCAACAATGATGAGCTGGTGATAGAGAATTTCAGACATGTGATCTACTCTGACGACGAGAGAGTGTCTGTTAAGACCCGGAAAGGGATATTGAATATATATGGGGAAAGATTACAGATCGCTTACTACGCATCCTATGAAGTGAAAATATGCGGTTCGATAAACAGTGTAGATTGGCTGACAGTGTGACTGTATGAATATTAGAAGGGAAATAAGAGGTGTGTGCTATGTGAGCTGTGACAGCCGCGCAGCTCTGCGCCTGATGAATATATGCAGCCATAAAGGAATACGTACATGGTGCGAGAGGGATGTAAAGAAGAACAGAAAAAAGAATGGCAGTAAACAGAATGACAGTAAATGGAATGGCAAGGCGGAAAACTTCTGCATATACTCCGATGACAGAAAAAGACTTGAAGAGATAGCGGACAAATGTATGATAGATATCCGAATAGCTGAGAAGAAGACTCTGAGAACCGTTTTGCTGGGCAATAGGAAGAGAATCTCGATATTGCTCGGAGTTTTATTGTTTTTGCTGTTTGTATACTGGGAATCAGGGTATGTATGGTACATAGAAATTGATGGATGTGAGGATTATACAAGTGAGGAAGTTGAAAATCTTATTGAGATGGAGTATCCGTGCTATGGACATCGGAAAAAGAGTATTGATCTGAGTGAGCTGACAGACATGCTGACGGATAATCTTGGTGAGATATGCTGGGCGTCCTGCAGCATCAGTGGGACAAAGCTTACCGTTGCGCTTAAGGAGTCCGCGGATGTCTTTACAGTTCCGGAAGTTGACAGACCGTGTGACCTCGTGGCAACAATGGATTGTACGATCTATTCCATTGTTGCATCGGCGGGGACGCCTGTTGCATTAGTAGGAGATGAAGTGAAAAGAGGGGATACTCTTATATCAGGAACAGTTAACATATGCAATGATGACAGTGAGGTTGTGGATACGGTATTTGTACCTGCTTCCGGAGAGATATATGGTATTTGCGATGTAGAATACAGAGATGTGGTTGAGAGCGAGCTCCAGGAAAAGGAGACTACAGACAGGGAGATAAATAAAGTAGATATAAAACTTGGACGCCGGGTATTTACTCCGTATAAAACTGCTGCCTCCGACGGCTCATACGACCTTTCCGCCGAGGAAAAACGGCTGCATATCGGCGATATGTATTTTCCGTTATCCGTGAATATAGAGCGAAAAGTATTCTATAAAGTAAATACACGTAAGCTTACGGAGAAGGAGCAGAAAGACAGACTTAACCAGCATCTGCATGTTTATATTGGCAAAATGCAAGAAAAAGGGGTGCAAATTGTCCGAAAAAATGTTATTATTACTAATGAACGCGGTGAGGCTTCGGCTGAAGGCGATATCAGTATCAGACTTCCGGTTGCTGTGCCGAGATATATTGACGTAAACAATACATCGGGGAGCGAAGAGGTGGAGCCTGACTGACAAATAATAATGACAGGGGATACAAGTATTGAGCGAATATTCAGAATCCGTAACTGTTGCATCAAACTATATACAGACTGTGTTTGGACAGTTTGATGCCAATATAAAAAAGATTGAGAAAGAATACAGTGTGTCAATGATACTTCGCGATGACAAGCTTAAGGTCAGCGGCTCCGAGGAAGGTGTGAAGAAGTCTATTCAGGTTATAGAACAGCTCTTCCAGATGGCAGACCGTGGCTCGTCCATCGATGAACAGAAGGTAGACTACACTATATCGATAGTCAATGAACACCCGCAGGAGGCTAAGGAGAGTCTTGCTGAGCTTGACAGGGACATAATCTGTCACACGATGAGCGGCAAGCCGATCAAACCGAAGACTGTCGGACAGAGAACATATGTCAATTCAATAGAAAAGTCCATGATAGTATTCGGAGTGGGCCCTGCCGGAACAGGAAAGACTTATCTTGCCATGGCAAAAGCCATAACGGCATTTAAGAATAATGAGGTTGGAAGGATCATACTTACAAGGCCGGCCATAGAGGCCGGTGAGAAACTGGGATTTCTTCCGGGTGACCTTCAGAGCAAGGTTGATCCTTATCTTAGGCCGCTCTATGATGCATTGTATGAGATAATGGGTGCTGATGCATTTATGAAGAATATGGAAAAGGGACTGATCGAGGTTGCTCCTCTTGCCTACATGAGAGGAAGAACTCTTGATAATGCGTATATTGTGCTGGATGAGGCCCAGAATACCACTCCTGCCCAGATGAAGATGTTCCTTACCAGAATAGGATTTGGCTCAAAGGCCATAATAACAGGAGACCTTTCACAGAAGGATCTTCCACACGACGCGCAGTCAGGTCTTGATGTTGCACTCAAGGTGTTAAAGGATATTGATGACATAAGCATTTGCCATCTGACGAGTCTTGATGTTGTGAGACATCCTTTGGTGCAGAAGATCGTAAATGCGTATGAGAAATATGAGGATAAGAGGAGCAGACAGGCAAAGCCTAGAAAAACCACAACTGCTCAGAAAAACAGAGGAAAATAATATGTCAGTTAATATTGAGAATGAGTATGGAGATATTGATATTAAGAATTATGAGGATGTCATAACAAGTATCGTCCAGGCTTCGCTGGAATTCGTTGGGTGTCCATATCCCTGCGAGGTGAACGTGCTGCTCACGGACAATGACTCCATACATGAAATCAATAACCAGCAGAGGAATATAGACAGAGCGACAGATGTTCTGTCATTTCCACTGATTGATTATACAATTCCTGGAAACTTTGATGGTCTCGAGGATAGCCGGTGTGACTACTTTGATCTTACTACAGATGAACTGCTATTGGGAGATATCGTTATATCTATTGATAAGGTGTATGAGCAGGCAACTGAGTACAATCACTCAAAGACGAGAGAGCTGGCTTTTCTTGTAGCCCATAGCATGCTCCATTTGTCAGGATATGACCATATGGAGGACGATGAGCGCAGGGTCATGGAAGAGATGCAGGAAAAAATACTTACAATGAAAGGATATACAAGAGACTATGAGGAGAATTAAGACGGGATTAGTTCTGGCAACCGCTCTTGTGATGGGATTATCACTTTTTGGATGCGGCTCGAAGAAAACGGAGGAGAATGTCACTACAACGGAGGCTAAGGCAGAGGTGGATGTATCACAGGCCGATATGATGAAGTCTGCCACAGCGGTTGATGAGACTTACCATGAGGGAGTATATAATGATCTTACAGGCGAGTGGAACACCGACAGAAAGGAAGAGTACGGAAGACCGATCGCTATAATGATCAACAATATTGAGAATGCGATTCCTCAGTCAGGCATAGGCCAGGCTGATGTTTTATATGAGTTTGTCGTTGAGGGCGGAATAACAAGAATGCTTGCAATATTCAACGACTATGACAATCTTGAGAAGGTCGGTTCGATCAGAAGCTGCAGACCTTACTATGTTACAACTGCCATGGAGTTTGATGCTATATACATGCATTATGGTCAGTCTCCACAGGGACAGGAGGAGCTTGACAGGACAGGAATAGATCATATAAGCGGACTTGGTGGAGAAGGATCTGTATCTTTCTACAGATCATCAGACCGCGAGGCTCCACACAATGTGTACACAAACAGCGATATGATCAAGGCTGGTCTTGATTATCTTGGATGCTCAACTACCCACAACAAGGGATACAAGAGCAAGTTTGAGTTCAATGAGGAAGATACGGTTCCTGAGGGCGAGTCTGTAAATAAGCTCACACTCAACATGTCAGTTTACACACAGCCTTGGTTTGAATATGATTCAAAGAATAAGGTATATAACAGATTCCAGTATGGTGACAAGCAGATCGATGACCTCACAGGAAAGCAGCTCACATTTAAGAATATCATCATACAGTTTGCTCACTACACCAGCATTGATGATCACGACAGACAGATGATCGATCTCGTTGGCACAGGAGACGGATACTATGTTTCAGATGGAAAGATCGTTCCTATCACATGGACAAAGTCAACCGATGACTCCGTGACAAAATATTCAACAGCAGATGGAAAAGAACTTCAGCTCAATCCGGGCAAGACCTATGTCACAGTATTTGAGAGTGATAATAAGGCCGGAGTTGTATGGGAATAATACAGACATAAACCACATATATTAACAAGGACAGAAGATGGGATGGAATATCCTGTCTTCTGTTTTTTGTTATGAAGAGAAGGTGTGGTAATGTTTAAAAGAATTATATATTTTTTTGTTATCATTATAGCGGTATTTGTGTTATCTTTTATAACTAGAGAGATCGTGGTGAGCACGGCGTGCAGATCCGGAGACAGTAAAAGTGTGTATAGAGAATTTGACGGTACGGATAGCGGGCATATATTACCCATATCAAATGAGAGTGAACCGGAGCTTTACGGAGGGCTCGTGATTGCTGCTGAGGGTGGAACACCACATGGCAGTTTCTATGTGAGCACTTATAATGGACATGTGGCGGTGTACAACAGATTTGGCAGTCTTTGCAGGGAGACGACTCGTACAGTGGATTCATTGGACAAACGTATAAGAGAACTGATCCACAAGCACGTGTATTTCAATGATATAGATGACATGAACAGGTTTATTGACAGCCTGTAAAACGTATGATAAATGATTATGGGAAAGGTGTATCGGAATGATTTATGATATTATAGTTATCGGCGGTGGCCCGGCTGGGATGACAGCCGCAATAAAAGCAAAAGAGACAGCACCATCGGCTTCGGTAAAGCTTATAGATAAAAACAAAAAACTCGGAAAGAAGCTGTATGCGACGGGAAATGGCAAATGCAACATTGCAAATACAAAGCTTGATCTGTCGTGCTATTCCAGTGCAAATGAATTTTTCCCATTTCAGTTCGTAACAACGGACAGTCATAATGATGTCATGGATTTTTTTGAAAGTCTTGGTGTTTACAGCTATGATGATAATGGATATATATATCCTGCATCGCTGCAGGCATCTACCATAGTGTGGGCACTGACGGACAGACTCAAAATTCTTGGTATAGAAAACAGCACATCGGAGGAAGTCCTGAGTATAAAACAGGGAAAAGATGGTATATATATTGTAGACACAGACAAAGGCGGGTATAGGACGACCCAGGTGATACTTGCACCCGGAGGTGCGGCTGCGCCAAAGCTTGGCGGATCTGATAGAGTATACAGACTTCTGGATGATCTGAATGTACGGTTTGTGAAACCGCATCCGGCTCTGTGTAAATTAAAATGCCATGAATATATATCTGATATGTCAGGGGTACGTGCAAAGGCTGTTGTCCGCCTAATGTGTGATGGCGAGGAGTATGACCACGAGAGAGGCGAGGTCCAGTTTGCATCGGGATATCTTTCGGGCATAGCGGTTTTTAATATGAGTATACAGTGTATAGACCTGATGGAGACTGGCAAAAAGCCATACATAGAACTTGAACTTGTTCCGGACATCAGTGATGATATGTTGGCGGACAGGATGAGACGATTTGCCGAGGTAAATGGCAGACGGAGAGTCGAGGCGATGCTCAATGGTATTGTCAACGAGAAGATCGCCGGGTATATTATAAAAAGTCTTGGTATCAAAGCTTCTGAAGCAGCCGGACTTGACGCGGCTGATATAACATCCATATGTGATATGCTCAAACATATGAGATTCAACATAGATGGATTCGGCAGCTATGAGGACAGCCAGGCGGCAAGCGGTGGAGTTGACACATTGCAGCTCAGGGCAGATAACCTGGAACTTGATGGACACAGAGGCTTATACGCCGCTGGAGAGTATGTCGATGTGACCGGCAAATGTGGTGGATATAATATAATGTGGGCTGTTATAAGCGGCATGAGAGCTGGGGAGTCTGCAGGAAAGAGAATAAAAGATGATCAGAATTAACAATGTAAAACTGCAACTTGGATTTACAGAGGCAGATGTTAGAAGTGTTATTAAAAAGACGCTGAAGACAGATAAGGAGTTTGAGTATATTTTTTTCAAGCTGTCTCTTGATGACAGGCGGAGAAACCAGGTGAAATATATTGCATCCATAGATGTGGATGTTCCGAATCCGGAAAAATTATTGAAAAGACTTCACAATAATAATGTTATGTTAACAAATGCTACCCAATATAGATTTCCAGAGCCGGGAAATGTCAAAATGACCTATAGGCCTGTGGTGATAGGAACAGGACCGGGTGGCTTATTTGCTGCACTGTATCTTGCCAGAGCCGGATACAGACCGGTTGTTTTTGAGCGCGGCATGGATGTTGACAGGAGAATGGAGCATATAGAGAGATTCTGGAAGGGTGAGGAAGGACTTGATCCAAATTGTAATGTACAGTTTGGAGAGGGCGGCGCAGGAACCTTTTCGGACGGCAAGCTGAATACGGTCATAAAGGATGGCTCGGGCAGACGCACTGAGGCCATGCGGACATTTGTGGAGTATGGTGCAGATCCGTCCATAATGTATATAAATAAGCCACATGTGGGCACTGATGTGCTGTCTGGTATTGTAAGGAATATGCGTGAGGATATAAAGAGACTTGGCGGAGAGGTACATTTTGATTCACTTTTTACCGGTTATGATCAGATCACACAGGATGAGGTGTGTGTACATATAAAGAACCTTTCAGATGGCAGTGAGAAGGAATACAGGACAAATGCCCTTGTTCTGGCACTTGGACACAGTTCAAGGGATACTGTGGAGATGCTTTACAAAAAAGGTGTTCCGATGGAACCAAAGCCATTTGCCATGGGACTTCGTATCGAACACAAGCGAGCAGATATAGATATCATGAAGTATGGCGATGATCCGGCGTATGCAAAGCTGCTGCCGGCGGCAGACTACAAGATGACGCATCAGGCGTCAAATGGCAGGGCTGTATATTCATTCTGTATGTGTCCTGGAGGTTACGTAGTGAATGCATCATCCGAGCACGGTGAGACGTGTGTGAATGGTATGAGCTACAGCGGCAGGGATGGTGAGAATTCCAACAGCGCCATTGTGGTAAATGTTACCCCGGAGGATTACGGGTCAGATCATCCTCTTGCGGGAATGAAGTTTCAGAGAAGATGGGAGAAGGCCGCATACGAGGCCGGACAGGGGGCTGTTCCGGTGCAGCTCTTCGGAGATTACAGAAGGGATATTCCTACGGAAAAGCTGGGCGGTGTTAAGCCTCAGATTAAGGGTAAATACAGGCTCACAAGCCTCAAATGCTGTTTGCCAGAGTATATAAAGGATGCTATAATAGAAGGAGTTGTGTCCTTTGATAAGAGGATGCCGGGATACTCATCTGACGATGCAGTTCTCTCAGGAATCGAGGCCAGAACCTCATCACCTGTTCGTATGATACGAGGCGATGAGCTGCGCTGTGAGGGGACATGTATATACCCGTGCGGGGAAGGCGCGGGCTATGCAGGGGGAATAACCTCAGCCGCTGTCGATGGTATGAAGGTGGCCGAGGCCATAGCATCCAGATTCAGCAATGAGGCAATAACAGACGGTACACAGGAGAATATAAATGGATAGAGAGTATTTGAAAGACAAGAAAAAGATAGTAATAAAGATTGGTTCATCTTCACTTATTCACGAGGAGACGGGTGGACTTGACTATACAAAGCTTGAGAAGCTGGTGCGCATCATATGTGATCTGAGAAATCAGGACAAGGATGTGGTCCTCGTATCATCGGGAGCCATCGGAGTCGGAGTACAGGCGCTGGGACTTGCCAGAAGACCTAAGACGACCTCGCTCAGACAGGCGTGTGCTGCAGTGGGACAGGGACAGCTTATGATGATATATCAGAAGCTTTTTCAGGAGTACCACAGCACAGCTGCCCAGGTCCTGCTGACATTTGACGTTATATCATCCGATGAGAGAAGAAAGAACGCCATAAATACATTCAATGAGCTTCTTCAGCTCGGTGTAGTACCGATCGTCAATGAAAACGATACGGTTGCCATCGATGAGCTGGATGACAGCGTGGCATTTGGCGACAATGATACACTGTCTGCCATAGTTGCATCCATGATCCATGCAGATCTTCTGATACTTCTCACGGATATAGATGGTCTGTACACTGATGATCCACATAGTAACCCTGATGCAAAACTGATACCAGAGGTGAACTGCATAGATGATCACATTATGGATATGGGTAAGGGCGCAGGCTCCAAGTACGGAACCGGCGGAATGACGACCAAGATCGCAGCCGCAAGGATAGCAACCAACTCCAATTCGGATATGGTCATAGTATCCGGAGCGGATATGGACAATATTGTTAAGGTAATGAACGGAGAAAGTATAGGAACTCTGTTCACGGCATATAAGGATCATGACTTTGACGTTGTCAGATTTATTTTGAATAAGGAGTATCTTATATAGTTATGAAAGAGACGATAATCGATGCGGCAAAGATCGCACGTATAAATGAATTATATCACAAGTCCAAGGCTGAGGGGCTCACTGACGCTGAGAAGAAAGAGCAACAGCAGTTAAGGCAGGAATATATATTTGCGGTGAAGAATAATCTCAGGAACACGCTCAACAATATAGACATCAAGGAGAAGGACGGTTCCATAACCAGACTTCAGGACCTTGATCCTACCAGAAAGGCATAGGCTGGCTTATGAATAGCGAGGATAGTGTAAATTCCGGCAGCAAGGAAGTTATAAGAAAAAGAATAAAAGCGGTCAGAAATGCCATGGACAGGGATGATCGTGCGCAGAGATCCGAGCTTATATGCAGACGGCTGTCAGCGCTTCCTGAATATGTGAATGCCATCAATATATGTGCATACATCTCCAAAGGGAATGAAGTGGATACAAGGCTCATAGTTGAGAAGGCGTGGTCGGACGGAAAGCATGTATATGTTCCAAAGGTTTATGGACAAGACATGGAGTTTATTGAGATCACAGACTACGGGGAACTTACATCCGGAAACTTTGGGATACTCGAACCGGTTTCTGATGATTTTGAGGAGATCGAAGATGGGCTTATGTTCATGCCCGGGATTGCATTTGATCACAGCCGCAACCGTATAGGCTTTGGCGGAGGGTATTACGACAGATATCTGGCGAGGCATGCAGGGCTTGTCACGGTGGCACTGGCGTATGAATTCCAGATAGTTGATAAGATAGACAGTGAACCTACAGATATCAGACCACATATCATAGTAACAGAATCGGAAGTTATATCATAATGGAGGGTCAATGAACAGAGACGAGATAACAGCAAAGATCGCTGAACTTGAAAAGAAGATACAGATGGATAAGTTGCAAAATGCCGGGGCGGATGATGCCGGAAAAGTTACAGGACGCACTCAGTCAGGTGATATTGCTGACAGCTATGCGCTGTGCCTTGGCGGCGGCGGCGGTAAAGGAGCGTACCAGCTCGGGGTGTACAGAGCACTTGCAGAGTATGGACTTATGGACAAGGTTACAGCCATATCAGGAACTTCCATAGGTGCGATAAATGCCGTGCTCTTCGCGTGCAATGATCCTGACAGAAGCGAGGAGGCATGGAAGAAAATACATTTTGAGACGGTGTTTGACGTTGATCCTGATCTGATGTTCAATGATAAGCCTGGATTCATGTCACGCAGAGAGATGATAAGGCTCATGGACAGCTATGTGGATTATGGAAAGCTGTCTGATGGACAGGTCACCGTGTATGCAGCCATAGCTGAGTGTGTGCAGGAGGGCGAAAGACAGGCTGAGTATATAAGCCTTGCAGGAATGGATGCGGAGGAGATCAGGACAGTTGTCATGGCATCATCCACCCTGCCTATGCTCTATGAGTCTGTGACTTATAACGATAAGGAGTATTGTGATGGCGGTCTCGCCGACAATGTTCCGGTGAAGCCTTTGTATGATATGGGATGCAGGAATATCGTTGTGTGCGGACTCAACCCTGATTCGAAGAAGAATCTGTCGCCGTATCCTGATGCGGATGTCATAGAGATATATCCAAGCGTTAGTCTGGGTGATCTGATAGACGGAACGTTGAATTTCACAGCAAATTCGATCAAGTTTAGAAGTATGCTAGGATACAGGGATGCCATGAGAGCCCTGAAAGTTCATTTTGAGCATGACCCTGATTATATTGCGGCTCTGGATCATTACAGAGACATTGATCTTGCAGATATACAGACTCAGATGAGGATGGATGCTGCGGATTCTGGTGTGAAAGATACTATGGATAACATAGGCAGGATACTTGGTAAGCTAGGCATAGAGGAATAACTCCAGTCGGATTTACGCAGCTTTAAAGAAATAGATAAGGATACATAGAGATTATGAATGATTTGGAAAAAGTTATTGACGGCATAGATCTGGGGCTTCCAGCTCCGTTTGAGGAACCGGAGAGGCAGTATTATTTTATAAAAAAGGGCAGGGAGTATGTCACAGCAAGAAGCAAAGAGCTGGGACGTGACCTTACCTGTTCCATACAGACATTTGGCTGTCAGATGAATGTCCGGGATTCTGAGAAGCTTGCCGGAATACTTGAGCAGATGGGATATGTTAGGACCGAGTCCGAACATGCGGACTTTATAATATATAACACATGTACGGTCAGGGAGAATGCCAACAGAAAGGTTTATGGTCACCTTGGTCTCATGAAGCACCTCAAGGAGAAAAATCCTGAGATGAAGATAGCTCTGTGCGGATGCATGATGCAGGAGCAGCATGTGGTGACAACCATAAGCAAGAGCTATAGGTTTGTCGATATGGTATTTGGAACACACAATGTATATAAGCTTGCTGAGATATTTGTGAGCAGGATAGAATCCGGAAGCATGGTCATAGATATCTGGAAGGATGCCAAGGATGTCGTGGAGGATCTTCCTGCGGTGAGGGAATTCCCATTCAAATCAGGTGTAAATATCATGTTTGGATGCAACAATTTCTGTACCTACTGTATAGTTCCATATGTAAGAGGAAGGGAGCGAAGCAGAAATCCGGAGGATATCATAGCTGAGTGTGAGAGGCTTGCTGACGACGGAGTGGTAGAGATCATGCTCCTCGGGCAGAATGTCAATTCATATGGCAAGAATCTTGAGCATCCGATCACATTTGCGGAACTGTTGAGGCGTGTGTGTGCCATAGAGAAGATACAGAGAGTAAGATTCATGACCTCACATCCAAAGGATCTGTCGGATGAACTGATAGATGTCATCGCGGAGAATCAAAAGATCTGCAGACATCTCCATCTGCCGGTACAGTCGGGCTCGACAAAGATACTGAATGCGATGAACAGACGGTACACAAAAGAGTCATATCTTGCACTGGTTGACCGCATAAGGGCAAAGGTTCCGGAGATATCACTCACCACTGATATAATCGTGGGATTCCCTGGTGAGACCGAGGAGGATTTCCTTGAGACCATGGACGTGGTTGAGAAAGTACAGTATGACACCGCATTTACATTTATATATTCAAAGAGAACAGGAACTCCTGCCGCCGGAATGGAGAATGGTTCCACGAAGGAAGAGATACAGGATAGATACAACAGGCTTTTAAGGCGTGTGCAGGAGATAAGTGATGTGAAGACCATTGCGATAAAGGGACAGACACAGCCGGTTCTGGTTGAGGGCTTTGACGAGAAGGGCGACGGCCTTCTGACCGGAAGACTCTCCAACAACATACTTGTCCATTTCCCTGGGTGTGCGGAGATGGTTGGAAAGATCCTGAATGTAAAGCTTGTTGAGTGTAAGGGATTTTATTACATGGGTGAATTAGCAGAATAGGAGTAGTTGAAGTGGCAGCATTAACACCAATGATGGCTCAGTATATGGAAGTTAAGAATCAGTATAAGGACTGTATTCTCTTCTACAGACTGGGAGATTTCTACGAGATGTTCTTCGACGATGCCCTGACGGCATCCAGGGAACTTGAGATAACACTGACCGGCAGGGACTGTGGTCAGGAGGAGCGCGCACCAATGTGCGGTGTTCCGTATCATGCTTGTGACATATACCTGAACAAGCTGATAGAGAAGGGCTACAAGGTAGCCATATGTGAGCAGATGGAAGATCCGAAGCTCGCAAAGGGTATAGTAAAAAGAGAAGTTATACGTATAGTTACGCCTGGTACAAATATGTCCCAGGCTATTCTTGATGAGACGAGGAATAACTATCTCATGTGTATATTTGGCTGTAATGATGAGTATGGCGTGGCAGTGTGTGATATCACTACCGGAGAGTTCAGATCATGTCATATCTCATCCACATCCAAGCTGTACGATGAGATCAACAAATATTCACCGACGGAGATCATAGGGAATGAGGTTTTTCTGTCATGTGGCCTGAACTTTGATTACATGAAGGAGAAGATGAAGATAACGATATCGGAGGCTCCGTCTCATTATTTTAACGATGACACCTGTGAGGATTTCATTAAAAGACAGTTTAAGGCCGGATCAATAGATGGTCTCGGCATAGATGAGCAGGAGGATATGCTGCTGTCAGCGGGCGCACTTCTCCAGTATCTACATGAGACACAGAAGAACTCACTGGATCATATCAACAGAATAGATATATATTCCATAGAGGACTTCATGATCATAGACAGCTCATCCAGAAGGAATCTGGAGCTGACAGAGACACTCAGGGATAAGCAGAAGAGAGGCTCACTACTCTGGGTGCTTGACAAGACCAAAACGGCCATGGGAGCGAGAATGCTCAGAAATATGATAGAGCAGCCCCTTATCCACAAAGATGATATAGAAGCCAGACTTGACGCGATAACAGAGCTCAACGACTCTGTCATAACCAGAGACGAACTCCGTGAGTACATGAATACCATATACGATCTCGAGAGACTTATGACGAGGATATCGTTAAGAACAGCGAATCCGAGAGATCTTCTGGCATTTAAGACGTCCATACAGCTTCTGCCATTTATAATACAGCTTCTCGGTGAATTCCATTCGGATGAGCTCACCGAGATCAGGGATGGAATAGATGATCTGCAGGATCTCTATGACCTTCTTGACCGTGCCATAGTTGATGAGCCGCCTATACTTATCAGAGAGGGCGGAATATTCAAAGATGGCTATCTTGAGGACATAGACACTCTGAAGAATGCCACAACTGATGGCAAGAACTGGATCGCAGAGCTTGAGGCCAGAGAGAAGGAAAAGACCGGAATCAAGAATCTCAAGATAAAGTTTAATAAGGTGTTCGGATATTATTTTGATGTAACCAATTCATATAAGAGTCTTGTGCCGGATTATTTCATCAGAAAGCAGACACTTGCCAATTCTGAGAGATACACAACCGAGGAGCTTGACAGACTGGCTGGAGTTATACTCGGATCATCCGACAAGCTTGTTGCGCTGGAGTACGACACATATGTTGAGCTCAGGGACACCCTTGCTGCAGAGCTCACAAGGGTACAGAGAACAGCACACAGCATAGCCATGCTCGACGCTCTGTGTTCACTCTCATATGTGGCTGTTGCAAATGGGTATGTTAGACCTGAGATCAATACAGATGGAGTCATCGACATAAAGGACGGACGTCATCCGGTCGTTGAGAAGATGCTGAACAACGATATGTTCATCACAAACGACACATATCTGAACAACCATGAGAGCAGGATATCTATCATCACCGGTCCTAACATGGCTGGTAAATCCACATATATGAGACAGACTGCGCTCATAGTTCTCATGGCTCAGGTTGGAAGCTTTGTCCCTGCGGCATCTGCCAATATAGGCATATGCGACAGGATATTTACAAGAGTGGGAGCTTCCGACGACCTTGCATCAGGACAGTCCACATTTATGGTGGAGATGAGCGAGGTCGCAAATATACTCAGAAATGCCACGAAGAACAGCCTTCTCATCCTTGATGAGATAGGTCGAGGAACAAGCACATATGACGGTCTGGCGATCGCCTGGGCTGTCGTTGAGTATATAAGCAACAGTGAACTGCTCGGAGCAAAAACTCTGTTTGCGACACATTACCATGAGCTCACGGAGCTTGAGGGTAAGCTGTCGGCAGTCAACAACTACTGTATAGCGGTCAAGGAAGACGGAGACGACATAGTGTTCCTCAGAAAGATCGTCAAGGGCGGTGCCGACAGAAGCTACGGTATACAGGTTGCAAAGCTTGCCGGTGTGCCGGATGTCGTTATAGCGAGAGCAAATGAGATATGTAATCAGCTTATAGACAAGGACATAACAACCAAGCTGAAGGAGATAAAGGTTACAAATGATTTCAAGCCGAAGAAAGAAGACACCCAGATGTCAATGTTCGGCTCACTTGCCGAATCACAGGTGATCGAGGACATAAAGTGTGTTGATCTGTCCAACATGACACCTATGAAGGCGTTGCTTTATTTAAATGAATTGCAAGAGCGACTTAAATAATAAGGAGCGATAAGTGATGATAAAAGTATTAGACCAGAATACGATAAACAAGATAGCAGCCGGTGAGGTTATAGAGAAGCCGAGCTCGGTCATCAAGGAGCTTGTGGAAAATTCTATAGACTCAGGTGCCACAGCGGTAACCGTCGAGGTAAAGGGAGGCGGACTGTCATTTCTCAGAGTCACCGACAACGGAGCAGGCATAAAGAAGGATGAGGTCAAGCTTGCATTCCTCAGACATGCCACAAGTAAGCTTGTGACAGTCGAGGATCTCCTGAGTATCTCTTCTCTTGGTTTCCGTGGTGAGGCACTTGCAAGTATAGCGGCGGTTGCACAGGTTGAGATGATCACCAAGACCGCTGATGATGTGACCGGTCTCAGATACCAGATACATGGCGGTAAGGAGATATCCAGCGAGGAGATAGGTGCTCCGGGTGGAACAACCATAATTGTCAGAAATCTTTTTTACAATACACCGGCGAGAAAGAAGTTCATGAAGACTGATGCCACGGAGACAAGCTATATCTACGACTTGATGTGCCGTATATGCATGTCACACCCGGAGATCTCATTTAAGTTCATTACAAATGGAACAGACAAGCTGTTCACATCAGGCAATGGCAAACTCAGAGACATAATCTACCATATCTATGGAAGAGACATCACCTCAAATCTTCTTGAGATAAATGCGGAAAATGACTATATGAAGATCTCCGGATATATAGCAAGACCTTGTATATCAAGGGGCAACAGATCATTTGAGGGCTACTATGTAAATCACAGATATATAAAGAGTGCGGTGCTCACCAAGGCGATCGAGGATGCTTTCAGGACATTTGTCATGATACACAAGTTTCCATTCACCGAGATCAATTTCCAGGTGAGACCCGATCTCCTCGATGTAAATGTACATCCGACCAAGATGGAGTTGAAATTCGCCAACAGTCAGGATATATACAGCTTCACCTACAATGCCATAAGGGAGACACTGTTATTCAAGGAGCTCATTCCTGATGTGGCGCCGGGGAAGGATCCAAAGCCGGAGACCTTCAAGCAGAGGGATGTTGGCAAGGCACCGGAGGCGTTCGAGAATAAGAGGCGTGAGGCGATAGTCAGGGCAGAGGAGAGGACTGTACCGCAGAGTCAGCCTGAGCAGCTTTGTCCGGCAGAACCACAGACATTACCACAGCCGGTCCGCCCGGTTATAGAGATCATAGATGAGACTAGCAGCTCAAACAATAAAGGATCAGACGTCATAGATAATAACAAGACGGAGAAGCCGGCAGGAAACTACATATATGCGGATAGAAAGAATGATCTGGGGAGATCTGTAGTACAAAACAGGAATGTGGTAAACGAGAGTCCGGCATATACAGCTCCGGCACCTGCTAGACCTTCGGTCACAGCGGCAACACCAGACTCAACAGTATCTGCAGCTTCAGATGCAGCTTATATTGAGAAAGCCGGAAAAAAATATGTACAGCAGGATATGTTCCAGGAGAAGTTCCTGACAAAGGAGGCACGTGCTAAGCATAGACTCATAGGACAGCTGTTCAAGACATACTGGCTCATAGAGTACGATGGTAAGTTCTTCATAATGGATCAGCATGCCGCCCATGAGAAGGTTAAGTACGAAGAGCTTATGGAGAATTACAAGAATAAGAAGATATACTCACAGTATCTTATGCCTCCAGCGGTCGTTACACTCAGTGCCGCAGAGATAGAGTTTCTTCATGAAAATATGGAGATGTTCGAGGCACTTGGATATCAGATAGAGAACTTCGGAGGCAGGGAGTTCAAGCTGAACGCTGTTCCTGACAACCTGTTTGGCCTTGATGGCAGAGAGCTTTTCATAGACTTCATAGCGGATGCAAGCAGCAGTGCTAAAAAGGTGACCATAGATACATTTATACACAAGCTTTCCACCATGGCGTGCAAAGCTGCGATAAAGGGTAACACGGAGATAAGCTTCAAGGAGGCTGACGCACTTATAGATCAGCTATTAAAGCTTGAAAATCCATACACATGTCCTCATGGACGTCCGACTGTCATATCCATGACGGAGGCGGAGATTGAGAAGAAGTTTAAACGAATAGTGTAGGAGATTAACATGATGGATAAGAATATGAAACCACTGATAATCCTCACCGGCCCCACGGCTGTCGGCAAGACGGCACTGTCCATAGGACTGGCAAAGGCGGTGGATGGCGAGATCATATCCGCAGATTCCATGCAGGTATATAGAAAGATGAATATTGGAACGGCGAAGATAGAGCCGGAGGAGATGCAGGGGGTAAGGCATCATCTGATAGATATTCTGGATCCGGCAGAAGAGTTCAACGTTGTGTTTTTCAAGAAATATGCTCTTCGTGCTATGGAGGATATATATTCCCGGGGAAAAATTCCAATCATAGTAGGTGGTACCGGTTTCTATATCCAGGCGCTTTTGTATGATATAGATTTTGAGGAAAATGACAATGATATGTCATACAGGGAAAGGCTGCAGAACCTTGCAGATACCCACGGCAAGACATTTCTTCATGACATGCTAGCGGAGGTCGACCCTGAATCCGCTGAAAAGATACATGAGAACAATGTAAAAAGAGTGATACGGGCTCTTGAATTTTATAAAAAAACAGGTATGAAGATATCTGAACATAACGAGACTGAGTCGCAGAAGAAGTCACCATATAATTTTGAATATTTTGTGTTAAATGATGACAGACAGAAATTATATGATAGAATAGACAGACGGATAGATATCATGCTTGAGGCAGGGCTTCTGGACGAGGTAAAACTGCTTGTGAGCGAGGGTTACAGCAGGGAGCTGGTGTCAATGCAGGGGCTTGGCTACAAGGAGATAATCGATTATATTCAGGGCAGATGCACTCTGGATGAGGCAGTATATACGCTAAAGAGAGATACAAGGCATTTTGCCAAGAGACAGATCACATGGTTCAAGAGGGAAAAACATGTGACCTGGGTTGATAAAAGTGAGTACGACAGCGAGTCTGAAATATTGTCATTTATGCTGGACAGGCTTCGCGAAAAGGAGATTATACAGAGATGAAAGATATGTTAAAGGATTACTACAGATCACTGAATGTGGATGAAAAGGTGTTTGAATACTGCAACAGTGTGGAGGAGAAACTTAAGGATAGATTCGCAGCCATCGATGCTGTGAGTGAGATAAACCAGCTCAAGGTCCTGAAGGCCATGCAGGACAACAGATTGTCCGAGGCGCATTTTGCCGGCTCTTCAGGCTATGGCTATACAGATGACGGAAGAGATGCCCTTGAGAGGATATATGCAGATGTATTCCACACGGAAGATGCTCTTGTCAGGACACAGATAGTGTGCGGAACCCATGCACTCTGCACGGCCATGTTTGGTAATCTGCGCCCGGGAGATGAGATCCTTGCCATAGCGGGAAAGCCGTACGACACATTGGATGAGATCATTGGTATCAGGGAGTCAAGGGGTTCACTTGCAGAGTATGGTGTCACATATGCCCAGGTGGATCTGCTACCGAATGGAAACTTTGACATTGACGGAATAAAGAATGCGATCAATAGCCGCACAAGACTTGTGGAGATACAGAGATCTAAGGGATATGCAGTCAGAAAGACGCTGTCTGTACAGCAGATCGGTGAGGCCATAAAGGCGGTCAAGAGTGTAAATCCTGATATCATATGTATGGTAGATAACTGTTACGGAGAATTTGTACAGGATATAGAGCCGTCGGATGTTGGGGCTGATCTGGTAGTCGGCTCTCTTATCAAGAATCCGGGAGGCGGACTTGCACCGATAGGAGGTTATATATGCGGTAAGAAGGAGTATGTGGAGAATGCTTCATACAGACTCACGACTCCGGGACTCGGCAAGGAGGTTGGAGCCTCACTTGGCAATACAAAGGCTCTCACTCAGGGACTTTTCATGGCACCTACAGTTACTGCAAGTGCGCTTAAGGGTGCGATATTTGCAGCAAATGTATACGAGGGACTGGGCTTTAAGGCTGTTCCTGACAGCACAGAGGACAGATACGATATTATTCAGGCTGTTGAGCTTCAGACTCCTGAGAGGGTCGTGGCATTCTGTGAAGGAATCCAGGCTGCAGCGCCGGTTGACAGTTATGTAAGACCTGAGCCTTGGGACATGCCGGGCTATGATTCACCGGTCATCATGGCCGCTGGAGCATTTGTGTCTGGTTCATCCATTGAGCTCTCAGCGGATGCACCTATGCGCCCACCTTATGCGGTATATTTTCAGGGGGGACTTACATATCCCCATGCCAAGTACGGCATAATAATGTCATTACAGAAAATGGTAGAAAAAAACCTTATAGTATGGTAGATTAATTAGTCGGCCATATAAAATTTTCTCTGGAGCTTGGAGAGGCGGAAGGAGGAAATATGGATAAAAATTATTGCAAAGAGAATTTTGCAGGAGGACTTTCGGTCTCCATGAAAGAAATGTCGGAGACTGAGAGACCGTATGAGAAGAGCTTTAAGTATGGAGTTGAGGTTCTCACAGATGCTGAACTTCTGGCAGTCATCCTCAGAACCGGAAGCAGGAAGGCAAATGCGCTGTCCACAGCCTACAGGATATTGGATGCCCATCCGGTCCACAAGGGTATAGTGGGGCTTAATTACCTGACTGTGAGTGAACTTGAAGAGATAAGCGGAGTTGGAAAGGTAAAAGCAATACAGATGAAATGTCTGGCTGAGATATCCAGGAGAATGGCCAGGGCTTCATTTAAGCCGTTTTTGTCGTTCCAGTCCCCACAGAGCATTGCGGATTATTTCATGGAGAACACAAGATATCTCGAAAAGGAATACGTGTATCTCCTCATGTTTGATGCGAAGCATAAGCTCATAAAGGATGTCCGCATTTCAGAGGGAACAGTGAACAGTTCGATGTTATCTCCGAGAGAGGTGTTTGTGGAGGCGCTCAGATACGATGCTGTCTATATCATACTTGTGCATAACCACCCATCCGGAGATCCGACTCCGAGCGGTCAGGATATAGATATTACCAGAGAGATGGACAGAGCCGGGGAACTGATAGGGATAGAGCTTTCAGATCATATTATTTTGGGAAATAACTGCTATGTCAGCTTAGCTGAGCGAGGTATTTTATAATGAAACGAAGACGAAATAGGAACAGAAAAAGAATAGAGATCACACCGAGATATTTTTTGCTTGGACTCACAGGCTTTTGCGTTGTGCTCATGCTTGTATCTCTTTTTGCGGGAGGCATATTTGCACCGGTGAGGAATTTTACCAACATATTTGTCCAACCCATGCAGAAAGGGGTAAATACCATAGGCAGATGGGTTCAGAGCAAAACTGAGGCATTCCAGAATTATGACGCACTGTTAAAGGAGAATGAAACACTCAAGGATCAGCTTGAACAGAGTCAGAAGCAGGTGGCACAGTACCAGCAGAATTCGTATGAGCTCGAACGTCTTCAGGCACTTTATGAGCTTGATCTCCAGTATTCCGATTATAAGAAGACTGCTGCCAGGGTCATATCAAAGGATACCGGCGGATGGTTTCAGGTGTTCTATGTCGACAAGGGAACAGATGATGGTGTTGTCGAGGGCTGCAATGTCATGTATGGCAACGGCCTGTGTGGAATAGTCACAGAGGCCGGAAATGATTATGCCAAGGTAAGAGCCATCATAGACGATACATCAAATGTAAACGGAATGATATTACCGTCAGAGGCTATTTGTAATGTTGAGGGAAGTGTCAGCAATTATGAGAATGGCTATCTTATCGCTGAAAACATTGACAAGGACGCAGAGGTCGGAGTCGGCGATCAGGTCGTCACATCCTATGTGTCAAGCAAATATCTGTCGGGAATTAACATAGGGTATGTAACAAAAATAGAGGAAGATTCCAACAATCTTACAAAGACTGCATATATCACTCCGGCATGTGATTTTTCAAAGATACAGGAGGTACTCATAGTCCTCCAGACCAAGAAAACTGTTTCGGAGTAGAAGTAAAGAGGTTAAACAGACATTGAGAAGAGTTATCACACTTGGATTATTAATCATAATATGTTTTGTGCTTCAGTCAGCACTTTTTCCATATATTTCAGTTGCGGGTGCGACTCCCAATCTGATGCTCATCCTCACGGTGTCCTTTGGACTTATGAGAGGTCGAAAAGAGGGAATGTTGGTGGGATTTTTCTGTGGCTTTTTATATGATCTGTACTTTGGCTTTGCCATAGGCCCTTTTATGATCATATATATGCTCATTGGATACTGTAACGGATTTTTCCACAGACTGTACCTCGTGGAGGATGTACTGCTGCCTATCATCATCATAACACTTGATGATTTCATATTTAATTTCATAACATTTATAATATTCTTTGTAATGCGTAACAGACTCAGTTTTGGGCTGTACATGAAGGATATTATTTTGCCGGATATGATATACACAGCCATACTTACGATGATAGTATTCAAGCTGTTTGTCTTTATAAACAAGCGGCTGAAACGCGCTGAAAAAGGAAGTGAGACATAGTGATCAGAGATATATTAGAGATAATCAAAGATTTTATAGTAGAAAAGTTAAAGAGCCGTATTTTTTATGTCACTCTGTTTTTTTTGTGCCTGTCAGGCGTGCTTGTGTACAGATTGTTTAATCTTCAGATCATAAATGGAGAAAAATATCAGTCCAGCTTCCAGTACAAATCACTTAAGACGGTGTCGGTCAAGGCCACCAGAGGAAAGATTTACGACTGCAACGGAAAACTGCTTGCATCTAACGAATCTTCATACAATCTGAGTTTCACCAGCAATGCAGACCTCACTGAGGCGGCAGACAAGAAGAATATGTCGGTCAATGAGCTAAGAAATGAGATAGTTTATAAGACGATACTTATACTTGAGCAGAATGGAGACAGTCTGTCCGTGGAGCTTCCGATCAAGCTGGATGCAAATGGCAACATGAAATTCACGATAAGCGGCTCACAACTCAATACATTTTATATGAATGTTTATGGTGCAAGCTCAGTTGAAGCCCTCACCGATGCACAGAAGAATGCTACAGCAAGGGAAGTATTTGACTATATGAGAAGTGATGAACTTTTCAATATCTCGGGTGATTATTCGGATGCCTATGTGCTCAAGATCCTTGCCGTGAGATATGAGGTATGGCTCAACAGATACCAGCAGTACATGACAGTGGATATCGCCAACAATATAAGTCAGCAGAGCTATGCTGCGATAACTGAGAATATGGATACACTGCTCGGAATGGATGTGAGTATTGAATCAAACAGAGTATACAATGATGCCATATATTTTTCGCATATAATCGGATATATCGGCAACATTTCAAATGAGGAGCTCGAGGAGTACAATGCGAAGCTTGACGAGGATCAGCAGTATGATTCCAATGATATGGTTGGAAAGCTTGGTTTGGAACAGTCGTACGAGGATCAGCTTCGTGGTGTTGACGGTTCCCAGAAGATGTACGTTGACAACATGGGAAAAGTCCTTGAGATTATAGAAAAAACTGATTCTGTTGCAGGAAACGATATTTACCTCACACTTGACTCTGATCTTCAGAAATACTGCTACAACGCACTTGAAAAGGAATTGTCGTATATTCTCCTTGCAAATCTCAAGAACGTGACGACATCCAAGGAGAAAGAGGATATACCTATAACGGATGTGTACTCGGCATTCTTTGACAACAACATTATAGACATAAAGGCCCTTAATGCTGCGAATGCAACTGACAATGAAAAGAATGTGTACAACACATTTGTATCAAGCAAGCAGTACACACTCAATGCGCTTTCGGACATTCTGAAGAGCAGTCACACGGAACTGTATAATCTTTCGGATCAGTACAAGGATTATATGGAGTTTATATGTGAGACGCTGAGCTCAAACGGCATATATGACAGCAGTGCAGTGGATAAGGACAGTGACACATATAACAACTATGTAAATGACAAGATATCATTATATGAGTATCTGAAATACTGCATAAGCCAGGGAGTAATAGACATAACCGGCATTCAGACAAGCAGTGATTATTATGATACGGATGAGATATACAATGTTATTGTCGATTATGTACTCAAAGAATTTGAGGATGACTCCGATTTCGACAAACGAGTCTTCAAATATATGATATTATCAGGTGAAATAACAGGTTCCCAGGTAATATACCTGTTATACGACCAGGGAATCCTTAATAGTACAACAGACGAAGATTACGAGGGATTTACGTCAGGAGTCCTCAGCAATTTTGAATTTATTTACAGAAAGATCAAAAAGCTTGAGATAACACCTGCCATGCTTGCTCTTGACCCATGCTCGGGATCCATCGTGGTGGTCGATCCGGCGACAGGAGCTGTAAGGGCTATGGTAAGCTACCCAAGCTACGACAACAACAAGCTCACAAATGTGATCGATCCTGACTATTATGCCAAGATAACAGAAGATAAGACGACCCCTATGTACAATCGTGCAACCATGCAGAGAACTGCACCGGGTTCCACATACAAGATGCTCATTGCTGCAGCGGGTCTGCAGGAGGGCGTTATAGACGTTGGATCAGTGATAACTGATTACGGTACATTCTCAAAGGTTGTTCCTTCACCGGCCTGCTGGCTCAGAAGCGGACACGGAACGCTTGGTCTCGCTGACGCCATAGAGGTATCGTGTAACGGTTTCTTCTATGAGGTTGGATACCGTCTTGCCACAGACAGCAAGGGAGTATATCAGGATGCACAGGGAATAGATAAGATACAGAAGTACGCTTCGTTATTTGGACTTGACCAGAAGTCAGGTGTGGAGATAGAAGAGATGGATCCGCATGTGTCAGATACTGATGCGGTACGTTCTTCTATCGGACAGGGTACAAATAACTATGCGCCTGTCCAGCTTGCCAGATATGTGACAACCATCGCCAATGAGGGCAACTGTTATGACCTGACACTGGTGAACGAGATAAAAAATATAGATGGAAGAACAGTGTATAAGAGTGACAACGTTCCTAAGAATACAGTTGATCTGACGGACAGCCAGTGGGCGGTCATAAAACGGGGAATGCGTCAGATGGTAAGTGACCACACAAGTCCATCGGCTCTTATAAATCAGATAAATGTCAATGTTGCCGGCAAGACGGGAACAGCAGAGGAGGATACCACAAGGCCGGATCACGCATTGTTTGTGTCATTTGCGCCTTATGAGAACCCTGAGGTCAGTGTAACATGTGTTATTCCACATGGATATACATCGGGTAACGCAGAGGAGCTTGCCGGAATGGTGTACGCATATATGTATGACCCTGACAAGCTTGATACGCTTGACATAACAGGAAACAACCAGATGTCAGATTAATTGAGATACCAAAGATATATCACAGAACCTGTGTGTAGGAAATAATATGACAGGAGCAGATGATATGGATGGTATGGACAGATTATCAATCAAGGCAGACAGATCAGGCATAGTTGTCTATGTACCGGCGGCTATGTCTGTAAATGATATCTGCTGCGATCTGTATTGCAGGATCCTCGATAATATAAGTGCCTTCCAGAAAAAAGGAACTGTATGTATATCTTTCAGGGGATGTACCCTGGAGCGTGGAGACACGGAGGAGATAATCAGTTTTTTAAACAGCATTGATAAGATTCATGTCAGATTTGCAGCTAAACCTGACATAGATCAATATACAGGTTCCGGTGTCCGGGATGATGGGGATCGTGAACCACAACAGGCAAAAGTCAGTATGGCTTTGCCGGATATGACTAAAACGCACAGTGACAATGAAAGACCATATATCTTCCGCGGTGACATAGGGAGAAAGCAGACCCTTGAGATCAGGGGAAATGTCATTATCCTCGGAGATGTTGCCAGGGATGCCAGGGTTGTATCCGGTAAGAATATCGTGGTCGTTGGGGAACTGGCGGGAGCTGCCATAGCGGGTAAGCTGGCGGCTGGAAACAATTTCATAATAGCGATGAGAATGTGCCCACAGCTTTTGCAGATAGGAAAAGCGAAAAGTACAGGAATCAGACTTCCGGGTGCAAAAAGAATGCCAATGATAGCTACGAATGATGAAGGAATCATAAATATAACCTACATATGATAGTAAATTTAGGAGGATTTTTATTATGTGTGAAGTTATTGTTGTTACATCAGGAAAAGGCGGAGTTGGCAAGACGACCACATCGGCGAATATAGGAACCGGTCTTGCGTCCCTCGGGAACAGAGTGGTGATGATAGATACAGATATAGGTCTCAGAAACCTGGATGTTGTGCTTGGCCTGGAAAACCGCATAGTCTATAATCTGATAGATGTAATAGAGGGAAACTGCAGATATAAGCAGGCTCTTATAAAGGCGAGGAACTACAACAATCTGTACCTGCTGCCTTGCGCGCAGACCAGGGATAAGACAGCGGTCAGCCCGGAACAGATCATCAAGCTCATAGACGAGATAAGAGACGAGTATGACTACATAATCATTGACTGCCCGGCCGGTATAGAACAGGGCTTTAAGAACGCCATAGCTGCTGCTGACAGGGCTGTCATAGTGACAACTCCCGAGGTCTCGGCCATAAGGGATGCAGACAGGATAATCGGTCTGCTCGAGGCGTATGGAATTGAAAAACAGCACCTCATAATCAACAGGATAAGATATGATATGGTCAAAAAGGGCAATATGATGTCCGTCGATGATGTGGTTGATATACTTGCAGTGGATCTGCTTGGAGTAATCGCCGATGATGAGGACATAGTCATATCGACAAACAAAGGAGAACCGGTCGTGTGCAGCAACACGAAATCGGGACATGCATATATGAATATATGCAGAAAGATAGTGGATGATTCCCTTGAAGTTGAAGATTATTATTCAGGGAAGAACCGCTCACTGCGTTCGCTTTTCAGACGTAAAAGAGCCTGAAGGGAGGAATATGGGGATGAATAAGATATATTTATATAACACAGGAAGTTATGCCAAAGAAAGGCTTATAAGCATGCTGGCTTCAGACAGGATAGGGTGTAATCCGGATTTCCTGGACGATATGAAGCATACCATAAAGCAGGAGATAGACAGATACATCAATGTAAAGGAATCAGATATCGATATCCAGGTCAAGGAGCGTATGCTAGTGGCATATATTCCATTGTTAAGCGTGGATACAGAGAAGAAGGATAACGAATATACATACAGAACAATAGGACGAGGATCAGTGAATTATGAACTTATTCAAGAAGGATCAACTGAACTTAAAACAATTCAGTCTTGATCAGGATCAAAAAAAATACAGTATACTGGATTACAATTTCAAATTGTTTTTCCTGATAATAGCAGCCATGGCCATGGGTACTGTGATCATAGTGAGCGTAGATGAGACAAAACTCACAAAGCAGTTGATCGGTGCCGGGGTGTGTATACTGGGAATGATAATAGTATCACTCATAGACTATAATTTCATATGCAAATACTACATGGTACTATACGCTGCAAATATAGTGCTGTTGGGACTTGTACTGGTGGCAGGATCAGGTGCGGATTCCCATGGAGCCAGCAGATGGTTCCAGATATCCGATTCATTTACCATACAGCCATCGGAGTTTGCCAAGATAATACTGATAATCTGCACGGCTGTTTTTCTTGAAAAACATGCGGATGATCTGAACACGGCAAAGACGCTGCTGAAGCTTGCAGCTTTCCTTGCAATACCGATCGGACTTATATTTGCCGAGCCGGATCTTTCAACCACGATATGTATATGTGCAACATTGTTTATAGTCATATTTATAGCGGGGCTCTCACTCAAGATAATAGGTATTGCGGTACTGATACTCATACCATTCTTTGGAGGCTTCTTCTGGTATATCCAGCAGGACAACCTGCCTCAGTTTCTGAACGGATATCAGAGACAGCGTATACTTGGACATATGTATGGAGGCGGATCCACCCAGGATCAGCAGAACAACTCGATCATGGCCATAGGATCGGGACAGTTGACCGGTAAGGGGATCAACAGCTCTGATGTGGCAACCGTAAAAGATACAAATCTCATATCTGAGCAGCAGACAGACTTTATATTCTCGGCAGTGGGAGAAGAATTAGGTTTCATCGGAAGTGTTATTATTATTGCAATTTTACTGCTCATAGTGTTACAATGTATTAGGGTTGCTAGGCGTTCCGGTGATAAAAAGGGAATGTATATAGCAACAGGTATGGCAGCACTGGTCAGCATCCAGTCATTTATCAATATTGGTGTTGCCACATCCATACTTCCGAACACGGGATTACCTTTGCCATTCATAAGTTACGGACTGAGTTCACTCGTCAGTTTGTGTGCCGGAATGGGCATGGTTCTCAATATAAATTTGCAAAAGAAAAAGTATTAGGAGGATTTTCATGAATATTGGTTTGATAGCACATGATGCTAAGAAAAAACTGATGCAGAACTTCTGTATAGCATATAGAGGAATTCTTAATAAGCATGAGCTTTACGCAACAGGAACTACCGGAAGACTTATTGAGGAGGTTACCAATCTTACAGTTCACAAATATATTGCAGGACATCTTGGCGGTGAGCAGCAGCTCGGATCACAGATAGAGAACAATGACATCGATATGGTCATCTTTCTGAGAGATCCGCTTCATCCAAAGAATCATGAACCTGATATAAACAACATATTTACATTGTGTGATACACATAATATTCCGCTTGCGACTAATCTGGCAACTGCCGAGCTTCTTATACTGGCACTTGACAGAGGAGATCTTGACTGGCGTGAATTCTACAAGTAAATATATTTCAGCACCGTTATCAGGCTGTTGAATATATTTCGGAGGTTATATTATGTTTAATCAAAGCAGAATAGGAAAATACATGCGAAGAAGTATCTCTTTGATACTTGTGTTGTCGATGGTCCTTCTGACCGGCTGCGGAAGCAAGACCTACAAAGCTGGAAAACAGCTCGACATAGGTGTGTTGCCTGATCTTCCGGTGTATGGGGAGCTCGGAATGGCATACGATAACGCTGTGATAGCACAGGGCGAGGAGATAGATGCCGCAAACTACAACGGATGTTATGCCGCTATGCTTGTCGATGAGACGACCAAGGATACCATAGTGGCTCATAATGTACATGGAAAGATATATCCGGCAAGTATGACCAAGATCATGACAGGTATACTCGTTATGGAGAGCATAGAAAAGGGAGATATATCCCTTGACGATGTGGTAACTCTCAACAGAAAGGTCACATTTGACGATTGGGATGCCATGGCCAGTGACCTGGTCGGAGGCTGTAGCCTGACGGTCAAGAACCTGCTGTACGGTCTCATGATAACATCATACAATGACTGTGGTGTTATACTTGCAGAGCTGATAGCCGGCAGCGAATCAGCATTTTGTGACATGATGAATGAAAAGGCGAAGGAGATCGGTGCGACAAATACCCACTTTGTCAATTGTCACGGACTTCACGACGATGACCATTACACTACAGCGTATGATCTGTATCTTATAATAAAGGAATTTTCAAAGCATGACCTTGCGTATGTGATAGATTCACTTGATACATATGATTTCACATACACGGATGCAGATGGCAATGAACAGGTGGTAACCATAGAGCCGACAAATGAATTCTTAACTGGTGAGGTAAATTTTCCAGATGGATACTCGATAGGTTCGTGGAAGACCGGAACCACAGAGGAGGCACTCAACTGTCTTATCATGGAGCTTAAGAACGATTCCACCGGTGAAGAGTATATTGCTCTTGTAGCCGGAGCAGATGGAAAAGAGGCACTGTACAGCGCCATGACTGAACTTATAAATAAGGCAAAGTGATGTGTGTATCTGACATATATGATACGGACATTATTTGTATAAATTTTACACCAAGATTCAGGAGGCATGAAAAATGATTCACATTATTGCAGGAGATAAGGGTAAGGGAAAGACAAAGGCACTGATAGATAAGGTCAACAATGAAGTAAAGGTTGTTTCCGGTACGGTAGTATTTCTTGATAATAACAACAAGCATCTCTATGAGCTCAGCAACAGAGTCAAGATGATCAACTGTACAAGCTATGGAATTAGCAAGCTGGATTCGTTCACCGGATTCGTGCGAGGAATAATCTCCCAGAACAGTGATATTGAGAAGATTTATATAGATAATTTTAAGACGGTTGCATACGTTGGAGAGTCACATATCGTTGAGGCATTGGACGAGATAAAGAACATATCCGATATGTTCAATGTTGATATAGTGATCTGTCTGGCAACAGATGTCAATGACGTACCAGAGGATTTCAAGGACTGCGTTATTGCGGCATTATAAGCTGGATGCCGCCTTATATTTCAGATAGAATGTGGTTGGCATATGTATGTTGCCAGCCATTTTCTGTGCCAGAGTAAATTACGGGAGACATATTATGGCGACAATAAAACGAAAAAAACAAAAGACAAAGATCGAACTTCCAAAGCTCAAAATGCCGGGCTTTGGAACATTCCTTTTTGCATTCGTATTCATATATATACTCATCAGGGTCGTTGCGTATGTTAATGATTCTGATCCGATAATATTCACGGTTGAGCAGAGTACGTACGATACTGATTTCACGGCTACAGGGCTTGCGGTAAGAAGTGAGACTGTCATAACCGCCTCGGCGACGGGAACACCATGCTACTATATAAGAGATGGCGAGAAGGTATCCAAGGGTGCAAATATATATGCCATTGATAGCTCGGGCTCCATGCAGGCAGCAATGAGCGACATGCAGGAGAATGGTTCAGCACTTCTCACGAGCGCAGATTACACAAGTCTGAACAATCAGATAAAGATGTTCAAAAATGGATTTTCGGCATCCAATTTTGGTAATGTATATAATTTCAAGACAAGCATCGACAACAAGCTTTTAGAGCTCTATGAGGAGCTTGCTCTTGAGCAGGTCAGCAATGGTTCTTCATCATTTTCACTTGATGCCCAGAAGGCACCATTCAGTGGACTTGTCACATACTATCAGGATGGATATGAGAGCGTCGATGTGAAGAATCTGACACCTGAGCTTTTTGATAAAACTGTGTATACAAAACAGTCACTCAAGTCAGATGGCCAGGTTTCTGCGGGCAGCGCTGTATGTAAGCTTATCAACGATGAGGAATGGAATATTGCCATATCGCTCAGCAAGGATGAATTTGACAAGGTTACACAGAATGAATACGCTTCATTTACCATCAATAATTCGAGCAGAAAGATCAGATTGACATACGATAAGATCGAAAAAGATGGTCATTATTATATAGTGGTATCATTCAACAAATATATCGCGCAGTATGTAAATGAAAGATTTCTGGACATCAACTTCATGTTTGAGGAATCCAGCGGTCTGAAGATACCGGCTTCATCCGTAATAACAAAGGATGTATATATGATACCTGTGGATTACCTGACAGGAGGCAGTGGTGATTCAGATCTGACTCATTTTAATCAGGTAACATACGGCAATTCGGGAAGCACTTCAATAAAACAGATATCACCGATAATATATTTTACCGACAAGAGATTCTGTTATGTTGATCCGTCAAGTATAGATTCAGATGCGGTACTGCAGAAGAATAATTCCAAGGATACATTTTCCGTTGCCACAGCCGCCAAGTATACGATGGATGGTGTTCTGTGTGTATCAAGAGGAACTGCGGAATTCAGAAGAATAGAGGTTATCGTATCGGGCGATGATTACTCGATCATCAAGCCGGATCTTTCATATGGAATATCCAGATATGACAGAATATTACTGGATGGACATTCCATGAAAGAGGGAGAGCTTATATATCAATAGTACAGACACAGGAGATGATAATATGCTTAAAGAAAATTACGAAAAAGTAAAAGAGAACATAGTCAGGGCATGTGAAAAGGCCGGCAGATCACCGGAGGATGTCACTCTGATCGCCGTTAGCAAGACAAAGCCTTTGTCAGATATAGAGGAATTGCTCAGTGATACGGATGCCGTTGATTTTGGTGAGAATAAGGTTCAGGAGCTTGTGGACAAATACGAGAATGTCTCAAGACCTGTAAACTGGCATATGATAGGTCACCTGCAGACGAACAAGGTAAAATACATTGTAGATAAGGTGTGTATGATACACTCCGTTGATTCGTTAAATCTTGCCAAAACCATTGAGAAGGAGGCTGCAAAGCATGATGTCACAGTCAATATTCTCATTGAGGTAAATGTTGCACAGGAAGAAACAAAGTTTGGACTGTCATGCGACGAGGTACTTCCGCTTATCCAGGAGATAAAAGATTTCCCTCATATCAGGGTTAAGGGCCTTATGACTATTGCTCCATTTGTGGATGATCCCGAGGACAACAGGGTCTATTTCCGCAAATTGAAAGATTTATCACTTGACATACAATCTAAAAGCATTGATAATATCGATATGAGCGTCTTGTCGATGGGTATGACAAACGACTATGAAGTTGCAGTTGAAGAAGGTGCAACGTTGGTTAGAGTTGGCACGGGAATATTCGGTGCCAGAAATTATAATATTTAAAGGAGAACAATCATGGCAAAGGGAAATACAAAGAAAAGTTTTCTTGATTATTTCAAATTAAGTGATTCAAGCGACGATGACTTTGATGATGATTTGTTTGATGAAGATGAAGATGACTATGAAGATGAAGACGATATGGACGATCGCTTAGATGATGAGTACGATGATGAGGATGATTACGATGCGCCTCAGACAGAGTCCAGAGTGAAGGCTTCACCGCTCAAGTCCTTTAATAAGTACAAAGGTTCTGCATCATCTGACAATGGATCGGCCAGATCAAAAGCTGCAAGATCTTCTCATGGTCAGCAGTCAGGAGCAGGTAATGGAAAGCTCGTATCGATCAACAGCAGATCCAGAGCAATGGATGACAGTGAAGTATTTGTTATCAAGCCGGACGAGTTTGACGATGCGCAGATGATAATCGATCATCTCAATCGAGGACAGATAATCGTAATAAACATGGAGGATCTTGATCTTCCAACTGCACAGAGAATAGCGGATTTCATTGGAGGAGCAAGTTATGCTGTGGATGGCCTGTTTCAGGCTATTTCGGGCAACATATTCCTTGCCACACCTAATGGAACCTACGTATCTGGTGATTTAAGGGAGGAATTGGCTGGAGGATCTCTTCAGGGGGAAACTCTTTCAAGTAAGGCAACTTACTAATATATGTTTTTACGGGGGATTACATATGCTTACACCAGTTGATTTACAACAGAAGAAGTTCACGCATGGAATGGGATATGCGCGAAAAGATGTAGATGCATTTTTTGACATAGTTGTGCTAAGCTACACAGAACTGTATAAGTCCAATGCAGATCTTACCAATCAGGTGAAAACTCTGACTGACAGTTTAGTACATTACAGAACAACCGAGTCAAAGCTTCAGAAATCTCTCATGCTAGCAGAGAAGAATGCTGAGGAGTCTACAAAGAACGCCACTGATAAGGCGAGATTGATAGAGAATGATGCCAAGATCAAGGCTAATAATATAGTGCAGGAGGCCAGGGAGGAGCTTGAGCGCATAGAGGGAAGTATTGATGGAATAAAACAGCAGTACAAGGACTATGTATGTGCATTCAAGGCTCTTATGGAAGCCCATATGAATTACCTTGCCCAGAATCCTATCAATGAGGAGATGGGGCTTAATTTCGATGATGTATTAAGCGAGGGCAGTTCAAATGCTTCTTATTCACAGTCGACACAGAGCGCAGCCATGAATTCGTTTATGAACTCCTATGACGGCGATCCACAGGGCCGTGAGGAATCAACTCTCGGATCAGGAGGCGGCTCAGCCATGGGTGATTCAACACTTGGCGGTGCCGGTGGCGGAAGTGTTACAAGTGATTCGTCTGTATACACAAAGAATCTTGGCGGTAAGTCATTTGTTAATCCATTTGGAAACTAACAATATATTTTATACTAAGGGAGAATGTTTATATGTGTAATGCACTCACAGTTCATCTGAATGATGAACCAATCTATGACATTTTCTTTGCAAACGATTTTAATTCCCTGCCTGAGCTTTTAGCCGGACAGGGAATTGCTGATAGAAGGGTATGTATCGTTACAGAGAGTAACGTTGCGCCTCTTTATCTCGATGAGATCAGGACTCAGCTTGATGGAAAATGCAAAGAATTGATATCTATTGTATTTGAGGCCGGTGAGTCTCAGAAGAATCTTGATACAGTAAAGATGATCTACGAGAAGCTTATTCTTGCAAAGTTTGACAGAAAAGATCTTCTGGTGGCTCTTGGAGGCGGCGTAACGGGCGATATAACCGGATTTACTGCTGCAACGTATCTCAGAGGCATAGACTTTGTACAGATACCTACAAGCCTTCTGGCACAGGTGGACAGCAGTATCGGTGGAAAGACAGGCGTTGACTTTGATTCATATAAGAACATGGTCGGAGCCTTTCACATGCCAAAGCTTGTGTATATCAATGTGTCAACACTCACCACGTTATCCGATGAGCAGTTTATTTCGGGAATGGGTGAGATCATAAAACATGGACTCATAAAGGATTCTGCATATTTTGACTGGCTTATAGAAAATCACGACAGAATACTTGCAAGGGATAAGGATGTCCTGATGGAGATGATAAGGGTGAGCTGCAACATCAAGAGAGTTGTTGTGGAAAACGATCCTACTGAGAAGGGCGACAGAGCTCTGCTCAATTTTGGACATACTCTTGGACATGCCATAGAGAGATACCTCGACCTTAAGCTGAGTCATGGGGCATGTGTCGGCATCGGATGCTGCCTTGCGTCTGTTATCTCATACAACAGGGGTGACATCACAGAGGACGAGCTTCATAAGATCATACACGCATTTGATATGTTTGGTTTCCCTACTCTTGAGGACTACCCTGTCGATGCAGATGCTGTCATAGAGTACACTAAGAACGATAAGAAGATGGTTGGGGGCAAGATCAAATTTATTCTTCTTTACACTATTGGCGATGCATATATCAATACCGATGTCGTTCCTGATGATATGAAAAAGGCATTTGAGTGGCATTGATGTTCAAAGGAGGAACGGATATTATGAAAAAGAGAATACCGATGGCTATACTTGCCATTATTATTCTTACAGCTTTAGATCAACTGGTGAAACATCTCATATCCACCAACTTTCAGGTTGGACAGACAAGGAAAATAATTGACGGAGTTTTCCAGCTCAACTATGTTCAGAACAGAGGTGCGGCCTGGGGAAGTTTCTCAGGTAAGATCGTTTTCCTGCTTGCGATAACATTTGTTATCCTGCTTGCGGCTATATATGTATACATCAGGCTTGCAGGCAATCAGGAAAAGAAATATACACCGCTCAGGATATCACTGGTATTTCTCATATCGGGAGCTGTCGGTAATATGATCGACAGAGTTGCCCGTGGATATGTGGTTGACATGTTTGACTTCTGCCTTATTAACTTCCCGGTATTCAATGTCGCAGATATATTTGTCACATGCAGTTTTATTGTTATAGTTATTCTGGTGCTGTTCAAGTATAAGGATGATGAGCTCTCAGAGATCATACACCAAAAACAGACAGATGGACAGGAATAGTATATGGAAGAATATAACATCGAAGCCAGCGGCGACTGGGCAGGGAAAAGAATAGACAAGGTTCTCAGCGGGTATTTCAGCGATTATTCGAGATCTTTCATAAAGAAGTTATTTGATGACGGATATATTCAGGTCAACGGTAAGGCTTCAAAGCCGAGCTACAGTGTACGTACCGGAGATATTTTTGATATATCTGTGCCGGATCCGGTCAGCATTGACATTGAGCCTGAGAACATACCGCTCGACATCATATATGAGGATGATGACGTGATACTTGTGAATAAACCAAAGGGAATGGTGGTCCATCCGGCACCGGGACACTACAGTGGGACTCTGGTCAACGGACTGATGTACCATTTTAAGGATTCCCTTTCCGGTATAAATGGAGAATTCAGGCCGGGAATCGTTCACAGGATAGATATGGATACAACAGGTGTACTTGTGGTGTGTAAGAACGATAATGCCCATAGATCATTGTCTGAGCAGCTTCACGAGCATAGTATAACCAGAAAGTATTATGCCATAGTCCATGGAAATATCGCACAGGATGATGGTACTGTGGATGCGCCGATTGGAAGAAGTCCTAAGGATCGGAAGAAGATGGCGATCAATACCAGAAATGGCAGACATGCCGTCACACATTACAGGGTTCTGGAGCGTTTTGGAGGAAAGTATACCTTTATTGAGTGTCAGCTTGAGACCGGCAGGACACATCAGATCCGAGTTCATATGGCATCCATTGGACATCCCATACTTGGGGATGAAGTTTATGGACCGAAGAAATGTCCGTTTAAGCTGCAGGGACAGACGCTGCATGCGGGTATTCTCGGTTTTGAACATCCCTCAACCGGGGAATACGTTGAGTTCAAGGCTGATCTGCCGGAATATTTTGAAGATCTTATAAAGAAGCTAAAACTGTTAAATTAATATAATGTAACAAACGAGTATAGACAATTGTCACAAATTACGTGCAATTGTCTATACTTTTTTATTTACAGTTTATTGTATAAATGTTATAATAACCCATATAGGAATTTAAGTATTTTGTACATAAGTAATATATTTTGATATTTCTTACATGGAGAATACGAGAAGATGGGAGTGGTTACTATGGCAGAGAAGAAGATTATTACTATAGGTAGACAGTTCGGAAGTGGAGGCAAGCAGATCGGAGAAGCTCTTGCAGAAAAGATGAACATACCATTTTACGACAAGGAGTTACTTAAAGAGGCAGCAAAGAACAGTGGAATATGTGAAGAGATTTTTGACAGCTTTGACGAAAAGCCTACGAATAGCTTTCTTTACTCACTGGTGATGGATCCATATTCACTGGGATTTGGCAATTCAACAGAGCTTCCTCTCAACCACAAAGTTTTCCTTGCGGCATTTGACACCATCAAGAATCTTGCAGAGAAAGATGGTTCATGTGTATTTGTCGGCAGATGTGCTGATTACGCACTCAGGGATCTGGACAACGTGGTGAATATATTCCTGTATGCAGACATGGATGACAGAACAGCCAGAATCGCCAAGAAGTACAACATAAGTGAATCGAAGGCCAAGGATATGATCAAGAAGGAAGACAAGGCAAGAGCTTCATATTACAACTATTATACATCCAAGAGATGGGGCGAGATGAAGGGATACGACATATGTATCAATACTTCGAAGTACGGCATAGATAAGACGATAGATCTGTTATATGACATTGTAAATAATTATTGATCTCAGTCATGATTATTATTGAAAATTGTAATATATCATCATAATAATGTTATTATAAAATCTTGTATATAAAAAATGACAGTAGGTTGTTTGTTAAACGCTTACTGTCATTTTTGTTTTGTGATTGGATTTATTTTTTATATCCATAAGCTATTAATCAGTGCCTTGACCATCCGTCTATTCCGGCACCCTCGATGGAGGAAAATATACGATCTTTTACATCAGGCACGCGTACTTTGAGTTCGTCTATAATGTCTTTGCTTTCCTGACGCTTTGTGACGCCGTCAGCGGGACAAGGGTTCTTGCAGACTGGAAGATCGTTGACGCGTGCAAATGCTCTTATTTCGCCTTCCAGGGCGTATATAAGAGGTCTTATGAGTGTGACACCTGATTTCTCCAGATGAGTGACAGGAGAGAAGGTGTGAATGCGCCCCTCATACAGCATGGACATCAGGAAGCTGTCTATAACGTCATCCTTGTGATGGGCATATGCGATCTTGTTGCAGCCAAGTTCTGCAGCACAATCATTGAAGGCTCCTTTGCGCATACGACTGCAGAGTGAACATGGATTAGGTTCCTTCCTGTAATCGAAAACGATCTCGCCTATATGAGTTTTGCAAACCGTATAATTGACTCCAAGTGACTCGCAATATTCCTTAAGTCTGGACGTGTCAAAATCCTTAAATCCAAGATCTACGGTTATAGCTTCAATTTCAAATTGTATGGGATAAAACTTTTTCAGTTTGGACATTGCATATAAAAGTGTCAGACTGTCTTTGCCTCCGGATATTCCTATGGCTATCTTGTCACCGGGACTGATCATATCGTAATCAGTTATAGCTCGTCTTGTATATGATAAAAGCTTTTGTGATTTCATAAAAATACTCCTTAAGTTAACATAATATTATTATGGTTTAATTGTGCGTTTTTCACGAAGCTGTACTTCGTTCCTGAAACGACGTTTTCTGTCCTCATCCATATCAGCGTAGTGTTTTCTTGTTGTATTTACATCCGAGTGGCCTAATACGTCCGCCACCAGGTATATGTCGTCTGTAGCCCTATAAAGTTCAGTGCCAAACGTACTCCTGAGTTTGTGAGGTGTTATATGCTTTAAAGGAACGGAGGTAAGAGAGTATTTTTTTACAATATTCTCAACTGATCTGACAGATATTCTTTTTAATTGACCGGACAGAAATAACGCATCCTCATGGCCTTTTTCCGGTATCAGTTTTTTCCTTTCATCAAGATATTCAAGCAAAGCTTCACTTGCCTCATCACTGAAGTATACGTATGCCTCCTTGCCACCTTTTCGAACGATCTTAATCCGCATATTATCGAAATCAACGTCACGTATATCAATTCCAACGCATTCGGATACACGCATGCCGGTGCTGAGCATAAGTGATAAAAGCGCCAGGTCACGGACTTTATTTTTCTCATGATATTTTTTCTGGCGTTCAGTCAGGCCGCTGCCATACTCAACATTATCAAGAAAATCTGCAACTTCGTTTGGCTCCATTCGTATAATTTTCTTATCGTGTATCTTTGGCATGTCGACCTTTTCTGCAGCGTTTGAGCTTATACGGTCGTTTTTATACAGGTATGCAAAAAATACCCGGAGTGCAGATAATTTGCGTTTTAACGCCTGCTCACCGTTGGTGTATGTACGTCCGTTTTTAGTGTAAAGCTTCATGGCATGCAGGAACTCCTCGATGTCCTCGGCCTCAAGTCTGCTGAGATCCTCAGTAGTAATATCGAGTGGAGTTTTATCACGAAAGAATGGGTTATTTTCACATAAATACTCGTAGAATGTTTTTATATCCCTGGCGTAACCAAGGCGTGTTCTTGTGGATGTAGTATTCTCAATTCCACGAAAAGCGATCGTTGCGTATTGTGGTAACTCGGAAAGAATATCTCTGAGCAATAATATATTATTCTCATCGACCTGTTTGTTGTATGGCTTGGCTGGCATCGTTATATTTGAAACCTCCTGATATATGTTAATTTGTGGGCATATTCATGTATATGACTAAATGGATTATAGCATAATCTAATATAATATGCTATATTTTTTCGTAAAACCTGAGTTTAGCGAATAGAAACATATAGACCAAAATACATTCCAACTGCACTGCTTTCACTGATTCTTACGACTCTCTAAGCAAAAATCTAAACATAAAACGCATATAGAATCTATCATTTAATAGAATCTATATGCGTTGATCAAGAACATATAATTCCTTGTTTAATTGAGATCAGTCACTTCATAATATGGTATTACCAGGTTTGTTCCGGCTACTATCGATGAATCGTTGTTCAGATTGTTGATCGAGACAACTTCATCGATATAATCCTGGGTTGATGTATATTCATCAGTCATATACTTCTGAGCTATATCCCAAAGTGAATCGCCAGACTCAACGGATATACATGTGTAATACTTGGTGCTGGCATTGGTGGCATCAGCTTCGGATGCATCCATGTGTGTGATCGAAACATATAATACTGCTGCTATGATTATGGCTACAATTATTGTCACCTTTTTATTGCTAATGAAATTAAATAATCTATTCATCTCTATCCCTCCTGAACGTATGTTTGTTACTATGTTCGTATTATACCGAACAGATGTTTTGTTGTCAAGTGATTTTCGAACACTTGTACGACTGCAGTTCGTATTGTAACTCTGAATCCTTAATACTACTATATTATGCACTATCAGGTGTCCATTTTTATTCCCACGAAAGAATAGATCCGGTCAAGAATATTCAAAACAAAGCAAAATTAAAACAGAACATTCGTTTGCAATATCAGAACATATGTGCTATCATATTTTGTATATAACAGATTATGTTAAATAGAATTTATTTGTGGAGGTTCAATATACATGGGAAAAGGAAAGATATCTGATAAACAGACAGAGATTTTGGAATATATCAAGGAAGAACAGCTTAAGAAGGGCTATCCACCTTCAGTAAGAGAGATCTGCAAGGCTGTTGGACTCAAGTCTACATCATCAGTACATGCTCATCTCGCATCTCTTGAGGAGAACGGATATATAAGGCGTGATCCAACAAAACCAAGGGCTATAGAGATAATAGATGATGATTTTGCATTGTCAAGGCGTGAGGTTATTAATATACCTGTTGTTGGACAGGTTGCAGCGGGACTTCCTATCCTTGCCACACAGAATATTATGGATTATTTTCCTATTCCACCGGAATATTTACATAACACCAATAATCAGACATTCATGCTTCGCGTTAAGGGCGAAAGTATGATCAACATCGGAATCAACGATGGTGATCTCCTTATTGTTGAACAATGCTCTTCTGCTTCCAATCGTGATATTGTGGTTGCACTTATCGATGACGGGGCTACAGTAAAGAGATATTTTAAGGAGAATGGTCATATAAGACTTCAGCCGGAGAATGATTATATGGATCCAATTATCGTAGACCACTGCGATATACTCGGAAAGGTTATCGGATTATTTAGGCAGATGTAATTACAATATAATATAATAAATTCATTAAGAAAGAGATCCCCAGGTCAACATACGTCAGCAACATTTACGTATATGACCTGGGGATCAATTTATGTCATATTTTTTAAGAGGGGGCTTATTAAAAGTAAATTAACTTCAAAATAGTTAATTTGTATCAATTTATTAATTACATTATACCAATTAATTAGCTTATTTCAAGCCTAAATCCAAAAAAATAGACTAAAAAATCATAAAAAACAGTTTTTTAGTCTATTAGCTTAATGTATATTTAGTCTATTTTTAAGTAATCACATTTTAGTATATGTGCTTATCAGCATTCTGTTCTGCTATCTGTTTGAATTCCTTGAAATGAGCCTGGAATAATAATACCACCTTTGGATCAAACTGTTTACCACTCTGGCTTACTATCTCGGTATAAGCCTCCTCCATAGACCAGCCTTTCTTGTAGTATCTTGCTGATGTAAGGGCATCGAATACATCACATACAGCCATAAGCCTGCTGATATATGCGATCTCTTCTCCCTTCATATGCAGATATCCAGAGCCATCCCATTTCTCATGATGTTCCTTGGCGATCGTTCTTGCAATCTGAAGGATCTGTCCCGGACATTTTGAGAGAAGTGCGTCGCCATATAATACATGACTCTTCATAATGGCGAACTCCTCATCTGTAAGACGGGAAGGTTTGTTGAGTATTTCCTCGCTGATCATCAGTTTGCCGATATCGTGCATCATGGCTGCGGTTGAAAGCATGTCAACATAATCGTCATCAAAACCGGATGCCTTTCCAAGAACCTCCATGTATTTTGCAACTCTCTTGATGTGCTCACCTGTTGATTTTGACTTGCTCTCTGAGAGCTCGGCAAACGCATATATGAGTTCCTTCTGATTAGTTTTGACCTCTTCAGCATGGTCTATAACATTATTGAGCATTGTTGAGTTTCTTGATACTATGAAATATGATACAAATGACATGATAAAAATGGCTATAACACATGGCGCTATGACCAGTATCATATTGTCAGCAAAATCATCATGTGCGGGTGGAATAACAAGATCACATAATCTGTAATTGACTATATCTGCAGCGAATACACCGACTGTAGATAAAAGCGCAGTATAGAGAACCATTGTCTTGTTATAATAAAGGGAAGCTACAAGCATAGGAAATATCCAGACGATCATAGCTGTGTACGATAAAGTTGTATTGAGTATGGAGCATATGAGTACAGCCAATGCAATTACCACATATTTTATACATTTGCCCTCATTGTTCTTAAGTAGATCAATAAAAATCGTAGGTATAAGGGTCAGAATACAACACACGCTCATGCATGAACACAGGATCACAATATTGCACTGTCCCCCGATATATGTAAATACCCAATATAGAAGTATCAATATCACGAAAAGCCTCATACATTTTGAGGCTATATGATTGATCTTGATATAATTGTCGCTTAATAGCCTGTTACTCTCCATGTTTTAATCCCCAAATTCTTACTTGCAACCCAATCTTATTTTAAGCTGAATATCTTATATGCTGTCCAGAGATACAATATCTCCGTCACTCCATATCTTCTCTATGTTGTAGAATCTTCTTGATTCTTCAGAAAATATATGGATTATTATATCATAATAATCCAGCAAAATCCATCCACCTTCAGAATATCCCTCCACTCCCTTGTGGGAATATCCAGCTTCGTGCATATTGTCCTCAACATTATCGCTGAGTGCCTGAACCTGTTTTTTATTTGTTCCGTCAGCTATCACTATATAATCACATAAGGTTGAAATTCTGCTTATGTCTATGATCTTAATGTCAAATGCTTTTTTATCCTCAAGAGCAGCACATGCTATCTTGAGCATCTCTCTGGAATCTGCCATATTAGTCCTCACTGTTCAATGATGTATAATATTTATATGTCCGGACAGACATTTCGTCCGTGTCTCCACAGCTGCCACTGTCCAGATAAGTTAAAGTATTCTTTAATATGTGGGCCACCGAAGCGTCAATATCGGAGAATGCCTCATTTCTTATCTCATCTATCTCCGGCAAAGGCTTACGGTTCGGCTCTATATAGTCAGCCACAAAAACAATCTTTTCCAGAAGCGACATAGCCGGTCTTCCAGTTGTATGGAATTCTATAGCCGATCGGATGTCCTCATCGTCAACTCCGTATTTTTCTCTTGCGTAATATGCTCCCAGCTTTGCGTGTAAAAGCTCAGGGTTAGCAAATTCGACCTGGCTTATTGGAAGTCCGTGTTTTTTGCATCTTGCTATCTTCTCGTCTGCAGGCAGACATTTGGCGCAGTCATGTAGAAGTCCGGCAGTCAAAGCTTTGTTAACATCTGCTCCGTGAACCATGGCCAGGCAGCCTGATACATATTCCACACCAAGTGAATGTTCAAATCTTTTCTTTGTGAGCTTGTTTTCAAGGCGCTCACGCATCTCAAATCTGTTCATCTTATCTCCTATCTGTTGCAAATGTTCAAGTATAAGTAATATTCAATATATGTTGTTATACCTGCCAGATCAAACGTGATATAGACCATTGTCCTTGATATATGTTATCACGCTGTCGGGAACCATATCCCTGATATCTTCTCCTGACCGCACAGCAGCTCTTATATCACTTGAGGATATATCGTGCTGGTGGATGTACTCCCGACGGATATCAGAAGCCGGAAACAGGCTGTGCAGGCTTGCTATCTTGTTGTTGATCATATCCTCAGGAGCTCCACTTCTTGTTGTGACAAGCAGCGTTGCATGCCTTGATATGATGTCAGGTCTGTGCCAGTGGTCAAAATACATAATGGAATCCCCGCCCATGATAAAATACCAGTGAACGTCAGGATATAACTCATGAAGGGCCTCAAGCGTATCTGAGGTGTATGTGATCCCGGGACGTCTGAGCTCAAAATCAGAATACTCCAACCCTTTTATGCCATCTATGGCAAGTTTTATCATGTTGACCCGGTGATCTGTTGTAACTTCGTTGGAAATATCTTTATAACCAGGCTTATTGTTGGGCATCACAAGCACTTTATCCAGTCTAAACTGTTCCAGTGCCTGTACGCCAAGCTCTATATGTCCATAGTGTATAGGATTGAATGTTCCGCCGAGTATACCTACATGTCCTGCTTTTGGTGCCAGCATGGCTTATTCCCCCTATGGAAGTTCGATCTTCTTATGTTCCTTTGACTCCTTGTACAGAACGATCTTTCTGCCGATCACCTGAACTACCTGTGAGTGTGTTCTCTCACCGAGCATAGCTGCTATCTCACGAGGATCGTCAAGACAGTTCTTGAGAACAGAGATCTTGATTAGTTCTCTCGCCTCAAGAGCCTCTGCAACAGATTCTGTGAACTCAGGTGTGAGTGATGATTTGCCTATGTTGAGTATAGGCTGGATGGTCTGTGCCAGCCCCTTTAAATATGCTCTCTGTTTGCTATTCATACGTGTTTATTCCTTTACTTATAATAATCAAATTCAAGGAAATACATTCTTACAGTATCTCCGTCTACACAGCCAAGCTCCTCAAGCTGTGCAAGTATTCCATTGTCTCTGAGGAACTTCTGGAAGAAATCAAAGCCCTTCTCAGATTCAAGGTTCGTATATCCGAGCATCTTCTCGATTCGTGGACCCTCGACGATATATACACCCTCCTCCTCGTCTGACTTTCTGACTTCAAATGGAAGCTCAGGATCATCCTGCATGGACAGATCTATCTCAGGTTCAAATTCGATGATCTCCCTTGGAGACTGCTTTACAAGGTCATTGACATACCAGAGAAGTTCATTGATACCCTTTCCTGATACTGCAGATATAGGGAATATCTTATATCCTTCATCCTCCGGGAATTCCTCCTTAAGCATCTCTATGACAGTCTCATAGCCCATATCATCCAGAAGATCGACCTTGTTGGCTGCTATAACCTGTGGACGGTTCTCGATGTCTTTATTGTACTTCTTGAGCTCTTCATTGATTACGTGGATATCATTTATCGGATCTCTTCCATCCACCGAGGCTGCATCCACGATGTGGATTATAACCTTTGTACGCTCTATATGTCTTAAGAACTGAAGTCCAAGACCTGTTCCTTCTGACGCACCTTCAATTATGCCTGGAATGTCTGCGATCACGAAGCCGTTCTTATCCCCGAGATCCACCACACCCAGGTTCGGAACTAAAGTGGTAAAATGATATGCCGCGATCTTAGGACGGGCATTCGTAACTCTTGCAAGGAAGGTTGATTTACCTACACTTGGGTATCCGACAAGTCCTACGTCAGCTATACACTTGAGTTCAAGATCTACTGTAAGCTCCTTGGCTGGCTGACCAGGCTGTGCATACTTTGGCGCCTGCATGGTCGAAGTAACATATGTTCTGTTGCCACGGCCACCGCGGCCTCCTTTAAGGAAAACAACAGGTTCCTTCTTGTATGCCATATCGAGAATAACCTTACCTGTCTCTGAATCTTTGACAACAGTTCCAGGTGGAACCTTGAGCACGATATCGGCACCATTGCTGCCATGGCAGTTCTTCTTGCCGCCCTCTTCACCGTCTCCGGCTTTGTATTTTGTCACATGTCTATAGTTAGTTAGCGTGTTCATTCCCTCGTCGACAACAAAGATAACGTCACCGCCATTACCTCCGTCACCGCCGTCAGGACCGCCGTTTGGAACATATTTCTCTCTTCTGAAGGATACATGTCCGTCACCGCCCTTGCCTGATCTCACATATATTCTGGCTCTATCGGCAAACATAATATACCGCCTTTCTATGTCAGATATTCTATACCGAATATTCAATGTCTAAACTACCTGTGTCAAGTTCTGCAGATACATCTGCACACTATTTCATAGTATACCCCATATCTGCACTTTTGTCTGTAAAAAAAGACTGGAATAATAAAAATTACTCCAGTCTCTTGATAGTATTACTTATATATATCCAATATTACTCGTTAACTACTGGATAGATAGAAACCTGCTTCTTGTCTCTACCCTTTCTCTCAAATCTAACGATACCATCAGCTGTAGCGAACAGTGTGTCATCTCCGCCAATACCAACGTTAAGACCTGGGTGAATCTTTGTTCCACGCTGTCTGTAAAGGATGTTACCAGCCTTTACGAACTGACCGTCAGCTCTCTTAGCGCCAAGTCTCTTGGACTCTGAGTCTCTGCCGTTCTTTGTAGAACCTACACCTTTCTTATGAGCGAAAAACTGAAGTTCCATCTTCATCATGTCAATTACACCTCCTTAAAGGTCATACAAATATAATCGCCATAGGATTCTTCGATTCCGGATATACCGATCACAAGCGCCTGCATCAAAGTCTGTGCCTTGATATCCGGCTCCTCTGTGAATATGAAATCCATATGTCCGCTCTCCTGATCGCAGTCAAGTGTGAAATTCACATCTGAAAGCTTCTCAACAGAGTTCAGAATGGTTATCGTGATCGCTGAAACTGCGCTACAGACGATATCTTGTCCAGGATCATCATATTCCGCATGTCCATCCGTCTTAAATCCTATATATTCCGAATTGCTGTTCTGATAAATAACTACATCAATCATGTCTTATAATCGATACAATCAATACCAATTAAGCGTTGATCTTCTTGATCTCAACCTTAGTATATGACTGTCTGTGACCATTCTTCTTGTGATAGCCAGTCTTTCTCTTGTACTTGTAAACAATAACTTTCTTAGACTTGCCTTCACCAACTACTGATGCTGTTACAGATGCATTAGCAACTGCATCTCCACACTTAACGTCTGAATCAGTGCTTACTAAGATAACATCATCAAATGTTACTTCGCTTCCAGCCTCTGCTGCGAGCTTCTCAACCTTGATCACGTCTCCTTCAGCTACCTTGTACTGCTTACCGCCTGTTGCTATAATTGCGTACATGGTTAATACCTCCTTAATCAAACTCGCCAGTTTTGGTGGTGTCTGTTGACACACTTATACCTAACTGTGCGGCATACTCATATAATCTACCATTGAGATGATTATTTGTCAATAATTTTCTGATATATTTTTACAATATTTTTTGATTTATTTTCATCAAAGCTTAACCATTTCGTGAAGCGGTCTCTTTAACTTCTTTCTGGTCAGCTCTATAAGTCCAAGCTTGGTGATATCTACGAATTTGGCTGGTACAGGATCGTCTGCCAGCTCTCTTATCAGGGTATCACGTATCCTGAGAATATCATCGGGATTCTTCATGTTTATAAAGTCTATGACTACTATCCCTGACAGATTGCGGAGTCTTAACTGACGGCAGGTTTCGATGGCAGCCTCGGTGTTGACCTTCAGCATGTGCTGTTCCATATCTCTGCCTGATATAGCCTTGCCTGTATTCACATCCACAACTACCATGGCCTCAGTCTGCTGGATTATAAGGTAGGCACCTGACTTAAGCCATACTCTCTCCTTTAGAGCTCCCTCCACTTCTTTATTGAGATTGTAGATTGCCGTAAGCGGACATGCTGTATCGGTATGAAGCGTTAAGTCTATTGTTCCAGGCTGTTTTTTCTCTATGTAATCCTCAAATACGTGGAATATTTCTTCATCATCGGTTACCAGTGAATCTAGCTTATTACTTCCCATGAAAGTTATGTTTTCTATATATTCCGGTGGATTCCGGTACAGACAGGAAAAGCATTTTCTGGTTGTTGCGGCCTTCAGGATCTGCGTGAGACGACCGCCCAGCTCATTCAGTTCACGTTTTATGAGTTCAGGGTCCGCATCCACAGCATTTGTCCTAATGATACAACCTATACCCGCCGGGAGGGTATTTCGCGCGATGTCCTTAAGCTCGTCCCGGAGCTTTCTGCTGCTTATCTTGTTCGATACACCGATCTGTTCCCCGGTGTGGACCACACAGTAATCCCCGCGGAGGGTGAGCTCCGATGAACCAACAGGGTTCTTGGTCTTGACTGCGTCACGGCTGATCTGAACGACTATCTCATCGCCGATCCTGAGCTTTGTGTGCTCCCTGCCATCGGCGTATATAATATCATTGTCATCCAGACTGTAGTAGCAGGGAAGTCTGTCACCGTAATCCACGAAGCAGGCATTTATATTGTTTACGATGTTGGCCACCTTGCCCACATAGATATTGCCAAGGACTGTACTGCCCTCTGACAGGTTAAGATCTGTGACTTTGCCATCCTGTATAACAGCCTGTAATATTTTGTTGTCGTAGTGTGTAACTACCAGCTTTCTCATGTGATATTCCCCTTATAATCTTTCAAATATACGGTCAGGCAGACTCTTAGAATGGTGAACCGGCTTTGTATAGAGGTATTATATTGCCATCAGGGCCATCCATGTACGTCTCCAGTCTGTGAATATGATAATGGAACTGGTTGTGACTGACACCCGCATACGCGCAGAGAGCCTGCATGACGAGCTCCGGCTTGAGGTTGTATTCACTTCCGGTTGACAGCAGCATATATATCTGATCGTCCCTCAGCTCGCAGGTCATGATACCAGGTTTTATATTCTCCTCGCGTTCGCTCTTCTTTGTTTTTTTCAGAATGACGATCTGATCCTGCGACATGAAGGATTCCACACTGTCCAGTATATTATGCCGTTCTTCAGTTCCTGCTTTGTCAAGGAATGAGATGACATAGTCCGATGCTGACACAACTGACATGGAGTTCTTTGCATCATCGGGAAGAAGTACACACTCAGTGACCTTCATCTCATCAACCGATACGGCATTCAATGCGTCGATCATCTCTCTGGATGTTGTAACGGATTCAAATTCTCCGTCAAAGTATTCGCCATCAGAAGTGATTCCCATGGCCAGCGGAGCGGCAAACGAGATGATCTGGTGAGGCGAATATCCCTTGGAATAGCTCACATCCAGACCGGCACGTCTTATCTCCTTCTGGAAATATCTCATAACGTCAAGGTGTCCTATAAATCTAAGGTTACCGAGCTTGGAGTATTTAATTCTTATTTTCAAAACATACACCTCCTCCAAATCTTGCGGCACCACAGCCGGAACACTGCTGTCTGCAGTTAGGGGTTACCTTTTCGTTCTGGGCGTTCTCCCACTCTCTCTCAAGGAACTTTCTTGTGACTCCTATATCAATGAAATCCCATGGAAGTATCTCATCAACACTTCTGTCCCTGTATGTGTAGAAATCTATATCCAGGCCGTGCTTTGCCATGGCGTTGTCCCAGTTTTCTTTTTTGAAGAACTCTGTCCATGCGTCAAATATCTGACCGGCCTTATAGACATCATATATTACATCGCAAAGCTTCCTGTCGCCTCGAGCAAGCAGTCCCTCAAGTATGGTGATATCTGCTTCGTGGTACTGGAACTTAAGACTCTTATGGTTCTTCTCTGCGCGGAATCTGTCCTTCACAAAGTATGCACGCTTGACAAATTCCTCAGGCCTTATCATCGGAGCCCACTGGAACGGAGTAAATGGCTTTGGCACAAAATATGATGCCGATGCGGTGACCATGACACGTCCATTTCGTTCTTCTCTTGGGATATTTGCAAAGAAAAGCTCAGTGATCTCCTCCGACAGGTCTGCAATCCCGGCAATATCGTCATATGTCTCAGTAGGAAGGCCCATCATGAAGTACAGCTTCACCTTATCCCAGCCGCCTTTGAAGGCCTTCAGGGCACCATCCATTATGTTCTCCTTTGTGAGACCCTTGTTTATAACATTTCTGAGTCTCTGCGTTCCTGCCTCAGGGGCAAATGTAAGTGAACTCTTCTTCACATCCTGGATCTTGCTCATGACATCCAGAGAAAAGGCGTCTATACGGAGCGATGGCAGAGAGATATTTACATGCTCATTGTCCATCTTCTCGATCAGGCAGTCTGTGAGTTCCGGAAGCTCCTCGTAATCACTCGACGACAGACTGCTGAAGGTTATCTCCTCGTGTCCTGTACTTGCCAGCATTTTCTCAGCATAGCCCTTTAACAGATTGACATCTTTAGGTCTGGTTGGTCTGTATATCATTCCAGCCTGGCAGAATCTGCAGCCTCTTATACATCCGCGCATGATCTCAAGAACAACTCTGTCCTGAGTGAGCTTCATGAATGACACAACAGGCTTCTCAGGGTATGTGACTTTGCTGTGATCCATGACAACCGTCTTGGTTATCGTGGCAGGCACATCTTCAAATCTAGGAGCAAATGAAGCTATCGTGCCATCTTCCTTGTATGTGACTTCATAGAGCTCAGGAACGTATAATCCCGGAATGTTGGACACCTTTATGAGAAATTCTTCCCTGGTCATATCAGTGTGCTTATACACCTTGTAAAGCTCCAGAAGTGCATCATAAGATACTTCGCCCTCACCCATATAGAATATGTCAAAGAAGTCTGCTATAGGCTCAGGATTGTATGAGCATGGGCCTCCGCCTATAACAAGTGTGTCTCCCTTTTTTCTGTCTCTTGTACGGAGTGGGATTCCAGCCAGATCAAGCACCTGAAGAATATTGGTGTAACACATCTCGTACTGGAGTGTTATTCCAAGGAAATCAAAATCCCTTATAGGATCCTGGGATTCCAGCGCGAACAGAGGGATGTCATGTTCTCTCATCTCCGCGTCCAGATCAGGCCATGGCGAATAAACTCTTTCACACCATGTGTCCTCTCTCCTGTTGAACATATCGTACAGTATCTGAATTCCGAGATGGGACATACCTATCTCGTATACATCAGGAAAACACATGCAGAAACGCACATCAACCTTGTCCTTGTCCTTCATAACACTGTTGTATTCTCCACCTATATATCTGGCGGGCTTTTCAACCTTCATCAGTATTTCATCCGGTAAAGCTAATCTTCTCATAAAATAATATCCTTAAATAATTTTCTTGTGATCATATTATCTGATATCTCCAAATGGAAATATTCAATTACAGCAAAAGAGATGCGCACGGAATTTCCGTATTCAGTGCGCATCCTCTATATATCTATATCGTATCAGGAACTGTGATCCTATACCGCATTATCCAATATTAGTTTTTGAAACTATGGATAGGGGCTGGAATACGTCCACCTCTGTTGACAAACTTATCACATGCAAATCTGTTGACAGGCATGATAGGTGCGTATCCGAGAAGTCCGCCAAATTCAGCCTGATCTCCAACTGTCTTACCGATAACAGGGATAAGTCTTACAGCGGTTGTCTTCTGGTTGATCATACCAAGAGCCATCTCATCAGCGATAATTCCTGATATGGTTGCAGGTGATGTATCACCAGGAATTGCTATCATATCAAGACCTACTGAACATACACATGTCATGGCCTCAAGTTTCTCAAGAGTTAATGCTCCTGCGGAAACTGCATCGATCATTCTCTGGTCCTCAGATACAGGGATGAATGCACCGGAGAGTCCTCCGACGTATGATGAAGCCATAACTCCACCCTTCTTAACCTGATCGTTGAGGAGCGCAAGTGCTGCTGTTGTACCAGGAGCTCCGGCGTATTCAAGACCGATCTCCTCGAGAATCTCACCTACACTGTCTCCGACTGCAGGAGTAGGGGCAAGTGACAGGTCAACTATACCAAATGGTACACCGAGCATCTTGGATGCCTCTTTTGCAACGAGCTGTCCAACTCTGGTTACCTTGAAAGCTGTCTTCTTGATGGTCTCGCAGAGTTCCTCAAAGTTTTCTCCTCTTACCTTCTCAAGGGCTTTCTTTACAACACCAGGGCCGCTGACTCCGACATTGATGACACAGTCTCCCTCGGTAACACCGTGGAATGCACCGGCCATAAATGGGTTGTCATCAGGTGCGTTACAGAATACTACAAGCTTTGCACAACCGATGGAATCTGCTTCCTTGGTGAGCTCGGCAGTGTCTTTGATCATCTCTCCGAGAATCTTGACTGCATCCATATCTATACCGGTTTTGGTTGAACCTACATTTATGGAGCTGCACACCTTTCCTGTGCTTGAGAGTGCTTCAGGAATTGAACGGATAAGAAGCTCATCAGCAGGAGTCATGCCCTTATTTACAAGCGCTGAATATCCTCCGATGAAGTTGACTCCTATGGTGTCTGCAGCCTTGTCAAGAGCCTTTGCGATCTTTACAAAATCTCCGGTGGTCTTACATACGGAACCACCAACCAGTGCTATAGGTGTTACAGAAACTCTCTTGTTGACGATTGGTATACCATATCTTCTTGATATCTCCTGACCTGTTGATACAAGATCCTTGGCATATGTTGTTATCTTGTTATATATCTTTGTACATGTATCATCCACATCTGTACCTACACAATCCAAAAGACTGATTCCCATTGTGATGGTACGAACATCCAGATTCATGTCTGAGATCATCTTATTGGTCTCGATTACTTCATTTATGCTAATCATGTATATCCTCTTTTCTGTCTGTCAGACTGTATATTATTAGATTCTGTGCATTGTCTCAAAGATCTTCTCGTGCTGTACCTTTATCTGTACTCCAATCTCTTCTCCGATCTGTCCGAGCTCTGATGCGATGAGCTCTGTTGATTTGGATGATTCCTGTGTATCAACCACCATCATCATGTTGAAGTACCCTGCAACTATAGTCTGTGATATGTCAAGTATATTGATCTGGTTGTTTGCCAGATATACACATACCTTAGCTGTGATTCCCACGCTGTCCTTACCTACTACAGTTATGATTCTCTTTTTCATTTCATTTATCCTCCTTGTTGATGATGGAGCCTGTACATACAGAACCCATCTTTATTCACTCCTAAAAATCAGCCTATGCCTCTATGGCAGCCATAGGCATGTCTCTTCTGGCTACTGCCAGCCCAAATTCCCTTACATCGTTGGCGTATGAATTGTTTTCAAGCTCCAGCTTGACTGTCTCGTATGCCAGCTCTTCAAAATTGTTCTCCTTGCTCAGATGTCCCAGAATGATACCCTTCACATGGTCATTCAGAAGTCTGTATATGAGCTGCCCTGACAATTCGTTGGACAGATGACCATAGTTGCCAAGGATTCGTCTCTTGAGATAATAAGGATATGGTCCCGCCTCAAGCATTCTGACATCATGATTGGCCTCAACTACCATTATATCTGAGTTGTCAAGCTTATCTACAATATAATCATTATAATTGCCCATATCAGTCGCTATGGACACTTTTTTGCCATCTCCATACAGGCTGTAGCATACCGGATCCGCTGCGTCATGCCAGATGGATGACGGATCAACGGTTATATCCTTTATCAGTATCTTTTCATCAGGACGAATCTCATGAAACAGTCCCTCATCGATACTGCCAAGGGAGGTCATCTTCTTCATCTCAGCTATGGTTCCTGCAGTGGCATATATAGGAACACCGTGCTTTCTTGCCAGAACACCTATGCCCTTCACATGATCTATATGCTCATGCGTTACAAGAACACCATCGAGTTCAGACGGCTTTATTCCCTCATCCTTAAGGGCGTTTTCAACCCTCTTGCAGCTTATGCCTACATCCACAAGAAGATGGGTATCGCTATTGCCGACGTAATAGCAGTTACCGCTGCTACCGCTTGCTATACTTAGTAATTTCATAATCTACTCTTCTGTTGTAATTTATTTGTACCATGTGACTGTGCGGTCCATGGTCTGAGATCCATATGACTGTAATATCTTCTGTCAAAGCCCTCAAGCTCACCGAGATTCACAGCAGTCAGGGTCTCTTTAAACGCATATATTCTATCAATAAAACTCTTATCAATCAAGCACTTATGTGCTCCGTGCAGGGATGTATTTCCTGCAAATTCTGATTTTCCCTGAAAACTGTCCGGAAAAAGTCCAAGGCTTACCGCACTTGATATATTAAGACTGCACCCGAAGCCTCCTGCCAGATATACACGTGATACGTCCTCTGCCGTTATCCCCGCCATATCCATGAGGGATTCTATCCCTGCACATATGGCTGCCTTTGCAAGGAGAAAGCTTCTGATCATATCCATGTCAATTGTCACTCCACCCGCAAGTCTGTAGCCTCCGTCTATATACTGATCAACCAGGACTCCATCGTCATTCACTATGTGTAGCAAATTAAGTCTGTTCAGCAGATCAAAGGCTGTGGTTGGAGCTGCAACACCTCTCCTCAGCATTCCCTCAAATGCCGGACCACATGCACATGAGGTGGCATAACCGATGCCCTGCTTTGCAAGTATGAGTTCTCCGTTTGTTCCGAGATCTGCAAACAACTGATATTTGTCAGACCTGTCAATGTTACAGACGACTGCACCGCACAATGCGTCAGCTCCAACAAATGCGCTGAGGTTAGGAAGACATGTGACTTCTGCACTGCAAAATCTTTCATCATCAAAGAAATCCTTCCCTGATACTGTTATACTGTCAGGATTCCTGATCTCAAATGGTGCATGCCCGAGATTGTCCAGAAGCAGCCGCTCAAGTATTGCATTCATGGTGGTGTTTCCGGAAATAATTATCCTTGATATATCTGCAGGGGCATACCCCATTCCGGCCAACTCTGAGGAAATCCTTGTGACTACTGAGCTTCTGAGCTTTGCCAGTCCATCTTCTGTGGAGCCTGTTCGGATCCTCGATATGACATCGCTGCCATATTCAATCTGTGGATTCATAAATCCACATCTGCCCGTGACACTTCCATCAGACATATCTATCTGTTCTATGGCGATGGTGGTGGTGCCTAAATCTATAGCTATGCCTATACCACGACCATCGCCATTATATACGTTGTTGGATTCATCAGCACCCTTGTACGAAGCAAGGACTGACATGTTATCCTCACCTATGGTTATCTGTATGTTATCAGTGATAGTGTAGGTACAGCTTTTTACCGTGCCCGCACCTTTTACATCCACCAGACATCTCTGACACCTTCCAAGACCTCCGCAGTTTCCACTGAACACATATCCGGCGCTGCACAGCACCTTGAACAGATTGTCACCGCGTCTGCAGGCGATTATTTTGTTGTCATTTACGGTTAAAGTGAGTTCATCGTTAATCATCGATATCAACTACAATTAATTGTATATTCCCTTTGTCATGACTTCCTTTGGCTTGTAGCCCTTATCAGCAAGTGTGTTGATGATGAGCTGCTTGTGCTCAGGGCCAAATGCCTCCATAGTGATAACAAGCTCAACTGCTGAATTCCTGTTGATGGATACGAACTGGTTGTGCTCAAGCTTGATAACATTTCCCTGGAGATCAGCGATAACCTTTGAAATGTTCATGAGTGCACCCGGCTTGTCAGGAAGAAGTGTTGAAACTGTGAAGATCCTGCTTCTTGCGATAAGTCCGTGCTGTACAAGTGAGGCAAATGTTATCATATCCATATTGCCGCCCGACAGTATGCTTACGACCTTGGCACCCTTTACATCGAGATGCTTAAGTGCTGCCACTGTGAGAAGGCCTGAATTCTCAACAAGAAGCTTGTGGTTCTCAAGCATATCGAGGAATGAAACGATGAGTTCGTTATCCTCTACAGTTATAATATCATCTATGTTCTTCTGTATATATGGGAAAATCTTGCTTCCCGGTGTCTTTACTGCAGTTCCATCTGCAATGGTGTCTACATATGGAAGTGTTGTAACCTTCTTGTTCTTCAGTGAGACCTGCATACAGTTTGCTCCGGCAGGCTCAACACCTATGACCTTGATGTTCGGATTCATCATCTTGGCAAGTGTGGACACACCTGTTGCCAGACCGCCACCTCCGATAGGAACAAGGATATAGTCAACGAAAGGAAGCTCCTTTATGATCTCCATCGCAACCGAGCCCTGTCCTGTGGCAACATCGAGATCATCGAACGGATGAATGAATGTATAACCCTTGTCCTCTGCAAGCTCAAGAGCGTATGCACATGATTCATCATATACGTCTCCATACAGTATAACCTCTGCGCCGTATGCCTTAGTTCTGTTAACCTTGATGAGAGGTGTAGATGAAGGCATAACGATGGTCGCCTTTACTCCATATGCTTTTGCAGCATATGCCACACCCTGGGCATGATTTCCAGCCGAAGCTGTTATCAGTCCCTTCTGTCTCTCTTCATCTGAAAGAGTGCTTATCTTGTAATATGCACCCCTGATCTTGTATGCACCGGTCTTCTGAAGGTTCTCAGGTTTGAAGTATACCTTGTTGCCTGTTATCCCACTGAAATAGTCACTGTATATGAGCTTTGTAGGGAGAACCACCTTATGTACAATGTCGTAGGCCTCCTCAAATTTCGCAAGTGTCAGTTTGTCTGTTGTGTTCTGTTCTGCCATTTGTTAATGTCTCCTTATGTAAAAATCCTTTTGAAAATCATATATGGTTGTGCACAGATATAAGTACATTGACATACATATGATCATTATATATGCCGTAGTATTACATGTCATCGCCGATGAGCATATCGATCTCGGATCTGTCCTCGTCAAAATCTGCGAACAATGCGTTGACATATTCCTGAGGGTCAAATCTTTGGAGATCACCGATCTTCTCACCAACTCCGATAAACTTGACCGGTACGTCAAGCTCTGCCTGGATCGCTATCGCAATACCACCCTTGGCAGTTCCGTCAAGCTTGGTGATAACTATACCGTCAAGCTCAGTTACATTGCTGAACTGTCTTGCCTGTTCAAGGGCATTCTGACCTGTTGTTCCGTCCAGAACTATGAGCGCCTCAACATTTGCCTCTGGATAATCCCTTGTGATGATCCTTCTCATCTTTGCAAGCTCGTCCATGAGATTCTTCTTGTTGTGAAGTCTTCCCGCTGTATCAACGAGAAGGATATCCGTATCTCTTGCCTTGGCGGCAGCCACTGCGTCGTATACAACTGCAGCGGGATCAGCGCCCTCATTGTGTGAAATTATATCAACCTGTGCCCTGTCAGCCCAGGTCTTTAACTGATCTATGGCGGCAGCTCTGAATGTATCGGCAGCAGCCATGAGAACCTTCTTGCCTCTCTGGCGGTACTGGGCAGCAAGCTTTCCGATGGTCGTTGTCTTGCCGACACCATTTACCCCGATGACCAGCACAACGGACTTCTTATTCTCGAAGTCGTACGCTGAATCGTCCACAGACATCTGGTTCTTGATTATATTGATCACAAGTTCCTTGCAGGCAGCAGGTTCTTTGATGTGTGAATCCTCAACCTTCTGCTTAAGTCCCTCTATAACCTTCTCAGTCGTCTCATATCCCATATCAGCCATGATAAATGTCTCTTCAAGATTCTCATAGAAATCATCATCTATATGGGATGCACCGAATACATCTGTAAAGCTTTCTACTATATTATCTCTTGTCTTTGCAAGACCTGCCTTAAGTCTCGCAAAAAATCCTTTTTTCTCTTTTTCCTCTGCCATGACATACCTCCTGTTTAATATCTTCTATTGTTATTTATCCAGATCGTTCTCAATAAGGTTGACTGATACGAGGGTAGATACACCCTTCTCCTGCATGGTTATACCGTACAGGATATCAGCAGCCTCCATGGTTCCCTTTCTGTGTGATATAACTATGAACTGCGTATCCTTTGTAAGCCTGTTGAGATACTGTGCAAATCTTCTTACGTTCGAGTCGTCAAGAGCCGCCTCTATCTCGTCCAGCAGACAGAAAGGTGATGGCTTCAGACTCTGAATTGCAAATAACAGTGCTATGGCGGTGAGGGACTTCTCTCCACCTGACAACTGCATCATATTCTGGAGCTTCTTTCCAGGTGGCTGTGCTATGATCCTGATACCTGTTTCAAGAAGATCCTCGGTATCAACCAGCTCAAGTGCACCACGTCCACCACCGAACAGCTCCTTGAATACCTTGTCGAACATGACCTGTATCTCCTTGAACTTCTCGGCAAACTGCTCCTGCATTGATTTTTCAAGCTCCGCAATGATATTTACAAGGTTGGTCTCCGCACTGACTATATCGTCATGCTGTCCCTTGAGAAATTCGTATCTCTCAGAGACTTCCTTGTAGTCATCTATGGCATTGACGTTGACATCTCCAAGGGATTTGATCTTGGCCTTTACTGCAACGATCTCCTTCTTTAGTGCCGGCAGTTCAGGAAGATTATCGTCCTTGAGTTCCTGGGCACTGCTGTATGTAAGCTCATACTCCTCCCACATATAGTTGCTGAGTTCGTCTGCTTTCTCAGTGTTCTTCTCGATTATCGATGTGAGCTTGTATGAGTCCTTCTCGAGTCCTGCAATCTTTTCGGAAAGTTCTTCTCGTCTGGCAAAGAATTCCTTGTGGCTCTGCTGTAATTCCTCTCTCTTGACTGAGAATTCGTTTACCTTGTCCTCGTTGTCAGCGATACTTCCGGTTCTGCTTGCGATATCTGTCTTTATAGCAGCTATCCTGTCTTCCAGCTCTGTGATCTCACTGAATGATGACTCCACGCGGCTTGTAAAGCCCTCAAGTTCTTCCTTGTATTTTTCGATATCCATATTTATTCTTCGGATATTTTCTACAATGAAGTCCTCTTTCTGCTTGACGGAATTAAACTTAATCATAAGCTCAGATACCCTTGCGTTTGCAGCGGTGAGCTTATCCTTGTTCTCCTGTCCCTGTCCCTCAAGTTCTTCCACTCTTGCCTCAGCTTCAAGCCTCATGGCTTCATGCTTTTTGTTGTTGTCGGCAAGAGAATTCTTATTGTTGTTTATCTCCGTTATCTGATTATTGAGCTCTGCTACCTCTTTCTCAATCGAGACAAATACTCTTTCAGATTCGGCAAGCTTTTCTTTGACCTGTTCAATACTCATGGTCAGAGTATTCTTTTTCAGATATGCCTGCTGCAGTTCGGAGTTGTATTTGTCTATATCCTGTCTGAGCTGATCTCTTGAAGTCTTAAGTTGTGCGTCGAGAGCCGCAGCCTTTGACGCTGTTGATTTCAGGTTATCGATCTGCTCCTTGAGTTCATCCAGCTCCCTCTTCCTTCCGAGAAGGTTACTGGAATTCCTGAATGCACCTCCGGTCATTGATCCGCCCGGATTTATCAGTTCTCCCTCTATGGTGACAAGTCTGAGCGACTGATTGTTCTTACGCGCTACCGCCAGGGCATTATCGATATTGTCGACAACTATGATCCTGCCTAAAAGGTTCTTTACCAGCGTGTTGAATTTGGAATCGACCTCAACAAGATCTGATGCAACTCCTATGACTCCTTTTTCCCTGAGCACATCATTTCTGACGGAACCGCGGTCTGTTATGGTGTTAAGCGGAAGAAATGTTGCACGTCCGAGTCTGTTGGTCTTCAGATATGAGATCATTCTCTTGGCAGTGGCATCGTCCTCAGTGACAATGTTCTGTATACTTCCGCCAAGGGCAGTCTCCACAGCGACCTCGTACTTCTGATTTACCGTGATTATGTCCGCAACAACGCCTATTATACCCGGATTCCACTGCTTCTGTTCCATGACTCGTCTGATACTGTTGCCGTATCCGTCGTATCTCTCAGTTATATTTCTGAGAGCCTCCATCTTGGACTCTGTTGCCGAAAGCTTCTCGTTGGTGTTGTGGATCAGCTCACGGTTAGTTTTGTTTCTATTCTGATTCTGGGCAAGCTGATCGGTTGCACTGTCCAATCCCGCGAGAATGACCTTTGCTCCCGCCTCAAGTTCGGCAAGCTGTGATGACAGTGACTCATAGTCCTTCTTGTCCTCGGCATCGTCGCTCTTAAACTGCAGAAGTCTCTGGTTGAGCTGTGTCTTTCTAAAGTTGATATTCTCCAGCATGGCGTCATATCTTCCGACCTTTGCCTGGAGATTACCGCTCTCATGCATATATTCTATGATGTCAGCCTTGCAGCTCTCAATCTCCTGCTGGCAGGCCTCTATGTAGGAGGTCATGTCGGAGCTTTCCTTCTGGGCTGTTTTAAGTGCCTGTTCAACTTCTGAGATAGAGTCATCCAGTTCATCTTTCTGGGATGTGTAATCTGTGAGTTCTTTCTCGCCGGACTCGATCTGACTGTTGATTCGGTCTATCTGATCATGTATGTTCTGATCGTTCATTTTGAGTGTGATTATCTGCTGGTTGATAACATTTATCTCACCTTCAGCACGCTCTTTTGCAAGCCTGTTCTCATGAATCTCGTTTTTAGATGACTCAATTATGGAATTGAGCTGCTCTATAGCAGTCTCTATCTGGTCGTATTCTTCCTTTGTCTGTTCATACGCCTGCTTGCTCTCATCTATATCATCGTTTACGATAGTGAGCCTGTTCTGATCTTCCTCGAGAGCTGTTTTAAGTTTCTCTGTCTCGAGAAGGAATGCATTCACATCGAGTTTTTTTAATTCATTTTTAAATGCCAGGTATTTCCTTGCGGTCTCAGACTGCTCCTTGAGTGGTCCGACCTGTTTTTCAAGCTCCTTGAGAATGTCGTTGACACGGCTGAGATTGTCCCTCTCTGCTTCAAGTGATTTTTCCGCAGCAGCCTTGTTCTTCTTGAACTTTACGATTCCGGCAGCCTCGTCAAAAAGCTCTCGTCTCTCCTCAGGTTTACCATTGAGGATCTTCTCGATCTGGCCCTGTCCGATGATTGAATAACCCTCCTTACCGATACCAGTGTCAAAGAAGAGAGAATATACATCCTTCAGTCTGCTGACAGTACCGTTAATCAGATATTCAGACTCTCCTGATCTGTATACTCGTCTTGCAACTGTGACTTCATTATAATCTATAGGAAGGCTGTGATCGCTGTTGTCAAGAGTTATGGCAACATATGCGGAGCCCTGCGGCTTTCTGAGCTGTGTTCCCGAGAAAATGACATCCTCCATCTTGGAACCACGGAGACTCTTGGCACTCTGTTCACCCAGAACCCATCTCACTGCATCCGCTACATTGCTCTTACCCGAACCATTAGGTCCAACGATACAGGTTATTCCGTGATTGAATTTGAATACTATCTTGTTTGCAAATGACTTGAAGCCATTTACCTCTATACTCTTTAAATACATAAATTAATCCTGCTTTTTTCTTAATTGTAACAATGTTTTGTATGCAGCCATCTGTTCGGAGTTTTTTCTGTTTGAACCCTCACCTCTGGCTGTAGCCTGGCCATCTATCATGGCATCCGATACAAATATCTTGTTATGTTCAGGCCCCTTCTCCTCTATGAGCTCATACTTTAATTCTTTTCCATTCTTCTGGCAGAATTCCTGAAGGGTTGACTTTGCATCGTAGAACAATGATTTTGTCTCAACGTCATCCAGCAGGAACTGATGGACAAACTTCTTGGCGACATCCATTCCGCCATCAAGATACATCGCACCGAGAACGGATTCAAAGAGATCACACAGAATGGATTTCCTTGTTCTTCCGCCTGTCTGGGCTTCACCCTTGCTAAGAAGGACAAATTTGCCATATCCAAGACTCTCGGATATCTGTGAAAGAGTAAATTCGCATACGAGACTTGCCCTCAGCTTTGTGAGTTTTCCCTCCTCATATTCTCTCTTCTTGTGGAAGAGATAGTCACTCACAATATACTCAAGGATGGCATCCCCGAGAAACTCAAGTCTCTCATATGACTCAGTTTTATTAACCTTAAGCTCATTTGCAAATGACGTGTGTGTCAGAGCCGTTATCAGAAGTCTTATATCCTTGAATTCGTATCCTATTCTTTTTTCAAGCTCACCATAATCCTTCTTCATTATGCCTGCTCCTCACTCAGCTTATCAGCTATCTTGGCATTTACACCGGTCTCGCTGAAACTGATACACTGGAATATTGCACTTTTAACTTCTTCGTTATGTGAATTGCCGTGGATCTTGACAACAAGACCCTTGAGACCGAGGAGCGGTGCGCCACCCTTAGTCTTGGCATTAAATCTCTCCTTGAGCTCGCCGAGTGAACCTTTTATCAGTGCGCCTCCGATCTTGGATTTGAATGAGGACATGACCGCCTTCTTTATCTCTCCAAGAAGCATTTTTGCAAGCCCCTCATAAAGCTTTAATATTACATTTCCCACAAATGCTTCACAGACAATTACATCTGCAGCACCGTTTGGTATCTCACGAGCCTCTATACTTCCGATAAAGTTGATATCCTTACATTCCTTAAGAAGCGGGTATGTCTCCTTTACGAGAGCGTTGCCCTTCTCTTCCTCGTCGCCGATATTCACAATGGCTACTCTAGGTTTTTTGATCTTCTCTATGTTCTCCATATATACAGTGCCCATCTTAGCAAACTGAACAAGATGCTCAGGTCTTGCATCAACATTCGCACCACAGTCTATGAGCAGGGAGTATCCTTTTGTTGTTGGGATGAGAGGCGCAAGTGGTGATCTCTTAACACCTTTAGATCTTCCAACTATTAGCTGACCTCCTGCAAGTATGGCTCCTGAGCTTCCCGCAGATATTATCGCATCTGCATCACCGCTTTTCACCATATTCATTCCAACTGTAAGTGATGAGTCTTTCTTGCTTCTGATTGCCTGAACAGGTGCATCGTGACATGTGATCTCCTCAGTACAGTTCTTTATCTCTATCTTGGAGGTGTCATATGTGTATTTTGCAAGCTCACCCTTTATGACAGCCTCTTTTCCAGTGAGAATTATATGAGCCTTTGCCCCTTCGTTCACAGCTTCTACAGCACCTCTTATGATCCACTCCGGTGCATAATCTCCGCCCATAGCATCTACTACAATTCTTGTATCGCCCATATCAAAACTCTCCTATCTTACGTGTATTATGGGATATCCCACCATATAATTATTTTTAGGTGCAAACGCACAAGGTCATTATATATTTCTGAATTGTCAAAGTCAAATATTTCAGTACAAATATACAAACCGCTATGTATATATGTGCACGAAAAAAGACCTTCCTTATTATAAAAATAAGAAAGGTCTTGTTTATTCTACTACTCAAATACCGAGTGAGAACTGGAAATTACTCAGCAACTGAGATAATCTCTTTCTTGTTGTATGAACCGCAGTTCTTACAAACTCTGTGTGGAACCATTAACTCGCCACACTTGCTGCACTTAACTAATGCTGGTGCAGACATCTTCCAGTTAGCTCTTCTCTTATCTCTTCTAGCCTTTGAGCTCTTATTCTTTGGACAAATTGACATTATTCACACCTCCTCAATTCTTTAAGATGTCATTAAAAACTGATAATCTCGGATCAGGAACAAAATCATCACAGTTACATGTACCATGATTCAGATTCGTTCCACACACCTTACAGAGTCCCTTGCAGTCATCCCTGCACAGAATCTGTATTGGAACTAAACCCATCAGTTCCTTTTTCAACAGTGCGTCCATATCGATATTACAGTCTTCAAAATAGCTTAACTCATCTATCTCATCTACCTTATCAGAATCCAAAACGGAAGTATCAATAACTGTGTCGATATCTATATGGAAAGTTCTCTCAAACTCCTCCAGACATCTGTCACACACAAGCTCCATGACAACATCAGTGCTTCCGGTAACCTTGACTCTGTTCTTGCCGTCATTCGACAGATTCAGTTGAAAATCATCTGCCTGTCCAATCCGGTAGTCCATTCCCTTAAACTGGAAATTATCAAAGTCTACATGTACTTCAACGCTTTTAGTCAATCCCTCAGTGGATAAAATCTCAGATAAATCAATTAACATAATATCTCCTAAAAATCGCACATCTGCTATTATACATATACAGATATTTATTGTCAACAAAATATTGCAAAATTTTTATACAATTCCGTCAACTGAATCCTGTCGTTATACAGAAGACTTATTTTGTAACAAGCTCTACAGTCTCTCTTGCAATGGCAAGCTCTTCGTTTGTAGGAACTACCCATACCTGAACCTTTGAAGCGTCAGTGGAGATCTTCTGCTCTTCGCCGCGGATCTCGTTCTTAGTCTCATCTATATCGATACCCATGAATGAAAGATCCATTGTTGAAACTCTTCTTACATATGGATTGTTCTCTCCGATTCCTGCCGTAAACGCTATCGCATCAAGACCTCCCATTGCGGCTGCATATGCTCCAATATATTTCTTGACACTGTAGCAGAATACATCGAGAGCAAGACGGCATCTGTCATTGCCTTCCTTCATGCCGGCGTCAAGATCTCTGAAATCACTTGATACGCCTGAAAGTCCTGATACACCTGACTTCTTATTAAGAATAGTTGTTATCTCCTCAACGCTCTTGCCCTCTTTGCCGGCAATGAACTCAAGAATCGCAGGATCTATATCACCGCTTCTTGTGCCCATAGGAAGACCTGCAAGAGGTGTGAGTCCCATGGAAGTGTCCACTGACTTACCGCCGTCAACTGCTGTGATACTTGATCCGTTTCCAAGGTGGCATACGATAAGCTTGGTATCTTTGATATCTTTGCCTATGAGCTCTGCCAGTCTCTTGGATACAAAGCTGTGGCTTGTTCCGTGGAAACCGTATCTTCTTATCTTATAATTCTCGTAATATTCGTAAGGTATTGCATATGTATATGCTTTATCAGGCATGGTCTGGTGGAATGCTGTATCAAATACCGCAACCATAGGAACACCCGGCATATGTGCCTGACATGCTCTGATTCCAATGAGGTTGGCAGGGTTGTGAAGTGGTGCAAGATCATTACACTCTTCTATGGCCGCCATTACTTCGTCTGTTATAACTACTGAATTCGCAAACTTCTCACCGCCGTGAACTATTCTGTGTCCAACAGCGTCGATCTCTGACAGTGAAGCGATAGCTCCCTTATCTGTATCAAGAAGAGCGTCAAGAACAAATTTTACAGCAGCATTGTGATCCGGCATAGCGGCATCCACTGTATACTTATCCTTACCCATGGTCTGATGTGTGAGCTTTCCGTCGATACCGATCCTCTCACACAGTCCTTTTGCTATAACAGCCTCTGTATCAGAATCAATAAGCTGATACTTCAGTGATGAACTACCACAATTAATTACAAGAACCTTCATTTCAATCCTCCTGCACAACTTATGTGTAAATAAATCATCTTTAAAAATTATCTTTTACTATCTCTCTTTTGGAGTTACCTTCATTCTGCCGTCCTCCTGAGCCTGAGCCTGGATAGCTGTTATGGCAACAACTCCAACTATATCGTCTGCAACACAGCCTCTTGACAGGTCGTTTACAGGCTTTGCAATACCCTGTGTAACAGGACCATATGCATCAGCCTTTGCGAGTCTCTGTACAAGCTTGTATCCGATGTTCGCTGCATCAAGATCAGGGAACACAAGAACATTCGCATGTCCTGCAACCTTGCTTCCAGGTGCCTTTGATGCTGCAACCTCAGGAACGAGTGCTGCATCTGACTGAAGCTCACCATCACACAGAAGGTCAGGGAACTCAGCGTTAACGATCTCTGTAGCTTCAATAACCTTGTCAACGTCAGGATGCTTTGCGCTTCCCTTTGTTGAATGTGACAGCATAGCCACAACAGGTGTCTCATCAACCAGAAGTTCAAATGACTTCGCTGACTGCTCTGCGATATCTGCAAGCTCTGACGCTGACGGGCTCTGATTGAGTCCTGCATCTGCAAATACAAATGTTCCATTGGCACCATACTGACAATCTGGAACTACAACCAGGAAGAATGCTGATACGATTCTTGTTCCCGGAGCAGTCTTCAGTGTCTGAAGTGCTGCACGGAGCACATCTGCTGATGCGTTGATCGCACCGGCAACCATACCGTCTGCATCATCCTGCTTAACCATCATACATCCAAAATATAATGGGTTTGTTAAAAGCAGTTCCTTGGCTCTTGCCTCGGTCATGCCCTTCTTTCTTCTCATCTCTACAAAAGCATCCACGTATTCATCAAATTTCTCATAATTCTTAGGGTCAACAAATGATGCTCCGCTGAGATCGATATCACCAGCTCTGCTCATGATATCTTCCTTGTCTCCAACCAGGATAATGTTCGCAATGCCCTCTGCCAATACCTTGCCGGCTGCCTCGATTGTTCTCATGTCTGATGTCTCAGGCAGTACGATCGTTTTCTTATTCTGTTTGGCTTTTTCTTTTAACTGATCAATAAACTTCATGTTTATTTCCCCCTTTGAAATAATGAAAACACACATAGTTAAAGTTTAACTCATTGCCCCATTATTCTCAATAGAAATAGCCAAAAAAATTGTCTTTTTATCCGTACAATCCGTGATAATAACTAAAAAAATCTAACACTCAATTCCCATCGCCAGCTTAAGCTGGTTTCTCAATTTTTCTAAATTGCCTGAATTGTCTATCTTTTTTGAACAATTTTCCTCATAATAGCTGTCAGGCTCCTGCGAAGCGATGACTTTTCTTGCTTTTTCATCGGTAAACCCGCGATAAGCGCACAAACGTTCAATTCGTTTTGAAACGTCTGCATAGACATACCACATCTCATCGCAGATGTCCAAATACCCATCCTGGATAAGCAGTGCAGCTTCAAGAACGTATAGTCTGCATCCTGACTTTTTCTGCTCCTCCATGGATTCAAGAATGGCCTTTTTTACATTTGGGTGAGTTATGGAATTGAGGATATCGAGCTGCTTCTGATCGCTGAAAACGACCGCTGAAAGCTTTGCTCTGTCGATCCTGCTGTCTTCATCAAGAATATCTCTTCCAAAGTGTTCCACTATGTCATTGTATGATATCTGTCCCGGTTCCATGAGTCTGTGAGCCAGGGCGTCGGCCTCCATAATGAATGCTCCGTAGTCTCGCTGCATTATATCAAGCACAGCGGTTTTTCCAGAACCGATACCACCAGTTATTCCTATGATCTTCATATTATTTTGCCTCATACCAGTTATTTCCTGATGCAACGCCCACCTCAAGAGGTACGGTCATATCTGCGGCATGCATCATCTCATCAACGAGAAGCTTCTTCACTATGTCCACTTCATCCTCGGCAGCCTCTATAAGAAGCTCATCGTGTATCTGCAGGATAAGCTGTGACTTCAGTCCGAGCTCCTTGAGCTTCATGTTAACTCTCACCATGGCGATCTTGATTATGTCCGCAGCGGTTCCCTGTATAGGCGAATTCATGGCAACCCTCTCGCCAAAACTCCTCTGCATAAAGTTGGATGACTTCAGCTCAGGGATAGGCCTGATCCTTCCGAACATAGTCGTCACATAGCCTTTTTCCTTTGCGTGGGCTACCTGTTCATCCAAATACGCTTTTATACTCTTATAGGTGTCGTAATACTTTGCAATGAAATCGGAAGCCTCTTTTCTGGATATACCCAGATCCTCACTCAGACCAAATGCGCTGATTCCGTACACGATTCCGAAGTTGACAGCCTTGGCATGCCGTCTCTGGAGAGGTGTCACTTCACCAATCGGAACCTCAAACACCTCAGATGCCGTAGTGGCATGAATATCCACGTTATTCAGAAAGGCATTCTTCATAACCTCATCTCCTGACAGATGGGCAAGCACACGGAGCTCTACCTGTGAGTAATCGGCATCTACAAATACATATCCTTCCTTAGGGATAAATGCCTTTCTTATAAGTCTTCCAAGCTCCAGCTTCATAGGTATATTCTGAAGGTTAGGCTCTGTTGAGCTTATTCTTCCGGTTGCCGTGATAGTCTGGTTAAAGGTTCCGTGAATACGTCCGTCATCCGATATATAGTTCACAAGTCCCACTGCGTATGTGGAATTGAGTTTTGTGAGCTGTCTGTATTCCAGAATATCTCCGATGATAGGATGTTCGTTTTTGACCTTTTCAAGTACATCCACACTTGTTGAGTAGCCCGTCTTGGTCTTTTTGCCGCCCGGTATGCCCATATCTTCAAAAAGGATAGGGCCAAGCTGCTTCGGAGAATTGATATTGAACTCTTTTCCTGCGTAACCGATTATCGAATCGTGAAGCTCCTGAATCCTCTTCTCAAGCTTTTTGCTGTATTCCTCAAGCTCTGCCTTATCGACTCTTATTCCGCGTTTTTCCATGTCGTATAAGGTGTAAACGGTAGGGAGCTCTACCTTATTGTACAATTCGAGCATGCCTTCTTTGGCAAGCTTATCCATGACGACATCCTTTGCAAGGAGCGGAACGACCGCCTTGTACGAAAATACTTCAAGGAAATTATCACTTATAAATGTAAATATATTCAATTCATCTTTGCCGATGAGTTCCTTCTCAGAAGGAAGTATGTTGCCAAGATATTCCTTTGCGACATCATCGTAATCGTATGAATCCTCCATCGGATTGAGGAGATATGCTGCCACTCCTATATCAAGTACATTTGTGTCACATTCATGAAAATCTACATATTTCAGCGCGCTCTTAAGATCCTCCATGCATATGATGATTCCGGCATTCTTCAGATCGTATATGAATTTGACTGCCTCATCAGGATCTATACCAGATGAACAGTTTATCACATACACATTCTTTGAATCACAGGCAATGGCTATGCCGAGCATCATGTCATCACTGTGGGCAACGTATACACCGACAGCTTCTGATTTCTTTGCAGCATCCTCAATATAAGCAAAGTCGGCTGTAGAATTTACCACTGTTATATCCGGTTTCAGTTCACTTACGGTCTGCTTGTTGTCAAACTTCTTTAAGAGACTCTTGAATTCCAGCCTTTTGAAAATGTTGTATGAACTGTCATTAAACGCGTTCTCATATGTGGTATCCTCAAGCTTGAAATCCAGTTCACAGTCAAGCTTGATCGCTGCAAGCTCCCTGGACATTATTGCCTGTTCTGAGAACTCCGCAAGATTTTTCTGGGCTTTAGGAGGTTTGATCTCGTCTATATGTTCAAGAGCTCCGGCCACAGATCCCCACTGCTGAATGATCTTGGATGCGGTCTTCTCGCCTATTCCGGGAACCCCTGGGATGTTATCTGACGTATCTCCCATAAGTCCCTTCATATCTATAAACTGGACTGGTGTAACTCCGTAGAGATCCTTCACATCATCTGCGTAATAGTTCTCTATCGTGGTTCCACCTGCTTTTGTCTTCGGAATACGGACGAGGATATTGTCTGTTGCAAGCTGCAGAAGATCCCTGTCACCCGATACTATCACGACTTTGTATCCGGCAGAATCTGCAACTCTTGACAATGTTCCTATAATGTCATCAGCCTCATAACCCCCCTTCTCAACTATGGTGACGTTCATCGCTGTCAAGACTTCTTTTATGAGTGGTACCTGCTCCCGCAGTTCATCCGGCATAGGCTTTCTTGTGCCCTTATACTCTTTGTACACAAGATGTCTGAATGTAGGCTGTTTAACGTCAAATGCCACGCATACATTTGTCGGATTCTCTTCGTCGATTATCCTGAATATAATATTAAGAAAACCGAGGACAGCATTCGTGTGAAGTCCCTCATAGTTGGTGAGATCCGGAAGCCCGTAAAAAGCTCTGTTAAGTATGCTGTGTCCATCTATTATCAATATCTTTTTACCTGTATCTGGCATGAAAACCTCCTCTTATTTACCGCTCGCCATAGAGTATTCTGACTATTCGATACCCTTATGATTTGCATTATATTTTTTGATATTCTGCATAAATTCCGTACTTTCATCCCTGACTTTGTTTTGTTCTTCGTAATATCTGTCGATATCACTGAGATCATAGCGGGAATCGTCCAAAAGTCTTGAGCCAAAGAATTCAGCATAATAGTATTCAGGTTGCTCACTGAGTTTGGAATTCTGTTCATAGTTGTAGACCTTGTCAAGAGCACCGCTGTACAGCCATATAAGTCCGGCAACAACGGCTGCAATTCCGACCAGTATCGTGGAATTTGCTATTCTCTTTACCGTGGTAAGTCTGTTCATCTCTTCCTCAAGATGCTTATCCAGGGCATTCTTAAAATCTGTAGATATGTTATCAGACTCGTCCAGTTGTTTCATACCAACTATAAGCGTGTAATAGATATCCAGCTCTTCATAGCAGTTTTTGCATGATCTGACATGCTTAATAAACTCTCTGAGTTCATCGTCAGGGAGTTTATTCTCAATAAACGCCATTATCTTTGACTGTGCTTCCAAACAATTCATATGATCCACCTAGTTAATCTCAAATGATCCATCATCCTGTGTGTTTTCAATCTTTCTTATGACTAGATAATACGGTTCACCTTTCTCTGGAACGACCTGAACTCTGTCGCCAACCTTGTGTCCCATGATCGCCCTGCCTATAGGTGATACGTTGCTCACCCTTCCGTCAAGCACATCAGCACGAACACTTGTGACAACTCTGTATGTTTCCTCCTCGTCGTCATCCTCAAAATAAACGGTTACCGTGTTATCAATTCCAACCTCATCGTCTGCTGAAGTATCATCTATTATATCTGCAGTCCTGACAAGCCTGTCCAGATATCTGATCCTCCGCTCATTGGCATTTTTGTCTTTCTTTGCTGCATAATATTCGAAATTCTCACTGAGATCCCCCTGAGCTCTGGCCTCCTTTACGGCTTCAAGCTTCTCCTTCCTGACTACACATTTTCTATATTCGATCTCCTGTTCCATCTTTTCGATGTCTTTTTTTGTAAGCTGCTTACCCATATCGATACGCCTCCAAATCTAACGCAATACTTTATATATACTATCACAAAATCCATTCAAAGTAAAATGAGGTGTTGCTGCTCAGATATCATGACGGTCACCTGTATCCATCGCAGATGATGCTCTCATAAAAAAATACCCGGCAACCACTGCATGCAGTAATTACCGGGTAAAGTGTATACGTTTAAATATATAACCAGAAATTAGTTGTTGATAAGCTTGTCTGACTCGTTGTTCCAGCTATAAAGTGCTCTGATCTGCTCTCCAACCTTCTCTGATGGATGCTCTGAAGCAAGCTTTCTCATAGCCTTGAAGTGAACCTGACGTCCTGCTGGTGACATGTCAAGGAGGAACTCCTTAGCAAATGAACCATCCTGAATGTCCTTAAGGATCTGCTTCATAGCCTTCTTTGTCTCTGCTGTAACGATCTTAGGACCTGTTATATAGTCACCGTACTCTGCTGTGTTAGAGATTGAATATCTCATTCCAGCGAATCCTGACTGGTAGATAAGGTCTACGATAAGCTTCATCTCATGGATACACTCAAAGTATGCGTTTCTTGGATCATAACCAGCCTCGCAAAGTGTCTCGAAACCAGCCTGCATAAGTGCACAAACACCACCACAAAGAACTGCCTGCTCACCGAAGAGGTCTGTCTCTGTCTCTGTTCTGAATGTTGTCTCAAGAACGCCGGCTCTTGCTCCACCGATTGCAAGTGCATATGCAAGTGCAAGGTCAAGTGCCTTACCTGTAGCATCCTGCTCTACAGCAACAAGACAAGGTGTACCCTTTCCTGCCTGGTACTCTGAACGTACTGTGTGTCCAGGTGCCTTTGGAGCGATCATTGTTACGTCAACATCCTTTGGTGGCTTGATACAACCGAAGTGAATGTTGAAACCATGAGCGAACATAAGCATGTTACCTGGCTCAAGGTTTGGCTCGATATCCTTCTTGTACATATCTGCCTGTAACTCATCGTTGATAAGAATCATAATTATGTCAGCCTGCTTTGCAGCCTCAGCGGCTGTGTATACCTTAAATCCCTGTGCCTCAGCCTTAGCCCATGACTTGCTTCCCTCGTAAAGACCGATGATGACATTGCATCCTGACTCCTTAGCGTTGAGGGCATGTGCATGACCCTGACTACCATATCCTATGATTGCGATTGTCTTTCCATCAAGTAATGAAAGATTGCAATCCTGCTGATAATAAATCTTTGCTTCTGCCATTTCTTTAATCCTCCTAAATATGTATAAAATGACTTATATATTAACTACCACTTGGATAATTAAAAACGTATTAACCTCTGATGAGACCTGTGAGACCTGTGCGTACAAGCTCAACTATCTCATGTCCATCGAGCAGTCTGAGGAACGCCTCACACTTGGTTGTTGTTCCCGTAAGTTCTATAATAACCGAATCTTTGGAAACGTCAACTATATTCGCTCTGAAAATATCTGCAACTGAGATAATATCCTTTCTCTCGGACGGATTCGCTTTAACCTTGACAAGAACGAGCTCTCTGCATACAGACTTGCCAGGCTCAAGCTCCACTATATCCACTACATCCTCAAGCTTGTTGAGCTGTTTCTTGATCTGGATAAGGCTGGCTTCATCGCCGCTAACTGCAACAGTCATTCTGGAATAAGCGGGATTCTCAGTCTCTCCTACTGTCACACTGTCAATGTTATAACCTCTTCTACTGAACAGTCCTGACACTCTGCTCAAAACTCCCGATGTGTTGTCAACAAGCAGTGACAAAACAATATTACCCATCTATATGTACCACCTTTCAACTCGTCTCTTTAAAATGTACTAAATTATTATAGTTATAAACCACTTTAATGTCAATTTATAACGTGAATTTTGTAATTATTTTTATCTGTTATTTCTGATAATTTTTGTTGTGTATTTACAAATACCCCAAAACTTATAGTGAGATATCCGGATTTTTCCAAATATTTACTCTATGCCCAGAAGATTCTTGACTACAACCACGCAGTTTGCCGCATCCTCGGAATATCCATCCGCACCGATCTCCTCGGCGTAGCTCTCGGTTATAACTGCACCGCCTATAACAACTTTACTGTCCAGGCCATTCTCCTTCACAGCTTCAACAACATCCTTCATCTTGACCATGGTGGTTGTCATGAGGGCTGACAGTCCGATTATGCTGGCGTTATTATCCTTTGCCGCTTGTATTATCACATCACAAGGAACATCCTTGCCGAGATCTATAACATTAAATCCATAGTTTCTGAGCATAAGAACCACGAGGTTCTTACCTATATCATGTATATCGCCCTCAACTGTCGCCACGACTATGGTAGGCATATCAGAGCTGTCCTTGTCCTTCAGAACAAGTGGACTTATAACACCTATCGCCATCTCCATGGTCTCAGCACTTGATATGAGCTGTGGCAGGAAATATTTTTTCTTCTCGAAGAGTCGTCCAACCTCATTTATCGCACCTATCAGATCGTTATCTATGATGGACTGGGGATCAGCTCCGCTGTCAAGCACAGCATGTACATCGTCAAGTATGGTTCTCTTATTTCCTTTGAGAACATCTATATAAATCTGACTTTTTCCTTCCAGATCAGATCCTGCTTTGCCGCCGGATACACCCGCTCCCGGTGAGGCAAGCTCAAGAGGTTTGACATTCTCAATATAACGGACATCGCTCTCCTCCTTGAAAAGCAGCATATCAGAAGCAAATGCAGCATTCATAAGCATGGTCTGGGATGGATTTGCTATAGCCATCGTAAGTCCACGAGAGATAGCCATGGTGAGGAATGCTGTATTTACAAACATTCTCTCAGGAAGTCCAAATGAAATGTTGGACAGACCACAGATGGTTGCAAGTCCGTTGTTATAACAGTAGTTTATGGTTTTCAGGCAGTTGATGGCAGCGTCCTTCTGGGCACCGACCGTTGCAACAAGTCCGTCCACAACCACATCATTCTTCGTAAATCCCATCTCATACGCAGTGCCAAGCACCGTGTTGATTATGTCCTCCTTCTCCTGTGGACTCTCCGGAAGCCCCTTATCCGACAGAGGAAGAAGAATAAACATAGCTCCGTACTTCTTTACAAGAGGCAGTATCTCTTCCATCTTCACCTTCTCAAGGGATACTGAATTGACAAGCGCACGTCCCGGATAGATACGAAGTGCCGCCTCAAGTACCTCTGGTGAGCTGGAATCAAGGCATAACGGAAGGTTTACAGCCTGCGATACCTGATATACTACCTTAAGCATCATATCTCTCTCATCGATACCATTCATACCGACATTGATATCAAGTATTGAAGCGCCTTTATCTACCTGCTCTTCGGCCATATTCATGACAAGCTCAAGAGATCCCTCCCTGAGCTCAGCCTGAAGCTTCTTCTTTCCAGTCGGGTTGATTCTCTCTCCAACAACCTTAAACGGAGCATCCAGATCTATTATGAGAGATGAACGCTCAGATGATATACATCTGACATGCTCTGAACTTATCTCAGGAACAGGCATCTTGGAAGCCATATCAGCAAGAGCCTTTATGTGTTCAGGTCTCGTACCGCAACAGCCACCAACCATTCCGGCCCCGGCCTCGATTATCATCTTCATATCTTCAGCAAATTCCTCAGGGGTCATCCGATATACGCTTTTATCATTTACAAGCTCCGGCATTCCGGCGTTCGGCTTTGCAAATACAGGGATAAATGCGATGCTCTTCATCTGTCTAACAAGCTCGACCATCTTATCAGGGCCTGTGGAACAGTTTACACCTATAGCTGCCACTCCAAGATTCTGAAGAACATTTACTGCTGTCACAGGATCGGTTCCATACAGGGTACGTCCATCCTCGTTGAATGTAAGGCTGGCGATTATAGGGAGATCTGACACTTCATTTGCCGCAATAACCGCAGCTCTGGTCTCAGCGAGGCTCATCATGGTCTCGACCACAAGCAGGTCACAACCACTCTCGTCTATGACCTTTATCTGTTCCTTATACACGTCGACCAGCTCTTCAAACTTCAGTTTTCCCATAGGATAGAGCATCTCGCCTGTCATGGTGATATCGCCCGCCACAAGGCCATGGCCTGCAGCCTTGACCGCTTCCTTAGACAATTTTACAAGTCTTCTGTTCATGTCCTCAAGGTCATCGGCAAGCCCATACTCGTTGAGTTTTATCCTGTTACATGTAAAGGTTGGAGCATACAGAATATCTGTGCCGGCGTTCAGATATGCAACCTGGAGGTCAAACATTATCTGTGGATGTTCAAGTATCCATTTCTCGGGGCACACGCCAAGAGGCATGCCTGCATTCATAAGATTTGTTCCTGTGGCTCCATCAAGTATAAGTATCTTATCATCAAACAGTTTTCTGAAATCTGTCTTTTTCATGTCTTATCTCCTCGTACTCAGGCCTGATCCAGACCTTCATCAGTTATTTTTCCATCGCCGTCTGCGGCTGCTGTTGCAAGCATGTCACATCTCTCATTTCCAGGGTTGCCGGCATGACCCTTGACCCACAGGAATTCCACGTTGTGTGGTGCTTTTGCTGCAAGCAGACGTTCCCACAAATCCCGGTTTTTGACCGGTTCATTCTTGCCGCGCTTCCAGCCTTTTTTGATCCAGCCCTCTATCCAGTGCTGGTTAAATGCGTTGCACAGATACTGTGAATCTGAATACAATTTCACATTACATGGCTTTATAAGAGCCTCAAGCCCGACTATCGCCGCCATAAGCTCCATTCTATTGTTTGTTGTCTTTATATATCCCTGGCTGTATTCTCTCTCATGAAGCTGTCCCTTTGCATCGATAAACTGAAGAACAGCGCCATATCCACCAGGTCCATTTGGATTGCCTCTGGCAGATCCATCAGTGTACAATATTACATCCATATATGATCTCCATAATTATATTTTCTGTATAAATGAGTCTATGATACGAACAAGTCTTCCTGACGCTTCATCGCCCGCCGCAATGATCTCCTCGTGCGAAAGCTCTCCGCCGAGGCCTGCAGCTTTGTTGCATATTGAGGAAAGACCTGCGACACGCATTCCCATATGTCTTGCAGCTATGGCTTCACATACAGTGCTCATTCCAACTGCATCTGCCCCCATTCCCGCAAACATTCTTATCTCTGCAGGAGTCTCATACTGAGGACCGGTGACCTGAATATATACACCCGACCTGAAATCAATATCATTTTCAGCAAATGCTTCTCTGATATAGCTATTCAGCTCCACATCGTAGACATGCGTCATATCGGGAAATCTCACACCCAATTTATTATAGTAACTGCAAATGAGTGGCGATGGTACAAATGTTGAAATGTGATCACTTATCATCATGATATCGCCCGGCTCAAGCTTCTCAGATATTCCGCCTGCAGCATTTGTGAGCAGAAGTTTATCTACACCAAGCAGCCCTATGACACGGACAGGCATGACAACCTGGCTCATATCGTATCCTTCATAATAATGGACCCGTCCCTGCATGATAAGGACCTTTTTCCCGTGGATACATCCGTATACGAAGCGGCCTCTGTGTCCTGCTACTGTAGATACAGGAAAATGTGGAATATCTCCGTAATCCACATACACAGGGTTCTCAATAACGTCCGCCATATGTCCCAGACCACTGCCCAGGATAAAGGCTATATCAGGAACATCTCCTATCGCATGTCTCAAATACGAGGCAGCCTCCGTCAACTGATCGTATGTTACCAAATCATCACCCCCATAATACAAAACAAGGTCAGGATATTATTCCTGACCAGGATCTATATAAATTATAACGGAGACGGAGGGATTTGAACCCTCGCGCCGGTTGCCCGACCTACCGCATTTCGAGTGCGGACCCTTCAACCTCTTGGGTACGTCTCCAATTACACTTTAATAATAGCAGATGACAGGCATTCCGTCATATACTATATTAAACAACTGTTCTGCCGCGGATACAGGAAGATTTACACATCCATGGGATCCGCTGTTCTTGTATATATCACCGCCGAATGAACTTCTCCACGATGCATCATGGAATCCGATTCCCAGCTCGCCTATGAATGGCATCCAGTATGTTACAGGAGTCTCATAGTCATCGCCGATAAGCACAGCAGGTGTCTTCTTATACAGGATCGTATATACACCTTCAGGTGTTCTGTATTTGCCATTGTTTGCAAGGCTTCCGGTTACGCAGTCGGAATCCCACACAAGATTGCCGTCTACATATGCATATACATGCTGCTGGCCAAAATCACATTCGATATATGAATCACCGATATCATCGCCGCCATCGTGATAAACTGCAGCATAGCAGTCAAACGGCGGTGTATGTGTTGTGGACTCTCCGGCTTCAAGAAGCTTCATGAGCTCTTCTGTCTCACCATCCACATCGATCATCCAGCCATACCAGGTATTCGCCAGAGTGATGACATCACCATTATGGGTTCTGAAATTCCTCGGCACACCATATGTATCGTATCTGCTTGCGATATTCTCGACATACTCATGCACCTTGTCTTCTGAGAATTTCCATTTTCCTTTTATGTTGCTGATCCAGTCGCCATATTCCTTGCTGGTAAGCTTCCATGACACCTGATCTATCTCATATGTAATGGTCATCTCAAGGATCTTTGCAAGTTCCTTCTGCTCATTTACTATCTCTTCACTGTCGGCTGTGAGCTCAGGACTCTCGTATGCGTCACTTTCCGATACATCAAGCACGGATTCACCTTTAACAATCGCCTCATCTATTATACAGCATAATCTGTCAAAATCAAGATAATTTCCTTCAGATTCAGGAATAATTGTTGATTCTCCATCCTTGATCGTAACATAGGCATCTTCCGGTTTCTCCATCTTGGACTCATCAAGACTGTCATAGCTCTTCAAAAGCTTCTCGAGAGCATCCTTGTCATACGACGCTGAATAGTAAAGGTCATAATCTTTTCTCTTTAGCATGTAATAAGGCCAGATAAAACCATTCTGTTCGCTTATGATCTTCTTGGCTGTTATATTCGGCTTTATATCAAGCGATATATCTTCTGGTTTTATGACATGTTCCTCACCGCCCCTGAGCTTGAGTGCGAGGGAATAATCCTGTATGTAACTCTCTATGTATGCATCGACATCATCAAGTGAGTAAAACGAATAGTCTATATCATTGATGTATGTCTTGTAGTTGTAATGGAACATGAACCATATCGATATAACTATATATGTACATACGACCACCGCTCCACATATAGCCGCTGTGATCTTCAAAGCTCTGTGAGTCTTTTTTGCAGGCTTGTCATCCGGTTCGTCCGCTTCATCAGAAGCTTCATTATCTGGGAATATCGGTATTCCTGCTCCATCGGGAATGGCTGCATCCGATGCCGCAGTCTCCGGTTCGGTCTCTGTCCCTCCGAATATTGTCTCTTCAGCAACTGTCTCTTCAGTGGCATCAGTGTTCACATTATCTTTATCTATATTGTTATCATCTGTGTTATTGTTCATAAAATCACGCTCTTCCCCTTCGCACATAATTCCATGCGAACTTATGTCCAACATACATAATATTATATGCTATATTGCTATAATTCAACTCTTAATTATGTTTAAATATAATAGGCTAACGCACTGTTATCTGGACAAATTGATGGTCACCAGATCCGGTTCGTTATTAACTCTGATTCGGATAGTGTGAAGTCCGAGTCCTGCACTGACTATCATATTATGTCCATCGCAGGAATATAACCCCTTATAGTATTTCGGAAACAGTCTGATCATAGGCGATATCACGCCTCCGAGAAATGGCAGGATCACAAGTCCGCCATGTACATGGCCGGATACAGTAAGATCAGCGCCCCATCTGGAATATTCTTCAAAATAATCGGGATCATGTCCTATAAGTATATTGTAATCGGATCTGCTTATCGGTGGAAGTTCATTCAGCAGATACTCTTCATCCATATCGAGCTTTTTGAATCTTCTGTAATATTCCGTCTTCATGTCAAGTCCGTATATCGTGACATTGTATTCATCAAGATGAACACTTTCATTTATAAGCCAGGTGATGTTATCTTTTGTTCCTTCATATAACCTGTTCCACATATCACCATATTTTTCATATATGGATGCGCGCATCTCATGATTTCCTTTTCCCATATACACAGGAAAACGCTTGCCAAGTTCATTCAGGAAATGTATACCTATATCTACTGTAAGTCCCGGCTTCCCGACTATTATATCCCCCGCCACCAGTATGAAATCCGGATTGATCTTTTCTATACAGCTTATAAGCTTCTCGTTGTCCTTTCCAAATTCCGCATTGTGGAGATCTGATATCATGACTATCCGGGCTTTTTTTCTTATTCTCCTGTCATGCAGTTGATAATTTGAAAACGAGATTCTTCTGTTTTCGCGGTAACTCTCTATCAAAACATTAACAAGCGTTATAATGCATAGTACGATAACTACAACTAAAAAAATCTTCATGTATTTAACCTCAATATGTAAATTGTAACTTGAGCACTTTAACGAAAGCGTACTTCATACTCATGGAATCAACCTTCTCCGCCGCATATATCGGCACTGAACCGATGCACCTCTCGCCAATATAATAGCTCATCTTTCCAAGCTCTTCACCACTATCAACCGGGGCAGTCAGAGGATCTCTCATCTCCAGTTTCTTCTTCACATCCTCCGCGTGTTCTCCCGCAAGCAGGATCCCGGTGAATTGTGAGTCGGTCTTAATTGTAACACAACTTTCGGTGCCATTGTCTATGGAAATCTCTTTTTCCTGAAGAATATTCAGATCTGTATATTTCTGGCACATCGAATATCCATAATCAAGCAGCCTGCAGGCGTCTTTGTTTCTGATATCCTTTGTATCAGCTCCCATGATGACAGCAATAAGCTGTATGCCGTCCCTCTCAGCAGTCGCCGACATGCAATATTTTGCGGTATTTGTGAAACCTGTCTTAAGGCCGGTTGCTCCTGTATACATATTCAAAAATTTATTTGTGTTGACGAGATCAAACTGACTCTCGCCTCTTCGTGTTTTATGTATGATCGAATCCATCCATATGCCTGAATAATCAAAGATGGCAGGATATTTTGTTATGAGTTCTCTGGACATTATGGAGATATCCCGTGCTGACATTTTATGTCCATCCGCATCCAGGCCACATGCATTTTTGAAACTTGCATTTGTCATCCCCAGCTCAGCAGCCCTCTCATTCATCTTTTTCACAAACGCTTCTTCGCTTCCGGCAACCTTTTCCGCCATGGCAACAGCCGCATCGTTTCCGGATGCAATTATAATACACTTTATCATATCTTCAACAGTCTGTTCTTCTCCTGCCTCAAAGAAGCATTGCGATCCGCCCATGGACGCAGCATGTTCACTCACAGTTACAATATCATCAAGAGTCATTTGTCCGGCCTCTATCGCCTCAAAAGCCAGAAGAAGCGTCATAACCTTTGTAACCGAAGCCGGAGCCATGGCTTCATCACAGTTTTTCTCAAATAACACCTGACCTGTGGATGCCTCAACGAGTATACAGCTTGGAGATTCCACCTCCAGAACTTCTGTCTGGTCTGCCGCCTGAGTCTCTGTCTGTTCCTCTGCATATACCATAAGATTCGTACCATTTGTGTTTGCAAATATGATAAAGATGAGTACCGTTATAACAGATAATCTTCTGATATTTTTCTTCCTGCCCATCTTTTTTCTATCCGGAAAATGCTGCATACAACTCCTCTTTCAGTTTCTGTTTATATATTATATTATGCATTTATCCGGCAATATGACTTTTTATCCCACCAATATAGTATTATTTTCTTTATTTTGTAAAGTTTTTCTGATATAATCAATGGCTAGAAAAAAGGAGGACATGTTTCATGAGTATGAAATTAGTTAAACGAGTACCAACTGGCGATGAGATCAAGGAACTATACCCTCTTTCAAGCGAGTTGAAAGCCATCAAAGCCAGAAGAGATGAAGAGATCAGAAAAATTTTCGTAGGCGATGATGACCGATTTATATTTATCATCGGACCTTGTTCAGCAGATAATGAGGATGCTGTTTGCGATTATCAGAATCGTCTTGCAAAGGTTGCAGATGAAGTTAAGGATAAGATACTGGTCATTCCACGTATATATACTAACAAGCCAAGAACTACTGGTGATGGTTACAAAGGAATGCTCCATCAGCCTGATCCTACAAAGGCATCAGACATGCTCGAGGGCCTTTACGCCATCAGAAAAATGCATATAAGAGCTATCAGGGAGACAGGACTCACCGCTGCTGATGAGATGCTTTATTCAGAAAACTGGCAGTATGTAGATGATATCCTCTCTTACGTTGCCATAGGCGCACGTTCTGTTGAGGATCAGCAGCACAGACTTACCGCAAGTGGAATGGATGTTCCTGTAGGTATGAAGAATCCTACAAGTGGTGACTACAACGTTATGATGAATTCCTGTATAGCAGGACAGCATCACCACACATTCCTCTATTCTGGATGGGAGGCACATACAGACGGAAATCCTTTGACACATTGTATATTGAGAGGTGCACTGAATAAGCATGGACAGTCTATATCCAATTATCACTATGAGGATCTCAGGCTCCTTGCTGACACATACAAGAAGTTCAACCTCGTAAATCATGCATGTATAGTTGATGCCAACCACAATAATTCTGGCAAGAAATTTATTGAACAGCCAAGAATTGTCAAAGAGATAATCCACAGCAGGAATTACGATTCTGAGATCAAGAATCTTGTAAAGGGTGTTATGGTTGAGAGTTATATTGAGGATGGCAACCAGCCAGTAGATGGTGGATGCTATGGTAAGTCTATCACAGATCCTTGTCTTGGATGGGATAAGACAGAGAGACTTCTTAAAGAAGTTGCTGATCTTCTGTAAAAAATACATTTTAAGCCTGCGCGCTTATACAATTACACGTGCTGTGCTTATACAACAAGAGAAAACCGGCGGATCTATCATGATACCACCGGTTTTCTTTATTTATCTGTCAGGCCGAAGCCTCGCAGAGTTTGACGAGGATGCATCTTCCCAAAGACACATCTCCCATCATCTTATATTTACTTGTAGTATACGCATACATCGGATCGACAACTCTTCTCAAAAGTCTCGAAAGAACTGGAACTGTAAATACATATTTAACCTTATACTCCCTGTCCGAATCCTCTGTTAATCTGGCAACATGATCCCTTATATCTATGTAGAACACCCCACTATCATTGCCGATAACATTGAACTGAAGACAACAATCACCAATATCCGCCAATTCCAAAGAACTGAGAACGCCGTCAATACACTCCACGCATTCTTTATACGTCATATAAACACCCAATCTTATAAGAACTCGAAATCTGCATCCTCATCGCCATCGCCGATAAGTGCCTGATTACGCTTAACGCCCTCTTCAACTTCTCCGATGATAAGCTCTTCTTCCTCTTCCTCCTGAGCAGTCTGAGCACTCTTACCTGTGAATGCTGCCGGCTTTGGCTCTGCCTCTGGAGCAGCCTTTGGTGTCATCTTAAGCTTCTGAGGTGCATCTCCGCCCTGCGACTTCATCTTAAGCTTTGTTATAGGATCCGCCTCAACTGCAGCTTCAACCTTATCTGCAGCCTCAGCAACCTTTGCACTTGATCCGCTCTTGAGTGTCTCCATCTCTTCCTTGAGCTTGGCAAGCTCAGCCTTTGCATTTGCGATAACCTCGTTAGCCTTCTTCTTAGCGTCGTTTATTATCTTGTTAGCCTCAGCATTTGCTGCGTTGGCTTCCTTCTTGGAACCAGGAGCAGCCTGCTCGAGCTGCTTCTCAAGCTCATAAATCTTTACGCTGTTCTCCATAAGGTTCTTCTTTGACACTTCGTTCTCTGACTCAAGAGCTGCATACTTTGTCTCAAGTTCTGCATAATCTTCTGCAACTGAGCGCAGGAAGCTGTTAACCTCATCCTTATTATATCCAAAAAGTCCTTTTTTAAAGGTTTTAGATTCAATCTGATCCTTTGTCATTGTATAGTTCTCCTTTTCAGTATTAGTTCTCTCTATAATATTATCCTTTGCATATAGAAACTCCACTTGTAATTATATTAACAAATATTCATTTTTTCAACAATATTGTTAGATTTTATAAAATTTTCCCAATATATTACAATTTTTTCGGCAAATCATGGATATATTACAATTCATTACTGTCAAGTAATATGGTAAATGGCCCATCATTGGACAGATCTACTTTCATATCTGCGCCAAATTCTCCATGTTCAACCACAGGCACAAACTCACGGCATCTTTCAATTATATACTCATACATCTCATTGGCCATATCAGGCGCTCCTGCACCAGTAAATGATGGTCTGTTGCCCTTCCGGCAGTCTGCGCACAAGGTAAACTGTGAAACGATCAGGAGTTGGCCGTTTACTCTGTTTATGTCAAGATTTGTCTTGCCATTTTCGTCGGCAAATATCCTCATCTTCACAAGCTTGTTTATCATCTTGTCAGCAATCTCTTTGGTATCCGAATCGTATACTCCGACAAAAACCAGAAAACCTTTCTGTATGCTGCCGATCACTTTGCCATCCACCTCTACTGATGCGTGATTTACACGCTGTATAACAAATTTCATTTTACGGATCCTTTCATAATCTTTTTACAGACTATTTTTTCAACAATATCATTGTGACAGTTATTTTCTGGTCATACTATCTGTCCGACATGCTTATCGCTTCAACTGCAACACTGCCGCCTCTTACAACTTCTATCCTGTTAGGGAAACTCTCCTTGAACAGTTTTATGGCATTGTCATTCTTTGCATCAGTCTGAACGCACTCTACAAGCACAGATTTCTTATTGTAGTCAGTTATCTTGTATCCAAATGCATTCGCAATTCTGAATACTTCATCTTTATCCTCATTTGAACAGCTGTTGACCTTGACAAATAAAATCTCGTTGTTGTGAATGGCTATATCAGTGTAGTCAACTACCTTGATAACCTCCACACTTCTGTTGAGCTGCTTTTTCACCTGCTCAAATGTCCTGTCATCACTGGTGAAACCGATGGTCATTCTGGATATTGTCTCATCCTCGGTTACTCCAACGGTTATAGTATCTATATTGTATGATTTGCTTGAAAACAAACCTGAAATTCTTGCAAGTACACCTACCTCATTCTCTACGAACAGGCATATCCATCTCTTCTTTACGCTCATTCTATATACCCCTTTCATCTGGATAATATACAAATATATATATGTACATTCTATTACCAATATAAAATCAATTTATCAATATCAGCAGTCAAGTATCATGTCATTCAGTGACTTTCCACCCGGAACCATAGGAAATACGTTGGCCGTAGGATCGATGAAGAATTCTATAACTGTAGGTCCGTTTGTATTTGCCCTGGCAGCCTCAAATGCCGGCCTGATTTCCTCAGGCTTTGTAACTCTGATGCCCTTTGCATCATAGCTCTCTGCCAGTTTTACAAAGTCAGGAGAATACTTTGGACAGCATTTATCCGGATTCTGACAGTCTCTGTTGCATCTTCTTCTGTATCTGAGACATGTACTGCTGTATCTCTTATTGAAGAACAGCTCCTGCCACTGGCGTACATTGCCGAGATAGCCGTTGTTCAGTATACAGAGGGTAACAGGAAGCTCAAGCGCAACAGCTGTAGCCATCTCCTGAATGTTCATCTGGACTCCGCCGTCTCCGGATATACAGATAACATCTTTATCCATGTTGCCAAGCTTTGCGCCTATGGCAGCAGGAAATCCATAACCCATGGTTCCAAGACCTCCAGAAGTTAAGAGCTGTTTGTTCTCATCTATATCAATGTACTGCGTTGTCCAGAGCTGATTCTGTCCAACATCAGTTGTAACGATGAGATTGCTGTACATATCGTTTATGGTTCTGATGATAGCCTCAGGGGTCACTCCATCATATCTGTTCATGTTGATAGGATACTCAGTCTTGACATTCATAATATCATCCACCCAGCCTTTGATATCAAGAGGCTCAGCGTATTCAAGCATCTTGGATATTGCAACCTTGGCATCAGCAACGATAGGTATATCTACCTTTATATTTCTTGATATGGACGCTGCATCTATATCAACATGTATGATCTTGGCATTCTTGGCAAATGTATCTATAGTACCTGTTATTCTATCATTGAATCTGCATCCGATGGAGAAGAGAACATCACTCTCCATGATAGCTTTGTTGGATGCCATATTGCCATGCATACCAATGTTGCCTACATAGAGTGGATGGTCAGTAGGTATCGCACCTTTGCCCATGATGGTTGTGACTACAGGTATACCTGTCTTCTCCGCAAGCTGCTGCATCTCCTTTCTTGCATGGGCGATATTTACACCGCCACCGCAGAGGAACACAGGCTTCTTTGCATTCTTAAGCTCCGCAAGCGCTCGCTTGATCTGTCCGACATGTACGCCCTCTGAAGGCTTGTAACCTCTGATATTTACTTCTGTTGGATACTCGTCACTTCCCATGGCAAGCTGTATATCCTTAGGAATATCAACAACTACAGGACCTGGCTTTCCGGTTCTTGCTATGTAAAAAGCATTTTTAATGATCCTTGCAAGATCCTCTCTCTTTCTTACTGTGACTGCATACTTACATATGCTTCTTGTGATTCCAACTATATCAACCTCCTGAAAAGCATCATTTCCAATAAGATTCATTGGAACCTGTCCTGTAAAACATACCAGTGGCACGCTGTCGTAGTTGGCTGTGGCAATTCCCGTTACAAGGTTTGTCGCACCCGGACCACTTGTTACCAGACACACTCCAACTCTTCCTGTTGAACGTGCATATCCATCTGCTGCGTGGACAAGCGCCTGCTCGTGTCTTGGAAGTATCATATCGATACCTTCTGCATCATACAACGCATCAAACAGATCTATCGCCGTTCCACCAGGGTATGCGAACAGAGTGTCTACCCCCTCTTCCTGCAACGCTTTTACAAACATCTTTGCTCCATTGATCTCCATATCTTATACCTCCTGTAAAGTTCATGATAATCTAAACTTACGCCTCGGGATGTATATATGCACCCCATGCATAGAAAAAGCCCTAAGCGCAACTGTTTTACGCTTAGGGCGAATATGTTCATATCCGTGGTACCACCTAAATTCAGACAAATGTCTGCACTCATCAGATACTATAATAAATTATCACTGTAATCATTATTAATATCTTATTCCTGTAACGGGGAAAACCGTTGAAACCTACTCAACAACAGCCGACAAATATGTATGCTGCAATCTTTCAATCCACTGCTCGAAGGCTACCTTCCACACATTCCTGATGAAGACTCTCACCACCATCTTCTCTCTGTTGATCGGGAGATGCATGTACTCCTCCTCGTCATAGCATTTGACTATTTCCCGGTCGTTTTACGACCCTTAGATGTGATTATTTTATCATTAACATGAAGATGTGTCAACGATTCTTTTACTTGCCTATCAGAACCCTTTTCCCTTCAAATGCAAAGCCGTAATGTCTGATATGATTCTTCTCAAATCCGAGATCATACAATTCTGCATCATAGTTCTTATCAATGATCTGACGTAATGCAGAGTTCACAGTATCTTGTAGATTCTTTTCCGTGCCGGCACTGTATACTTTGAATTCCATGATTATAGCTGAATCATCAGCTGACTTTGGAATAATGATCACATCACATCTGCCGTATCCACTTTCGTGATTGGACTTTACGACATATCGGTCTCTAAGTTCAACAAGAAGCCCAAGAACAAAACCATGGAAGAATTTCTCGGGCAGAGCCTTGTCAGACGGATGTCGCCCCGAATCAAAGCTGCTTATCGTGGTCATGGCTACATCATTCATGTATATATTCATCTCCTCGAGGTTGTCATCAAGCAGAGCCATTACGAACCTGTTGTAGTTGGTATCAGAACGATTAAACCATAATCTGAATGTGTTGCAGAACATTCCCAGCGTCTCCATATTAGTTATTCGGAGATGATACACCGGCTCAAACGAATTCTCTAAATAATTGACACTTACGATCTTCAGATAACCACTTGCAAGGAGCAGGCTCCATATAGCACTATCATCATATTCCAGTCTGTCAAATACGATCTGTTCATCGAAGATCACAGCAATATCACTGCCGCCCATAAGCAATTCCATTTTCTTCTTCGTGGATGCAGGCGCTTCACGGAGAAGCCGGCTGATCATCTCATTCGAACTTGTTGCCACCCAATACGGACGAAACTGTCTCTTATCTATGTAGTTGGTTATGGACCATGGATTGTAGATGTCATTTACATGACCAAATGAAAAACCATCATACCATCTCTTCACAGCGTCTTTACATTCTCCAAGTCCATATGAATCGAGTGCTGCAAAAGTCTCCTTCTCTGTAAATCCAAAGCAATCTGCATATCTGTCATTCATTGATGTTATAACATTCAGGTTGTTCAGATCTGAGAAAATAGACTCTTTGGATACTCTGGTTATACCTGTCATGACAGCCCGCTCAAGATGCCTGTTGGACTTGAATGTGGCATTGAACAGACTACGTATAAAGGATGTCATCTCCTGCCAATAACCATTGATATAAGCCTCCTGCAATGGAGTGTCGTATTCATCAAGAAGAACTATGACCTTTTTGCCATAATGGCTGGTAAGAAGGCTTGACAGATCATTCAGTGCATTCTGAGCAGTCACATCATCCATATTCCTGCTTACAGAAGCAAGAAGCTTTCTCTGACCATCGGTAAGTTTGTCCGATGTATAAAGCTCTGGAAACTGGCTGTATACATCACTTATTATCACCTTTATCTGCCTTATGGCATCAAGGCAGTTCGTCTGCTTTACCGCTGCAAAGCTTACAAATATCACCGGATATGTTCCCTGAATCTTCATATATTTAGCATAATCCGATATATATAAATTATCGAACAAATCCCTCTTGTCTCTGTATCTGACAGAAAAGAAACATTCCAGCATGCTCATATTAAGTGTCTTGCCGAATCTTCTCGGTCTGGTTATAAGTGTTACCGCATCTCCAGACTCCCACCATTCCTTGATAAAATACGTCTTATCTATGTAGAAATACCCAGATTCCCTTATACTGTCAAATCCCTGATTACCTATACTTACAACTGTATCGCTATCAATATTACGATTATCAATCGATATGGAAACTTTTCTGTTCATGGCCGCAGCAATCTTCACAAGAAACTCCAGGCTGGGATTATAATCTCCACTCTCAAATCTGGTTATATTAGGCTGGGATACTCCTGCAAGCTTTCCAAGTTCTGCCTGGGTGATTCCCTCTGCTGCACGACATTCCCGGAATTTTCTGGCAGTATCTGTACAGATTCTGTTCTGCTCGTATTCAATGACAGAATTCCTGTCACCAGCATTCACTATAAAATCACTATTATCAATGCGATCGTCCATATCGTCACCGCCTCTCCGCAAGCACAAATATACCGTATATGATATAAATTCATTATATCATATACGGTATATTGATTCAACATAATACAAAAATAGAATATGCTGGGAACTGCTACTTTGCCAGCAGTTCAAACCAGAACACATCATAACCTGCCGCAGCGGCAACTCTCTGGGAGGCTATATGGGACATGCCAGTTCCATAATATGGAATTTTGCCACATCTGAGTATATCCTTGGTCAGTTCAGATACCAACGATGTACCCACATGCCTTCCCTCAGCATCTTGAACAACATTTATACCAATCTGCCAGAAGTCGTCACTGTCAGCGCTTGCGCCAGCCATACCAATAATCTCACCATCTGATACAGCAGCCACAGCCAGCACATCAGGTGTGTTATCATCAAAACAGAAAGCTTCATCCCATCTGTCATCTCCTTTGAATTGCAGGATTTCATCCCCAGTATACCTGACAAGGTTAAAATCTTCTTTTATCATCGAATCAACGGTTTTATCTGTATTATCTTTTCTCGCTGCCTGTTCGCTCAGTTTCGTCGGAAGGTAAAATGGGTGGGCAGATTTCAATTTGCATCCGTATCTGGAAAGAATATTGTCGAGTTCACGAAAATTCTCTATATCCATGAACCATTTTCCAGATGCATTCTCATAGCGTTTTCTGCATTCATCTACAATCTCTCTACGACCGGTAAATAACAGCTTGCCATTTACCACAGCTATTTTGAGCGGGCACTTTTCCTGTCCTTTGAACTGCCTCTGCCCTGCTATCTGTCTGTATTCAGAGAATATATTGTCACTGGAATATATATCGGCCGCATCACAGCAATAATCCCTGGCCAGCTGATCATACAGTGCATTCTTCATCTTTCCAGACAGCCAATGTTTTCTCGTCAGAATATTCGTATGTCCTATCCGGACTTCATTCAAAAGAGGCACATCCACTTCATCACAGGTATGATGAAACACAAATCCGAGCTTTTCCTGTACTATGCGTGACTTGGAATTGCCATCGTAGTAACCGCACCATATCGTTCTCATGCCCAAATCAAGGAATCCATGTTCTATAAGCCTCCCAGCCGCCTCCGGTGCGTATTCGTTGCCCCAGTGAGGCTTTCCTATCCAGTATCCAAGTTCACATTCGTCATCGCGGTCTGTCATATCTGTCCTTCCATTTAACAGTAATTCGATGGCACCGACAACCAGACCGCTGTCCTTCAGACACACAGCATAACACTCCGGCCCATTAAATACATTCCGTATCACATCAAGGCTGTACTCCCTGCTCTCATGCACAGGCCAGCCAGCTATAGGTCCCACATCAGGGTTACTTGCATATTCAAATAATATATCTGCGTCACTCTCCTGCCAGTGACGTAATATCAATCTCTTAGTTTCTAAAATCAAATCATATATCCCCTTTCATATAAGACTTTCTTTCCCCCAGTCTGTGCTTTCCCAGTTCTTCACTATCCTCAGATATTTACCGAGATTGATAAATGATCTAACGATCTCGTCCACTATGACTGCAAGAAAGACGCCTGCTATTCCAAGCTTAAGGACAAACACAAACAAAAGCGCCACAGAAACCACCCACACCGTGCCAAACAGCTGTGTTATGAGCATCCATATCGTGTTGCCACTGCCCCTGATCGCATTGCCAACAACTATGTTTGCTGATTTTGCGAACAGATTGATGCTGATAAAGATCCGATATATCCCACACGATGCAATTATACTCTTGTCGTTGGTGAAAAGTGATATGATCTGCTGCGGAAACGCAAGACAGACACCGAGTGTGATGATTCCAACTACTATACACAAGCCATACGCACAGACACATACACCCTTGTATTTACCCAGATCATTGTTTCCTTTTGCCTCACCGGTTAGTGTCATTGTACCATTTCCTATCGCTCCAATGATGACAACCGCCAGAACCTCGACACTGAATATGATGGAATAAATTCCGGCAGCCATCTCATTTATGGCGTTGAGAATCCTTATAAGCAGCAGATTACCGAGGTTCCACGCAAAATCCTCAAGAGCTGTGTTGACACCAAGCTTCGCAGACAAAAGATACGGCTTTATATGTGCCTTTAACACCCATTTCATTGATGGTTTAGTGTTAAGCTTCTTGCTTGATACCACGAATATCACTGCGAATATAAGTCCAGAGTACTCCGCTATTGTAGTCGCTATGGCTGCACCCTTTATCCCCATGGCCGGAAGCCCGAATCTTCCAAATATCATAACCCAGTCAAGGAATATATTTACACCAGATCTTAATATTCCATATATGACAAGCGGCTTTGTATAATTAGACGTCTGAAGTATTACACTGAAAGCACCGCCAAGTCCTGTTATCAGAAATACAGGCGCATAATACCTGGAATAATCAAGACACATCGGCATCAGGCCATCTGACACACCCATGAGTCTGAATACAAATTCAGCGCAGAATGTCCAGAAGAAAAATAACAGTATCGGTATGATATTGTTGTATTTCACCATGGCACCGGAGTATTCCTCTATATGTTCATTATCTCCTGCACCAACACTCTGGCTTATAAGTATGGACGCTCCTGTCACTATGGAAAAACAGAACGACATGGTTGTCCACATCGGCGAAGTCACATTACCGAGTGCGCTCATGTACATGCTGTTTACATGTCCTAAGAATATTCTGTCTATAAGCATCTGGAGCTGAGATATCAGATTGCTAAGCATGATCGGAACCGCAATATTTAACAGTCCCGGAAGGTATTTTTTATTAGTCTGTATTATTGTATTTTTCACGATAGATTTCCTCTTTCTGTATTGTTTCTTATGGATATGTATTTCTATAAACTCCAAGCTCTATTGTCGCAATAATCATAACATGACAGCATATTCAATTATATCAACGCATGCTTTATTCTGCATTACACCTGTGGTGTTATATAACAAAATAAAGTGCATGAAAAACCGATTCATGCACTTTGCTTTACATACATTTATCTACAAATTATCAGTCCAGATCAAGCCAATATGCTATATGTTCAGCAAGATCATCCTCGTCCATCTCAGGATGTTCTGCTATGTAATCTTTTATCTCATATATTTGCTGTTCTTTGATTCCCAGTATTTTAGCAGCAATCTCGGCATCTTTTACATCTAGCTTCTTTACCTGATCAATCAGATGCATATATTTGCCCAACAGCTTATTTTCGTTATCTCTCATCAACAATGTCATAAATTCGCGCCTCCATTTCTTATTGCTTTTAACATTATTAACCTCTTCATCAAGCAATTTTGTTAGAGTGCTTGATGGTTTATCTCCACCAATATAGTGGAGAAGCTCTTTTACTTCATCGCTCACATCATCCATAGTGCCTTTTGTATTAAGTATAATTTTTACAGTTTCATCATTAAGCTTAAGTGCAGGTTCCTGAATGCACGTATTCTCAAAAGTATAGATATGACGACCCATGCCAAATTCATCATAATCACATATAAATATTACATAACTCTTCTTTAACTTGTTATAATCTTCGCCCTTGTCGATGATATTGATATCTATTATACCTTGATAATATCTCATCCTTTTAGGAAGATTTTTCTTATTTGTTGTCTGCATCTCAATGTTGTATATTGTGTCGAATTCATCTTCAATATACACATCAAGTCGAACACTTTTTGAGCCTACGCCTTTGCTTATCGTCTTTTCAAGCTCTGGATATTTTATCTCCCGTATTTTTATGTTTAAAATGCATTCCAGCAGTGCTTTACACAATTTCGGATTCTGCATTACAGCGCCAAAAATAAAATTGTCCGTTATAGTCTTATCTTTAAATATCGTCATTTTATATGTCCTCCTGTATGTGCCTCTCCAAGCGCAATGTCAGTCCTTCATATAAAAATCTTGTTTAGATTATAACTTTTATTTAATCATACTACAACCGCATATCATCTAAAAGTTCTATAAAATCAACTCCCCAATATAATATATAGATACCACAAAAAGAGGTAAATATATGTGTTCCATCGCAGGATTCTATAACTCCAACAGGGATTTCAATACCGAACATGAACGATACTCATACATATTGAACGACATGAATAATGCGCTTGCTCACAGAGGTCCGGATGCACAGAATACAGTGCTGTCATTCCACTGCGGGCTTGCCCACACCAGACTGTCCATACGTGACGTGGCAAGAGGCGAACAACCCATGAAAAAGACAATCGGAGAAAATGATATATACATAGTGTACAACGGCGAGATCTACAACACAAAGGAGCTGAAATCGGAGCTACTCGCCCTTGGATATACATTTGACACAACATCTGATACAGAGGTTATACTCAACTGCTTTCTACATTATGGCCCGGACTTTGTACATAGATTGAACGGTATATTTGCATTTGCAATATATGATGAGCATATCCAGACAATATATCTGTACAGAGACCACTTCGGTGTCAAGCCACTGTATTACTCAGTGACAGACGACAGGACTCTTGTATTTGCATCGGAGATAAAAGGGATACTATGCTATCCGGGCATACGACCTGTCATAGATGCAAATGGACTGTGTGAAGTGTTTGGAATTGGTCCGTCCAAAACTCCCGGCTGCGGTGTGTTCAAGAACATAGACGAAGTGAAACCGGGACATTTTATGAAGTTCTCAGCATATGGAACGAGTGACTTCACATACTACCGCATCACAAGCACACCACACACGGACAGCTACGAAGACACAGTGAAAAAAGTTCGATATCTTGTTAAGGACAGTATAGAAAAACAGATTGTATCAGATGTACCTATTTGCACTTTTCTCTCAGGCGGCATCGACTCATCAATCGTCAGCAGTGTGTGTGCGGCAAAGCTTAAGGAGCAGGGAAAGCAGCTTCACACATTCTCATTTGACTTCAAGGACAACTCCATATATTTCAAGTCAAACGCATTTCAGCCAGAGCAGGATCGACCATATGTAGATATGATGGTAGCCCACATAGGTTCAGACCACACATACCTCACCTGCAATTACAGTGATCTTGCAGACTATCTGTATACTTCCGTGGAATCAAGGGATATGCCGACCATGGCGGATGTGGATTCATCACTTCTGTACTTCTGTTCATTGGTGGCAAAGGAATACAAAGTTGTATTGACCGGAGAATGTGCAGATGAGATATTCGGAGGCTACCCTTGGTTTTACAGGGATGAACTGCTGTCTTCAGACACATTTCCATGGATGAAGGATCTGTCGCCAAGGCTCTCCGTACTGTCGCCGGACCTCAGAGATAGTCTTGATATACCGGGATATGTGTCATCACTGTACAATTCTCTCCTGTCCGAGATCAATCTTCTTCCGGGGGAATCCGATACAGAAAAACGGCGCAGGCAGATATCTTATCTGAATATCAGGATGTTCATGCAGACATTGCTTGACCGAATGGACAGAACAAGCATGGCAAGCGGACTTGAGGCGAGAGTTCCATTTGCAGATCCACGAATACTAGATTATGTGTTCAACGTTCCATGGGAGTACAAATATTCCGAAGGCTGTGAGAAAAAGCTTCTGAGAGAAGCCATGAAGGATTATGTTCCGCACGAGATCATGTACAGAAAGAAAAGCCCATATCCAAAGTCATATGACCCTCATTATGAACAGGAGCTTGCAAAGAGGCTTCTCTGCGTGCTAAACGATCCGGAAAGTCCTCTTCTGCCTCTCATCGACAGAGAATATGTGAAAAGCTTCATAAATGCGCCAAAGGATTACGGCAGACCTTGGTTCGGTCAGCTCATGGCAGGCCCTCAGATGATGGCATATCTTCTCCAGATTGATTACTGGCTGAGAAAATATGCCATTGTCCTTGACATATAAAAAGACTTCCAGCCTTCTGTATACATGTGGCGTATCGAAAATGGCGAATACGCTGCATGTACAAGAGGTCTGAAAGCCTTTTTTTTGCAGGCAATTTATATATTTGTTATTTATAGATTGCTTTCGCAGAAGGACTGCCATTCTTTATCAGTTTCTTGTATACTGTGACTTTATTTCTAGGTACTGCAAATGTAATTTTGCTGTATGTTCCACTGAAGGATTTCGATCCAACGCTCTTAAGTTTAGCTGACTTTATCGTCATCTTCTTAAGGTTTTTGCATGATAAAAATGCGTTTGCCCCTATGCTTGTCACATTGTTACCTATAGTGACATTCTTTAGAGCCGTATATCTGCTGAATGCATTTGCGCTTACAGATGTTATCTTAAACCTTACATCTCCTACAACGACAGTATCTGCGATGGTCAGTGATGCAAATTTCTTATCTGACCTTGAGTACGTTGTTCCGGCAATTGCAACTGTGCCAGTGCCGTCTGCCTTTGCTCCGATTATTGTGTACCTGAACTTTCCAACTGTATATGTCTTTCCCTTGGCAGCCTTTACTATGGCAAATGTCTTTGTTATTTTACCAGAATATGCATTCTTACCACATATTGTCACACTTGCCTTGCCCACCGCTTTGTTCTTGCTGTAGGTGACAGTGTAATCCTTGTTCAGTCTGAGCGTATTTGTGCCAGCCTTGACAACAAGAGACTTCTGGGTATGTACCTTTCCATTGTAGATCTTGTTCTCTATTCCGGAAACAGTGATCTTGCTTGTCTTTTTGCTTATATCAGTTGTTGCAAGTTTGGCAATACTTCCGGTTTTAGTTGCTTTGCACACGGTACATGTGAATGTCTTCACACCTGTCGCCGTGTATGTAGGTTTCTTTGTCACCCTGCCGGAATTCCACTTATGTCCAAGTTCCTTTACATATACACCTGTGCTCATGACATCGCCGCAGATTGAACACTCTGTATGTCCAGTTCCTGCCTTTGTGCAGGTTGGTGCCTTCTCTCCTTTTAGTGTATACTTTACAGTCTTGCCCTCTGAACATGCCGCTCTGTAGATGGTTATCTTCAGCTCTGTGCTGTCATAATTTTCCTTGTCATCGCCAACGTATACAGCGGTTGCCTCCACTGATCCGCCTGCCTTTATCACAGTCGATGTATCAGCATCAAGCCATGTCCAGTCTCCCGGAAGTGCAATACTTCCAACGGTCTTATGTGTATTATCTACACTTAACAGCAGATTCGGCATTGTAGCCTTGCTCACATTTACCGTGATCTCAATTTCTGCTGTGTTGTAATTCACACTGTCAGCCGGCGTAAATACAACGGTATACAGCGTATTGTCACTGTCAGATACAAACGGCTTTATGGAATCATCCTTCCATGCAAATGTTCCCGGTATCTCAACCTGATCAATACCATCAAAGGACACTCTTCCTCCAGATATAACAGCTTTTGCAAGATTGTCACCGTATGTTATTCCGCTTGCCGCTGGTAATTCAACTACTTCTACATCGGCCTTTGAGACATTCAACTGAATAGTTCCCCTGACTGAATTGTAATGTTTCTGGTCATCTGGGATAAATATGACATCATAGTCTGTAACGTCCACCGATGGTACTACAGAATCATCAGCCCAGCTCCATGTTCCGGTTATGTTTTCTCCTGAAACTCCGATTACGACTCCGCCCGAAATACTTGCTTCATTTAAGGTTTTGTGTGGATCGTAGCTTATAGGATCTGCCACCGGAAGTTCACTTATAACCGGATCAGCTTTAACTATATCGAATTCAGCCTTGCAGTTTATATCGTAATTTCCTCCCATGACGTCCGTGATGGTTATTGCCGCTGTTCCAACTTCTGTATTGTCACTGTAAGATACTTCATATTCGCTTGAAGGAATGACTGTATCACCATCCATAAGGGCAAACTCAGGCTCTACCTTCTGTCCTGTGTATGTGTACTCAGACTTAAGTCCGTCAAATGTTGGACTGCTGATCTTCTTTGGCTCAATGGTAAATGTCACGTTCTTTGTTCCTGAGTAAGCACCGATTCCTGTTACAATCGCAGTCGCTGTGCCGGCGTTGATATTGTCGAAATACGTTACATTATAATCTGAGCCTTCTTTTAGCTGTACAGAAAACATATTGTCCCAATTATAATATACCTTTACAGATGGTTTTAACTCACTTCCGGAGTAGATGATGTTTTTATTTTCATCTAACTCTGCATATACTTTATCGTTCAGCAATGCTCCAATTCTAAGCTTATTATCTTCTATACTTGTTGACAGATCAATTATAGAATCATCTGATGATGCGTTGAACCAATCTGACTTTAACGCAATGCCATCACCTGCTACAGCATATGCAGCACCTTGTTGTACACCTATTCCATCCAGAACAATCGGAATAACATTATGAGGCTCTGCATTTATAATTATTTTTTCTCCGTATATTCCATACAAATATATTCCGTCATTGATTTTTATATCACTGTTGTTAAAGTATAATTTTATTGTTTCATCAGCTAGAATTATCTTGTTTATATCTCCACCATTTAGTATCAATTGACCCATAGTATGTATCGTTCCCGAAATTTTTACATTACCAATTGTTACTGTTGAATCTTTTTTTATATCTAAATGACCTTTTACGTATCCTCCCGTCTTGGAAGCAATTATCGTTATTTTTCCGTTATTTACATTAATATCATCTATCTTATGTCCATTTATGTCTATAGTAAAATCAGAATCAGGATTGTTTATATCAAGAGCTGTATTCGTATCTTCCATAACGGTAACAACACTACCCGGCATTTTTTCGGCATAACCTATTGCTTCCGGCAGTGAAACACAGGATAAAGTCTCATCACCTTTTGTGACTGTCGCCGCAAGTTTCTCACCACAGTATCTGCATATGCCATCCTCGAAGTTATGTTTGCCAAATACATCCTTTTTCTCATTGCTGTATGACACCGAGGCAACGTCAGATGAAGCGTTACAGCCTATATAAGTTATGCTCTTATATACCTTCGGGCCATGTAATACAGGATAGGTGTCTGTTCCGATGATCTGTCCCCAGATTTCTTCTGACTGACCGTTCTGCAGGAGATATGCAACCTCGCCGTTCCTATATTGTTCTGTTGTTTTACCTTCTACATTTTCGTATTTTCCGGTAATATCACCATATGCATACTTGTCTCCGATCGAATCCCCAGCATAAACGGTACTGTCATAATAGCAGTTTTTGATATCCCCTTTGCCATCAATATCTTCTCCACATATACCTCCAATCTTACCACCACTTCCAGAAACCGCACCCATACTGTTGCAGTATGATATTGCGCTAAAATTAGCCCCGCAGATACCGCCTATATATGTTCCTGATCCACGGATATCGCCAGAATTACTGCAGTTTGTGATATTGCTGGCATAACCGCCAGAACCACTATTTCCACATATCCCGGCAACTCTATAAACGCCGCTCACATTACCTGTGTTATAACAACGTGTGATCGGGCTTGTACTATCACCGCATATACCGCCTACATAAGTATCACCATTAACCACACCTGTATTATCACAGTCAGAAATCGTTCCTCTGTAAGTACTTCCGCATATACCACCAATCCCCAAATGAGAATTACCGGTTGTCCCATTGATGGTGCCTGCATTATGGCAGTTTACGACCGTTCCAAGGTGGCTCTTTCCGCATATACCTCCAACATCGGTAGCGCCACTGAAATATGAATCTAAAATACTTACATTGTAAATCTTGCCATCTTCAATACAGCCGAACAAACCTATAGACCGATCATCATCCTTTTTTAAATATAAGCCGCTGATCGTGTGGTTTTGCCCGTCAAATGTGCCACTGTATGGAGCAGCAAATGGCACATGGTTTTTTCCGTAATAAAATGTTCCGATAGGTATCCAGTCTCTATACGTTCCTTCATTTAGTGTGCCATCTGATTTCAGAACATTTTCATTTACAACAATATCATCTGTAAGAACTACATTTATTTTTCCGTATGTATCATTGTTATTGAGCACTTTATCGCTAAACCAATACAGTTCACCTGTATTTCCAATCTCATACACCTTGTCCTTACTATCATCATTGTCGATATCATACTTGTCCGTAGTGAGTACTGCCGGCTGATACGCGTCGCAATCTGTACAAAATCCCTGCGAATTATAATTGTGTGATTTCGTTTCTTTAGTCACATATCCGATCGGACAGTCTTTGCATGCTACTCCTTTTGTATGTTCTTTGTCATCTTGCCAAATATATGTAATATTACCGTTTGTATTATGTTTGTGTTCAGCTCCATCTATCAGAATTGTGGCTCCATCTTCAACAATAAGCTTGTCCAGATTTGTGATGCTCGCACTACTCTCAAATTCTATGCTTTCTCCACTTGCAATCGTTAAATCTTCTTTTAAAGCGGCTTTACCATATACATATGTTTTCGTTACATCATCACCGGTATCAATGTCGTTCCATTGCTTTGTGATGACAGAGTTGCTGAAGTCACAATCACTTAATACAGGTTCTTGACAGGCTAAAGCACGGCTAACCACGATCTGGCTTCCTGATACATTAATTTGTTGATTTGATCTAATTACCTCACCTTCGTATCGTTCTGTTGTTGCTTTCGCTTCAACATAACTGTCTACTATATTAATTTTATCACCACTAATTACGTTTGAATGATCCTCCTCATTTGCTACCACATGGCTATTTTCAATCGTTAAGCTGCCGCTACATTCAATTTGGGAAGTCTCCAGCGTTGCTCCTATAATTTTTATATTATTATTATTTGAGCCTAAGTCATCTGCACTGATTTTTCCACAACTTAGACTTTCATTCTGATTGTTACCATTTATTTCTAATGTAGGCACAATTCCGCTTTCTGTTAAAATACTTTGAATCACCATATCTGATCTCATAGTATTTGTTCCGGATAACATAATCGAAAGATCACCGTTCTGAATCGTAATGTTTCCAGAAATAGACGCATTTTCCAGTACAAGCTGATTCCTCGTGATGTCATAGTACCAATTAGTTCCCTGATATATCGTGTCATCATTACCAGAAACTTCATCATCTTGAAATTCCCCATTATCAATAAGACGTGTTGAGCCCATCAATAAATATTCGGGTATTTTTTCCGTTGTAGTCTCCTCTGCCTTAGCAGTCATCACTCCCCAGTCACTTACACCCATCACCGGCGCAGGCGACGTAAACACCGCGGCAGCAAGCGCAATTATAATTCCCTTCTTAAATATTAATCCCTTTCTCATATCATTCCTCCGCTTCTATTTAACCCTGTTACTTTATCCCTTTTGTTGCATAATCAAGTATCATTTCCTTGATCATTATAAGCTCGTCCGTGTAGTCCTTGTTGTCGTCCGATCCCCATATGAAGCCCTCCGCATAATGAGCGCAGGCCGTCATCATGGAGTGGACGGTGACACGCATGAATTCTGCTTCCGGTATGTCTGTCCGGATAGTTTTGTCCACCTTCGCTTTCTCGTACATCATGTGAAGTCTTGTATCCACCGAATACAGTGAGCTGTGAAAATCTACAAGCTGATCATTGTTCTTGCCCTCATGGGTTACATAGTAGTTGAAGTTATCGTTGTACTTCAGCAACGCCTTGTGGTTCTGATACATGTCTATGTAACTGTCCATGGTGAATATCAGTCTGTCTATGGCTGGTATGTCATGTACAGACGATATAGGTCTTCTCGCGTCCAGGCCATCCAGGTATCTCTTCCACTGATCAGCGCATACCGCTATGACCAGCTCAAGCTTACTTGGATAGTACCTGAACAATGTAGCCCTTCCCACATCGGCAGCCCTTGCGATATCTCCCATACTCACCGCCTCTATCTTCTTGTCTACGAACAGCTCAAATGCAACATCAAGGATCTTTCTATCGCGCTCATCCATTTCCTCTTTTAGTTTTTCCGGATCTCTCATATATTACTTTACACTCCAAAATTACATTATGATACTCCCTGTCTCACAATAAATATTTTACAGGACTATCTTATGTCAGTCAACAAAAATCCCAGAAGTCACATTTCGAATCACATTTCGATAGTAAGTAACTTCTGGGATTTCGTATTATATTAAATTTTTATCAATCTGACAAAATCAGCATTCTTTCCTCAATCAAATGATTGAAGTCTGATTTCATTTTTTCAGGTATATAAGATTCGTCACAAATCTTTTTCATTTTGTCCTTATTTTTAACTACCAAACTTATCATCTTCTCCGCTGATATCCGACTTAAACCACATACATCAGCAAATATAAGGAAATCTTTTCTTCTCACATTTCTCTTTTTCCCATTCATCGGTATCGCCAATTGCTCTGTATCCTCAGGCATGATAACATTTACCGGCAGCAGATCATAGGCTGGTGAGAGAACATAATCTCCGCTTCCCACCTCTGTTTCAATAAGCGAAAAATTCTTCAAATGCATATCGGAATTGCCAGTCACGAAAGAAAATACAATTCTCATATAGAATTCTGCCATATCCAGACCTACACGACTTGAATATTTTTCTATGATTTTTGCGCATCGCTCGTATGAACCTTTATATTTGTCCTGTGTAAGACGATAGTCCAACTGACAGAAATCTTCCATTGCAAGCATTTCAACAGTTGTTTTCTCGAATATCCTATCCACTCTTTTAGTAATATATGCCATCTGCCCATTTCCTTTGATCAACGCATGCGGCACCGTTGAAATTCCTATCATATCAGCCATAGACATCACAAGCTGCTCCGCTTCAGGCATCGCTTTAAACTGATCAACCTGAGGTTTAAGTATATATCCTGTTGGGTAGTTTACCAATGTAAGTCTTGGATTACCTGGTTCAGAAAGCAGGTGTAACGACAGTTTCTTCTGCACACCCGGGACCGTATAACCCTTGTTTATACTTTCCTCTGCAAGAACTTTTAGTTTCTGATCATCTATATCTATATCTGGCAGCTTAGTCGTCGTAAAAAATCTCTTCACACAAGCTTTATGCCAACCTGTTCCGTCGTCATTTTTCAAAGTTTTTCCACAGCACAAACAATTCATACGCGATCCTCCATGACACTTACATTGCCTATCGCATCGCGGCATGCAACAAGCAGCAATCCAAACCTGTCCCTTACATCTATTTTCCAGTTTCTGCTGACAACATCAAGCAGCCAGCCCTCGGGGATTAGTCCATCAAAAAAAGAAAATAAAGTCTTGGATCGATACATGTCCTTCGACAATGGCATGGTAAGTGATACAGCACTGGCATTTTCTCTCTCAAGATATTCTTCATCGTAAGAAAATGTATATCCCTCGTCGGTCTCACATAAAATTCCCGCAAATTCATTTCTTATATATACATAAGCCGTTCTAAAAGTATTATCCACCATCAATCATCCTTTCTCCCTGGAACCGCCTCCATGCCGAACATTGCAAGAGCTTCATTGACCTTGTCCATACGCACAGTTTCTTTCCCCTGTTCAAGTTCACGGACAAATCTGAGTCCAAGGCCTGATCTTATTGCAAATTCTTCCTGTGTAAGACCCGCTTCTTTTCTGTTAGTCTTTATAAATTCAGCTATCTTATTCATCGTTATTACCTCTTATACGTGATTCTTCTTATACGCTATTCTCCTTATATATTACACCCGATAAGGTATAATTTCAATCAAATATAATATTTTTTATACCATAACGGGTATAAAAAATATTATACAAAGCAAAACTACACCCGATGGGGTATAATAGCCGCAATAAGCAACAAACTTATACCCTATCGGGTGCAGTAAAACTACTTTATGAGAACCGGCTGTATCTGCCTTCCCTCAAGAGCCTCCTCTATGGTGGCTGGGATGAGATCAAGTCTGCTTATGAGTGAATTGGGTTTTTTCACACAGTTATCCTGTTCAAATGGAACAAAATAAATATTTTTCATATTCATGAGCTGGCCGATGTTCTTGAAGTTCATACCCATGGCATCATTTGTCGAAACAGATATGATGAGTGGCTTATTGTTCCTCAGATGTGCCTTTGCAGCCATGAGAACCGCGGTGTCAGTTATGCCATTTGTCAGCTTGGCGATGGTGTTTCCGGTACAAGGTGCTATGACCAGCGCATCAAGATAGGCCTTGGGACCTATAGGCTCAGCCTCCTGTATAGTGTAAATACCCTTTCGCCCTGCTATCGTCTCAACGTCATTTACGAATTTGTCAGCTTTTCCAAATCTTGTGTCGTACTCTGCGGAGTGAGGCGAGAATATCGGATACACATTTATTCCCATCTCAACCATTTTCTTTATTTCTATCTTAATCTTATCAAAGGTACAAAATGAACCGGTTATAGCCATACCTACATTGCACTTTGATAAATCCATGTTATATACACTCCTATTTATTAAGCGTCAGTTCATACAAATCCATTTCAGCGGTGAGCCGACACTGCCTCTACCACTGCATCGGCAAGAATCATCCCCGAGGTCTTTGGAGACAGCTTACCCGGGATTCCCAGGCTGTGTTTATAAGGAATATCATGTTCCTTGCAATAATCAAAATCCACCCCTCCCGGCATAGATGCTATATCTATTACAACCGCATGTCTGCTGAGCAGAGACAGGATATCTTCACATACAACTCTCGCAGGTACTGTATTGAAGCAAAAATCCACTTCTGACAGTATATGCCTATATATCGGAATATCCTCAAATGACATAACCTTGTAGCCTATGAGCGCCGCATCACTCCTCTGCTTTGGACGTCTTGCCATAACTATTACATCTGCTCCCCAGGATGCAAGCCTTTCGGCAAGAACCCTGGCACATTTGCCAAATCCCGTCACCAGACATACGCTTCCGTCTATATTAATATCAGACAGCTCCTCCGCATCGCAGACTGCCCCCTCCGCGGTTGCAACTGCATTTCTCTCGGCCACAACATCATCTGCAAGAAAATCAAATACATAAGGACTATTTTCGTTTGTATCAGACATATATTTGCCTATCCCGCCTCCAAACACAATGTCAAATTCCTTGCTGCATTCCAGAATGCTGTTCACGGTGAGAAGGGTTCTGCCGTTGACAAATTCACCATCCCTCGTAACAGGCACAGGAAGAATGATAGCTTTCAGCATTTCTACAGATGGAGACGCACATTCGCCCTCTATCAGTCTGCGAAAGCCCACTCCTGAAGCCCCCGAAATAATGGTGACCGGCGAATGTCTCAGCAGATCGGCATCATATGGATCGAAATGAAACACATTACTGCCTTTCTCCGCCAGACTGAGAGACATATAGCAGCTTCTCCTGTCACCGCCTACCACGTAGTATACACAATCCATATCCATACCTCAGTGCACCGCCCTTATATTATTGATAATTTAGGATATGCCTGTGCCAGGCAAATGTTACATTGCAGCACGATATAAAACTTTTATTATCTCATCCTTAAATGTCACATCTGCTATCTCCTCGGACACAATAACATTCTCAACATCTATAAGTTCATCGTCCAGGTACACTTCAAGCGAACCGGCCACAGCGCCTTTATGCACAGGTGCCTTTAATGTATCCGCGACTTTGTATACATACTGTATACTACCTTCAGATGCTGTCACAGTCCTGTTCAGCCTGCATTTTGTCGCTGTGCTTCCATCTGCCGACGAGCCCGATGAATATGTTATCCTGATGTCAGGCGAAGCAGGCGCCTTAAGCTCCGTGTATATGGTGTGTTCCTGCGCAAATGCCACAAGTGCCCTGGAATCTTTCCATTTATAAGTCTTATTATTCGGCCATCCGCAGCCAAGGAGAGCCCATATATATGTATGTCCCTCAACCTCCGCAGCTCCTATATAGCAATATCCAGCATCGCAGGTAAAGCCGGTCTTTCCTGACAATGCGCATGGCATCATATCGAGAAATGCATTGTGATTAATGCATGCAAATGTTCTATTTCCGGTATTATCAGTGAATGTGTATGATTTTGTTCGGGTAATCTTCAGAAATTCATCCTTTTGGGGTGAAATAAGAATACAATACCTCATGATCCTGACAAGATCCTCCGCAGAGGTGCCATGGACGCCATTTTCGTCCTGGGCATCCAGACCATTTGGCGTGATAAAATATGTAGAATGGCAGCCTATCTCCTCAGCCTTTGCGTTCATCATCTCCGCAAAGTGCTGTACACTGCCACCGATATGTTCCGCTATGACTACAGCGGCGTCGTTGTAGCTCTCGAGCATCATGGCGTACAACATGTCTTCAAGTGTGTACCTCTCGCCGTCACGAACCCCAAGTCTGACCTCAGGCATCTTGGATGCATAGGATGAAGCTGTCACATCATCCGCCAGATTCCCGCACTCGATTGCAAGTATACATGTAAGTATCTTGGTCGTGCTGGCGTTGGGTCTGTGCTCATCACTACATTTGTCATATAGTATATCTCCAGTCTCCCCATCCAGCAGAATCGCATTTCTGGCAAATAGCTGTACATCCGCTGTATTGTCTTCTTCAGCATACGCTTTTATAAATATATTGTTACCAACGAGAAACTGTATTACCAGACTTGCTGCAGTCCAGGCTGCAACAAGCAACATAAACCGCCTTATGCGTGATCTTTTTCCTGTAGAAAACATATGCATATACCGTCATATCCTCATAATATTGGTCATGATATTATATTACAGGAACATGTCTGTTATTCTTCGGATGTCGTATCTACACTGAGCGTGAAATCTGCTTCCTCCAGCGCTTCTTTCTTGAAGTCCTCTATCTTATCAGGGCTTATCATCGGAAGATCATTTGTCGATGACACTCCAAAGCATCTGAGAAATTCCTCTGTTGTTCCAAACATGATAGGTCGTCCAGGAGCATCAAGTCTTCCAACCTCTTGCACGAGATTGTACTCTATGAGCTTGTTTATGGCATGTACACATGAAACTCCTCTTATAGCCTCGATCTCGGGCCTTGTTATCGGCTGTTTGTATGCAATTATAGACAAAGTCTCAAGAACAACATCCGTGAGGGAAAGCTTCTTCGGTGTATTGACAACCTTGGCGAGAATTCCATAGTATTCGTTGCGCGTACAGAGCTGAAGCGAACCGTCAAGATCTATGATCCTGATACCCCTGTCGCTGTTGTTGTAATTATATATGATACCCTCAAGCTGCTTTGTAAGCTTCCTCTTGTCCATCTCAAGAGCTGAGGCAAGTCTGTCGATCGATACAGACTCACCCACTGAGAAAAGTATAGCCTCGATGGCGGATGTGAGATAATCGTCACTGTACTCCTTGTCCGTCCTGGCCTCCTCATTCTCTTCTGAAGGGGTATTTACTTCATCTATTTCCTCATTCTGTAAATCTTCGTTATTCATCGTTACCTCATCTCTATATAGTATCCAGAGAATCAATGATTATCTCTCCGAATATATCTTCCTGTCTGATCGCTATTGCGCCTATCTTCATAAGCTCAAGTATGGCAAGGAATGTGACTATGATATTCATCTTTGATGCCTGCATCTCAAGCAGTGTCCTGAAGTTTATGCCCTCCAGTCCTCTGACTTCTTCTCTTACCTCCGCCATCTTCTCCTCAAGGGAAATCTCCTCCCTCTCGATCTCTTTGAATTTGCTTCGTATCGGATCTACCTTGTCGACCTGCTTACGCATAACCGATTTGAATATCTCATTGAGCTTCTGGAGATCCACATCAGCCTTGGAGATCAACTCATAAGGATCGACCTCCTGCTTGACATTCTTCACCTCAGCCGGTATGGTCGCCTTCTTGAAAAATGCCTTGTTTCCCTCAATCTCCAGATCCTTCAGTTCACCGGCAGCATACTTGTACATCTTGTACTCAAGCAGTCGTCTGACGAGCTCTTCTCTAGGATCCTCTTCATCCTCAGGATCCTCCTCATCCTTCGGCAGGAGCATCTTGGACTTGATCTTGATCAGAGTCGCCGCCATGACCAGAAATTCGCTCATGACGTCAAGATCTTCTTCCTCCATGTTGTTCACATATTCCAGATACTGCTCTGTGATAGTGACGATCGGAATATCGTATATATTGACTTTGTTTTTCTCTATCAAATGCAAAAGAAGATCCAGTGGGCCCTCAAATACATTAAGCTTTACATCTATCGCAGACATATGTACGTCTCCATCCTGAATTGATAACCACCATAATGTTCCATGCCCGGACAATCAAATGTCTAAGGCATCCACCAGAACACCTTAGACATTTTAACATAGCCTGCCATAAATATGCAATCTTATATTATTATGCACACCATTCCGCCATTTCCGTCATTTACGATCTTCTCCATGGTATTCTGAAGCTTCTGCTGACTCTCCGCACCTATCTTGCTGACCTTGTTGTTAAGTCCATCGTCAACGAGTTGTTCTATGGTCTTGCCAAATATATTAACTCCCCACATATCTCCATCATCGCTGTTGTCAGATATGTATGTGACAAGATCATCCGCCTGCTCCTTGCTTCCCACAAGAGGCATGATCTCGGTGGTGATATTCGCCTTGATCATATGTACCGATGGCGCGCTTGCCGATATCTTCACTCCAAATTTTCCTCCGGTCTTTATAACCTCAGGACTTCCGAGCTGGACATTCGACTTATCCGGCATAACGAGGCCATAACCTCCATTGTTCACCTGCTCAAGCGCTCCCATGACACTCACACAATACTTACGATTATCTGCCATGGATTTGAGCTCAGTGATAAAATCGTACTCGTTTGTTATATCTGCGCCCATCATATCTGACAGCATTGCGTAATAATAATTATCGTAGATATCGACGTCTATATTCACACATCCATCCGCCATATTTATGCTGGAACACTTATACCTCTTGACATATTCATTCTCAGGGTAGTCCATATGATCGATATCCCTCAGGCTGTCTGCAGCCGCCATTATCTGGGCTGCATCACATATAACGCTGCTCTTGATCTCATTGTCATCATCGACAACCTCAAGCCATTTCGGTATCTCAAAATATATAGATGTGACAGGGAAGCTCATAAGAAGTTCTGTAAAAATATATGTAATATCCGATTCTCTGAGCTGCTCCACGTTTACCGGAATAACACTTGCACCATATGTATCGCTCATTTCTGCCGAGAGCGCGGCCGTCTGACTGCTGGATGGTTTGTCAGTGTTGAGAAGAATGACAAATGGCTTCCCAATGGTCTTCAGCTCATCAACAGTCTTCTGCTCAGCTTCAAGATAGCTCTCCCTCGGAAGCTCACCAAAGCTGCCATCCGTGGTCACAACAATCCCAACAGTTGAATGGTTATTTATAACCTTGTTTGTGCCTATCTCCGCCGCCTTGGAAAACGGAATGTCATAGTCAAACCACGGCGTTCTCACCATTCTCTCCTTGCCATCCTCAAACTGACCCTCGGCATCCTTGACGACATATCCCACGCAATCGATCATCTTTACCTTCATATCCAGATTGTCAGCAACATTGATTGATACAGCTTCCTTTGGTATAAATTTTGGCTCAGTCGTCATTATGGTCTTTCCTGATGCCGACTGCGGCAGTTCATCCTGTGCAAGCTGCCTGTCATTTTCCCCTGAAATGTTAGGAATAACCATCTGGTTCATAAATCTTTTTATAAATGTGGATTTTCCTGTTCTCACCGGACCGACTACGCCGATGTATATTTCTCCGTTTGTTCTCGCCTTGATATCCTGATATACCTGATACTCCTCCATACATCCTCCTGACATGCTATTTATTTACATAATTATATTACTGTAAACACAATAGATCTACGGTCATTTTCTATATATAGCATATGAATGTAACTGCTGTTTTATGAACAAAAAAATCCCCCAGAATACCACCATATAAGGTGATATTCCCGGGGGACATGTCACAGCTTTGTATTACTTGCTGCTCTGATTATCTTTTCTCTTTTTAGATGCCACAATAACACCGCATCCGGCAAGACTTATTAAGAGCACAACTGCTATTGGTACAACAGGAGCTCTGTCACCAGTATCCGGCTTGTTCTTGTCCTCTGTTGTTATTTCAGTAGTCTCAGTTGTCTGTGTTGTCTCGGTTGTCTCTGTGGTTTCGGTTGTCTCTGTGGTTTCCGTAGTCTCTGTGGTTTCCGTAGTCTCGGTCGTTGTTGTCTTCTTATCAACCATTGTGATAGTCACTACAATATCCTCACCGGCTGCAACCTTATCATCAGATACTGTAAATTCAATATCCTTTGCAAGGTCATAGCCAGATGGAGCCTTGACCTCTATGAGTGTGTAAGTCTTACCGATCACAAGTACCTTGTTTACCTCATGTACACTGCCATCTGTTACCCACTCATCAATCATTTTTCCATTAGCATCTTCAATTCTGAGTGTTGCACCCTTCACAGGGTTACCGTCCTCATCCACCTTCTCAAAGCTGTATTTTACTGAAGGCTCAAGCCATGTGATATTTCCATTATCATCAACTCGGGCTGTAACTTTACCAGTGTCAGTATTGAAACCACCGTCAAATGAATCAACTGTGATCTTTCCGTTCTCATCTTTCTTGAACTTGATTGATATTGGCTGTTCAGATACATAGTATCCATCCGGCGCCTGTATCTCTCTGATCGTATACTCTGTGCCGATCAAAATACCGTCAAACTTGAGAACTCCGTTGCTGTCTGTTGTAGCCTTAGCGACAAGCTCTTCCTCACCATTCTCGTTCTCCTTGTAGAGTCCGTATACTGAATTTGGAAGCTTAATGCCATTGTTCTCCTCTGCAACCTTCTCTATCTTGAGATCTGTTCTAGGAAGATCATTTATCAGTGTGTTATCCTGAACACCATTTAACACTGCATAAGTGTCAATGTTTGCCTCTGTTACCTCTGCTGTGTAGACTGTGTTATCGATAATATAATCTCCGATAGTCTTACTCTCTTTTACAAGATACGTACCAATCTTAAGATTCTTGAATGTCACAACACCATTTACACTTGTTGCTGTCATTACAGAATTCTCACACTCTGTATCTGTACCCTCATAGAGCGCAAACTCTACACCATCAAGCATTTTTACATCATCAGGGTCTTCAGCACATGACTCCTTATAAAGTCCAGCCTTAGTGAACTTGACAGTGCCAAGCTTGTAGGTATCAACGAACTCTACATCGGCTGTATTTCCACCAATAAGTGTTATTCCGGATGCCTCTGTTCCTTCACCGTCTATTCCATCCACAGTATAGCTGACTGTTACCGCTGCTCCATCATATGCATATGATGTTTCCTCAACTGTATATGTACCATCCGGCACATTTACAAGAGTTATCTCATACTTGCCATTTCCGAGCTTTGCCACCTCAGGGTCTGTAAGCTTTATGAGCTTACTATAGCCTGCATTGTTTGTAACATTGAACGTTACATTTGCCGCTGCATCATCTGCTGTAATATCTCCATTTATGGTCTTGGTAAGTTTTATAACATTTGGCTTGTATGTGTTTGTTATGTCATATCCAGTAACAGATGCCTTGTATCCCGAAACAGCATTCTCTGATACAGAATACTTGATCATGGTTCCATTATCTCTGTACTTTGGTAAATCCGTAAAGCTGTAATTCCAGTCAGTATCTGCTGTAACCACGAGGCTCTTTATACCAATACCATCTGCAAGAAGCTTAACTGTTATCGAATCTGGTCTCTGACCATCGTGATCATCGTCATCAACCCACGTCTTAGTGCCTGATACATTGATTGTCTCAGGTGTATGCTGATTGTCAACCACATATCCATCAGCTGCATTTCCTGTTATGACTGTTGTGTAACCATCTATAGTTGTAGTCTCCTCAACTGTGTAGTCGATGGTCTGTCCATTTTTCTTCTCGTCAAGAGCGTTCCATGTATGTGTCCAGTTATTTGCCTCGCTGAGTGTTACCCCAGAGCCAGCTACAACCTGTCCATCAGCCAGAAGACGAACCATTACGCTAGGTGTTCTCTTGCCGTCCTGGTTATCGTTATCACTCCACTTCTTTGTAACTGATACACTTGTCTTTCCCGGTGTGTAACTGTTCGTGATATTATAACCTGTAACCACACCTGTATATTCTGGTACATCAACCTCAGATACAGAATACTTGATCTGAATTCCACCATCTCTATACTTTGGAAGATTTGTAAAACTATACTCCCAGTTTTCTGCCTCGGTTACCGTCTTTGTAGCATATACACTGCCATCTGCAAGAAGGTTTACCTTGATATTTCCAGGTCTCTTGCCGTCCTGATTGTCCGCATCATCCCATGTCTTGCTGCCGCTCACTGATGTCGTCTCTGGTGTATAGCTGTTCTTTATTGTGAATCCTGTCTCAGCATCGCCTGTGACTGTGGTTGTATATCCATCAATTGCGGTTATCTCTCTTACACTGTAGACGATATTCACACCACTCTTCTTGACATCAAGTCCTGCCCATGTATATGTCCAGTTGTTGTCAGCACTGAGAGTTGTTTCTGATCCAACGACAGGAGTTCCATCAGCAAGAAGTTCAACCTTTACTGAACTCTCTCTCTTGCCGTCCTGATTGTCGGCATCATCCCAAGCCTTTGTAACTGATACACTTGTCTTTCCTGGTGTGTAACTGTTCGTGATATCATATCCATTTACAAGTGTCTGATAATCCTCAACAGCATTTTCTGTGATACTATATGTGATCTCGTTGCCACCTGCGTACTTTGGAAGATCTGTAAAGCTGTACTTCCAGCCGTTCGCAGCTGTAACTTCCTTATCATCCACCTTCACTCCGTTTGCAAGAAGATTTACTGTGATCTTTCCTGGTCTCTTACCATCCTGATCATTTGCATCATTCCATATCTTCTTACCACTTATTGAAGTTGTCTCTGGTGTGTAGCTGTTCTTGATGATATAACCGGTCTTCGCAGATCCTGTGATAACTGTTGCATATCCTTCAACCGATGTAATCTCTTCAACAGTATATTCAATAGGTGATCCATTCTTGTTGATATCAAGATCACTCCATGTATGACTCCAGTTGTTGGCATCACTAAGATCCACCTCAGAATCTGCAACTACGTTTCCGTCGGCAAGAAGTCTTACTTTTATATTTCTAGCTCTCTTGCCATCCTGGTTATCAGCATCATCCCAGGCCTTTGTAACTGATACACTGGTCTTTCCAGGTGTATAACTGTTCGTGATATCATATCCATTGACAAGTGTCTGATAATCATCAACAGCATCCTCTGTGATGGTGTACGTGATTTTATTGCCATTTTTGTACTTTGGAAGATCCGTAAAATTGTACTTCCAACCATCTGCCTCAGTTACTTCCTTCGTAGCATATATGTCTCCATCTGCAAGAAGATTTACCGTAATCTTTCCTGGTCTCTTGCCATCCTGATCGTTTGCATCGTTCCAGGTCTTTGTTACTTCTATATTGATCGTTTCAGGCGTATGACTATTGGTAAATGTATATCCGTTTTCTGCGTCTCCTGTTACAGCTGTAGTGTATTCGGAAACAGCATCCTCAGTTACTTCGTATGTTATCTCTGATCCATCTGCATATTTAGGAAGGTCTGTGAAACTAAACTTCCAGTCATTTGCTGCTGTGACTTCAAGACTCTTGATCTTTGTTCCGTTTGCAATCAGGTTGACTGTGATACTTGGAGGTCTGATACCATCCTGATTCTCGCCATCGTCCCAGATCTTAACACCCTTTACCGATGTCGTCTCTGGTGTGTAGCTGTTCGTAACTGTGTATCCTGTTGTCATATCTCCGGTTATCACTGGAGTATATCCTTCAGTAATATCTGTTTCTTCTACAGTGTAAGCTATCGGAGCTCCATCCTTGTTCACATCAAGATCTATCCATGTATATGTCCAGTTGTTATCTGCTTTTAATATAGTCTCTGAGCCATCTACTGCTATTCCGTTCGCAAGCAGCTGAACCGTTACACTCGTAGGTCTCTTTCTGTCCTGGTTGTTTGCATCATCCCAGCTCTTTGTGACTGATACACTTGTCTTTGCCGGTGTATATGTGTTTGTAATGTTATATCCGTCTATTACGGTTGCATAATCACCGACCGCATCCTCTGTGATTGTATAAATGATCTTGTTGCCACCGCTATACTTTGGAAGATCTTTGAAACTATACTTCCAGTCTTCCTCTGCTGTAACAGTCTTTGTCTTGTATAACTGACCATCCGCAAGAAGATTTACAGTGATGCTCTCAGGTCTCTTTCTATCCTGATTGTTAGCATCATCCCATGTCTTTGCACCAGCTATATCAATGGTCTCTGGTGTGTAGCTGTTTGTTATGACAAATCCTGTCTTGGCATCACCCGTGACCTTCTTCGTATATCCGGTCACTGTGGTGGTCTCATCTACTGTATAAGCTATAGCCGTACCGTTCTTATAAACTGCAAGATCTTTCCATGTATACGTCCAGTTGTTATCTGCTTTAAGAGTTACCTCTGAGCCAGCGACCTCTGATTCATCAGCATACAGTTTAACCTTGATTTCTGTTGCTCTCTTACCATCCTGATTTCCAGCATCGTTCCAGATCTTTGTAACCTTAACATCTGTAACCTCTAGAACATGTGTGTTTGTAATATCATATCCATTTGGAACTGCCGTATACCCCTCTACGCTGTCTTCTGTGATGGTATACTTTATCTCCTGTCCATCGCTGTACTTTGGAAGATCTGTAAAACTGTACTTCCAATTTTCTAACTTTGTCACTGTTTTTGTTGCGGTCTCAGTTCCATTTGCAAGAAGTCTGACTGTGATTTTATCAGGTCTCTTGCCATCCTGGTTATTATTATCATCCCAGGTCTTGGTTCCCTCGATATCAATAGTCTCAGGTTTATGACTATTAGTCACTACAAAGCCTGTCTTGGCATCGCCTGTGACTTTGGCGCTATATCCATCGATAATGCTAGTCTCTTTAACAGTGTATGTTATGTTCTTTCCGCCGGACTTCTGTGGAAGGTCATTCCATGTATGTTTCCACTGATTGTCAGCACTCAGTGTAACCTCAGAGTTCGTGACATCGATACCGTTTGCCACAAGCTTAACCTTTACGCTTGTAGCTCTCTTGCCATCCTGGTTATCAGCATCATTCCACTCCTTGAGTACTGAGATGCTTGTCTTTCCAGGTGTATAACTGTTGGTAATATCATATCCATTGATATCAGTATTGTAATCCTCAACCGTATCCTCAGTGATGGTGTACTTTATCTCATTACCACCTCTGTACTTTGGAAGATCTGCAAATTTGTACTTCCAGCCCTTTGCTGCAGTTACACTCTCTGAGTTAATCTCACTGCCATCAGCATAGAGTCTGACTGTGATAGCATCTTTTCTCTTACCATCCTGATTATCATTGTCATCCCAGGTCTTGGTTCCCTCAATGTCAATTGTCTCAGGTGTATGAGTGTTTTTGATGGTAAAACCGCTCTCTATACTGCCGGTTATCTGAGTATTATAGCCAGTTACCTTTGCCTCTGATACAGTGTATGCGATCGCTTTGCCTGCCGCATCATACTTAGGAAGATTCTCAAAGCTGTATGCCCAATTTCCTGCTGCATCAGGTGTAACCGTTTTCCTGTCAACTTCCGTATCACCATTCTTAACAATAACAGTTATGTTATTCGGTCTCAGACCATCCTGATTGTCATTGTCATCCCATACCTTGGTTCCGCTTATATTGACGTATGCAGTATAGGTATTGGTAATGGTCACAAGTGATGTAGCATCTGAAGATATCTCTACAGTGGCATCTGTATCATTTTTTGAAGCACCTACAGCATATGTAACTGTGTTCTTATATCCGTCAAATGCAGCATTCGTCTCTGTTATTGTATATGTTCCATATGGAGCATTCTTTACAACGTAGCTTCCAGCGGTGAACTGATCATATGTAACTGATGTTGGTCCATTATATCCATCTGGACCTGCGATTGTGAATGTGATCTGTCTCTTCTGTGCATCTGTGAGCTTTGTATCATCAAGATCCCCACTAAACAGCTTGGCGATCTGTATCTTTCCAACATTCAGTGTGTTGGTAAGCTCTGCAGCCGTAACCACTCCATTCTCATCTTTTGTGAGTTCAAGCTTTCCTGTATAGCCATTCACATCATTCTCGACAACTGTGTAGTTAATCAGATTGCCAGCGTCATCCTTCTTGTCAAGATCTGTAAATGTTCCACTCCAGTTATTTGAATCATTGAGTGTAAGTGTCTTGTCAACGATCTTTGTTATATTGCCCGCCGCATCCTCTGTGGCAAGTGTAACTTTGATGTTCTTTGGTCTTGCTGACAGAATGTTGTCGCTGTCATCCCACTTCTTGGTTACAGGAATATCGATCGTCTCATTTGTCACCTTTGTGTTGGTGTTCGTGATGGTGATCGTTCCGGTTGCTGTTCCATTATTACTTATTGTGACCTGGTAATCAGCATTATCAAAATCCTCTTCTGCAAAGTAGTAGAGGTAGTTGCCATTTGCATCAGCTACTTTAAGCTCTATCTCATCGCTTGTCCACTTATTTGCACTATTTAAGGTAATTGTCTTTACAACAGGATCTGTATTCTTGTCGTAACTTGATGGATTAGTTGATGCATAGACCTTAACTGTTATACTGTCAACCGGAATATCCTTCAGTGTTCCACCTGCGGCATCCTTCCATACCTTTTTAACAGTTATCTTTCTGTTCTCAGGAGTGTTATCTACTGGCAGTGTATAATCCTGTGAACCTTTGCTGTCAAGGACTATGTCTGAGATAGAATCAGTTGTCACCTCAGCAGGTTTCGGTCCTGTCAGGCTGGATGAGATATTGTTCTCATATATGTATATAGGATCTGTGAGCTTCTCATAACCCTCAGGTGCTTCCACCTCTATAAGCTTGTAATAGTAATTATAATACAAACTTGATAATGTAAGTCTTCCCTGTTCGTTAGTTACTCTTTCCTCATCGCTTCCAGGTACCATGAGATTCCAGTTAGTGTCTGCACTGTTGTTTGGATCACCATATCTGTAAAGCTCAAACTTCGCACCAGCAAGCTTGATTCCTGTCATTATAGAGTCAGTTTTTATTATCGAAAGATTAAACTGCTCTGTATCAGTTCCCATTGATGAATCCTGATCATTGATGTTCGTGTCCGTCGATGACGAATCTGCCGAACTTGTAGATCCAAGAATACCAACGCTGTTCTTAACATCCGCTGTAAGCTTACCTGTATATACAAGAGTATATGTATACTTCAGGATAAACTTTGTCTCATCCGGCATGGTGAGTGTCAGTGTAGACATCTTAGCTGTCGTATCATCTGCATATGTATAGCTGTATTTGTCCGCCGGAACTTCAGCGCCTGTATCTGCGTACAGAAGCTTAAGCGAACCATCCTTGATAAATACTCTCTTTACTGCAGCCGCATTGCTGTAGTCATACTTGTCAACTACAGTTATGGATCCTGTATTGCCAAGAGCCTCACCCTTCTCATTGATATACACAGTATATTCAATACTGTTGGTGTCATTATCATAGTTTCCTGCAGTTTTGGTAATATTCGGTCCAGTCACAGTAACCTTTGCGCTGTCATCCTTGGTCTTAGTTGAACCGTCGGTTCTGACAACTGTTGCCGAACAATTGTTGGTGAATTCCACGTCACTGCCACCAACAACGGATGATATATCCTTTGTGACCTTGACTGCATAGTAGACAACAACCTTGACATTTCTGGTATAAAACTCAAGTGACTTTATGTCAAAACTAATACTGTTGCTTGCCAAATTAAAGTTCTCTATATAATTATATGCACCTGTCTGAGGTCTCGTCTTATTATCTGCATAATAAGAAACAAAATATATTCCAGCATGGCCAACAGTCTCTCCTACACCCCCTGGAAGCATATCACGCTTAAGGTATGTAGTATCGAGCTCAGTTCCTGCCGGAAGTGTATCTGTAAAGGAAAGTCTGTCTCCATCTCCATACGCAAAGTCACCGTTGAGAACTACCTTATATACGAACACATTGTTGGCCTTGTCATATCCGACAATACTCTCCTTCTCGTCAGCGCCATTGGTATAGCTGTACTTCTCTACTATAGAACCCTGGGGTATTCCAGATACAGGATGTGAATCCTGTGATGTCTTGGATGAACCATCAATAGTAAGAGTACCCTTATTGACTGCCGTATACTTGCTGTCAGACTTTACTGTCGTATTATATGTGATAACATAATCTATCGGGTTCTCCTCTGTACCTGTTATATCTCTGAGGAATTCTATTGTATATCCCATTATGTAGTTGTCAGATGATGCTGGAACATCTGCAACACTGTCAACAGTTGCAAACTTTGGCCCCCATACATTTGAGAAGTCAGCGTATGTTACCTTTACCTTGTAGTCAACTTCCTCTGTAAGGCCAGCTATTGTAAGTCCGTTTATCTGATCTGCCGTAAAGTAATGCTTTGGAAGTGCTCCATTATCATATGTTACAGAGTCAGTATATGTATCATTCGCATTGAGCTTGTCAACACCAGATATTGTAGACTTCCATGCAAGGGTATATGTATCATCGTTCTCCGTCTCTGATACGAATTCCTTCTTTATTGAATCACCGGCCACCTCTACAGTCGCCTTGGCGCTGTCCGTAACTCCGTTCTTCTCTATTGTCGCTACATTCTTATAAACATCAGTCAGCTTATCAAGCTTGGATGAATCTGTTGTGTAGATGAACACGATCTTGGATTTGTTCTCTGTCACCTCAACCCTTGAAGTTCCATCTGTCAAATAAAGTTTACCATTCTCTTCCACAAAGCTTGCAGGAAGATTGATAGTGGTTGAAACATCTGTGTCATTTATGGATACGCTGCACGTCTTTTCGTCTGTGAGCTCTGTTCCATTCTTTGTGAGTATATCCGATACTGACATTCCTGTCAGATTCTTCTTCTTATCCGCATTCACGGTTACTGTCCATGTTATGGTTGACTTGTCACCTGACAGTGAACCGGTCTTACTTATGGATGCTGTAGACTTGCCGGCATTGTACCATGTACTGCTGTCGTTATCAGTATGCTCGTCATGTGAATCATCTGACACGTCTACACCATTCTTATTGTGTACATTTATGATTCCGATGTCATCGGCAATATCTGAGACAACAACCTCGTATGTGATCTCATACTGTGAATTAGCGTCAAGCTTCGGAAGCTTTCCATTTATAACTGTTTCACCATTTCCTATGGTTCCTGTTGCAGGAGTCACATATCCATTTGCTGTGACATCCGTGTACTGTCCGTTGCTGTCCTTGAGCTTGCATGTAACATTCTGTACTGATCTCTTGGCATCAGATCCAAGTTTTGAGTCAAGTTCATTTGCAAGAATATCATCGAGTGTAATATCACCATCGCTTCCATACTCAGAACTTACTATAACCTTGTACTTGTAAACTATCTTGTGATCGTCAGGATAATTGCTCACACCATCTGAGGATTTTGTAACCTTGAGATCTGTGGCACCGTCCTTCACATATTTGTAGCCCTTGTTGGTCTGATCCTTATCATCAACCTTTGAATTCTTAGCCTCCGCGATATTGCTCTGGTTCAGATTGATCACGTCCTGAGAAAGATCATCGACTTTACTCTTTACTGTATAGGTTATCTTATATGACTCCTTTGCACCGAGTGCAGGAAGAGTTCCTTCTATAGTAGAGGTACTACTGTTATATGTGAGTGATGAGCTGCAGTCTGTGTTGTCAGACTTGATCACCTTTATATCTGTAACTTCAGGTGTGACACCTGCTATGTCGTTGGCTATAACATCACTAAAGTTCAGATCCTCACTGGCACTTCCATGATTGGATGAAACTTCTACGGTATAGTCAAAGTATACATATCCATCCTTAGGATCTGTAACTCTACCCTCGGATGCGGTCTTCTTCACATCCACATCAGGCTTGAAATCCACATCCACAGTCACAATCACAGTGCTTGTGAATTTGTTCTCGACCTGGTTTTTCTCATTGTACTTTGTGAGATCCATATCGATCCACGCCTTGAAGAAAGCCTTGAGCTGGGCTCCCCCCTTGAGTGCTGTATGATTGATAGTCGCAGTAAGGACTCCGTTCACAACTGAATACGAACCGATCTTGTTACCACTTCCATCAGTTATATCCTCATTCAGAATATCGGAATTAAACTTTATGGTATCCGGCATCGTATAAGTAAATGTTGCATCTTCACCAGACTCCAATATGCTATTAACAACATCTTCCGGGAACACTATATCCATAGACATCTGGATATCTACACCGGCTTTTGTAGGATCATTTGGATCTACAGGAAGCGGCGTTGTGGACGGTCTGGAACTGCTACCATATATATTACCTGCTTTATCAGCAATCGTAGCTCCAGTAATATAATCTTCAAGATTTCCGGTTACTGCTGCACTCGACAGCATTGCTATCGAATCAGTAGCCGTGGCGTATGCGTCTCCTCCTCTCGTCTCGGCCGCATTTGACCAACTATAATTAGAAGGCGAAATCAACGTAGTTATCATAACTACCGCCAGCAGCAGTGCTATAAGCTTTTTCGTAGTTTTTGCCATTGTAATACCTCTTTTCTAATTATTTTTCGAATTACAAACTTGCTTTAAATTTATCATAACACATGGTAATTGTAAACAGTTTGTGAACAAAAAGAACAGTTTTCTGTTGCTTTTTTGTTCACATTTACTTTATCGTTTAATTATTAGGTGATTTTGTACTACTATTCTTCGGCAGCATAATCTATCGAAATATATCAAACATATAAAATATAATCGATTACAATTCACTCTTTCTGTCTCTGTTGAGAAGCTCTGTGAGAGCCTCTTTTGCCGTCATGCCATTAAATAATACGTTATTGACTGCTTCAACGATAGGCATCTCAACCCCATGCTCCCTGGCAAGTGCCAGTGTTGCCTTGGCAGAATAAACACCCTCAACAACCATCTTGACCTCCGCCATAGCCTCCTCATAGGTCTTTCCCTGACCGATGAGATAACCGGCATTCCTGTTACGGCTGTGCTTGGATGTACATGTAACTATAAGATCTCCCATTCCTGAAAGTCCTGACAGCGTCTTGACATCTGCGCCCATGGCAAGTCCAAGTCTCATGATCTCCGCCATTCCTCTGGTCATAAGAGCAGCCTTCGTGTTGTCGCCAAGTCCAAGTCCATCTGATATTCCGGCTGCCAGAGCTATTACATTTTTCACTGAACCACCCAGCTCAATACCAGTCACATCAGTGCTTGTATATACCCTGAAATAATCGTTCATAAATGCGTTCTGGATCGTCTTTGCAATCTCTATATCACGGGCACCGGCAACTACCGTTGTAGGTATTTCGCGGCCTACTTCCTCTGCATGTGACGGACCCGAAAGGACAGCCACCTTAGCCTGTGGAATTTCTTCCTCAATGATCTCCACGAGAGCCTTGAGTGTGGACTCTTCTATTCCCTTGCTGACATTCACGATAAGCTGTCCGTCGCTCACCTTGTCAGCGATGCTCTTTGCTGTGCTTCTGACAAACGGAGAAGGCACTGCGCACACTATCATCTTCTGACCGATAACAGCCTTTGACGCATCTGTTGTATATTCAATACTGTTGTTAAGTATAACGCCCGGAAGTCTGTCTCTCTGCTCATGAAATTCCTTGAGCATGGCAACCTCTCTCTCATCTATAGACCACACTATAACCTCGTGTCCATTTCCTGCCAGCAGATTAGCAAGTGCAGAACCCCATCCACCTGCTCCAAGAACACCTATTTTCATCGTAAAATACCTCCAAAATATTTATATTTCTTTTTTCAATCCTTGAATCACTTTTTCTATTTTAACTTTTTTTCATCATTTAATCCAGTCCATAGTGACAATACATGGATGTTTTTGCAATTTTTTACTGTATTTTTAGATTTTTGTCCAGTTATGTAAACTCACATTATTCTATTCAACGGTTTTTAATACACTTTTCACTGCGTATAAATATCACATAACCATAATCTCAGTTTTATGTATACTCATTATGTTATCTGATTTTATTTTATCCAGACATCTATAAAACGTTGCTCACTACAAAAAAACCCCCTCCTTCCTGGTTTATCCAGTAAGGAGGGTATTCAATAACTCTCTATTCGCTTCCGCTTTCCATCAAGCCTTCTTAGAACCAAACGACAACTTATTCTCTGTTCCCGCTATCAGTCTCTTGATATTCTGCCAATGTCTTATCACGGCCATTCCGGCTATGATTCCCGCCATGATTATTCCTTCGATCATTTTGGCATTCGATGTGAAATTATAATCTCCATGAATTGCAAATACTGTGTATAATATGAAGAATCCGATCATGATCGTAAGTGATCCAACCGATACATATCTTGTTATCACAACACTTATAACGAACGCTGCAAGGAGTATCACTACCAATCTCCAGTCCCACAGACCTACTATCATTCCGCCGCTGGCAGCAATTCCCTTGCCGCCCTTGAACTGCATATAGAATGGGAAGTTATGACCAAGCACAACTCCAAGTCCTGTATACAGTACGAACATGTATGCATCACCTATACCTAACTGGCCAAGTATGATATGTGTCAGTGAGCAGGCGATTATTCCTTTGAGGAAATCCCCCAGGAAAACTATCAGTCCAGCTTTCTTTCCAAGAACTCTCAGTGCATTTGTCGTTCCCGCATTTCCACTTCCATACTTTCTTATATCAACACCTTTTATCCTGCCGTAAATATACGCTGTCTGAATGAGTCCTACTCCATAGCCCCCAACCAGACATATAGCTCTAATCAACATCTCCATGACTACTTCTCTTTCCTCTCCCTGATTATGAATTTTAGAGGTGTACCTCTGAATCCAAAGGATTCTCTTATCCTGTTCTCTATATAACGTGTATATGAGAAATGCATAAGCTCCTTGTCATTTACAAATATGACAAATGTAGGAGGTTTTACTGACACCTGGGTAATATAATAGAGCTTAAGTCTCTTACCCTTATCTGATGGTGGCTGCTGCATAGCAACCGCCTCACTCATAATCTCATTCAGAACACCAGTAGCTATGCGGAGTGAATGATTCTCTATAACAGCATCTATGGTCTCGAACAGCTTTGGAAGTCTCTGTCCGGTCTGGGCTGATATGAAGAGCAGTTCCGCATACGGCATGTATGAAAGCTTGTTTCTGATCTCCTCTGTAAACTTATATATGGTCTTGTCATTCTTCTCGATGGCATCCCATTTGTTCACAGCTATTATCATTCCCTTGCCACGATCATGTGCGATTCCCGCGATCTTGGCATCCTGATCGGTTATTCCCTCCGTTGCGTCTATTACGAGGACTGCAACATTACATCTCTCAACCGCTGATACTGTTCTTATGATACTGTATCTCTCTATATCCTCTTTAATCTTGCTCTTTCGTCTGAGTCCCGCTGTGTCTATGAATACATATTCTCTGCCATTTCTGACGATCTCTGTATCCACGGCATCTCTTGTGGTTCCGGCTATATCTGATACAATAACCCTGTCCTCACCGAGAAGCTTATTAATTATAGAAGATTTTCCTACGTTTGGCTTTCCTATGATGGCGATTCTAGGTCTCTCATCCTCCGTGTCATCCTTTGCAGACTCATTGAAGTGTGATACCACCTCATCGAGCATATCTCCTATTCCAAGTCTGGATGAACCTGATATAGGATGTGGATCTCCAAGTCCAAGATTATAGAACTCATACACATCCGGCATGAACTTTTCAAAGCTGTCTACCTTGTTGACAACGAGAACTATAGGTTTCTTGGATCTTCTGAGCATATCGGCAACCTTGACATCATCATCAACCATTCCCTGTCTGACATCCGTCATGAACAGGATGACGTCCGCTGTCTCTATGGCTATCTCTGCCTGTTCTCTCATGCTCTTAAGTATAATATTGTCTGACTCCGGCTCAATTCCTCCTGTGTCTATCAGAGTGAAATTGTAATCCAGCCAGTTGATATCAGCATAAATTCTGTCTCGCGTAACTCCCGGTGTATTCTGAACTATGGATATCTTTTCTCCGGCAAGCACATTGAACAGAGTTGATTTACCTACATTGGGTCTGCCCACTATGGCAACTATAGGTTTACTCATTCTATCTTCCTCCATATATAATTAATTACATATCATCGCCAATTACTGCATGAATAAAATCAGCACCACTTGATTCTACAATACAAACATCGACTTGTAAAGCATCTGTGAGCTCTGCAAGCGTCACATCATCAAGGAATTTTGGCTCATCCGCCATAAGAGTATTGGAAGGCAGTATAAGACGCTGCCCAAGAGGCTTTCCTGTGAGTTGTTTTCTTATATCACCGCCCGTAAGCAATCCTGTTACAGTTATCCTGTGTCCAAAGAAATCATTAATGATCTTATACAGATGCACCTTCACATTAGGGAACTTCTCAGGGATCCTGTTAGCAAGGAGCTTTATGGAATCATATACGAGCACTCCAGTAACCATGGACACCTCATACTCTCTGTCATCGCCCTCTACGCAGCTCCACTCTTCATCAAACTCATCCATGAGCAGTCTCACCATGCCCACACCATTTTCAAGCTGGATAAAGCCATCATACCTGTCAGCCTCAGGGAAATCCCTGCCGGCATTTATATACCATTCATCACTTGCCTGGACAAAATGTGTGCCATGCTTTTCAAATGCCTTTTTCTGAAAATGTTCTATTATATCAATAACCTCGCAGGCGTCCTCTCTGTTGAACGGTTCAAGATGGAACAAGCCATCTCTGTAATCTGACAAACCGACAGGAACCACGGACAAACTCTCCATAACAGGAACAAACTCCATAAGATCAGAGATCGTACGCCACAATTCCTCCCCGTCATTTATCCCCTTGCACAGAACTATCTGTCCATTCATAGGAATACTAGCTTCATAAAATTTCCTTATATAGTCAAGTATGGCACCGGCAAATCTGTTGTTCAGCATACTGCAGCGCAGCTTGGGATTGGTAGTGTGCACTGATATATTTATCGGAGCAAGGTGATAATTGATTATTCTGTCAATATCCTTTTCCTTCATATTAGTAAGGGTAATATAATTTCCCTGAAGAAATGACAGTCTGGAATCATCGTCCTTGAAATATATAGTGTCTCTCATACCTTTCGGGTTCTGATCGATAAAGCAGAATATGCACTTGTTATAGCAAGACTTGTAATTATCCATCAGGGAATTTTCAAAAACAATCCCTAGATCCTCGTCATAATCCTTATCTATCTCCAGAAGCCACTCCTCGCCGTCAGACTTTCTCACGAGAAGTTCTATATATTCGTCATTTATGAGATACTGATAGTCAAATATATCCTCTATAGGGTGGTCATTGACCGCCAGAATATTATCTCCCGGTTCGATCTCCATCTCCTGAGCTATACTTCCCTCAAGTATTTCCTTTACAATATGTTCCATAATTTCCTCTTCTATATTAATTGTCTACGGATCAAAAGCTGCAGCAAATGAATAACACCCTATCATTCAGGGAGCATGATCACCGCCGCAAGATTACCCCGCAGGCCTTTGCTCGCCCTGTGTGAAAAAAGCCATTCGCTGTTACAGCATGTACATATATTTGTCACGTCAATATTCTCAGGTTTTACACCTGAATCAACAAGATTGTAATAGTTGGCCTTGTGGAGATCAAGCAGATATTTGCCATTACCCTTGCTAAATAAGATCTGAGCCGCCTCTGCTTCCGTATATGCCGCCATAAAGCGTTCAGCTACATCTTCACTCACCTCATAGCAATTCTTGCATATAGAAGGTCCTATGGCGCAAATGAGATTCTCTGGAGATGTTCCATATTCAGACTTCAATCTGTTTATCATATGTCCGCTTATCTTGCTGACGGTTCCCTTCCACCCGGAGTGATTCGCCGCAACAACCTTTTTCACCGGATCATAGAACAGTACAGGGACACAGTCCGCATAAAATGTCATAAGTGGTATTCCCGGAACATCCGTCATAAGTCCATCGATCTCCAGAATATCCGACTCTCTGATTATTCCCTTTCCGGCATCCTTCTCTGTAACTTTATATATGTCTGTCTTATGCACCTGATCTGAGAACACAAGCTTTTCGTGATCATACCCCACTGCAGTGGCAAATCTGCGGTGATTCTCCATTACCAGATCCGCATCATCGCCTCTGTGGAAGCTCAGGTTCATGGAACCCAGATATCCCTCACTCACTCCGCCGATCCTGGTGGAGAATGCATTTACAACTCCGGCTCTGTCCAATTTGTCAAATGATATATAATCCACGCCATCCACCGTGTGGACATGTGTTGAATTGTCTTTCCTAATATACTTTATATCCATATCCGCCATCCTATCAATATCCCGAATACTCAAATGCATTTTCTATATGATGTATATCCTCACCAAGTATGGTTATCACATCAAATCTAACCGGGGTGTCCATTCCATATCCATATTTGTTCAGGAAGAATAATGCAGTCCTACATATCTGTCTCTGCTTGCGCACATCGACAGCCTCCTCCGGCAAGCCCTTATGTACTCCGGACCTATACTTCACCTCGATAAACACTATATATCCATCGTGTTTTGCCACTATATCTATCTCACCGCTGGCCACCCTGAAATTCCTGCACAGGATCTCATAGCCCCTGCCAGCCAGATGATCAGCAGCTAAAGCTTCCTTTTCATTACCGGTTGCTCTGCTGTTATACATCATTTCACCTTTCCATGAATATATGTGTGATGAACAATTGTTATACAAAGTTCTTGATAAACGTCCTTCTGTGTATTGCGCACGGACCGATCTTCTTGAGCGCATCAATGTGCTCTGCCGTACCATATCCCATGTTTTTTGCAAATCCATACCCCGGATACAGACTGTCATACTCAACCATAAGCCTGTCCCTTGTAACCTTTGCAATTATACTTGCTGCCGCAATCGACGCAGACAGCGTATCACCTTTTATTATGCCTACCTGCTCGATATCAACACCCGGAATATTAACCGCATCGTTTAACAGGAGCTGTGGTTTAACCTGAAGCTTCGATATAGCCTGCTTCATCGCCTCGTAATCTGCATTGAGAACATTTATCTCGTCAATTACTTTCTCGTTTGCCATACCCACGCCTACAGCTACAGCTTTCGCCATGATCTCATCGTATAGAGCCTCCCTCTTCTTCGGTGTGAGCTGCTTGGAGTCGTTGAGGTATAAAATATCACAGTCCTTTGGAAGAATGACTGCAGCAGCCACTACAGGGCCTGCAAGCGGGCCTCTTCCGACCTCATCTATACCACATATATATCCCTTATCAGCGTATTTTCTCTCAAATTCAAACATTTTATAGCTGCGGGCTTTTTCCTTTTCAAGAGCATTGATCTTTTTCTGAGCGGACGCTATGATCTTCTTTACCCCATCTCTCTCATCGTCGCCATACTTCTCGATAAGCCCCGAATATTCACTTATATCAGCATCAGCAAATACTTTTTTTATCTCCGCTATACTTTCCATATGTCCTCCACCTAAAAACAAGGACCATTGCCACTTTTTAGGCAACAGCCCCTGATATCTTATCCTATTCTATCTTGCCAAAACCGCCTGTAAATCTGAATACAGCCCTGCCAATGATATCTTTCTTGTGTATATTGCCAACATCCTCCACACGGCTGTCACGGCTGTTGTTTCTGTTATCTCCCAGAACAAAGTACTCGTCATCACCCAGTGTGATCTCCTCGGCTGCAACTCCGCGCTTGTCGCTGGCTATAGCCTCTCTGCCATACACATCGCCCTCCAGAGGCTCGTCATTTATATAGATAACACCATCTTCGTCTATATACACTGTCTCACCCGGAAGTCCGATTATACGCTTGATGAAGAAGGTCTCATCATCGTCTCCATACGGGAATACAACCACATCAAATCTCTTCGGCGAGCCAAATTCATACTCAAGCTTGTCAATCCATAATGTATCTCCGCTGTGAAGAGTATTGCTCATGGACTCTCCACTGACCTCTGTTCGCTGTCCGACAAATGTGAGCACAGCCCAGCATATGCCAATTACTATTATTATATAAATACACAGAAATATGAGATCCTTGACAATATTGACTTCCTTTTCGGCCTTTTCTTTCTTTTTTGCCTCTTTCTTCTCTTTCCTGAGTTGCTTCTTTAAAGCCTTCTCGTCGAGTTCTCCATCCTCATTGTACACTTCTTCAGAAGAGTCTGTATTAACCACTTCTGCAGTTTTATCTGAGCTCTCAGATTTAGCTGCTCCTGCAGCTTCTTCCGATGTCTTCTTCTGAGATGCTTCTTCCGATTTATCTGCTGTCTCCGCCTTTGCATCAGCCGAACTCTCAGCGACTGCTTTGTCCCAGGACCAGGAGGACTTCTCCTTATTTTCCTGCTCATCGTCGGCATTTTTCTTTTCAGCTTCCTTTGCTTCCTTCGCAGCCTTTTTTGCAGCCTTCTTCTGTTCTTTATCTATCGCTTTCTGACGCTTCTTCTCATATTTGGCGATCTCTTTGTCCCTTTCCTTCTTCGCAGGGTCATCCTCAAATATATCGTTTAACGCATCAGCAACATTCTTGTTTTCTTCACTCATCTAGTCTTCCTTCGGGGTCTCCAATGTAATACGCCCCAGCTTTCCCGATCTGAAATCATCGATCAGCAGAGCCGCAGCCTTGTCATAATCGAGCTCCCCGCCCTTCTTAATGCATTGTCTCTTCTCTGCGATACCTGTCAGCATCTGTACAGGATCATCAACACTTTCAATATTATACCTTTGAACAAGGGTATTACAATAGTTTGCCTGTAAAAATTTAATTAATTCAACCGCTATATCCGTTATGCTGAGTATCTCATCATTGATCGAACCTATGAACGCAAGTCTGAGACCAACGGCCTCATCATCGAATTTCGGCCATAAAATACCGGGAGTGTCCAGAAGCTCAATATTCTTTCCAAGTCTTATCCACTGCTTGCCTTTTGTGACACCAGGCTTATTTCCAACCTTGGTGCAGGCCTTTCTCGCATAGGAATTGATAAACGTGGATTTGCCGACATTCGGGATACCGACTATCATCGCCCTTATCGGACGGTTTATGATTCCCCTTTTTCTATCCCTCTCTATCTTCTCTTTGCAGGCCTCCTGCACGATATTGTTGATACTCTTCATCCCCATACCGTCACGGGCATTTATCTTTGCAACGGCAAAGTCTTTATTCTTATAATAGTTTTCCCACTTTGTTGTGACTGCATCATCCGCAAGATCTGATTTGTTGAGGAGTATGAGTCTGTATTTGTTCTTTGCAAGCTCGTCTATATCAGGATTCTTACTACTGAATGGGATTCTTGAATCCACCAGCTCTATGACGATATCTATAAGTTTTATATCCTCCTGCATCATTCGTCTTGCTTTTGTCATATGTCCGGGATACCACTGTATATTCATATCTCTACCTCTATTTTATCTTTACTCTGCCCAGCATCTCGCTCTTTTGCACATTGCCAGCCGCCTGAAATCTTGAATCCTGGCTGTTGTCCGGATTATCTCCGAGCAGGAAGTATTCATTCTCTCCAAGTGTGATCGCAGATTCCGCTATTCCGGCTGTTTTTATCTCACAGTCGACGGGATAATCTGCAAGCGGATTGCCATTTATATATACCTGACCATTCTGGATAAGCACAGTCTCACCCGGCAGGCCTACCACTCTCTTGATGGAATAGTATTTGTCCTGATTCTCAACTATACGATACGCTACCACATCGTATCTTTCCGGGGATGTCACCAGATAAACAGCCTTATTGACCAGATACGATTCTCCATCCGTCAGTGTCGGCTCCATGGATGGTCCTACCATATATACCGTCTGGAATCCAAATGCAACAAAACCATAACCAAGTATAGCCGCTGTCAGTATCGATATGAACCAGCCAAGTGCGCTCTTCATAGTCTTTTTCAATGATCTCTGTTGTCTTCTCTGACGCCTTTTTTCTCTCCTTATCCTTCGGAGTCTGTCATATCTCTCACTCATGAATTCTATCCTTCAATCATCAATATATTTGTTCAGTTCATTTCATCCATTCTAAAAATGGCTGGAGTAGAAATACTCCAGCCACTTTTACTTTCATGTTACAAGCTTTATTATTTAACAAGCTCCTTAACCTTTGCTGCCTTACCAATTCTTGAACGTAAGTAGTAAATCTTAGCTCTTCTAACTTTACCTTTTCTTACAACTTCAATCTTCTCAACGAAAGGTGAGTGTACAGGCCATGTCTTCTCAACACCGCATCCGCTAGAGATCTTTCTAACTGTGAATGTCTCTCTGTTGCTTCCGCCCTGTCTCTTTACTACAGTACCCTCGAAGATCTGGATTCTCTCCTTGTTACCCTCTTTGATTCTGTTGTGTACCTTAACAGTGTCTCCTACGTTGAACTCATCAACGCTCTCCTTCATCTGTGAAGCTTCAAGATTCTTAATGTAATCGTTCATTGTGTTCCTCCTTAATATTCTGATGTTCTTACTACCATATCCACCGGATATATGGGCACAGAGGACCATCACTCTTTTCACAACTCATTTAATATAACATACTGAAATTGTAGATGCAAGAAGAATTTTCGGATTTTATCCGTTTTTTAGCAAACAGGGCATATAGATTGATTTCTATATGCCCTGTTGCATTAAATATCTTGTTCGACTTAATTCAGTCAAGTGGAGCAGACGCATTAGAAGGCGAACTTCGTTCGCAGGCGTCTGCGTGCTTCATAACTTGTCGTCAAGCGTAGCTTGATGACCTACGCGCACATCAGTGCGCTTCCTCTGAAGGATTCCTCCCACCTACGGCGGGCCCCTCCTTATGAAAAATAGTGGAGCTGGCGGGAGTCGAACCCGCGTCCAAAAGCTCATTCACTACAGTTTCTTCCATCACAGTCAGTGCTTTAACATTTCCTCAGCCTATCGCCCACTAACATGCTATAGACCTTAGTAGCTTCATGGATTTTCCTACATCGCAAAGCTTAGATGCAGGAGTTTGCCGAAAATCGACGCCATTCCTAAAGGCTCGGCGTTCCTAAAGGATGACGACTGCCCTTAGGCAGCGTATGCTAAATTATCGTTAGCGTTTATTTTTTTCCAGCTTTTAGCGTGGCTCTGGTCCACGGATGGCTTCCATAGCTTCAAAACCCCTGTCGAAACCAGTCAACCCCTGATCATAGATCAGTGATAACCGATCATATATAATATATGCAGCAAATATCACAATGATACCTGCGCCTATATATCTTAATTTATCAGATGCTGTTACTCAGCGTCAGCAGTTGTATCTTCCGCTGCATCTGTCGCCTCTGCTGTATCTTCTGCAGCTTCAGTTGTATCTGCTGTGTCCTCAGCATCTGAGGCTGTGGCAGAAAACAGAGTGTCATAACCGCTGTCCTTCCAAGTCTTATCAACATATTCTGATAAGCTTGAAGCATCAACGTACTTAGGTATCGCCTTATATATCTTCACACCCGCAACACTTCCAACTATAGCAGCGATAACAACAATCGTAACTGTTATAGCTGTTATCTTCTTGATCTTCTGCTTCCTGAGAATCTCCTTGCGGTGCTTTTTCTCATATTTCTTCTTATCTACTTTACTCTGACTCATAACGCCCTTCTCCAGACTATCGTTTATTTGATTCCGATACACACATTATATCTGAACCAGCTTATCTTCTTCAACACCCTGCTAGTATAACACATGCTGTATCATATTTCCAATAATAAGTTTGATTTCACAGAAATTCCACAAACGCTCACGATCAGAAGTCCTTGCTCCTACTCTTGAGATCTCTCTCCATCTCGCGCTTCATATCCTTCTTGGCGATATCCTCACGTTTGTCGTAGAGCTTCTTACCTCTTGCCAGACCTATCTCCATCTTGACAAGTCCATCTCTGATATATACCTTGAGCGGCATAATGGTATAACCCTTCACCTTCTGCTGTCCGATGAGCTTGTTGATCTCGTACCTGTGGAGCAGCAACTTTCTCGTCCTGAGCGGATCTTTATTGAATATATTCCCCCTCTCATATGGGTTGATATTCATTCTGTACACATACACCTCGCCGTGGTCTATTCCGACAAATGCTTCCTTGATACTGCAGTGTCCCTGTCTTATGGACTTTACCTCGGTTCCCACAAGCTCTATTCCGGCCTCAAACTTCTCTTCTATAAAATACTCGTGATATGCCTTTTTGTTATTTGCGATGAGAGTGTTTCCTCTTTCCTTTGACAAATGTATCCTCTCCTTTATATACAATACTGAAATCTATCGACTTCGTCATCTTGTCTGTATTCTTCACCTTTATCTGTATAGGATCACCGATGGCATATTGTTTGCCCGTGTCCTCACCTATCATAGCATAATCTTCCTGAGAAAAATAGTAATAATCGTCGAGCATATCTGCCACGTTCACAAAGCCTTCCACCGTATTCGGCAGTTCCACGAACATTCCCCGGTTTGTAACTCCCGAGACAAATCCGTCATAGACCTCGCCAATGTGAGCTGACATATATTCCACCTTCTTGAGCTTCTCCACATCACGCTCAGCTTCCTCAGCTCTTCTCTCCTTGCGCGAATTGTCATCAGCCACCCTGTCAAGTATCATGCTATAATGTTCTATTCTCCTCGAGTCAAGTCTGCCATGTATATTTTCCTTTATTATACGATGTATCTGCAGATCTGGATATCTCCTTATAGGAGAAGTGAAATGACAGTAATACTTACACGAAAGTCCAAAATGTCCTGTGCACTCCGTTGAATACTTCGCCTGTTTCATGGTCCTCAGCGCCATCCTACTCACAAGATTCTCATAAGGCTCACCCTTTATCCTGTCAAGCAGCTTCTGGAATTCTTTCGGATGTATATTCTCCTTTGATGCCTTAAAGTACATTCCAAAATTACTTATAAGGAGCGCCAGCTGCTCAACCCTGTCTGCATCAGGTGTCTCATGCACTCGATACTCAAATGGTATATCCTGCCAGAAATAATCCTCAGCAATCGTCTCATTTGCAGCAAGCATAAAATCTTCAATGATCTCATTGGATCTGCGTCTCTCATATACACCTATTGATACAACTTTGCCGTCGGAGTCTATCTTGATCTTCGATTCGTCAAAATCAAAATCTATTGAGCCTCGTTTTCTTCTGTTCGCTCTGAGAAGATCCGACACATGAAGCATCATCTCGAACATGGGCACAAGCTCCTCATATTTTCTGGTCTCCCCTGGATCGTGATCCTCGACAATTGCAGACACACTTGTATATGACATTCTACGGTCCACATTGATCACAGTCTCACATATCTTATGTCCTACTATGTGGCCCTTCTGATCTATGTCCATAAGGCAGCTAAGTGCAAGTCTGTCCTGTCCTTCATTCAGCGAGCAGATACCATTTGACAGCTTGTGTGGAAGCATAGGTATTACCCTGTCCACGAGATAACAGCTTGTACCTCTGTTAAGTGCCTCTTTATCCAGAGGGGAATTCTCCTTTACATAGTGGGTCACGTCAGCTATGTGCACACCAAGCTTGTACATTCCGTCCGCCTCATAGAGTGTTATGGCATCGTCCAGGTCTTTTGCATCCTCGCCATCTATCGTCACTGTCTGAAGATGTCGGAGATCCGTTCTGCCTGCCATCTCCGATGCGCTGACAAAATCAGGGATCTGTGAGAGGCTGTCCATGACCTCGTCAGGAAAATCGACTGGAATGTCCAGAGCTCTGACCACAGACAGCACGTCACTCTCCGGATCATTTATATGTCCAAGTATCTCTATAATCTTTCCCTCCGGAGACTTCACTTTGTCTCCATAACTGATGATCTCCGCCACAACCTTATGTCCAGCCATGGCGCCCATGGAATTTGCCTTGGATATAAATATATCTCCATCTATTTTCAGATTGTCAGGTATGACAAATCCAAAGTTCTTATTCTTCTGATAGACTCCGACAACCTTCTTTAGTCCACGCTCAAGTATCTTTATAACCGATGCTTCCTGCTTCATTCCCTTCGGTCTGTCCTCCGCACGTATGAGGACTGTATCACCGTGGAACGCTCCCATGGTATTCTTCTCAGGGACAAAGAAATCCTCCTTCATGCCCTCAACGCGGACAAATCCAAAACCTCTCTGATTGCCGATAAATGTTCCCTTGTATGTTCCTTCTCCGACCTTCTGATATCGTCCTTTTGCCGATCTGATGATCAGTCCCTCCTCTGTGAGGTCATTCAGTATATCGAGAAATGTCTGTCTCTCATCTCCCGGGACCTGAAGGAATGTACACATCTCCTTGAACTTCATAGGCGGATAATCATCATCGCATATAAATTCATATACCGTCTGTTTTCTTCTGTTGTATAACTCCAAATCCTTATTATCCATAACAAACCCTTTCTATATACATTATGCCCGCATCCCTACCGCACAAATACATTGCATAATGAGCAAAAAAATGCTTACATATATCAGTTAATATATGTAAGCATCAGAAATCATTATTAGTTGAAAAGCTTTGAGTCAAGCAGTAATGCAAGTACAAAGAAGAGAACTGTGAGAACTGCTGTTATCTTCTTAAGTATCTCCTGCTTTGAGCTTCCCTTATTCTTGCTCCAGTAGGAATTGTCAAATCCGCCGCCTGCTCCTGATATGGAACTTGTAAGGCTCGCATCCTTTCCTTCCTGTGAAAGAACCACTATTGCTAATACTATACATACTATAACATAAATTACCATTAATATTGTCTTCAGCATCTTAACACCTCCGTTTCCGAAAAAATGGTGTGTGTATAATTTTAACACCAACTTGAAACATAATAACACAACAAAATAATATATTCAATAACTATTTTCTTCGTTTTCTGTAAAACTCCGCAAATACCAGCATTGCGATACCTATTATCGAACAGGCAATACCTACGCCTGCATATTTCACATGGAATTTCATCTCAACAACATTATCACCCTCAACAAGACTTATAGAATACAGGCTGTCTACCACCTTATCCGGCTGTACCTTCTGGCCGTTAACTTTGACTGTCCAACCATCACAGTAAGGAATAGATGTGAATAAACTCTGTCCTTCCTTGGCATTTACAACAAATTCTGCGCTGCCATTTTCTATATCCATCACATCAGGGGTATGTTTCTCAAGCTCCTCTGCTATGCTTTTCAGCAAATCCAGATCAAGAACATAAAACTGCTCTGCTCCATCATCCAGATCTAGCTTCATCTTTGAGTGAAGCACAACCTTGTAGTAATCACGATCCTCATTTACAGGAATATTGAACACTGACGGCGAAAGCCATCTGGCATATCTGGTCCTGTATATTCCATTGACATTCAGCTTTGCGTTAAACAGACTGTTCCATGGGATATTGCCATAAGCGATGTAATTGCCTTCCGGGATCTCCATCTTGTATACACGCTTCTTCGCTTTACTTACAACCGTCTCGTACTTTAAAGGCTTATAGATCTCAACCTTTCTGCCGAGCAGCTCGCTGTAGAGCTCATTTTGATATTCAAACGGATTGCCGTTATATTTTGCCGCTGTATATTTGCCTGAATCATATACAAATGCCATAGGCAGGCTGTATGGGTTCTCGTATACATCGGCTCCATTTGCATTGTCTGCAATATCCTCTACTTTATTCATGCCCTCCAGAGCATAATCAGATACGATGTATCTGACTCCCAGCAGTGAATCAGTTCCAAGCACCGGCATGTTGACAACACTTAGGTTATCGCCTTCGCTCCTGTATCCCGTGTCCACAAGGAAGTTCAACACTGTGCTGTCAGCGGTCGACACATACGATCCTATCGCCCAATACCCATAACCAAACGACTCGTCATAATTTGCTCTGACATTGTTCTTATATTTAAAATTATCATCCGTATCTTTGCCATTATTGTTTTTCTTTTTTTCGAGTGATCTTGTCGCCCTTGATCTGGTCTGGCTGATCCTGTATGTATCGGAATCATATTCTTTCAGATCATTTATAAGGCCTTCCATAGCCGTCTCATACTCAACAAAACTCTCACCGTTGTCGATATGGATATTGTCCATTTGCAACATCACGCTGTATCCTGTCTCAACAGTCAGCACTGCACACAGAATGACCGTAAATATAATTCCTAACACTCTTCCGGCTCCTACGTTTTTCGAAAGCCTGCTTACGAGTGCTATCAAAACGGCTACCCCTACAATTAGCGCAGCGGTCAGCCATACAAGTTTGTTATCCTGGACTCCATGCAGATAGTTTACACCAAGCATAGCCGCACTAAATATCGCACTTGCAATGATAACCCGCCATTTTACAGCATTCAGATCCTCCGAGAGGAAAAATTCAGCGGCAAAGAATAATATGCAGAATATTCCAACATGTGAATATCTGTACCAATATGATCCAACCTCTTTGAACAGAGAAAATGCCATGCACAATGGATTCCAGTAAAACATGAGCAGCATTACCACAAGCGTGACAAATGCCAATATCTTCTGCTTTACATTGTGTTTCTTACCGATGAAGATTCCAATAAATCCTATCAGCGCCAGACATCCGCAGTACAGAGACACGCTTCCCTTCTGACTCTGTGCGCCAAGCGAATATCCGTCTATCACAGATGAAACATCACCGATAAATGACATGTCGAGCAGAGAGCCGAAATCAAGACTTCCTCTTACACTATAACGCATCGCACCTATCGTCGGAAGGAACAACACCCCACTGATCAGAACTCCCGCCAGCATTGAATATATAAACCGTCCAAGTTTTCCGGCAAAATCCTTTATGACAGTCTTCTCAGCCTTAGTATCCCCACTGTACAATCTTGAATATGCAAATTCAAACAAAAACCAGAAACAGGCAAATACACAGTTGATTCCGCCCATATACCAGTTGAACAGAACTGCCAATGCAACTGATACGGAAAGCATAACAGGCCTGCCACCGTTAACCACTCTGTACACGCCCAGCATTATGAGCGGTAACATATAGAAGCCGTCAAGCCACATTATATTACATGCCTGGGCGATTCCATACTGACTCACTGCATAGCTCACCGCCAGAAAAATGATAAGTGCCTGCTTTTTCACAGAACCATCATTCCACTCTTCAAATCTCCTGTTGAGATAAAATGCAAATGTCGCCGCCGCACAGGCAAGCTTTAACGTTATGATCACATGTACGAACAATACAAGCTGGGATTTGTCGAATAACAACAGCAATAAATTGAACGGGCTGGAAAGATAATAACTGAATACTCCTATGCAGGCCCCTCCTATAGATTTGCTGAAAGAATAATCTATATTATTTTTGCCGTCAAATACATCCTTCAGATATGCCAGAAAATCAAGATACTGAAAATCAGCATCCTTGGATGCGAGTGAGTGTACTCCGAACGGCACATACTTTTTTATATAAAACAGAAGCCACAGCAGGCAGAATGTGATAATGCCCGCTGTAAGCATCTGAATAACGAGCTGTTTTCTCTGTTCTTTCTCCATCGTATTCTTCTCCAGATTATTTAGTTTTAATATAATACTACACAATCTGTGAAAATACTATATAGATATAGATTAAAAATTTTTAATGAAAGAATTTCTAACTTTTACATACTGATTTATAACATATATCTACTTCGTATATCGAAACCATGATTCAGCGGTCCACTGCCCGATCCCAGATCCAGCATGGCCGCCAGGGCACCGGATATATATTGTTTGGCCATTCTGACTGAATCACTTACATCATATTCCTTTGCGAGATTTGAAGCGATCGCACTTGAAAGCGTACATCCTGTGCCATGTGTATTCGGATTATCAATACGCTCACCCGAAAACCAGGTGATATTCTCTCCGTCAAAAAGCATATCATTTGCATCATTTATGCTGTGTCCACCCTTTACAAGGACAGCGCAGCCATACTTTCCGTATATACATCTGGCGGCATTCTCCATATCAGCTACGCTCTTCACCGATATACCAGTGAGCGCCTCAGTCTCAGGTATGTTTGGCGTTATGAGCTTTGCAAGTGGGAACAGTTTACCAGTCATGACCTCCACCGCATCATCGCTTATAAGCTTAGCACCACTGGCCGCCACCATCACAGGGTCAAGCACGACATTCTCCGCATTGTATCTGGCAAGTCTGTCAGCTATCACATCAATAAGTTCAGGAACAGATACCATTCCTATCTTGACCGCTTTCGGCCGTATATCGGTAAACACCGCATCTATCTGGGCGCCAAGTACATCAGGGATAACGTTCATGATAGCAGTCACTCCTGTGGTATTCTGAGCCGTGAGGGCTGTGATCGCACTCATACCAAATACGCCATTTGCCTGCATGGTCTTGAGATCCGCCTGCACACCTGCGCCACCTGAGGAATCGCTTCCGGCTATGGTGAGGACAGGCACAAGACGGCTTCTGTCAGAATTTATACTGCACAGCATGTCATCCATACTCTTAAAATAATGATCACAATGTGCTATAAGATCTCCCTGTCTGTCCCTGCTGGATTCGTCATAGAGACCGACCACAACAAATCCTCCGTTCTGTGCTGTCTCCGCCGCATGATATGCGTCCTCGAATACAAATGTATCCGAAGCCGGAGTTCCCATAAACTCAGCTGCCATCTCGTATATCTTTGGAGAAGCTGCCTTGCCAACCCCCACCTCAGAACATGTAAATATCCTGTCAACATACTTCATAAGTCCCGTCCGCACAAGTGCTGCCTCAACATGGCATCTGTCTGTGGATGTTGCAACAGTGACCGGGATATCATATCTCTTTAAGAACCTCAGCAGTTCAGGCACACCTGACTTCGGTTCAACTTTATTTGCATAGAAATCGCGCACTGTCTCATTGATACCGTCTATGATCTTCTCCGCACTGAGCTTCAGGCCATAGTGTTCCTGCATATACTCCGCACCCTTCATCATGGTCATGGTGAAAAGCACCTTCTCAAGATCAGGTTCTGCCTGTATCCCCTGCCCCGCCAGATACATCTCTCCGGCATGATCCCACATAGGCATAGAGTCAAGCAGAACCCCATCCATATCAAATATCGCACCTTTTATATCACTGATAACTATTTTTTTCATATACACCTCTATATCATATATTTAGTCAGTCATCAAGCATATTCTCTACAGAAAACTTGAGCTCCTCTGTGGCCTTCTGTATGTCCTTCTGTCCGAATATAGCACTTATAACTGCCACACCGCATATTCCGGAGCCCGCAAGCTCGGCCACATTATCCTTTGTTATGCCGCCTATGGCAATGACCGGTATGGACACCGCCTCACAAATGGCCTTAAGGGTTTCATGGCTCACATCGTCCGCGTCATCCTTTGAACCTGTTGTAAACACTGCTCCTACACCAAGATAATCTGCGCCGTGCTTTTCCGCTATAATCGCCTGCTCGACAGTCTGTGCAGACACTCCAAGTATCTTGTCAGGGCCGAGTATCTTTCTGACGTCCATGGCCTCCATATCACTCTGTCCCACGTGTACACCGTCAGCATCTATATCTTTTGCTATGCTGACCTCGTCATTGATGACAAATGGAACTCCATATTCCTTACAAAGCTTCTGTATCTCCTTCGCCTCAGCGAGGAAGTCTTCTCTGTCGAGATTCTTCTCCCTGAGCTGTACAAATGTTGCACCGCCGTCAAGTGCCTTCTTTACCTGATCATACAGAGTCTCTTCACCAAGCCAGTGTCTGTCAGTTACTGCGTAGAGCAAGAGCTCTTTCTCACTGCAATTTATCATACTATCCGTCCTTCCTATATGTTTCGATCCCGATCTGATGCAGATCCAGGCAATTATTAGACTTCCGTCAATTATCTGATTTCAAACTTTGCTCCCTGTTCAAGTGTATCCCCGTCCATATTGTATATGGCATCGATTATCCTGTTCCTGTATGTTGAATTACCCTCAAAAGCCTGCAGATGGGAATAACCGATCTCCCCAGCAAGTCCCATGACCATGACAGCCGCTGCAGCAGCCTCAAGCTTGTTGTCCTGATTTGCCACAACATATGCTGTCATCATTCCTGAGAGCTGGCAGCCTGTTCCAGTGATCTTACCCATCTCAGGACGGCCGTTTCTGATTACATAACATTTCTCGCTGTCCGCAACAAGGTCTATCGCGCCTGTTACAGCTATGATAGATCCCGTTTCAGCAGATAGCTTCTTGACAAATGCCACTGCATTATCAAGCGTATCCTCCGTAACCGCATCTGCCACATCGGCATCAACACCCTTTGTGCTGCCGGAACCATATGCCAGAGTTTTGATCTCAGAGATATTTCCCCTTATAACATCAAATCTAATCTCCTTCATAAGTCCAACAGCCGTATCAGTTCTGAGCTTACTTGCTCCTGCTCCAACAGGATCGAGAAGTACAACATGTCCAAGTTCATTTGCCTTCTTCCCTGCCAGGTACATCGATGGAATAGTGTTCTTGTTAAGTGTTCCTATGTTGATATTCAGACCACCACATATACTTGTAATATCCTCCACGTCACCCTCATCATCCGACATGATAGGACTTCCACCGCACGCCAGAATGACATTTGCCACATCATTTACAGTTACATAGTTTGTTATATTGTGTACCAGAGGTACATTCTTTCTCACATTTTCAAGGCACTCTTTTATCATGTTTTTCTGTCTCCTTTATATATACTCTGTTGTTTATCTGCTAATCTTTTTTGACGAAAAGCGGCCATACCATAAGGCACAGCCGCTTTTCTTATGCTGTATGTATCCCTACGCCGGCGCTGATCCAGGTCAGACCTGATCTACTCCTGGGCAGGAGGTACATCAGATGTACAATGCATACACTTTGTTGCTTTGATATCTATCTCACCCATACAGTATGGGCACTTTCTTGTGAGAGGAGCTGCCTCCTCTTTCTTCTTACCAAGATCCATAATCGCATTGATCCCCTTCATGATGACAAATATAACAAATGCCATGATTATGAAGTTGATAACTGCTGAAATAAACGCTCCATACTCGATATACTGTCCTGTATGGAATATCTGAAAATGTCCACCAATCTCTGCTCCACCGATACTGTTGATTATTGGTGTGATGAAACAGTCTGTAAAAGATGTAACCAATGACTGGAACGCTCCACCAATGATAACACCGATTGCAAGACTCATCACATTTCCCTTAAGGGCAAACTCCTTAAACTCTTCCAAAAACTTCTTCATCTGTATTCTCCAAACCCAACGCGGCACCGTAATATAGTTCTCTACATTGCGGTGCCGCATCATTTATTATTCTTCTGTATTACTTTCTTACAATAAGTGACTTGCCTGTCATCTCCTTAGGCTGAGGAAGTCCCATAACCTCAAGAAGTGTAGGTGCGATATCTGCAAGACATCCGCCCTCACGAAGCTCTACATCTTCACCATAGTTGTAAAGGATAAATGGTACAGGGTTAGTTGTATGAGCTGTATGTGGAGCACCGGTCTCATAGTTGATCATCTGCTCTGCGTTACCATGATCAGCACAGATAAAGAGAACACCATCAACCTTATCAATTGCCTCTACAGCAGCGCCAACGCACTTGTCAACTGTCTCTACAGCCTGGATAGCTGCTGGGATAATACCTGTATGACCAACCATATCAGGGTTTGCAAAGTTGATGATGATCACATCATACTCGCCACCAAGGATAGCTGCATTGAGCTTCTCGCTTACCTCTGGAGCACTCATCTCAGGCTGAAGATCATATGTTGCTACAGCAGGTGACTTTACAAGGATTCTGTCCTCATTCTTGTTAGGCTCCTCAACACCGCCGTTAAAGAAGAAGGTTACATGAGCATACTTCTCTGTCTCAGCAAGTCTGAGCTGCTTGAGACCCTTAGCTGCAAGGTACTCACCGAATGTGTTGTCAATCTCTTCCTTCTTGAATGCTACAAGCTTGTTAGGTATTGACTCGTCGTAGTCCTTGAAACATACATATGTGAGTGGCATGCGGCCATTTGCTCTCTCAAATCCATCAAAATCATCACAGCAGAATGCTCTGGTGATCTCGCGGGCTCTGTCTGGTCTGAAGTTAAAGAATATAACTGAATCATTTGGCTTAACAAGTGATACAGGCTTACCATTCTCTGTGATTACTGTAGGAAGAACGAACTCATCATATACTTCCTTGTCATATGACTCCTGCATAGCTGCAACCGGGTCCTCAGCCTGAACGCCCTCACCTGTCACAAGTGACTTGTATGCAAGCTCTACTCTGTCCCATCTGTTATCTCTGTCCATTGCGTAGTAACGGCCTGACATAGATGCAACCTTACCTACACCAATCTCCTTCATCTTTGCGATAAGCTCCTCAAGGTATCCCTTACCTGATGCAGGCGGTGTATCTCTTCCGTCGAAGAATGGATGAACGTATACGTTCTCAAAGTTCTGCTTCTTGCAGAGCTCAAGGATCGCATAGAGGTGTGTATTGTGGCTGTGAACACCACCATCTGAGAGAAGTCCCCAGAGATGAAGATCTGAATTGTTCTTCTTGCAGTTTTCTATTGCAGCAAGCATCTCCTCGTTCTCAAAAAAATCTCCATCAGCGATTGCCTTTGTGATTCTTGTAAGCTCCTGATATATGATACGGCCTGCGCCGATATTCATATGACCTACCTCTGAATTGCCCATCTGACCGTCTGGAAGTCCTACAGGAAGTCCTGAAGCTGCGCCCTGCACAAATGGTGCTGTAGCCATAAGTTTGTCCATAACAGGTGTCTTTGCAAGTGCTACTGCATTACCCTCTGTCTTGTCACTGAGACCATATCCGTCGAGGACCATTAAAACTACTGGTTTCTTACTCATAATTTTTCTCCTTTTTATTTATTCCGGCTAAATGCCTCTTAATCATAATTCACTCATTTGAGATTATACTTATATAATGCCTATTTTTCAAGTTCAAATCCAACTCAAATCACAGGTCAATATCCAGTTCAACCGGGCAGTGATCAGATCCCATGATATCAGTGTGTATCTTGGCATCGACAAGCTTGTCCTTCAAACTCTCAGATGTGAGAAAATAGTCGATACGCCAACCTGCATTCTTCTCCCTTGCCTTGAATCTGTACGACCACCATGAGTAGATATTTTCCTGATCCGGATAAAAATATCTGAATGTGTCGATGAAGCCATCATCTAGAAGCACCGTCATCTTCTCTCTTTCCTCATCAGTAAATCCCGCATTCTTCCTGTTTGTCTTTGGATTTTTCAGATCTATCTCATTGTGAGCCACGTTCATATCGCCGCACACTATAACAGGCTTATTCTCCTCAAGCTTTTTCAGATATGCTCTGAAATCATCCTCCCACTTCATCCGGTAATCAAGCCTTGCAAGCTCGTTCTGTGAATTTGGTGTATATACAGTCACCATGTAGAAGTTCTCATATTCAAGTGTTATGACACGCCCCTCATGGTCGTGTTCATCTATGCCTATACCTTTTGTTTCACTCAAAGGTTTCTCTTTTGTGAAAATAGCCGTACCTGAATATCCCTTCTTATCCGCATAGTTCCAATACTGATAATATCCTGGCATATCAAGTGTGAGCTGTCCCTCCTGCATCTTGGACTCCTGTATACAGAATATGTCTGCATCTATGCTGTTAAAAAAGTCCATGAAGCCTTTACCGGCGCATGCCCTTATTCCATTTACGTTCCATGAGATAAGTTTTTTCATAAATTTATATACCACTTTATCCTTTCATTATTATTCGGGAAAAATCATGTTTTATTTTATCATACAAACACCCATTCTGACTGTCAAATCATTAAAAAAATTCACCAAAATCCTGCTATGGCCACAATGAAAAAGGCAGCGACGATTCGCCGCTGCCTAAGGGTATATATTATTGTTTTTTAGGGGTCAAATTTAATTTTTTACAAATGATACATTTGATATAGAAACTGTATGTGCTCCAAGTGTGTATCCTTCAACATATCCCATTGAGAAGAATAATCCGGCACCTGTATCAACAGTGATACCATCTGTGAAAACTTCTTCCTTAGGTGTAATTGTGAGTGTTATATCTTTAGCCTCACCAGCTGTAAGAACTACATCTTCACCGCCATGCCATGCATATCCGGCTGAAGGAGTCATAACAGCAACCTTCACAACTCTATCAACATCAGAAAACAATGTACATTTAAGCGTATATGACTCGCCCTGCTCAAGAGACAATCCCATCTGCTTAAGCTGGATGTTCCAGTCTGCCTCACCCACGTTTGCAACACTGTATGTGATCTTTCCATCTCCAGTTTCAATTGTGGCATCTCCAGGAGCAGTCACTGCATTTTCCCAACCGGCAAGGCTACCATCCTCACCCATCTCAAATTCTGGGTTTGTGAGAAGATTCTTACCTACAGGCACATCTATCTCTGGAGCCGAAGTCTTTTCAAGGATAATGTTATCAATACATATTCTATGCTGATCTGTAATTGCCGAACCATTTTCTCCGCCTGCGCCAAGTGCAATATTGAAAATACTCTCTTCGTCTGTGTCACAGGCCATCTGGAATGTGTTTGAAACAGTCACATATTTCTGATCAGCCTGAACGTATGCATCAAGCTTTACTGTATCCTGAACATACGGTGTCCAGTCCTCTGCACCTGTACTATCCTTATGTGTACTTCCATCCCTCTGTATCGCATACTGAACAGTTCTCGACACAGAACTCTTTATATCAAATGAAAGCTTGTACCACTGTCCTTTCTCAAGCTTGATATTATTCTGCTTGAGCTGTATCTTCCAGTTCTGGTCACCTGAATTCTTTATTGTGAAGTCAGCAGCATTGTCCTCCTTCTGGCTGTCCACAACAGACTCTGCATCCGCACTGCTGTCTATATACACATCATATCCAGCAAAATCTGCTGAAAAGTTCCCATTGAGAAGAAGTGAATCCTGCATTATCTTCACATTGTCTAACAGAACTTCTCCGCTGTTACCAAAATCAATGCTGATTGAACTGTCAGTCACTTCTTCTCCGGTCTCAAACTTGTAAACATAATTCTTAATTCCTTTATCCAGAGTTACAGCAAACTTTGAATCTCCTGTAGTGATAATTATATTCTTTCCCTCAGTTGCAGTCTCAGCATCAAATTTAAGTACATACTTTGTATTTGGGGCATACGCAAGCTCATCCTGTGATAATACGAAGTTGCCATCTATACTCTCATCCAATGACTTGTATGAAAATTTTCTTCCGTCAGACAGACCTGTCACCTTATACTCAGCACCGCAATTGTTGCTGACTGTCCAATATCCAAGTCTTCCTGTTCCTTCCTGAAATTCTCCATTGTAAACTAGGTTTCCATCAGCGAGGATCGTCTTCTTGTCAACTATCTCAGTCTGATTTGTCTTTACCAGCTTTACATTTGCAATATGTACACCAGCCACGCTTCCCTGATTGCCGAAGTTGAATTCTATTCTTCCCTTGTCATCAGATGAATCAGTCATCGTATACTCATACTCAAATGTCTGTTTCTCTGTTGTCATATCAAATTTTGTATCCTTAAGATATCTTCCCCATGATCTGGTTGGCGCTGAGACATCAATTATGCCTGTTCTCGCCTCATCCGCCCACGCATCAAATGAAAGCTTGTATGTGGCACCTTTTTCTACAGGAATATCAGGCTGTACCAACTGTATGCTGTAATCAACCGTTCCTGCATCAATCGTATTTATGTTGATTGTATTGTTCTCGATGACCGCTGTTCCTTCGCCGCCATTCTGCGCCATAAAAATCCAGTTTTCTGCATCTCCCAGATCCTCGGTCTCACTAAAATCACCATTTATTACATAATTGCCATTTTCATCCGGATCACGAATTATAACTTCACGCTCTGGCTTTGTCACATTTTCGTCATAAGACTCCTTCTGGTATACTCTCACATAATCAACATATAAGCTCTCACTGTTAATATAATCTGCATCTGCATCCGGATTTCCTGGCCAATTGCCGCCAACTGCAAGATTGAGTATTACATAGAATGGCTGATCAAACGGTGCCGGATAAGTAACTGTACCTTTTCCGGCAGTTGTAGAATACCAGTCATTTTCCTCATGCATCTTAACTCCATCTACATACCACGTAATTTTTCCAGGCTCCCAGTCGCATGTAAATACATGATAGCTGTCCGCAAATGACTTTCCATTTGAAAGTGTATATTTTCCCTGTGACTCTGAATGCGGATTGCCATAGTGAATCGTTCCATAGGTTGTATATGTATTGTCTCCAAGAACCTCCATCACATCTATCTCACCACATCTAGGCCACTGTCCATACAGACTCTCATTTGTAGGCATCATCCATGCTGCAGGAAGATAGCCCTTACCTGTAGGAACCTTTGCTCTGAACTGTACTCTGCCATACTTGAAATCCTGCTTATTCTGTGTATTTACTCTTCCTGATGTATATGATATGGAACCATCCTCATTTACTTTTTTCTTTGAGCTTATAATAAGTGTGCCATTCTTGACTTTTATATTATCTTCAGAATCAACATATGACTGAAGCTCATTATTGACCCAGCCAGGCTCATGGAGTTCAACATTCCAAATATCACGGTTGAGCTCTGTTCCGTCAAATTCATCATGCCATAAAAGTTTATACCCCTGCGACTCGTATTTATTTTCTACAGTCACCTTCTTCTTTACAGTCACTTTACATGTTGCTTTCTTTCCTGAACCGTCAGCAGCTTTTGCTGTGATTGTAGCTGTACCTGGTGCTATAGCCTTCACAACGCCTTTTGCTGAAACCGTTGCAATCTTTTTATTGCTCGATGTCCAACTTAACGTCTTGTTGGTTGCCGATGCAGGAGCGACAGTAGCTGTAAGAGTTTTACTGCTTCCCTCTGTGATAGTGAGTGTTGCCGCTGAAAGCTTGATAGAAGTAACTGGCTGTTTTACTGTAATCTTACATCTTGCATATTTGCCACTTCCATCCATAGCCTTCGCAGTTATATATACTCTTCCAACCTTAACTGCTTTTACAACACCTTTCGAGGAAACTGTTGCTATTCTTTTATCTGATGATGACCACTGAATTCTCTTATATGTGGCATTCTTTGGAGCAATTGAAGCTTTTAACGTCCTGCTGGTTCCTTTAAACATGTTCACAGCCTTTGCAGACAATTTAACAGTCTTCGTAGGAACCCCAACATAAACATTAAACCTATACATTACCTTTGGGTTTGCAGCACTCTTCACTGCTACAACCGCTTTTCCTGATTTTACCGCTTTGACAACACCCTTGTTATCTACTGTAACTATCTTCTTATTTGATGATACATATGTTACTTTTTTGCTGATCTTACCTGTAACTACAACTCTAGGTTTCACCCGAAACTTTGTACCCTTTTTTAGTACAAGTTTATTTGTGACAAGATTTGTCACAGTTACAGACTTTACCGCAGCTTTTGATGTTCTAGCACTAACGTCTGATGGACACAGAGTGATCAGCATACAAACTACAAGTATCATAGCCACAAGCTGTTTTAACCTTCTCATAAAATACTCCTCTCCAAAAATAAAATAATAATATTTACGACGTCGCATCTTTATAAAGTATTTTGATAATAACATCTTATACATTTGCCATATATCGTTTTATTGCTTTTTATATAGTTTACATGATATATTATAGAGGAGTTGTAAAGTAAGACTTTTATAAACTTTTGATAACATATAAATTTTTACCCTGACACAATTTACTGGAAAGGATTTATACACATATGAAATACTCAAAGGAAATATTCTACCAGGAATTTATAAGACGCGAAGATTCAACCAATAGAGCGCCCTATAACCCTGAACTTGAATTTTACTCAATAATACAAAATGGAGATATAGAACAGGTTAAAGAATTGTGTAAAGCCTCACCACTTAAGGATAAAAAAGGACTCGGCTTACTATCTGAAAAGCCGGTCAACAACATAAGATATCATTTTGTCATAACAACAGCCCTTGTTGCAAGATACTGTATTGAAGGTGGTCTCGATGTGGCAACTGCTTACAATCTCAGTGATTTTTATATAAAAAAGTCAGATACAATGAAGTCTGTGGAGGATATATCTGAATTACATGCGTTCATGTGCATCGACTATGCAAAAAAAATGCGAAACCTTAAGAAAAATTCCATATGCTCCAAACCGGTCGCAGAGTGCATAGACTACATATACGATCATCTGCATACTAGGATCACTGTTGAACTTCTGGCAAAACGTGTCAATCTCACCCCGTCATACCTGTCAAGGCTGTTCAAAAAAGAGACCGGAGATAATATCGGACATTATATAAAAATGCTAAAACTTGATACTGCAAGGAACATGCTCATATACTCTGATTATAGCCCTGCCCAGATAGCACAGACTCTCGCATTTCCAAGTCAGAGTTATTTTACCGAACAGTTCAGATTACATACTGGTCTAACACCTGCGAACTATAGAAATATAAATTTAAGGCAAACCCCATTTCATAAAAACAATACTTAGTTCCTGAAATATACCACCTTGTTTTTCTAAGCGTAAACAAAAGGGATTACCTTGTGATAAAGCACTTGATAATCCCTTTCAATATTCTATATCAGATTTAATCTAAAACTAATATATTTTGGCCTGTTTAAAATTACTTTCCGGCATTTACAACCTGACCGAAATCAGCCTTGAGTGAAGCACCGCCGATAAGACCACCGTCGATGTCTGGCTTTGCAAGGAGCTCAGCAGCGTTGCCAGCGTTCATAGAACCGCCGTACTGAATTCTTACCGCCTCAGCTGTATCTGTATCGTAGATCTCAGCGATGAGATCACGGATTCCCTTACATACTTCCTGTGCCTGATCTGATGTAGCTGTCTTACCTGTTCCGATAGCCCAGATTGGCTCGTAAGCGATAACCATTGACTTAACCTGATCTGCTGTTACGCCAGCGAGATCTGACTTGATCTGAAGACGGATCCAGTCCATAGTAACACCGAGCTCTCTCTGCTCAAGTGACTCACCACAGCAAAGAATAGGTGTGATACCAGCCTCAAATGCCTTCTTAACCTTCTTGTTGAGAAGAACATCATCCTCCTTAAAGTAATCACGACGCTCTGAATGTCCGATGATAACGTACTTAACACCAGCATCAACAAGCATTGCTGCTGAGATCTCGCCTGTGTAAGCTCCGCTCTCCTCGAAGTACATGTTCTCTGCACCTACAGCTACGTTTGTTCCCTTTGTTGCCTCAACAACTGGTACGATATCGATAGCTGGTACACAGTATACTACATCTACGTCATCATTCTTTACTAAGTCCTTTAACAGGTTAACAAGCTCAACAGCCTCGCTAGGAGTCTTGTTCATCTTCCAGTTACCTGCAATAATCTTCTTTCTTGCCATTGTAATCTACCTCTTATATTTGTATTTTTTGATGAGTACCGGCCTGAACCGGCACCCACCAGTATAATCTTTATATCTCAGCGATATACAAATTACTTGTCGTTTGCTGCTGCTACACCCGGAAGCTCCTTACCCTCAAGGAACTCAAGTGAAGCTCCACCACCTGTTGAGATGTGGCTCATCTTTGAACCGTAACCAAGCTGGTTAACTGCTGCTGCTGAATCTCCACCACCGATGATTGTTGTAGCATCTGTATCAGCAAGTGCTGCTGCAACTGCCTTTGTACCGGCTGCAAGTACAGGGTTCTCGAATACACCCATAGGTCCATTCCAAACAACTGTCTTAGCTGTCTTAACTGCGTCTGAGTAAAGCTCGATAGTCTTAGGTCCGATATCGCAGCCTTCCTTGTCTGCAGGCATCTTGTCAGCGTCAAATACCTCTGTCTTGATACTTGGATCGTCGATAGGGTTAGGGAAATCCTCGATCATAACTGTATCAACTGGAAGAAGAAGCTTCTTGCCAAGGCTCTCTGCCTTTGCCATCATCTCCTTGCAGTAATCGATCTTAGAATCGTCTACAAGTGACTTACCGATCTCATATCCCTTAGCCTTAAGGAATGTGTAAGCCATACCACCACCGATGATAAGTGTATCGCACTTCTCAAGAAGGTTTGAAATAACGTTCAGCTTGTCAGCAACCTTAGCACCACCGAGGATAGCTACAAATGGTCTAACTGGGTTCTCTACTGCATTGCCAAGGAAGTCAATCTCCTTCTGCATTAAGTAACCAACTACTGCTGTGTCAACAAGTCCAGCAACACCAACGTTTGAGCAGTGAGCTCTGTGAGCTGTTCCGAATGCATCATTTACAAATACATCACAGATGCTTGCAAGATCCTTAGAGAAAGCCTCTCCATTCTTTGTCTCCTCAGCTCTGAAACGAGTATTCTCAAGAAGGATTACATCCCCATCCTTCATAGCGTCAACTGCAGCCTTAACTGTATCGTCAACAACCTCAAGGCTTGGTACGAACTTAACCTCCTGTCCAAGGAGCTCTGTAAGTCTCTTAGCAACTGGTGCAAGGGTCTTAGTCTGCTTGTCTTCCTCAGTCTTAACCTTTCCAAGGTGTGAGCAAAGGATAACCTTTCCACCGTCAGCGATAAGCTTCTTGATTGTTGGAAGAGCTGCAACAAGTCTGTTCTCGTCTGTAATCTCTCCGTTCTTTAATGGTACATTGAAGTCGCATCTGCAAAGCACGCGCTTGCCCTTAACATTGATATCATCTACTGATTTCTTGTTTAATGACATTTCTAATTCCTCCTAAATAATGTTATAGAACAGAAAACTATAAGTTGTCCTCTGCCCAGCTACCTACCCGCTCTTATGCGGGAACATAGAAACGCATAATTGCTTCCTACGAAGAAAAAAGGGCCCGGTCCTTGGAGACCGGACCCTCTATTAGGTCTAATAAATACTTTTAAATGAGCTTACATTATAAAAGCTAATTATAGCTTGAAATAACTTATGCTAACTCTGCGAAGTACTTGATTGTTCTAACCATCTGGCTTGTGTATGAGTTCTCATTGTCATACCATGAAACAACCTGAACCTCATATAAATCATCAGCGATCTTTGATACCATTGTCTGAGTTGAATCAAATAATGAACCATATCTCATACCGATAACATCTGATGAAACGATTGGATCTGTGTTGTAACCGAATGACTCTGAAGCAGCAGCCTTCATTGCAGCGTTGATTCCATCAACTGTTACATCAGCACCCTTAACAACTGCTGTAAGGATTGTTGTTGAACCTGTTGGAACTGGAACTCTCTGAGCTGATCCGATAAGCTTGCCATTTAACTCTGGGATAACAAGACCGATAGCCTTAGCAGCACCTGTTGAGTTAGGAACGATATTAGCAGCACCTGCTCTAGCTCTTCTTAAATCGCCCTTTCTGTGTGGTCCGTCAAGTATCATCTGATCGCCTGTGTAAGCGTGGATTGTTGACATGATACCAGACTGGATTGGAGCATAGTCATTAAGAGCCTTAGCCATTGGTGCAAGACAGTTAGTTGTACATGAAGCTGCTGAGATGATCTGATCATCAGCTGTTAATGTATCCTGGTTAACTGAGAATACGATAGTCTTAAGATCATTACCAGCTGGAGCTGAGATAACAACCTTCTTAGCACCTGCATTGATATGAGCCATTGACTTCTCCTTTGAGCAGTAGAAACCAGTACACTCAAGAACTACATCAACACCGATCTTACCCCAAGGAAGGTTGTTTGCATCTGCCTCCTTGTAGATTGTAAGAGTCTTACCATCAACTGTGATTGTGTTAGCCTCATCATCAGCTGAAACTGTGTGAAGGTTCTCACCGATCTTGCCACAGTATCCACCCTGTGCTGTATCGTACTTGAGAAGATCTGCAAGCATTGAAGGCTTTGTTAAATCGTTGATTGCAACAACTTCATAACCCTCTGCACCGAACATCTGTCTGAATGCAAGACGACCAATACGTCCAAAACCGTTAATTGCTACTTTTACTGCCATTTTTTATTCCTCCTAGGTTTTTGAAATATAATAAAAGTATTTATCAATCTGCTACGCGGGAACGTAGCAAATAAATCGTGTTAAATACACAAGCTAATCATACATTCTTTAGGTATAAATTTCAAGCCTTAATCTCATTTTTTTAGTTATCATCTATCCAAAATAGACAAACTTGTTTTAACAAATTATACTAATGGGCTGAGACTATAGAAAAAAAGTTACTACTACAATTTGATAATAATAAGATTACTCAACAGCTTTACTTTATATATTTTTTTCAGTGTTTTATGTTATAATATGAAACGCAATGATTATAAACGGAGGTATACAGAAAATGATCATCTGTGATTCGCATATACATTCGGAGTTCTCAAGCGACTCTTCCGCCCCACTGGACAGCATAATCCAGCAGGCAATACAACTTGGAATTCCAAAGATCTGTCTGACAGACCACCACGATATAGACTTTCCTATCAATCCGGAGGACGGTTTTGACTTCCAGCTTGATTTCGATTCATATTTTGCTGCGCTGGATGAAATCCGGGACAGATACAGAGATAAGATAGACGTGAGAAGCGGCGTGGAGCTCGGTCTCATGAATACCGTTGCTGATAAGGCAAGGGATATTGCAGGCAAATACAAAAACGAACTGGACTTCATCATAGGATCATCGCATCTTGTAAAAGGTCTCGACCCATACTATCCAGCTTACTATGAGGGACGTACAGAGATAGAAGGCATCCGCGATTACTTTGAGTCCATCCTTGAGAACGTGACTCTGATAGACGACTTTGACGTATATGGTCATCTTGACTACGTAGTAAGATACTGCCCATCAGGCGAGAATATCTTTAGGATGGCAGATTATACTGATGTGCTTGAACAGATTTTCAAAATAATCATCCCAAAAGGGAAAGGTATAGAGATCAATACCGGAAGCCTGTACAAGAATATGAGTTACGCACATCCTCACATGGATATCCTGAAACTCTACAAGGATATGGGCGGTGAGATCATCACAGTGGGGTCTGATGCACATAAGCCCGAATATCTGTGCTATGATTTTGAGACATATGCAAGGGATGCCCTCACATCACTCGGCTACAGATACTACTGTACATTCAAGAACAGAAAGCCAGAATTCAATCCGCTGTAAAATAAAATTGCAAAATATCAATTTATATACTTATAAATATAAAAAGATGGAACACATACGCCAGTTCAATGGCTTATATGTTCCATCTTTTTTATACCGTAAATTCAATTTCGGCAGTCACCTGACTGCTCTATTTGTTTCATATCTCATTATGTATTGTTCCCTGTATAGTACGGACTATGTGGTATATCATGAATGTCTGTTTTTCTCATTTTTTCAAGATAATCGCCTCCGGCGCCATCCAGATCACCATACAATTTGTCTGCCATTTCAAACACTCTGCCACCATGGTTTCTATTCTCTCGGTTGAGCAACTTCTCCGGAGTCCGTATCATCCTAATGCCATCCCATATGCATATAACCGAAATTACAGTCAGAAAAATCAATGGTCCTGTGAAACTATTCAATTCAAACTCTCCATTATGTATCATGGAGCATATAGTGATTATCATAAAAACAAAAATCACTGAAAAGATGCCAAACAATATCCATCCACGCACTTTGACGTCTTTGCGCAAAACTTCTCTGCCTGTATCACCCATACGAAATCTCCTTATGTCAGACCATCACTCTTTGTAAAACCCTGTCAACAGATGCTTCCTCCGCCAAGCACATGATCATCTTCATAGAACACTACAGCCTGTCCCTTTGTCACAGCTCTTACCGGCTCGTCAAATACTGCTTCTACCAGATCTTCATCTATCTTTCTGATGGTACACATACTTCCCTTATGATTGTATCTGATCTTCGCCTTGACATGCATTGGCTCCGTGAGATCCTCTATGGACATAAAGTTCAGTCTGTTGCATATCAGCCTTTCTGAAAATACATCTCCGTTCTCTCCTATAACAACCTGATTTGTCTCAGGTATGATGTCCACCACAAATACCGGATGCCCCATCGCAAGTCCAAGTCCTTTTCTCTGTCCTATGGTGTAGTGTATGATTCCCTTATGTCTTCCGATCGCATTGCCATGTATGTCTACAAAATCTCCCGGAACCGCCTTAAGTCCTGCCTCATTCTCAAGATAACCTGCGTAATCTCCATCTGGCACAAAGCATATATCCTGGCTATCCGGCTTGTGAGCCACCATAAGTCCGTGGTCCTCTGCAATTTTTCTGATCTCAGGCTTGCTGTACTCTCCAACCGGCATGAGTGTCCTGGCGAGCTGCTCCTGGGTGAGATTGTAGAGAGCATATGTCTGATCCTTCTCTATTCCCCTGGCCTCCTGGAGAGTATATCTGCCATTTGGAAGCTGTATGATCCTTGCATAGTGTCCCGTAGCAATATAATCGCCCCCGATGGCCATGCATCTCGTAAGCAGAGACTCCCATTTTACATATCTGTTGCATGCAATACATGGATTCGGAGTTCTTCCGCATTTGTATTCGTCCACAAAATAGTCTATTACGTACTTCTTGAATTCTTCCTTGAAATTCATAACGTAATACGGAATATCGAGCTGCGATGCCACACGCCTGGCATCATCCACAGCAGAAAGTCCACAGCATCCGGCATGGGCACTCACCACGTCCCTGTCCTCATCCTGCCATATCTGCATGGTAACTCCTATTACATTGTAGCTCTGCTCCTTGAGCAAAAGTGCGGCAACCGACGAGTCGACTCCGCCTGACATTCCAACACACACTGTCTTCTTATCTGTATCGACCAAATTTTTTCCCTCTTTATACATAGTTATATCTTGTGTAATTTACATGTTTCTCCTGGCAAAATCCTGATACGCAGGTGACATTTTTCTGAGATTTTCCACGATTCTCTTGAGATTATCTACCACCGCATCCGCCTCATCCATGGTGTTCTCATATCCCAGAGTCAGTCTGACCGCACCATGGGATATCTCCTTCGGAAGCCCTATAGCTGTCAGCACATGGGAGGGATCAACAGAACCCGATGTACATGCGGAACCGGCAGAAGCACATATGCCAGCCATATCGAGCATGATGAGGATCGTCTCGCCCTCAACGAACTGGAAGCTGACATTTACATTGTTCGGAAGTCTGTCTTTGTCATGTCCGTTCAGTCTGGAATAAGGAATCTCCGATAAAATTCTGTGTATCATATGATCTCTGATATCTGTCTCCTGCTTCATCCGATCTTCCATTGAGAGCATCGCAAGCTCCGCAGCTTTGCCCATTCCTACAATCCCCGGTACATTCTCTGTTCCGGCACGTCTTCCTCTCTCCTGCTGGCCTCCGTGGATAAAGCTTCCAAGCTTTATTCCGCTCCGTATATACAGAAACCCGATTCCCTTCGGGCCATTAAGCTTATGTCCGCTGCTGCTGAGCATATCTATGTTCATGGCATTTACATCCAGTGGTATCTGTCCATACGCCTGAACCGCATCCGTGTGGAATAGAATGCCATGTTCATGCGCAACAGCTCCTATCCTGCTTATCGGCTCTATGGTTCCTATCTCATTATTTGCAGCCATAACCGAGATGAGGATCGTATCCGGTCTTATCGCCGACTCCAGCCTGTCAGGATCAACCATCCCCTTCTCATCCACATCCAGATATGTCACGTCAAAGCCCCTCTTCTCCAGATACTGACATGTGTTAAGAATGGCATGGTGCTCTATCCTGGTCGTAATTATATGTTTTCCCTTATCCTGAAAGGCTTCCGCTACAGCCTTTAAAGCCCAGTTATCCGATTCCGAACCACCGCCCGTGAAATAGATCTCCTCAGGCTTTGCACCAAGCGAATCAGCAATTATATCCCTCGCCACATTTGTCACATCCTTATTTCTCGATGCAAATGTGTATACGCCTGAAGGATTTCCAAACTTTTCTGTAAAATAAGGCAGCATGGCGTTGAGCACTTCAGGTCTCACCGCCGTCGTCGCTGCATGATCCATATATATCAACTTTCCCATTTCCGCTCTCTTTCCATTACCTTTTCTGTCACCTGTCAATGACAAATGCAAAACTGCATTCATCACACGAAACTATATTACTATATAGTATTCTACCACAATACAAATGCCACGTGCCATGTATATATTATTCTGCTCTCATCATATCTCATTATCTTCGTCTTTTAATCTCTTTGAACACTTTCCATAGGCTTTACTATTTTCTTATAGACCCTGAGAAGAAGAATCGTCGATATGATCACGCTGAAAACCTCTGCTATAGGGAACGCTGCCCACACACCATTCACACTGTTCATTGCTTTTGACAGAAAATATGCCACAGGAAGTATGACAAAAAGCTGTCTCGCCATAGACACTATCATACTGTACACGCCCTTTCCTACAGCCTGAAACATTCCCGAACATGTGACAGAAAATCCCGCAAATATAAATGCTGTGCTCATGATCCTGACCGCTGGTATACCCATCAACAGCATCTCATCTGTGGCATCAAATATTTTAAGTATCTGTCCCGGAAATACCTGCATGATAGCAAGACAGAATACCATAATGGAACAACCGACCATCACACCAAGCTTCATGGTGCGTTTCATTCTATCAGGTTTCTGTGCTCCGTAGTTGTATGAAATTATAGGTATCATTCCGTTGTTCAATCCGAATACAGGCATAAATGCCATACTCTGCACCTTGAAATACGCTCCGAACACTGCAACGGCCAATTTCGAGAATGAGTACAGTATCAGATTCAGGAAATAATTCATCACAGAACCTATTGCAACCATGATAACCGACGGCACACCTACGCTGAGAATCTTACCTATTATCTCACCATGTGGCCTGAATCTTCTGAGTGTTATATGGAGATCCGGATTCTTCTTGATATTGAATACCATAGCCAGAGTTCCAGCTATACACTGTCCACATACAGTTGCGATGGCCGCACCCTTTACTCCCATTCGAGGACATCCATGAAGTCCAAATATCATTATAGGATCAAGTATAAGATTGATGACAGCACCGAGTATCTGGGTTATCATACTGTACATTGTACGTCCCGTGGACTGCAGCAATCTCTCAAATGTCATCTGGAAAGCTATACCGAAAGCACAACAGCAACACACCTCGAGATATTCTGTTCCATATTGGATTACCTGTGCATCTCTCGTCTGACTTTCCATGAATGTCCTTGCAAAGAATAAACCTATTATCAGGAATATCACATATCCTATCGCTTCAAGAAATATTCCCTGTCTCGCCACCTCATTTGCCCTGTCAAACTTCTTCTCTCCCAGCGCCTTGGATATAAACGCATTAAAACCTACTCCAAGTCCAGAGAAAACTCCGATCATCAGATTCTGTATCGGAAATGCTGTGGACACAGCCGTAAGTCCGTCCATGCTGAATCTTGACACAAACACACTGTCCACAACATTGTACATAGCCTGGAACAGCATGGAAATTATCATAGGAAGTGACATTGACATCAGAAGCTTTCCCTCAGACATCACTCCCATCTTATTTTCTCTGCTATCACCTACGAACGCCTTTCCATTAGCAGATATTGTTTTATTATCAGATATTGTTTTATTATCAGATATTATTTTCTCACCAGATTTTTTCCTGTTATCAGGTGATTTTTCATTATTTTCGACGCTGTCTTTCTCTTTCATGTGTACCTCTCCTCTGCATGATCCTGCTGTGCATAATGTACTATACCTGCCATTTGTGCTTATCCTCACACACACTTATCTTCACTTGCACTTATCCTCACATGCGTACTCTCTTTATCTACTATACTCAAACTAATTAATACTACATTATTTTTGTATTATTTACAATACACTTGTATTTCGATTTTCGATCTCTATTTTCTGATTTCTAATTTTCGATTTATCGATTTCTCATCGACTCAATTCACCGACTCGTATATTGGACCCATATATTCACATTTACAATCATCAATTCATTTATAGCTCACTAATAATGCTATTCACTCATCATCGAGCAGAGTATCCCTTGTAATGAAAACGGACACTCAGCAAAGAACAGAACGTTATTTTTTCGCCAGTATATCCTCAACACGACCCTCACGTAGCCGCACACAAATCGTTCCGTACCTGAATTCATCCTGCAACAGCCCTATGCAATTCAAACGATTCTACAATTCAGACCACCATACAGCTCAAAAAATCCCCCTCTTGAACATCAAATCCAAGAGGGGGACTTTATAATTTACGCGAGCAACGAGCCAAAGTCCGTGCTTGCACGAGACCTTGGCGACTGCCGCGATAACTTGAGAAACTCGCGAAGCGTGTTCCTCATAGTTGATAATCTAAAATTATCTATACGACAAACAAGCTGTTAATTACTTATTAGCAAGCTCTGCCTTGATAGCCTCTGTAAGAGCTGGAACGATCTTGTTGAGATCTCCAACTACACCATAGTCAGCTACATCAAAGATAGGAGCATCCTCATCCTTGTTGATAGCAACGATGATGTCTGACTCTTCCATACCAGCTACGTGCTGGATAGCACCTGAAATACCGATTGCGAAGTATACCTGTGGACGAACTGTCTTACCAGTCTGACCAACCTGAAGCTCCTTTGGCTTCCAGCCTGAATCTACAACTGCACGTGAGCATGATACCTGTCCACCAAGTACCTCTGCAAGATCATCAAGGAGCTTGAAGTTCTCTGCTGAACCAACTCCACGACCACCTGAAACAAGGATTTTAGCATCCATGATATCCTTGATATCTGAGATAGCCTTTGAGATCTCAAGAATCTCAACATACTTGTTGTTAGGTACGAATCCTGGATTGTACTCGATAACCTCTGCCTTCTTACCAGCTACCTTGTCAAGCTTCTGCATAACACCTGGACGAACTGTAGCCATCTGTGGACGGTTGTCAGGACATGCGATTGTAGCGATTGTGTTACCACCGAATGCAGGACGTGTCATAAGAAGCTGATTGTGCTTCTGCTCCTGATTTGGAAGTGCAACAAGAGGGAAATCACCGATCTCAAGTAATGTACAGTCTGCTGTAAGACCTGTAGCAACTCTTGCTGAAACTGTTGGACCAAGATCTCTACCGATTGCTGTAGCACCAACTAAAACGATCTCTGGCTTGTACTCATTGATAACTGATGCAAGTGCGTGTGCATATGGCTCAGTTCTGTACTCCTTGAGCTCTGGATCGTCAACAACGATAACTCTATCTGCGCCGTACTCTGCAAGCTCATCTACAAGACCCTTAACGTCTGAACCGATAAGGACTGCAGTTACCTGCTCATCAAGCTTCTCTGCCAGTCTCTTTCCTTCGCCGATAAGCTCGAAAGAAATACCACTTAACTTATTATCTACCTGCTGTGCAAAGACAAATACGCCTTTGTAGTTCTTCATTTCTTCTGCGTTCATTGCGCCCATTTTATTCACCACTTTTCCTTTACTATATTAGATTACATGCTTATCCTTTAACTTGCCAACAATATAGCTAACTGCCTCATCTGGAGAATCAGGAACAACCTTCTCGCCTGCACCCTTTCTTACCTTATCTGAAGCCTTAGCGATCTTTGTAGGTGAGCCCTTAAGACCGATGTTAGAATCATCAACATCAACGAGGTCTGCTCTGCCAAGTGTTGTGATCTCTGCATTAACTGCATCGAAGATTCCACCTGGAGTCATGTATCTTGGCTCATTTAACTCAGAAAGTGCTGTTATAAGGCAAGGCATCTTAGCCTTTAACATATGATATCCGTCATCATACTGACGCTTAACGATAACTGCGTCTCCGTCAACCTTGATCTCCTGTGCATATGAAATTACAGGAATTCCAAGATGCTCAGCGATCTGTGGTCCAACCTGAGCTGTATCTCCATCGATAGCCTGACGACCTGTTATGATCAGATCATAATCAAGCTTTCTGAGAGCTCCAGCGATTGTTGTTGATGTAGCCCATGTATCAGCTCCACCAAGAACACGGTCTGTTACAAGAACACCCTTGTCAGCTCCCATAGCGATTGCTTCCTGAAGAACGTCAGCAGCCTTTGGAAGACCCATTGTAAGAACTGTTACCTCTGCACCATACTGATCCTTTAATCTAAGTGCAGCCTCAAGTCCTGCCTTATCATCAGGGTTCATGATTGTAAGCATTGCTGCTCTGTTTAATGTACCGTCTGGGTTGAACTGTACTCCACCCTTTGTATCAGGTACCTGCTTTATACAAACTATAACCTTCACGTTAAGTACCTCCTATATTACTTTAATAAGTTTGCAGAAATAACCATACGCTGAACCTCTGAAGTTCCCTCGTAGATCTCTGTAATCTTAGCATCACGCATCATACGCTCAACATCGTACTCCTTGATGTAACCGTAACCACCGTGTAACTGAACACACTTTGTAGTAACTTCCATAGCAACCTCGGCTGCGTAAAGCTTAGCCATAGCTGCCTCTACTGAGTAAGAAACCTTAGCACCGCTCTGGTACTCATCCTTCTTTCTTGCTGCCTTGTATACGAGAAGCTTAGCTGCCTCGATCTTTGTTGCAAGGTCTGCAAGAACGAACTGTGTATTCTGGAACTGAGCGATTGATCTACCGAACTGCTTTCTCTCTTTAACATAGTTTACTGTTGTCTCGAGAGCGCCCTCTGCAATACCAAGAGCCTGAGCAGCGATACCGATACGTCCACCATCAAGTGTATGCATAGCGATATTGAATCCCTTACCCTTCTGTCCAAGAAGTGCATCCTTTGGAATACGGCAGTCTGTGAAGATAAGCTCGTATGTTGAAGAACCACAGATACCCATCTTGTTCTCCTTTGTACCGAATGTAAATCCAGGTGTACCCTTCTCTACGATGAATGCAGATATCTCCTTCATCTTTCTGCCACGCTTCTCAACGATACCAGTAACGGCGATAACGATATATACGTCAGCCTCTTTACCGTTTGTGATGAAGCACTTTGATCCGTTAAGTACCCACTCGTCTCCGTCAAGTACAGCCTTTGTCTGCTGTCCCTGAGCATCTGTACCAGCACCTGGCTCAGTAAGACCGAAAGCACCAAGCTTTCTGCCTGAAGCAAGATCAGGAACATACTTCTCCTTCTGAGCTGGTGTACCAAATGTTACGATAGGATCAACACAGAGTGATGTATGTGCTGATACGATAACACCTGTAGTACCACAAACCTTTGAAAGCTCCTCAACGCACATAGCATATGTGAGAATATCACAGCCCTGTCCGCCTAACTCCTTAGAAACAGGGATTCCTAAGAAACCATACTTTGCCATCTTCTCTACAGTCTCTCTAGGAAATCTGTGCTGTTCGTCAATTTCCTGAGCAAGAGGCTTTACTTCATTCTGCGCGAACTCTCTGAATAAATTCTGCGCCATTTCATACTTCTTGTCTAAAGCGAAATCCATTCTAATTATTCCTCCATGAATATATTATATTACTTAGCACTATTACTGAGCATCAACTGGTGTCTTTGTACGATCAGCATTGTATACATAGAATCCTCTGCCGCTCTTAACACCAAGGTTGCCGCCACGTACCATCTTACGAAGTAATGGACATGCACGATACTTGCTGTCACCTGTCTCATTGTACAGAACGTCCATGATTGCAAGACAGATATCAAGGCCTACGAAATCACCTAACTCAAGTGGTCCCATTGGATGGTTAGCACCAAGCTTCATAGCAGCGTCAATACCAGCTATGTCTGATACACCTTCCATCTTGATGAATGCAGCTTCGTTGATCATTGGGATGAGGATTCTGTTTACTACGAATCCAGCAGCCTCGTTAACCTGTACTGGAGTCTTACCGATCTCCTCTGAGATCTTAACGATCTTCTCTACAGTCTCAGCTGGTGTATTAACACCTGCGATAACCTCGATAAGCTTCATTCTGTCAGCTGGATTGAAGAAATGCATACCGATCATAGGACGTGTAAGACCATTTCCAATCTCTGTGATAGAAAGTGATGATGTGTTTGAAGCGAATACACACTCTGGCTTGCAGATCTTGTCAAGCTCAGCAAATGTTGTCTTCTTTACTTCCATGTTCTCGAAAGCAGCCTCAACTATAAGGTCGCAGTCTGCACATAAGTCTTCCTTAAGACCTGGAGTGATGCTGGCAAGAATACCATCAACCTTCTCCTGTGTCATCTTTCCTTTTTCTACGAGTCTTGCATAACCCTTAGCGATCTTGTCCTTACCGCCTTCAGCCCACTCCTGCTTGATATCGCAGAGTGCAACCTCGTATCCGTCAACCTGAGCAAATGCCTTAGCAATGCCCTGACCCATGGTTCCTGCACCAATTACGCCAACCTTCATTTTTATGTCCTCCTAAATCTTTTTTTCCGGTAAACATGAGAAATTCATATACGTTTCGTTTAACATGCTACCATAATACTTATATCACACATTTAGGATGGTTTACCTTTATCAGATCCCCCACCCTGTTGAACACCAGCCATACAAAATTTGCCTACGGCAAATGGCTGGTGCTACATGTCAGTTTTTCACAGAAAAACTGACACATATTCTAAATGTTAATATCAGAACTGTTAATTATTACTTGTTCTGGAAAGGAACAACCTTAAGCTTCTTTTCCTTGTCTTTCTCAAGGAAGTTGCCCATTCCTGCCTTCTGATCCTCTGTCTCGAAACAGTCACCAAAAAGCTTCTCCTCAATAACAATTGCCTGATCCATATCTACCTGTAAGCCATCGTTGATAGCCTTCTTGCAGTTTCTCACTGCAATAGGAGCGTTCGCTGCGATTCCGGCTGCCATCTTCTTAGCTGCTGGAAGGAGCTCCTCAAGTGGATAAACAGCATTCACAAGACCGATTCTGTAAGCCTCGTCAGCCTTGATGTTTCTTGCTGTATAGATAAGCTGCTTAGCCATGCCTGCGCCTACAAGACGCGCAAGTCTCTGTGTTCCACCAAAACCAGGTGTGATACCAAGACCAGCCTCTGGCTGACCGAATATTGCATTCTCTGAGCAGATTCTGATATCACAGCTCATTGAGATCTCGCATCCGCCGCCAAGAGCGAATCCATTCACTGCTGCGATGACTGGGATAGGGAATGTCTCAATGGCTCTGAACACATCGTTACCCTTCTTACCGAAGGCCTCTCCCTCTGCCTTTGTGAGTGTTGACATCTCACCTATATCAGCTCCGGCAACAAATGACTTCTCACCGGCACCTGTAAGAATAAGACATCTTGTTGTATCAAGATCAACTGCCTTGAATGTTGCATCAAGCTCTTCAAGAACTGCACTGTTGAGTGCGTTCAGAGCCTTTGGACGGTTGATTGTGATAATTCCTACATATCCATCCTGTTCGTATGTAACAAACTCCATGATGTATCTCCTTTATTATCTAAAATTAGTCCTCGATCTTAACGACTGTCGAGCAGCCCATTCCACCACCGATACAGAGAGTAGCAAGACCTGTCTTAGCACCCTTTGCCTGCATCTCATGAAGCAGTGTAACAAGAATACGGCATCCTGAAGCTCCTACTGGATGTCCAAGAGCGATTGCACCACCGTTAGGGTTAACCTGCTTGTCAACGTCAAATCCAAGATCCTTAGCAACTGCTACTGACTGTGCAGCGAATGCCTCGTTTGCCTCGATAACATCGAAGTCCTCGATCTTGAGACCAGTCTTAGCCATAACCTTCTTGGTTGAAGCTACAGGTCCGATACCCATGATTGAAGGATCAACTCCGCCAAGTGCTCCAGCTACCCATGTAGCCATAGGCTTAACACCAAGCTCCTTAGCCTTCTCCTCGCTCATAACAACGATAGCTGCAGCACCATCATTGATACCTGAAGCGTTACCAGCTGTAACAAATCCGTTAGGATTGATTGTTCTGAGTCTTGAAAGAGTCTCAACTGTAGTACCAGGTCTTGGTCCCTCATCCTTCTTGAACTCAACCATCTCTTTCTTCTTCTTTACCATAACTGGTACGATCTCAGCGTCAAATGCGCCTGACTCCTGAGCTGCAACTGCCTTCTGCTGGCTCTTAGCTGCAAACTCATCAAGCTCCTCACGTGTAAGACCCCACTGCTCACAGATATTGTCAGCTGTCTTGATCATGTGATAGTCATTGAATGCATCCCACAGAGCATCGTTTACCATTGTATCTACGAGTACACCATTGTTCATTCTGTAACCGAAACGACCCTTCATCATAGCGTAAGGAGCCATAGACATGTTCTCCATACCACCTGCAACTACGATATCAGCGTCTCCTGCCTCGATCATCTGAGCAGCCATGTTGACACAGTTAAGACCTGAACCACAGACAACGTTAACTGTAACAGCAGTTGTCTCGATTGGAAGTCCTGCCTTGATTGAAGCCTGACGTGCAACGTTCTGTCCCTGACCAGCCTGGATAACACATCCCATGTATACGTGGTCTACCTGATCTGCAGGAACTCCTGCTCTGTTGATAGCCTCCTTGATAACGATTGAACCAAGCTCTGCTGCTGGTGTTGTGCTGAGTGATCCACCCATTGTTCCGATAGCTGTACGACATGCGCCTGCTAAAACAATCTTCTTTGCCATTTTCAAATCCTCCATTTTAAAAAATATTAGTGTGACATAAGACTACATATAAAAAAACCTTAAAGGTTCACACAATCTGCCATAATTCTAGCACAAAAGCATGTGCCACGCAACCAAAAATGAACGACTCCGCGAAGGAGCTATTTCCTTTTATTCCTGTTTTTGCCATTTTTAGCATTCTTCTGCCCGGATGATTTTATGTTTTTCTGTGGAACAGCTTTATTATTTTTGCTGTTTTTACCATTTTTGATTGAATTGTTCTTACTTTTATCATTTTTGCCATACGAACGTTGTCCCTGGTGTTCACATTTCCTGTCCATCTTTCTCGGCGCTATCAGACATTTTTTATCAAAACCGATAAGATCCTGTCTGCCGGCCTTTATGAGCGCCTCTTTGACCAGATCATAATTCTCCGGTTTTCTATACATCATAAGAGCCTTCTGCATTGCCTTTTCATGTGGATTATGAGGTACATATACCGGTTTCATGGTTCTAGGATCGACTCCGGTGTAGTACATACATGTGGATATCGTGGACGGCGTAGGATAGAAATCTTGCACCTGTTCAGGCATATAGCCTATATCCCTTACATATTCGGCAAGCTCCACCGCCTCCTTCAGCGTGGATCCGGGATGTGATGACATCAGGTACGGAACAACATACTGCTGCTTTCCAGTCTTTGCATTTACCCTTTTGTATCTATCAATGAATTTCTCATATACACTGTTCTGTGGCTTGCCCATCATCCTGAGAACATTATCCGATACATGCTCCGGCGCAACTCTGAGCTGTCCGCTTATGTGCTTCTCGCAAAGCTCTTTCAGGAATTCATCGCTGCTGTCCGCCATCACATAATCGAATCGTATTCCCGATCTGATAAATACTTTTTTCACACCTGGAACCGCTTCCAGCTTCCGCAGAAGCTCAACATAATCCTTGTGGTCAACCTTCAGATTCCTGCACGGTTCCGGGAACAGACACTGCTTGTTGGTGCATACACCATATTTATCCTGCTTTGCGCATGATTTATGCCTGAAATTCGCAGTCGGCCCTCCGACATCATGTATATAGCCTTTGAAATCAGGATCATGCGTCATGCGCTCCGCTTCCTTTATCAGTGACTCGTGGCTTCTTGTCTGTATGATCCTGCCCTGGTGAAATGTCAGTGCGCAGAAGCTGCATCCTCCGAAGCAGCCCCGGTTGCTCGTCAGGCTGAATTTTATCTCTGATATAGCCGGGATACCGCCCGCCTCCTCATATATCGGATGGTAGTTATTCATATATGGCAGATCATACACATCGTCCATCTCCATCTGGGTGAGCGGATAAGCCGGAGGATTCTGAACAACATATCCTCTGTTTCCGTATCCCTCAACCAGCGTTTTAGCCGAGTATGGATCTGTATTTATATACTGTGTATAAAAGCTTCTTGCATATTCCAGTCTATCCTTTGAAAGACTGTCATAATCCGGCAGTATAATGGAATCCTCGGGCGCACCGGATATATCCTTTGTCCTGTAGCATGTACCCCTGACAAATGTGATATCTTTCACATCTATTCCGCTGTCGAGCGCCTCCGCTATCTCTATCATGCTGTGCTCGCCCATGCCATACGAAAGTATATCGGCGGATGAATCCACCAGAATGGAATGTTTCAATTTATCAGACCAATAATCATAGTGAGCCATACGTCTGAGGCTGGCCTCTATACCTCCGATTATGATTGGAACATCCTTGTATGTTCTCCTTATCAGATTACAGTAAACCGTGGTGGCATAATCAGGTCTGAGTCCCATCTCTCCACCTGGAGAGTACGCATCCTTCTGTCTTCTCTTCTTAGATACGGAATAATGGTTCACCATGGAATCCATATTGCCTCCGCACACCAAAAAGCCCAGTCTTGGTCTGCCAAAAACATCAATGCTCTTGTCATTCTTCCAATCAGGCTGGGCAATCATACACACCTTATATCCATATCTTTCAAGCAATCTGCTTATGATGGCAGGACCAAATGAGGGATGGTCAACATAGGCATCACCTATGACAAACACAAAGTCTGCCTGTGTCCACCCTCTCTTCTTCATGTCCTCCATGCAGATCGGCAAATAATCTCTTTCCATACATTTAATCTTCTTTCTTATCGCTGAGGTTGACAGACATACCAGCGCCGAGAGCCACTGCCTCAAGTGCTTTTTCCGATACATATGCCTCTATCCCTGTGCGCTCTTTGATTATTCTGTCCATTCCGTATATAAGACTTCCTCCTCCGGTAAGCACAATGCCCGATACCGCAATGTCAGCCACCAGCTCCGGCGGTGCAGTCTCAAGAACATTGTGTATTGCTCCAAGAATATGCTCTGTAGTCTCCTCAAATGCATCCACTGTTTCATTCGCAGTTATTGTTACAGCCTTTGGAAGTCCCTTGATAAGATCACGGCCCTTGATCACATACTCAATATCTTCATCACGCTTTACGACTGAGCCAACAGCGATCTTCGCATTCTCCGCTGTCTGATAACCTATAAGCAGGTTGTATTTTCTTCTGGCATACTTGATGAGTGCATTATTATAGTCATCTCCGGCGTATTTTATGGAGCTGCTCTCCACTGCACCACCAAGGGATACGACCGCAATATCCGTGGTTCCACCGCCTATGTCAACCACCATATTACCCTTTGCCTCATAGATATCTACATTTGCTCCTACAGCAGCAGCCAAAGGTTCCTCCATGACATACACATTCTTGGCACCGGTCTTGTACACTGCTTCCTCAACAGCTCTTCTCTGCACCTCGGTAACACCGCTTGGAACACACACGCATATCCTTGGTCTTCCAACTCCCGAACGTTTCTCCATTGCGCTTCTGATAAATGCCTTGAGCATTATCTCCGCTATTGTATAATCAGATATAACTCCCTTATTGAGAGGTCTGACGACCTCTATATTCTCCGGAGTCTTTCCTATCATTTTCTTGGCTTTTGTTCCTATTGCTATTACTTTTTTTGTAGATACTTCATATGCGACAACAGACGGCTGGTTTACAACAATTCCCTTACCTCTTACGCTGATCAATACATTTGACGTTCCTAAATCTACTCCAATATCAGTTGAAAGCATATAAATTCTCCTTTATCACAACAAAATAATACCAGTGCTATAACACAGATATTATAAGCACTGGTATTGTTTTTTTCAACAAAATTCTACAACGGTATATCCGTCACAAAACTTATTTTATCTCTTTTTTAAGAATCTTCTTGTCGATAGGATCTCTGGTCTCAGCAGCCTTCATGGCATCATCCATAGCACCGAGAAGTCTGTCGATATTTCCTGACTCCATCGCCATCAAAGCATTCTTTATAGCTGTATCTGCTCCACTCTCAAGCTTGAAACCCTTCTCATCAGCGTAGCACTCTGCCACATTGATCATTCCGCTCTCATTGATCTGGTCAAAGTATACTCTGTTGTTGAACGATCTTGCCTGAGTCATATTTGCTGCAAGCATATTGCTGAGAGCTGTCTTCTCTCCTGTGAGGATGATCTTAATATCATTCTTCTCAGGTGAACACATATCAACCATCTCTTTGAATCTCTCAGGTGTTATAAGTCCTGCGCTCTCAATGATAAGACATCCGCCCTTGAGCTTGCCAACTGCTCCTGCAAGCTTACCGCTGTTTATAACCTTTGCCTTAACCTTTGCCTTTGCCTCAGACTTGCAGATTCCCATATCATAATAGAACTTTGCAAAATCCTCACCGACCATGGTAAGTCCAAATCCGTGCTGTCCAAGAATAACAACATTCTTAGATCTCTTAGGATCTACCTTGAGAGTCTGGAGAACGTTAACGATCTGTGCACCAGCAGGCTCGACTCCGAGATACTTGTAGAGGTACTTTGCCTCCTTAGGCAGTGATTTACGTCTCGCAGCAACAGCCTCACTTACTGAAGCAGCCATAGTTGCTTCTTCATCTTGTGTGATAACCTGTGCAGCTTCCTCAACCTTGCCTTCCTTCAGAAGCTCTTCCTGCTTCTTGTACTCTTCCTCACGCTTTATAGCCTTTTCAAGTACCTTTGCAGCAGCAGTAGCCTTGCTTCTTATATCCTCGAGCTGTTTCTTGACATCAGCCTCGACCTTGTCTATTGCTGAGAGATCTTTCTTCTTCTTCTCCTCAGCCTCGGCCTTTGCCTGATCAGCAGCCTCTTTTCTTGCAACAATGCGCTCAGCCTGTTTTGTCTTGAGCTCAGCGATCTTGTTCTTTAACTCTTCTTCTTTCTTCTTTGCATCATCGAGAAGCTTCTTAGCATCAGCTTCAGCCTTTGTCTTCATATCTGAGGCTTCCTTCTCAGCCTTCATAGCTGTAGTCTGAACCTTCTCGAGCTCACTTGCCTCTGCCGTAGCATACTTCTCTTCCTCAGCAGCAAGGAACGCCTCATGCTTGGTCTCTCTATCTTTTCCTTCTGCCGTAAGCTTATCTGTCTTTTCCTTGGCAGCAGCTTCCGCATTCTGGATCTCAACCTCTTCTGCGATCTTAGCCTCTTCGACTACCTGCTCTGCTTCCTCGGCAGCAGCCTCTGCCTTTGCCAGAAGATCCTCAGCCTCAACAAGAGACTTCTTAGCTGAATCGAGAGCTTCCTTAGCCTCTGCCTTCGCAGCCTTGAATGAGTCATTCTCCTTCTTTGCAGCGGCAACATCCTCACTGATCTTCTTGTTGTCGTTCTCAGCAGATGTAATCTGATCAGCAGCCTTCTTTATGAACTCCTCGCTGTCTGAAATCTTCTTCTGAACCTCTTCCTTGGCCTTCTTTGCTGCCTCAAGAGCCTTTGCAGCCTCCTCCTCAGCCTTCTCTGCCTTCTTCAGTTCTTCCTTCTGTATTGCAAGCTTTGTGTTTGCATCATTTCTGCTGTTCTTTGCATTCTTAACAGCCTTCTCTGACTCCTCAAGCTTCTTCTGGAGCTCATCAAGAGTCTTCTGTGACTGACTCTCCATCTCAGTGGTATTCTTAAGATTAGCATCAGCCTCTTCCTCAGCCTTCTTAGACTCGCTGAATATTGCACCAGCCTTTGTCTTGTCTGCCTCGGCAGTCTTCATGATCTTGGATGCTCTTGCTTCCTCATCTGTGCGCTTCTTCTTGGCTGACTCTATAGACTTCTTCTTGTCTGCATCTATGTCTGCCAGCTTCTTCTTATCTGCATCCACAGCCTTGTTGTACTCAGCGACACCCTTATCCACATTGGTCTTCTTAGTGTCGGCAAGTGCCTTTATAGCCTTGTCAGCAGCAGCCTGAGCCTCATTGATCATATTGTTCTTATATGTATCAGGATCGCTCTCCTTGAGGATTCTGTCTGACTCTTTCTTAGCAGATTCATTTGTATCTGCTATCTCTTTCTTGAGCTTTGCAATATTTGCATCAAGCTCTTTCTCCTCGCGCTCAAGCAGCTCAGCGTCGTTCTTCTTCTTTGCCTCAGCCTCCTGTGCCATCTTTGCATCATAGTTCTGTTTCTTGGCAGCAAATTCTTCAAGCTGCTTTTCGAGATCCTTCTCTGTCTTCTCGCATTCCTCGATGGTCTTCTTCGAGGTCTCAGCATGCTTCTTTGCCTCTTCAGCGTTCTTTCTGGCATCGTCGATTGCCTGCTGCTTCTTTGCCTCAGCCTCAGCCTTAGCCTTTTCAGCGGCAGCCTTCTTTCTTGCCTCTTCTGCCTCTTTGCGCTTCTTCTCCTCTTCAGCCTTACGCTTAGCCTCTTCCTCGGCCTTCTTCTTAGCTTCTTCCTCAGCCTTCTTCTTGGCTTCCTCCTCAGCTTTCTTCTTGGCCTCCTCTTCAGCCTTCTTCTTGGCTATCTCCTCAGGGCTCTCCTCGTCTATATTGGACAGGTTCTTTATTCCTGCTCCAAGGAAATCGTCATCATCGTCGTCATCATCGTCAAAATCATACAATGACTCTCCAGCCGCAGCCTGCTTGTTTCTATCTGGGAGAATGCTGAACAGATCTCCGTTCGCATCACTGCCTCCCTTAGGTGACTTAACTTTATTCACCTTTGCATTCTTATCAGTTACCCACTCAAGTGTCTCTTCATCCTCAGCATTTTCATCATCATCAGTGAGAACAATATTGCTTCCACCTGTTGACTTAACTGTGCCTTCAGTTCCGGCACCGAACTTAAATCCGCCGCCAAGACCGCCTTCTGTTTTAGGTGTTTTACCAAGACCGCCGCCAAGACCGCCTGATCCAAGGCCTCCCTCTGTCTTAGGTGTACTTCCGAGTCCGCCACCAAGGCCGCCTCCGAGTCCGCCAAGACCACCTTCACCTAATCCGCCGCCAAGGCCGCCTCCGAGACCACCGCCCGACATATCATCAGCGATACCTCCAAGGTTAAGACTGAGCTTAGGTGCAGCTCCCTCTGGTTTTTTATCTTCTTTTTTATCTTCAGGCTTCAGTCCCTCTCCCTCTTTTGGAACGTCTTCCTGTTTTTCATCCTCAGTTGAAGTTTCCGGTTCATCCTCATGAACAATTCCAAGAGCCTCTTCTCTCTTACGGCGTTTCTTAGCCTCGATTCGTTCTAACTCCTCCTTGGACAAAGTTTTGTGTTGGCTTTTAGCAGTCTCAGCATCTTTCTTCTTGCTGCCACTCTTAAGAAGTTCTTCCTCTTCTTCTCTCTTTTTCTTGGCAGCTTCTGCAGCTCTTTCCTTTTCAAGCTGTGCCTTGATCGCCGCAATCATTGCTTCTGTCTGATCTACAGCCAATTCCCTCGCCTCCTTCCGTTTGTTCAAATAAAAAAGCAATACACTATATGTATGATCATGCTACTTTATTTCTTCTTTGATCAGCCCTTCAATCTGAACGGCTTTTTCTTCGGTTGCTCTGGTTCAGCGTCAACCATTTCCTGCTGTGAGGATGCCTGCTCATCCGTCTTCTCCTCGTCGGGAGCTGCCACAGCCTCCTCTTTATCTTCATCATCAAAATTCAATATAGAATTGAACTCCGTGTTGAATTTAATTCCAAGTCTTGCAAGGAGTCTGTCTGTTTCACCGATAAGATCCTCCTCTTTCTTAAGACTTTCCGATATCTTGGCTTCATCAGCCTCTATCTCTGCATTTATATCTTTCTCTGCCGACAGATCATACAGAGCTGCATTCTCTGTGTTGTAGTCAGGGAACAGACTGCTCTTAAACACCGGGAAGCCATTATTCTTTGGCTTTTCCGGTTCTGTCTCCATCGCAATTTTCTCTTCTGACTTATCCTCTGCTTCCATTATGAATTCCTCTTCGACCTCTGATTCAGCTTCAGCCTCAGTTTCTTCGATCTCCAGTTCAGCCTCAGCTTCAAATTCTTCCACCTCTGGTTCGACTTCCACTGGAACTTCTTCCATCTCAGATTCCTCAGATTCCGCATCGATTGTAAATTCTTCTAACTCTGGCTCAGCTTCAGTCTCAAATTCATCTTCAATCTCCGCTTCGGCATCGATCGTGAATTCTTCCTCAACCTCCGGCTCTGCCTCGACTGTGAATTCTTCCTCAGCCTCTGGCTCTGCCTCGATCGTGAATTCTGCGCCAACCTCAAGTTCTTTTTCGAATTCAGGCTCAGAATCTGAATCTACCTCGAATTCTTCTTCGATCTCCGGTTCGATCTCAACTGAGACTTCATCAACTTCCGGTTCATTCTGCTCTACACCCGGCTCAACAGCAGTTTCTTCCACATCATTCTGAGACTCCGCATCTTCCATCAGATCCTCGAGATTCTCATCGTCAACCTCGAACTCCTCAAGAGATTCAAAGGCTTTATCAAAATCAAACGTTTCTGATTCAACCGGTTCATCAGGCAAAGTCTCCGGCTCTGCATCCGCCTCAAATCCATCCTCAAAGTCTCCCTCGAACTCAGAATCAAAGGTCTCCACAACAGTATCGTCTTCAGAATCGCAATCTGACGCACTGTCAGATACGTCATCAAAATCGTCACCATCAACCTCAACCATGACTACTTCCTCCGGCTCTTCTTCGATAACATAATTATCTTCCTCCACCGGTTCGGAATCCTCATACTCATTGTCGTTATCTTTGTTATACACCGCTGCATCCTCAGGAGTCAGCTCTCCGCTTATCTCGGTCATATCCTGTGACTTTCCCTCAGGAGCTTTCTCACTGTCACTGCTCATCGCCTTGAGCTCAGGTTTTGCCTTATTCCCGGCATCATCAGCGGTATCGGAAATAACTTCCTCGAGCAGTTGTTCCTTGTCAAGATTCTCGTTCTTCAGAGATTCCATCTCCTGCTCGACAAGCTCTTCCTCTTTCCTTGACATCAATCCAAATAAACCTCTGGATTTCTTCTTCGGCTCAGAATTCTCTTCTTCCTGACGAGCTTCCTTTTTCTGCTCTTTTTTATCCTTCGATCTAATCCACATCTGCTTGAATTTCATGGAACTCGTCACAGGTGCGTCATCCTCGACCATGATCATGATCTTAGCATCCTTTGGATGCATTCTCAGATCGTCTTCTTCCAATATCTTATTTTCATTTGCTCTTGTATCTGCCTGCTCAGGATCATCATCCGGCATCTCCGTGTCAGGATAACAATAGATCATGGATTCAAGATCCACATCGCCGCCCATGAGCTTGTCCAGCATATACAAATGTGAAGAGTTCTTGTAATGCGCTCTGAATTCAACACAGGCGCTGTCAAACTTCTCCCTGTTTCTTATGTACGCATGAAGCAGAAGCATCTCAAAATCCCACTCTTCATCCGTCTCAACATCATTCGCCGACACCAGTATGCTGTAAAGTTCATTCACGGGCTTCCTGTGTGCCTTGGCTATCATATATTCAAGTCTGTATGTACCTGCATCCTTATTGGCCTGATTAAATGTATATATCTCAAAATAATGCTCTGCAAGCTGTGTAAATCCCATGGATAAATACAGTTTTATCAAAGAATATATTATCTTGTTACCAGCCGGAGCCATGGCATGTGCCTTGACAAGCGCCGCTCTGGCCTCAGGATATCTTTTGTTCTCGTAATACACCTCGCCGCATATTCTAATAAATTGTGGACTAAGTGACTTCGACAGATCCTGATGTTCAAGTATATCGAGAGCGAGACTGTAATCGCCATTGTCTGCAAGTTCCTTTATTTTGTTTACACTTGACATACTGATTCCAGTACTCATAACCCAGCCTCCCACTTTTTATCATCGTATTATTTTATCATAAACGGCTATTCTTTACAACCTTTTGATTGGTCAGCAAAAGGACTATCCCGGCCACTATCCCAGCCGCAAATCCCGCCACATGGGCAACATTATCAATACCTTCTGACATCTTTCCGTTAACCAGTGTCAGAATAAATAATATAAGCATATTAATAAGTGACAGATCCTTCACCCGGCCCTTATTGTAAAATGCTATGACAACCAGCACTCCCAGAAGACCAAATATCGCTCCGGATGCACCAGCCGAGTAAGCATATGTATTATTATAAAAACAATCTATGTATGATGCAAATGACGCAGTAAGACCCGTGGCAATATAAACTATGACATAATTGAATCTGCCTATTATATTCTCAACCCTCGCACCGAGTGCGATCAAAATTACCATATTTCCAACCAGATGTGCTATTCCAAAATGTGTAAACATTGATGTCAGGAATCTGTAATATTGTCCTTTTTCTGATATCGCAAGCACTTCCACAGCCAGTTCCGTAGGTTGATAAACAAAGATACATGCAACGTACACCAGAATATTTAACAACAGTAATATCGGTGTTACAACACCGAAGATTCTTATCAGATTGTGCTGGGATCTGCGGTTATCCACCACCGTTTTTTTATCGATCACATCATAGAGTGAGTCAAAGTCAGTGGGCTGATTCTCAAATATATACAGCTTTCCGTAATCCTCCGTGAACAGCCAGACATTGTCCAGTTCTTCAACTATCTTTTTTGTCATATCATCAAACATTCCGTTTGGAGTGATGAGTATATTGAGAAGATTGACTTTTCTATGCGAATCCGAAGAAACGTCAAGCAATATTTTATTATTGAACTTTTTCAGAGTCTCAGAATCAAGATTATGATTACTGCCTATAACAACAATATATACGGCATCGCTGTCTGCTCTGCCGTATACGTTGTTACTTTCCGGATTGAGTTGTCTGTAACCCTTCTCCTTAAGATTTTTTATTATCTGTACCATGTACTGTTGCATATCGTCTTATAATCCTTATAATCCAAGGAAGAGATTCTCAACTTTCTCAATAACAGAGTCCTTCATGGATCCTCTGCTCTTCTCGTAATTAAGACCGGACTCCATGATCTCAAGAAGCTGCATTCTCATTCCTGTATCAATGTCCTTGATGTACTTCATGAGTACATCCTTGATCTCTATTACATACTCTTTTGTCTTCATCTCTTCAAGCATAGGCTCGTAGTTGAATGTGATAGAGTTCTTCATCTCATCCTGCTTTCTTCCACAGATCACACATTCCTCTGCGCCGCCTTCGTTTACGTGTCCACAGTTACATGTCCACACAAGTCCATCTGACTTGTAGTTTGCTACTGCATCAATTCCCTTTTTAAGCTTGAGTGCCTTAAACTTAACGTCAGACATCTCAATTTCGATAGAATCTGCATCTATCTCGTATACTCCGCTGGCCTTGACATACTTCTTGATGTATACCTTGACGGAGGATATCATCTTTATATACTTATCCGGAAGCTTACACTCCACATAATCCGACTTGAGGAGCTTGAGGTTGGTCTTATCAAATGTAAAATCAACATCCGGCAGTGTTATATTGTCACCATAGATATTGGTGAACTGAAGCTCTGCCTTAAGCGCCTTTATATCGTCGTTATTGTAGTTGTTGAACCACACGGAAATCTTTGTTCCCTTGCCCTCTGATGCAAGTACAACCTTTGATGCCCTTGGCACGAGCAGGTCGTAATAGTTTCTTACATAAATCTCATTTCTGATGAAGCTGCTCTTGTCAAATTCTGACTTGTACTGCTCCTTTATGTTTACCAGAGTTCCACTGGCAACAACAGCAGTCACGTTGTTGGTGTATTCCTCAACACCCGTTCTGAATCCAACTACAGCATTATACTTCGTCTCACGAACCATATCTGTGAAATTATTGATTGTTTCATTGAGGATCTCATCGATCTTCTCCTGATAGATATCTCTTCTGTCCGTGGCAATATCCGCAATAGATGTTCCGAAATCCTTCAAAAAGTTGGAATTAAGTATCGTCTGTGTGAACTTGTATGTTCCATAGTCAACGATATCATATCCCTCAAAGCTTGTTCCCGATGTAATTAATACTTCCTTCATTAGCGCACCTCCCAAATATAAAAAAATTGTATCACAATAATCTTCATTTAACAAATGTTTTTTGTGAATTTTCAATCAAAAAAAGGTGCTTTTTTGTGAATATTATAAAAATTATTATAATTTATTTCTTCACATCACTATTTTTATATGTGACAAATGTAAAATTCACCTCTGACACATCCTCACCCGGTCTCTCATCCGTCACATTCCAGTTGTCCATTTTGTCGAGATCCGAAATAAATGCATCAGCCTCAAATTCTCTGTCTATTTTGGTGATAACCGCCTCATCACAATATGGTATGAGCTCATCGTAGATAGTCTGTCCGCCTATGACAAAAATGTCATCCGTGTTATACTTTGCCAGCTCTGCAAACAGTTCGTCCATCGAGTGGACAACCACCGCATCCTCAACTGTATATTCAGGATTTCTGCTGAGAATTATATTTGACCTTCCCTTGAGCGGTCTTCCACCCGGAAACTCCTCCAGAGTCTTCCTCCCTAGAACAACGACATGCCCCATCGTGGTCTGTCTGAAATTCCTCTGATCCTCCGATATCCTTATCAGTAATCTGCCTTTATTTCCAATAGCCCAATTCTTATCTACTGCTGCAATAAACTTCATATGTCCTCCATCTGTATACTTCCCGTCCCATGCTTCATAGTCTTATATCGCAATAGGAATATCCTTAATCTGTGGTCCCGTCTCATAGTCTTCTATTCTGAAATCATCCAGAGTAAAGTCATAGAAATCCTTAACATCAGGATTCATGTAGAACTTTGGAGCAGGATATGTAGGTCTTGTTATCAGCTCCTTGACTATCGGTATATGTCTGTCATATATGTGAGCATCCGCGATCACATGTACCAGTTCTCCCGGCTTAAATCCCGTGACCTGGGCAAGCATATGTACCAGAACCGCATACTGGACAACATTCCAGTTGTTGGCCGCAAGAACATCCTGGGATCTCTGATTCAATATAGCGTTGAGTCTGTCCCCAGTTACATTGAATGTCATGCTGTACGCACACGGATACAGGTTCATCTCACTCAAGTCCTGGTGAACATATATGTTAGTGAGCATTCTTCTGCTATATGGGTTATTCTTAAGGTCATATATCAGTCTGTCCACCTGATCCATCATACCCTCTTTGTATTTATGCTTTACACCAAGCTGATATCCATATGCTTTTCCTATGGAACCGTCGTCATCCGCCCAACTGTCCCATATATGGCTCTTGAGATCATGAACATTATTTGACTTTTTCTGCCAGATCCAGAGCAGCTCATCAATAGCCGACTTCACATACGTCTTTCTAAGTGTTATCGCAGGGAATTCCTTTGACAGATCATACCTGTTGACAACACCAAAGCGCTTTATGGTGTAGGCATATGTTCCATCTTCCCACTTTGGTCTGACCTTCTCCCCCTCCGTACTATATCCATTATCGATTATATCTTTACACATGTTTATAAAGAGATCATCTGCAAGACTCATTTGGGTAACCTCCGATTGTTTTTTCAGATAATTATATCATACTCTCCATCCCACATGTGATTAATTATTACATCAAATAACACTTTTTATTACATTTTGATTTACAACGGACTATTTTTGTGTACAATGCAAAAAAACATTCAAAGGAGGTGAAACATGAAACCACATTCATCCAATCCACTACCTGCCCTTCTCAGATACTTCAGACAGAAGGCAGGACTCACACAGCAGGATGTCGCAGCCGCGCTCTCTATTTCCAGATCCGGATATGCCAACTACGAGGAAGGGAGAAACATACCAAATATAGAACAGGCCATAAAACTGTCAGAGCTTCTCGACCACGATTTTCTATACGCATACACCCTGTCATCAAGATACATGCAGGGGCATCCAAAGCCATTGCAGATCGTCATGGAGGACAATTCATACATGACCGCCATAGAATCCAACCAGAGCACAGCAGACATGCTGGGCAATTACAGATCTCTAAACGACAGCGACCGCCAACTGATAGACACATTTGTGGCAAATCTAGCATCTAAAAATTCCAGACTGTAAATTCAGTATTATACCCACCAATTACAGTAAATATTATTTTCAAGGAGAAAACAGGAAAATATGAAAAAAAGAAAAGAACGCAACATTGATCCGTCGGTGTACGAAGACGATTCATCCGATCAGGATTTTAACTGTGCAGTGATAGGCGGCGCACTGAAGTCTCTAAGGCGCAGCCACGGAAAAAGGCAGCAGGAAATAGCCGCCATCTTGAAGGTGTCCGTCTCCGCCTACTCGCACTATGAATGCGGAGAGCGAATCCCGGATCTCATAAATCTTATCAGGATATCCAATTTATACAGTATTAATATGAGTCATCTGGTGCTGCTCACCTGCATCGATATAGCAAAGAAAAATAAAATGGACATCAGCGAAGTGTTCCTCGCCTACAGTCACGGCAGGACTCTTCCACCGGAAGCGACAGGAATACTGTCCGACTGTGATCAGCTTGACGACAACGGCAGGGAAAATCTCAGGCTGTTTTTAAAGTCTGCACTGAGCTGCTAGCAGACTCACAATTTCGAAATAATACGGTTCAAATCGTTTATAACTCTCTTCTTATCAGCACTCCACAGAGGCGCAACAAGAATATTCTTAGGCCCATCCCCGGTGAACCTGTGAACAACCATATCAGGAGGAAGCTCTTTAAGACAATCACACAAAATATCTGCGTATTCAGCAAATGTCAGTGCACGGAACACTCCTTCCTCATACATTTTTTCAAGAACAGTTCCCCTGAGGACATGAAGCAGTTGGAGCTTTATACCATTTGCGCCGCTTCGCACTATGTACCTTACCGTATCAATCATATCCTCCTTCGTCTCACCGGGCAGGCCTATTATCATATGAACTATAATGTGAACTCCCAGTTCTCTGAGTCTGTTCATCGTCTCATCATACACACTTATGTCATAACACCTGTTGATGAGCTGTGCTGTCCTGTCATTTGCTGTCTGGAGGCCAAGTTCTATCCACACAGGTTTAACAGCTATTATATCTTTTATCATATCTATGACCTCCGGGCCAAAGCAGTCCGGTCTGGAGGCTATCGATACAGCCGCAATGTCATTCCTTCTTGCAGCCGCCAGAAACTTTTCGCGCAAAACATCGACATCACCGTATGTATTTGTATATGACTGGAAATAAGCTATATATCTGTCGCATTTGCATTTGCCTGATATTCTCTTTTTTGCCAGTTCTATCTGTTCATCTATGCTCATGACTGCATCCTCAGAGAAATCTCCCGAGCCGCTGGCACTGCAAAAAATACAGCCACCTGTCCCGACTTTACCATCACGGTTGGGACAGGTGGTTCCTGCATTCAATGATATCTTATATAATTTCTCTCCAAATGTATCTCTTATATACGCATTTGTTGTATATATATCCATACTGTTACCTTCTATATACGATCCTGTCTATATCTGATGTGTCGCCTTTACAAGAGCAGGAACTATCTGTTTCTTTCTTGATACAACACCGGAAAGATATGCATAGCTATCCTCAAGCTGCACATCAAATGCTTTGCTGCACAGTTCCTGTGCATTCTCTCCCACGCATATGATACCTGAGCCCTCCTGAAGAATATTGGTCATTGCAAACAGGACCACATCACAGCCAGGCTCCATATATCCACCGAGGAATTCACGCATACCGTTTCTTATTCTGTCTATCTCTTTCTCATTGACGGAATTGATCTGTCCAACAGCAACAACCATATCTCCAATGTCGAATTTCTTGAAATCCTGATGAAGTATCTCATCCATGGTCTTGTCCTTGAGGTTGCTTCCCGCGTCGAACATCTCCATGGCAAATTCATATATGTCTATCTCTGCAAGCCTTGCAAGCTCCTTTGCAGCAGCCTCGTCTATGAATGTACACGTCGGAGACTTAAATGCCAGTGTATCGGAAAGTATCGCTGCGCAGAGCAGTCCGGCTATCGGCTTATCTATCTTGACATTCTGCTCTTTGTACATCTGATAGATGATCGTAGCAGTACATCCAAGTGGCTGATTTCTGAAATACACAGGATTCATGGTCTCTATATTCGCGATCCTGTGGTGGTCGATTATCTCGAGTATCTCGGCATTCTCCACGCCGTCAACAGACTGGGTTCTCTCATTGTGATCAACAAGTATGAGCTGTTTCTTTCTCGCATTGATGTAGTTACGCCTTGATACAAGTCCCTTGTAGTTGCCATAGCCGTCCGTAACCGGAAAGTATCTCACTCTGGTCTTTGCCATGGTCGTCTTAAGTGTATCTATATCGTCATCCTCATAGAATGTCATTATACGGTCTCTTATCATGAAGAATCCGATAGGCATGCTCTGTCCGATAAGTCTGGCAACAGCATAGGTGTCAGTCGGTGTTACGACAACCGCACATCCCTTGTTCTTAGCAAATTCCAGGACAACATCAGATATGCTGTTCACAAGACAGACTATGAGCATGCTCGCACCGCAGTTTATGGCCGCAAGCTGAGCCTCAACCCTGTCACTCACTATGACTATGTCATTTTCCTTGACATGTCTCTCGAGAATGTCGACCTGGGCAGCTCCCACGATCACTCTTCCATCCTTAACATATTCGTCGGCGTCACCGTACACAAGCTCGCCATTTATAGTATCTATTATGTGTGAGAACTTTGTACCAGCTATGAACAGGGAATTATCATCCTTCTCAAGCATATATGCCTCAGCGATATCTCCAACAGTTATGATTCCTTTTATCTTGCCGTTATTGACGACCGGAAGTGTCGTGGCGTCGTTATCCTGCATTATCTCAAATGCTCTCTTCATGGTGATGTCTCCCGACACACCATCAACTATTCTGTATGCTATATCCTTCACCTGTACATTTACATTGCTCACAAGTGCCGGCTCCTGCACACCAAAATAATCAAGGACAAACTGTGTCTCTTTATTTATATTTCCAGCTCTCTTTGGAATGTATTTGTTCTCATGCTGATTTTTCAGATGGGCGTACGCAATCGCTGAACATATAGAATCCGTATCCGGATTCTTATGTCCTATGACAAACACCTCATCTGTAGGAACATTATGCATATTTCACCTCTTATTTCTATCAATTATAATGTATTCATTTCTATGCCACGCAAGGAAGATGCCTTGTGACATCCCACATGCTAACAAGCATAAATTGAATGAGGCAAAATGACAACCCCTTTTAACGTTGTTTATCATTTTGCCCCATTTTTATCTGTTTAATCAGAACTTATATCTCGCTTATATCCACGAGTGAAAGCTTTGTGGTATCAGCGGTCTCAAGGCTTGTGAGCAGCGCATCGGCTGTATCAAGGCTTGTAAGACATGTAACACCTGTCTCAACTGCGTGACGTCTGATGATAAATCCATCCTTGCTTCTCTCAACACCCTGTGATGGAGTGTCGATGATCAGATCGATCTCATGGCTCAGTATCAGGTCAAGCAGATTTGGTGATGGCTCCTCAACCTTGTTGATGAGCTTTGCAGGAACACCATTCTCATTGAGAACTCTGCATGTGCTTCTTGTTGAATATATCTCATATCCAAGAGCAGCAAATCTCTTACCGATATTTATAGCATCCATCTTATCTGAGTCCTTGACTGTGAGGATCATCTTCTTGGTCTTTGGAAGATTGATTCCGGCTCCAAGGAATGCCTTGTACAGAGCCTCATTGTAGTTCTTGGATATACCAAGGCACTCTCCTGTTGACTTCATCTCAGGTCCAAGGCTTATCTCAGCGCCTCTGATCTTCTCAAATGAGAATACAGGCTTCTTGATCGCGAAATACTCTGACTCCGGCTGAAGACCAGGTGTGTAACCCATATCCTTGATCTTCTCACCTGTGATAACACGTGTTGCAAGATCTACGATAGGTATTCCTGTTACCTTGCTTATATATGGAACTGTACGGCTTGAACGAGGATTTACCTCTATTACATATACCTCATCATTGTATGCAATAAACTGTATATTTATAAGTCCGATTACGTGCAGGCTGTTTGCAAGCTTCTTGGTGTAATCAGCGATGACTCTCTTTGTCTTTGGTGAGAGTGTCTGTGCAGGATATACTGAGATACTGTCTCCTGAATGTATTCCGGCTCTCTCAACATGCTCCATGATACCAGGGATAAGTATGTCATCTCCGTCACATACAGCATCGACTTCGACCTCTTTACCCATGATGTACTTATCTACAAGTATTGGGTGCTCCTGGGTATGTCTGTTGATGATATCCATGAACTCTATGATATCCTTATCAGAGATCGCGATCTGCATTCCCTGTCCACCGAGAACGTATGAAGGTCTTACAAGTACCGGATAACCCAACTCATTTGCAGCCTCAAGCGCCTGCTCTCTTGTAAATACCGTCTTACCAGCAGGTCTTGGTATACAGCACTTCTCAAGGATCTCATCGAAGAGCTCTCTGTCCTCTGCTGCATCTACATTCTCTGCACTTGTTCCAAGGATTGGTACCCCCATCTCCATGAGTGCCTCTGTGAGCTTGATAGCGGTCTGTCCACCGAACTGTACAACAGCTCCATCCGGATGCTCCAGATTTACTATAGCCTCAACATCCTCCGCTGTAAGAGGCTCAAAGTAAAGCTTGTTTGCTATATCAAAGTCTGTACTGACTGTCTCAGGGTTGTTGTTGACGATGATTGTCTCGTAACCCTTTCTCTCAAATGCCCATGTGCTGTGAACTGAACAGTAATCGAACTCGATACCCTGTCCGATTCTGATCGGGCCTGAACCAAGTACCATTACTTTCTTCTTTGAATTGTCCTCAGCGACCTCGTTCTCCAGAGAATCAAAGCATGAATAGTAATATGGAGTCATGGCATCAAACTCTGCTGCACATGTATCAACCATCTTGAAGTGTGCTGTTACACCGTAGTCGTAACGCATCTGTCTGATCTCTTTCTCTGTCTTGCCTGTGAGTCTCGCGATAACCTTGTCAGGGAACTCAACTCTCTTGATCTCCTTCATTAGCTCCTTGGAGATATCTCCCTTGGACTCGATTATCTTTCTCTCAGCCTTAACAAGGTTGTGGATCTTGTCTATGAACCATCTGTCAATCTTGGTGATGTCATAGATCTGATCGTATGATATTCCACGTCTGATAGCCTCAGCTATGACATAGATACGTCTGTCATCAACATGTCCGAGAAGCTTTATAACCTCTTCGTCTGTCATATCCTTGTATCTGCTTGACCAGAGACTGTCTACATGCTGTTCCAGTGAACGGAGAGCCTTCATAAGTGCACCCTCAAAGTTTGTACAGATACTCATAACCTCACCGGTTGCCTTCATCTGTGTTGTCAGATCATGGTCAGCGGCGATGAATTTATCAAATGGAAGTCTAGGGATCTTGACAACCACGTAATCAAGTGCCGGCTCAAAGCTGGCATATGTCTTCTTTGTAATAGCGTTCTTGATCTCATCCAGGTTGTATCCAAGGGCTATCTTGGCAGATACCTTTGCAATAGGATATCCGGTTGCCTTTGATGCAAGTGCCGATGATCTTGAAACTCTTGGGTTTACCTCGATAACACAATACTCAAATGAATTAGGATTCAGAGCAAACTGAACGTTACATCCACCCTTGATGTTGAGCTCTGAGATAATGTTCAGTGCTGAACTTCTGAGCATCTGGTATTCCTTGTCTCCAAGTGTCTGCGACGGAGCTACAACTATAGAATCTCCTGTGTGAACTCCGACAGGATCAAGGTTCTCCATGTTACATACAGTTATACATGTACCATTTGCATCACGCATAACCTCGTACTCGATCTCCTTCCACCCTGCTATACATCTCTCAACGAGGACCTGCCCAACACGTGAAAGTCTGAGACCGTTCATGAGGATCTCCTTGAACTCTTCCTCATTGTTGGCTATACCACCACCTGAACCTCCAAGTGTATATGCAGGACGAAGAACGACAGGGTATCCTATCTTCTTGACAAAGTTAAGACCGCCCTGAACAGTTGTAACGACCTCTGAAGGTGCTACAGGCTCATGGATCTTCTCCATAGTCTTCTTGAACTCAAGTCTGTCCTCGGCCTTCTTGATGGTCGTTGATGATGTTCCTATGAGAAGCACGTCATGCTCTCTGAGGAAACCTGACTCATCAAGCTCCATGGCGATGTTGAGGGCTGCCTGACCGCCGAGTGTCGGCAGAAGGCTGTCCGGCTTCTCCTTCTCAATGATAGCCTTTACAACATCAACCGTAAGAGGCTCAATATATACCTTATCTGCTATATCCTTGTCCGTCATGATGGTTGCAGGGTTTGAGTTGATGAGGACAACGCACAGTCCCTCTTCCTTAAGAGAACGGCACGCCTGTGTTCCGGCGTAATCAAACTCAGCAGCCTGACCGATGACTATAGGACCTGATCCGATAACTACAACCTTTTTTATATTAGGATTCTTTGGCATTACTTTGACACCTCCATCATATTCATAAATGTATCAAACAGCGAATCTGTATCCAGCGGACCTGCACATGCCTCCGGATGGAACTGAACTGTCTGTGCATTCTTTCCAAGATAGTGAACTCCCTCTACTGTTCCGTCATTTACATTGACGAAGCTGACCTCTGCGATCTTTCTGTCGAGGCTGTCTTCCTTGACCATATATCCGTGATTCTGTGTTGAAATATATACCTTGCCGGTCTTCATATCTCTTACAGGATGGTTTGCACCTCTGTGTCCGTACTTCATCTTCTCTGTATCACCGCCGTTGGCAAGCGCCATGAGCTGATGTCCAAGACATATAGCAAAAATTGGAATATCTGTATCGAAAAGCTTCTTTACCTGAGCTATTGTGACCTTACACTCCTTTGGATCTCCAGGACCATTTGTAAGCATGATTCCGTCCGGAGCGTCTGCGATGATCTCCTCAGCAGGTGTCTCTGCAGGATATACAGTAACCTGACAACCTCTTGCAAGGAGGGACTTGACGATGTTCTTTTTAACACCGAGATCGATGACTGCAACCTTGAATCCGTCACCAGGATAGAATATTTTCTCCTTACATGTAACATCGAGAACAACATGTCCCATCTTCCATGCCTTAATACGCTTCATGCACTCATCAAAATCATAATTCTCATCAGTTGTGATCATACCTCTCATGGTACCATCTTTCCTGAGGATCTTGGTAAGTGTTCTGGTATCTATTCCTTCTATACCAGTTATATTATTCTCAACAAGAAATTCGTTTATGGTCATCTCGCTTCTGAAATTACTAGGAGTCTTGCAGAGCTCTCTAACAATGAATCCTGACTGCCAAGGTCTGCCAGCCTCCATATCCTCTCTGCATACACCGTAGTTGCCTATAAGCGGATATGTCATACATACTGACTGCCCTGCATATGATGGATCTGTAAGAATTTCCAGATAGCCGGTCATCGAAGTATTGAATACTATCTCACTGATTATCTCGTCAGTAGAGCCAATACTTTTACCTTCAAACACGTGTCCGTCTTCAAGTATCAAAAAAGCTTTCATAATCGTATTCCTTTCGTTTTTTCTATTTTTGCTCAAAAAAAAAGAGTGAAAACGGGGAAACGCTTGAGATAACCCACATTTATTGGCCTCTTTTTTTCTTAATTTAATAAATACTACCACATTTGACAAGGCGGTACAATATTTTTTTCGATATATTTTTTATTTTTGTGTTCACGACAAAAATCTTGTTTTTTATTCAATATTTTTATTAATTTTTTCATCTCTGAGCTCAGCAGCCCGTCTGCTGAATTCACATCCACAGAAATTCTGTCTGTATAATCCATATTCCTTTGACAGCTCTATCGAGTGCTTATATCCATTTTTCTTCTTGAAATCACTGAACAAATAATCTATGTCGTATTTCCTGCTCATCTCTGCACCTATCTCGTTCAGCCAGTCCGCATTCTTGTGGGGGCTTATCGACAATGTGGTCGTAAATACGTCATATTCATTTTTCTTCGCATGGATCGCGCTCTTCTCAAGTCTCAGCTTATAGCAGTCATAGCACCTGAGTCCTCTCTCAGGAAGATCCTCCCTGCCCTTAGCCATATCCAGAAACACCTGCGGCTCATGCTCCGCCAGTTCGACATCCACTCCTTCCACATATACTTCATGTACAAATCTGTCAAGCTCACGGAATCTTTTTATGTACTCATCGTAATCCGTTATATTTGGATTGTAAAAATAAGCTGTTATGTCAAAATGCTCCGCAAGAACCGACAGACAATGGCTGGAACATGGCGCACAACAGCAGTGCAGCAACAGTTTTTTTCTGCCGCATTGTGTATTTTCACTATCAAATTCAGCTATCTGTCTCTCCATCATTTGATAATAATTTGCATTTTGCATCATTGTTTCCTCCTTTTTTGTTGATTTTTCACACCACATTTTACAACATTCGATGATCTTTTGCACATTTGTGCATGTTTACTAGTTGACTTTGTTATATCTTTACAATATACTGTAGATAGTTACTAAAGCACGTTATGATCATTTATCAATGGAGGTGTAGATTATGACAGTTCAGCAGGCAATTAAAAAGTACAAGTTAGAGCCGCTCAGCGTCAGCGTTGCCAAGGTCAAAGCCAGGGAGCTCAACGTTGATGAAGTTCTTTACATGAATGTGCAGAAGAACAAATATGCGTATATCGTACGCGATTCACGTGGTATAATGTTGTACTCTGATGAGCGTAATCTTTATACTAAGCTTTATAAGGGTTTAAAGATTACTCCCCTTGAATCATAATATTTTCACACGGAATTTATTAAATATGCACACACATGGAATATGGGAAAAAGCTGTTACTCCACTCCCCTATGGAATCAAGAGCTTTTTCCCATATTTTATATTAATCTGTACTCAGGCCTTTCTTCATTATACATATGACACCGTATCTCATCATCCACATATATTATGATCAGCGACAGGAACATCCACAGGATAGAATAAGGCACACATATCTGCCCCGCAAGATTTAACGGCATATCAGAGTAATCCCACACGTTAAGTCCTAGTCTTATATTCACAACATACCCGGTCAGGAACTCCAGCTCAGATATTATCACAGAGGAAACCAGCATCTGCGCAAGTATCCCCATCTTCGGAAACATCTGGTTCAGTCCGCCGCACAAAAGCGTAGCAAGACCTCCACAAATTATCATGGAATAATGGGAATAATGCCTGGCCGATATCTCCAGGAAATAATATATCATCCCACCCGTCATAAATATAGTAAAGCACTTACACACAAAGACCCTCACAGCGACACCTCCTGTATATATACAGTTTAGTATCAACCGTGAGGGTCAATATTATTTATTCTTTATACTTTCCTCTGAAAAAGTTATTTACATGATCAATAGTTCTGTCTGAGAGCTCAAGCTTCACGAATTCAGCCTTGCCGTTCTTGTTGAGGACGAACACATACACACCATCCTGATTCTGCTTATTGCCGGATGTGAAATCCCTGGTCTTTATTGAGCTGTCCTGCTGAAGTTCATTGTCGAGGTAAATGCATCCCTCTTTCGCAATGAACTTTACATCGGCGTTGCTGAAGCTCATGATCTTTTTTCTGCTCTTCTTTGCAATGATCCTTGCGATGTCTATATCCTCATTCACCATTATATATTCATACTCCGTCTCTCTTCTGGAAACAAAAATACCAAATACAACAGCACCTGCAATCGCAACTAAGAATCCAATACTGCCAAAGCCCTGAACGAACATCGCTGCGCCAAGTCCGGCGATCATCAGCACGATTCCGGCAGCCATACCGCAGGTAACACCCGCAGGTGTCTTCGCCTTAACTATATGTTCTGCATAACCATCATTTAACATACCTTTTTTCTCCTTAAGTTCTTTAAAATTCTAAGCCCTTATATTCTAGCATACATGGGCTGTTTTGTCATCTTATTCCCGCTGGACATCCACCGCATCCGCCACAGCCTGCCGTTCTGACAGCTCCGGCATCATCTCCGGCGTAATTAAATGCCGACTCTATGAGGCACACCGCCTGGGAGCTTATTCCAAGTCCCCCTCCGGTAAACCCAAGCTTCTCCTCCGTTGTCGCCTTGATATTGACCTGATCCTTGTCTATACACAGGCAATTACAGATATTCTCCCTCATCTGATCAATGTACGGCGCCATCTTAGGGCTCTGGGCAATTACGGTCGCATCTATGTTCTCGATGATGTAGAGCTTCTCCTCGAGAAGTCTCTTCACTTCTGACAGGAGCTTCATGCTGTCCGCTCCCTTATACTTCTCATCAGTATCAGGGAAATGCTTTCCAATATCCCCCAACGCCGCAGCACCTAGAAGCGCATCCATTATCGCATGAAGAAGTACATCCGCATCGCTGTGTCCAAGGAGTCCTTTCTCATATGGAATCTCAACTCCTCCGATTATAAGTTTTCGTCCCTCAACTAGTCTGTGGACATCGTATCCCATTCCAACTCTCATGTGATATCCTCCTTATATGAATAAAAAAAAGACGGAATGTCTTCCGTCTCATCAAATAGTAGCGAGAGGGGGATTCGAACCCTCGACACTGCGGGTATGAACCGCATGCTCTAGCCAACTGAGCTATCTCGCCATGTCTTGTAAATGGGACCTATAGGGCTCGAACCTATGACCCTCTGCTTGTAAGGCAGATGCTCTCCCAGCTGAGCTAAGATCCCATATTACTTCGTGTCATCGCTGACACCTTTGTTAGTATACTCAAGTGACCATGTTTTGTCAACAACTTTTTTCACTTTTTTATTTTATTTTTTATCGGCCTCCACCAAACAGGTAAATAATGAGATTCACTATGAACAGAATGATGACAACAGGTATCACGATATACCACACTATCTTAAATCCCAGCCAGATAACTCCAAGCACTATACCTATAACAAGTGCAGCCACAAGAATGAGTATTATCGCTGTCAGCACCTTGCCTATCGGTGAACTGAAATCAAGCTTGCCATAAGCAAAGCTTGTATTGCCCTCGTCGTCCACATTTACATGCCAGCCCTTCTGACTGCTTCCGCTGGCTTTGCGGGTGTTGTAGCTGTCATCATACGAAGAGGATTCTGTATCATAATATCTTCCGCTTGCGCCCTGTCCCTCTGTGTCAATGATCGTCTTGGCGATCAGTCTTGCAGATCCCAGAGATGAACATATCTCCTCCTCTGACTTGCCTGCTTCTTTCTGCTTCTTAAAATAATCCTCATAATAATTTATCGTGTCATAATATGTCTGCGTTGAGACATTTCCATCAAGAGCTTTCTTCAGCTCATCCATAAACTCTCTTTTTCGCATATCGCACCTCCGCGCCATTATGTCAATTCTATTTTTATCACTTCATATTCAGATATACGACGACAACTTTGTAGCCGCCCATATCTTCCACCACATAATTTATAGACCTTATATTGCCATAATTGTACAGAAATGACAAGTCAAATGTTTCGTCATCTGTATATATAGCAGCTTCCAGCACATTACTGCCGCCCATCTGTATCCTTATGCCTTTTTTATACTCATCGAACGAATCATAGGTATAAAACCTCTTTTTATAGAAATTATACGCTGTGTCGGCACACTCTCTATAGAATTGCTTTTCCCATGAGTGAGTCAGTTCCAGTGTGCTGTCATCGACATTCACATAGGTGTGCTTCAGATAGCTGCCCATATCCGGCAGCGAGTCATCCCATGTCAGATCCACATTATACCATTCTCCGCCGAGCTCTATCTGATTCCATGCATGAAGTCCTTCCTCCGTGCTTCCGACTACTATGTCACATTTGACGCCCAGACAGGACATGATTATGAAGAACGCCTCAGCGTAGCCGTCGCACACGCTCTGGTGAAGCACCAGCGCTCCATATGCCGTATATGCATCATCATTATTGTCGGGATATCCATAGACACAGTTTTCCACTATATAATCGTGCACGGCGATCTCCTTGTCAAGGTCGCTCATGCCATCTGAAATGTTGTCATTTATAAAGCTGTCGATCACCTCATATATCTGCTTCGCCCTTATGTTGTCCTCCGGGATATCCGTTCCTTCTATATATTTTCTGACAGCATAATAATTATCCGACAGTTCATAGTTGAGCTGTATTGCCAGATATCTTCCCGTCTCGATTATTATCCTGTACGTATCCACTGAGCCGTATGCCGAATCTATATATTTGTTGATGTTGTGCACATCACTTTTCGCCACATTACTTACATAATACATGCCCGACTCGTCTCCGTCCTCCATATCCTGGACAACGGCCGCCCGGAACTCCACCAGGCCATCAAGCATCTGGCTGCTCTTGATCACATTGAAGAACAACCACCGCACTCCCACCATCATCAGCGAGAGAACAACTACAATACTTATAACTCCAAGAATCTTCTTTTTTGTACCCAAACTTCCTGTCAATCCTCCATCCCTGCTTTGCTGCGGTGATCCGCCTGTATATTTTATCATCTGTACTTTTGCGCCGCAAGCACCAACCACGCATTTCCTGTGGTTATAAATAAACCTTATTTGTGTTGATATGCGCACTTTTATGTTGTAAAATGTACTTTGTTTGAAAACTACCTTATAATTTACTCATTTTTCAACCTAAAACAAAAAATAACAGAAAAGAGGATTTAATATGGCTCAGCTCTGGGGCGGACGCTTCACAAAAGAAACAGACAAATTAGTATATAACTTTAACGCATCTATTTCATTTGATCAGAAATTCTACAGACAGGATATCCGCGGAAGTATCGCGCATGTAACCATGCTCGCTTCATCCGGTATTCTCACTGACGAGGAAAGAGATCAGATCATAGCTGGACTTAAGGGCATACTGAACGATGTGGAGAACGGTTCTCTGCAGATCACTTCAGAATACGAAGATATACACAGCTTTGTCGAGGCAAATCTCATCGACAGGATCGGCGATGTGGGCAAAAAGCTCCACACCGGACGAAGCAGGAACGACCAGGTCGCATTGGACATGAAGCTCTATGTAAGAGACGAGATCATCGAGCTCAAGGAGCTTATTTACAAGCTTCTGACTACTCTTCACGGACTTATGAATGAGCACATCGACACATACATGCCTGGATTTACTCACCTCCAGAAGGCACAGCCAATAACTCTGGCACATCACTTTGGAGCATACATGGAGATGTTCAAGCGTGACTACGACAGAATGAACGATATATATGACAGAATGAACTACTGTCCTCTCGGATCAGGTGCCCTCGCAGGAACCACATATCCGCTCGACAGAGAGCTCACCGCTTCTCTGCTGGACTTCTACGGTCCGACTCTCAACAGCATGGATTCAGTTGCCGACAGGGATTACTGCATAGAGCTTTTATCCGCCATGTCTACCATCATGATGCATCTCTCACGTTTCTCCGAGGAGATCATCATCTGGAACTCAAATGAATATCAGTTTGTTGAGCTCGATGATTCATACAGCACAGGAAGCTCTATCATGCCACAGAAGAAGAACCCGGATATAGCCGAGCTCGTAAGAGGTAAGACAGGCAGGGTTTACGGTGCTCTCACCTCCCTTCTCACAACCATGAAGGGAATCCCTCTCGCATACAACAAGGACATGCAGGAGGATAAGGAGCTCACATTTGACGCGATAGACACTGTAAAGGGATGTCTCGCACTGTTCACAGGCATGATAGCCACCATGACAGTCAACAAGCCTAGAATGGAAGCATCAGCCAAGAACGGATTCACCAACGCAACAGATGCCGCAGATTACCTTGTAAATCACGGTGTACCTTTCCGTGATGCACACGGCATCGTCGGCCAGCTCGTTCTGAAGTGCATAGAGGAGAACATCTCCCTCGACCAGCTTAGTCTCGACGAGTACAAGGCCATCTGTCCTGTATTTGAAGATGACATATATACAGCCATCAGCATGGAAGAATGTGTTCAGAAGCGTAACACAATCGGTGCTCCGGGACACGCTGCAATGCAGAAGGTGATCGATGCAAACGACAAGTTCTTAGCATGGGCTGAGCAGGATTTAACCAAGCACACCAAGGAGTGATTTTTATGAACAATACAACAAAAGCCAAATACGATATGGCAGAAAAGATGCTCAAGGTCGATATCTCTCTTGAGGAGGTTGCTCTTATGACCGAACTTCCAATGGAAACACTGAAAAAGATACAGCACGACATAGAAAAAGATGGCCTTGTGACCAGACACGATGTAAAGGATGTTGATCTCGGTACAAGTTATCTCATCTGATATCTGATCATCTTCTATCACTATATGCATGTATTGCACAATAAATATCCCCGCTGTTTTTACAATAACAGCGGGGATATTTATATTGTGTATCACTATTACTTGTCCTCAAGATACCTTCTAAGACTTTTTATCGCATTCTTCTCGAGGCGGCTGACCTGTGCCTGGGATATGCATATCTCCTCCGCCACCTCCGTCTGGGTCTTTCCCTCAAAAAATCTCAGCCTCACTATATTCTTCTCCCTATCGCACAGCCTGTCCATAGCCTCTCTGAGATCAAGGTTTTCAACCCACATCTCCTCCTTATTCTTTCTGTCTCTTATCTGATCCATGATGTACAAGGTGTCTCCACCCTCCTGATACACCGGCTCATACAGGGACAGCGGTGCCGATATGGCATCAAGCGACATGACTATATCTTCCTTCGGTATACTTATCTCCTCCGCTATCTCCTCTATCGTCGGCTCCTTATCCTTTGTCTTCTGGAGATTTTCCTTGGCATATATCGCCTTGTAGGCTATATCACGCAATGACCTTGATACTCTTATAGCATTGTTATCTCTGAGATACCTTCTGCACTCACCTATGATCATAGGCACAGCGTACGTACTGAATTTGACATTGAGACTTCTGTCAAAATTATCCAACGCCTTGATAAGCCCTATACAGCCAACCTGGAACAGATCATCCGGATTCTCATTTGAACTGCCAAATCTCTGGATCACGCTGAGCACAAGGCGGAGATTCCCCTCTATAAACTCCTCCCGGGCAGAGCTGTCTCCCTGCTCCATCCTGTCAAACAGCATGTTCTTCTCATCCTCTGTAAGATATGGTAATTTCGATGTATTTACACCACATATAACCACTCTGTTCAGCGCCATATCATGTCCCTCCACGTGTTATCTGTCTAACACTAGGATTGTCAGATACATGCCAATTTATTCATATTTGCACCACTTTTACTGATATATATGCACGCAAAAAGACCATGAAAACCAATTTGTGCCCTAAGTCACTCATCATCTTCATGGTCTCTTATCTTCGTATATCTAGTTCTTTCTGAACTCCTCAAGTTCAAGTCCCTCATTGTGCTGGAGAACCTGATCGATGACCCACTCATTTGCAAACAGGAGAAGCGGATTACCCTTCATGTCCTTAACCTTCTTGACATCGCTCACACGCTTGAGCTTTGTCACGTCTATGGTAGGATCCTTCACCCATCTGATATAGTTATATGGTATCGGCTCAAGTCTTATCTCACAGCCGTACTCGTTCTCAAGTCTGTACTTAAGTACATCAAACTGAAGCACACCTACAACTCCGACTATGATCTCCGAAAGTCCCGCAGTGTACTCCTGGAATATCTGTATAGCACCCTCCTGGGCAATCTGAGTTACACCCTTGACAAACTGCTTACGCTTCATGCTGTTGAGCTGAACGACCCTGCAGAAGTGCTCCGGTGCAAATGTAGGGATACCCTCATACTCAAACTTCTTTCCGCCTGTTGTGAGCGTATCTCCGATGGAGAACAGATCAGGATCAAATACTCCTATAACGTCACCGGCATAAGCCTCATCGACGATCTTTCTGTCCTGAGCCATAAGCTGCTGTGGCTGGGAAAGCTTGATCTTTCTCTTGCTGGCAGCATGATATACCTCCATGCCTGCCTCAAACTTACCAGAGCAGATTCTCATAAATGCGATTCTGTCTCTGTGAGCCTTGTTCATATTTGCCTGGATCTTGAACACAAAAGCTGAGAACGGCTCTGTTACAGGATCTATGATTCCCTCTGATGAATTACGTCCGATAGGAGGTGTCGTCATCTTAAGGAAATAGTTCAGGAACTGCTCGATACCAAATGTATTCAGCGCAGAACCGAAAAATACAGGGGAGAGCTCTCCGGCTCTGACCTTCTCTATATCCATCTCCTCTGTGGCACCATCTATAAGCTCTATCTCCTCATTGAACTGGTCAAAGAGGTATGGGCCGACAAGCTCCTTGAGAGCCTCATCGTCTATATGATAATCTGTTTCCTCCGCCTTCTTGGCTCCACCTGTCGATATAGCCTGGAACGTGGACACTATCTTGGTCTTTCTGTCATATACACCCTTGAACTCTTTTCCTGAACCTATAGGCCAGTTGACAGGGCATGTCTTGATACCGAGAACAGTCTCTATATCATCGAGAAGCTCAAATGTATCCCTTGCATCTCTGTCCATCTTATTTATAAATGTGAATATAGGTATATGTCTCATGACACATACCTTGAAGAGCTTTATAGTCTGAGCCTCAACACCCTTGGATGCATCGATCACCATGACCGCAGAATCCGCAGCCATAAGTGTACGGTAGGTATCCTCCGAGAAATCCTGATGTCCAGGTGTGTCAAGTATGTTTATGCAATATCCGTCATAATTGAACTGCAGAACAGACGAGGTTACCGAGATACCTCTCTCCTTCTCTATATCCATCCAGTCCGACACTGCATATTTGGAATTTGCCTTTCCCTTTACAGATCCCGCTGTGTTTATTGCGCCGCCAAAGAGCAGAAACTTCTCTGTGAGTGTAGTCTTACCTGCATCAGGATGTGAAATTATGGCAAATGTCCTTCTTCTGTTGATCTCTTCTCTTAACTTGTCATCCATTATCTTTTCCTCATATACAATTTATTGATTCTTATTCTTCAAAATGTCCCTGTTCTTCTGAGCCCAGAGCATAAGCGACTGTATATTCACAGACATCTTCTCCAGCTCCTCAAGGACAGCGTCAAAAGCTGCAACCTCGGTCTCGTCGACTATTCCATCAGCGGTGATCTCTATAAGCTGCTCAGATATATCCTCCATCTTCTTGGAGGATCCGAGGAACTGAAGTATGAGCCTGTCAAGGCTGTCCGCATTTATCGGCTTCACCGTCTCTTTTCCTATAGGGCAGTCGCCTGAACAATAGCTGTTACAGAGCTCGGGTATGTCATACGCCTTTGACATGGAAAGTACCTCCTCAGGGTACGGAACTACTGTGCCAAGCTCTATTCTTGAAAGCCTTGTCCTGTCTATATTGAGCACCTCTGCACTCTTCTCCCTGCTTGTAAGGTTATCGTTCACCTTAGACGCATTATATCTTGCGACATAATATTTATTGTTAAGCGCCTTTGTAGCTTTTTTACTCATTTTTTTCTCCTTATGTAGTTCTTCCTAATACACCTAATTAAACATAATAACACACAATATCAGCCGAATCAATCATCTTAATATCCGGTGAAAAAGTTCCATCAGAAGCTGCGCAAAATGCAGCTATAAAGTCTATATTCATATCTCCCTCTGCATGCGCAGGATCCGCTATTTCATCCATATGCATACGGCCGTCACACTCAGCCCTGCATACGGCATAATTGCCCAGCCAGATATTCTTCTTCTCCATATGTGCATTGTCCATGACCATTTGCTGTTCCTCATCCTTCATAAGTATGCCTGTTCCGGTCATCTTGCTGTACGCCTCGCGCCTTGTCCACACACATGTGCTGTATATTTCCGGGTGTGCACACGACATCACACATTTTTTATCCTCATCCGAATACAGGCGGTTAACTATGCTGTCCGGTATCCTTCTGACTCTCTCAACGTCTATACCACAAGGCTCACTGCCTATCGCAGCCGCCACACAACCCTCGGTATGGCTTATCGAAAACTGAATGTCCTTTATAAACGGCTTTCCCGCCTTATTCTTCTCATACGTGACCAGCCGTTCATCAATTCCGGCACATTCCCTGAGAGCATGTGCAAGCAGGATTCCCGCTGCAAGACTGGCATTCCTGTCATCCCGCCTCCTGAGACGTTTCACCTTACACCTTCTGTATTCCGATACTGCATCCAGACATCTGCCATATATCCCATCGTCAGCAAATGCCCCCGTATCCATTATATATGCTCTGTATCCGTTAAAAGATTTATTCAAATCCAATTCCATCTCTTTCTACAAAATACGCCATGGTCATAACAACAATACAGCCCCTTAATACTCGCATATTAAAGGGCTGTATAAACTAACCTATATTGTGACAAAATCAGGGAAGCTCTTCATATCCTTGTTCACCTCATCAATATGAAGTCCCTTGTAATCATATACTGCATTGTAAGCCATCTGCATCTCCATCGCACACTGCATCATGGATACCGGAACACCGACAAATATATCATCGATCGAGATCTCTATCTCACCCGGATTGAGCGTTATTGAATCCTCCTTCTCATTGTAAGGTGGAGCCATCAGTATAGCTTTGACTGCCTTGCTGAAATACGGCATCACATTTGGAACCGATATATATTTCTTTGCAAGAAGCTTCTCCTTATATCCGTCAGCAAGAACACACAGAGGCTGTTCCTCTGATATATCATCCACAAACGCCCTGGCAGCCTCCTCCATGATGGATGTTCTCCTGTCGTTGATCGGAGATCCGTACATAACGTTGAGATCCTGCTCCGTGAGCTTCTTATCAGCAAATGCCACTGTGAACATCTTCTCAGGACCATATGCTCCGACACCAGAAAACAGCTCTCTGTATATCTTCTCCATCTCATCCTTGACAGGAACAACTCTTCCACTGTCTATATTGGACTCGTTGTCCAGCATGAGCTTGATGATCCCTGTCTCCATCTCTTTTATCCTTCTGGATGTGACATAATCAGTCGGAAGGAATTCATGTCTCTTGGCTTTCTTGAGTATATTGCCAACAGCCTTATCACCGTTATTCGCAAGATCCTCGATGGAATTCTTCAGATCCTCTCCAAACTGTGAATATATCTCGTCAAGTCTCTCTGCCCTCTGCTGAAGCCATCTAAGTGTATCTCCAAACAGATCCTGTGCATCGAGTTCATCTATAAGCTTTGTTCTCTCCGCAGCAAGTGCTTCCTTGATGCATGCATCGAAATAACCATTCTCAGTCTCCCTCTTCGCTGAAGGGAAAGTGAAGAATCTCTTCGCAACAATTGTCTTGATGGAATCAATGATTCTGGTATATTCACCCGACGGTGTATAATCCTTCATCATCTTCTCAAGCTTTCTGACTTCAGCCATCATACCCTTTGTGGAATCTGTTACACCGGCACTCGGTGCACCTATGACATCTATTGCGCCATATGGGCCAAACTCATTCATATATTTGGATATCACATCATCAAGTGAACTCCAAAGCTTGTTCTTCATCGACTTTATGATAACCGGAAGTTCCTTCTCAAAGTTCTCCATCTTCCTGGCAAAGCCCTCTCGAAGACCGTCCGTATTCTTCTTTATCATCTTATATGTAGGCTTGGTGATCTGGCCGTACTGTATGAGACCGTTCACGGCAAGTTTGATATCCTCACCCTGCTCCTCCTGCAAGAATACAGTGAGCTCTGCGAGTACATTCTTGATATCCTCCTCGGCATTGCCCTCCTTGAACGGAGATCTGAACAATCCCTTATATGCCTGGGAAAACAGATCATTCTCACACATATTCTCTATCTCTTTGATAGGAATATGGTAGTCAGCCTCGCTTACTACCTTGTAATAGCAGTTTGACTTCTTGATATTCTCATCACTGTGCTCCATCTTCCAGTTCGTGATGGAATATCCCTCATTCTCAAAAAATACATCCCTGAGAAGCTTCCTGTCGTTCTCCACGTCATTGTTGCCAATGAACTTGTTGCTGGCTAGCCTGTAGAGGAAGCTTGCTGTATCCCTTGTGATGTATCCCTCAGGTATGTAGCCCTGTTCGTCCTTTCTACCTGATACAAGCATGCAGGCATCAAAGAGATTCTCCCTGATGACCATCTTGTTTTTCTTACTGATAAATGTATAGTTGTCATCCTTCTCGGAGAGCTTCATATAATAATCAACTTCCTTGAGGGTCGCACATCCATTTGCATTGAGTCTCGCCACAAGCTCTGTATCTTCATATACAGCCTTATGGCCGAACAGTACATCCGGTGTGAGCAGGCAACCGCCAATCCTCAGATTGTTCCACTTCTTCGCCTTGCCATACGCACGTATGTTATATGCGACATCTGAAAGGATTCCACTTCCGGTTCCTCCGGCGATTCCGGATACGATCAGAACATCGACTGTTCCCTCCGTCGTCTTGTCGTATACATCCTGAAGCTTGTCAAAAAGGAGCATTCTGACATCCGTATATGCATTCGAGAACATCAGACGTCCAATCTGTCTGTTCCCCTTTGCTCCGTCTCTTCCTATCGTGATAGCCGGGAATTCAGGATCCATCCAGTTTGCAAGATTCTCATGGATCGGATTCTTCTGGATTCCATTCTCCAGAACATTCTCAATATCCGGTCTGTATATACTGATAACCTCAAGGGCATTGAAACCGACACCCTCCTTGCTATCATCTATGGTAGCCTCCATCTCTGCTATATCTGAATCTATCATGAGGAAATTAATGTTATCCTCGGGTGTGATGTTATCCATCAGCATACCCTTAAGCGCGCAAACGGTCCTGCCTCCAAGTCCCCCAAGACCTATTACGAGCAGATTCTTGTTGAATCTGTTCTCATGACTTATACGTCCAAAAACACGTATGTCTTTTAATTTGCTAAACTCCTCTTTTTGAGTATCAATAAGTATCATAGATTATGCCTCTCCTTAATATGCACGTACACTTCTTCCCCCATAGTGAATTTTCTGTACCTGAAAACTCACATTTTCAATTTATCACTATTCTTATTGATTTTCAACAAAAAGCGTTAATTTATTTGGCATTTTTTCTAAATTTTGACATATTTAAGCATTAAACACTTTCTACTTATCTGTCAATTTTACCCTGTCTCCCACGATCTCAAAACAACCGAAGCTTTTGAGAAAGCTTGAAAACTTACTGTATCCATATTTCTTTATGCTGAAGCCGGGTATAATATTCTTAAGTTCTGTATTCAGCAGTCCCATATTGTACATAGTGTCAGAATTCTCCGTGAGAAGTCTCACTATGCGCAGCTTGACAGCACTCTTAGGATCGATATGGTTCTTGATGGACACAAATTTCTGCCTGCCGCTGTCTATATCCAGATCGTCAAACTCCTCACTGAGGAATGTTGACAGCTTGGAATATCCATAATTTCTCACGTCAAAGTCAGGATATTTGTTCACAAGGCGGCTTCCGATCTCACCCATATGAGTCTTCTTATCCTTGTCATCGTTCTCATCTATTATATTGTAAACCGTCTTCTTTATGTCCCTTATGCTTGTGATATATGACTCGTCCACAGCCGCAGCCTCAAGCATGGCATTCTTCGATGCCGGCTTGTTGAGATCCTCTGTCACCAGTGAATCAAGGATCTTGAAGCTTGTACACGCACTCACGAACGCTTTCGGAGTCTTGCGTTCTCCCATTCCGATGACCTGCTTGCCAGCCTCCCTGAGTCTTGATGCAAGCCTAGTGAAATCGCTGTCGCTTGTCACCAGACAGAATCCATCTATATTGCTCGTATAGAGAAGATCCATCGCATCTATTATCATGGCCGAATCCGTTGAATTCTTTCCCGCCGTGTATGAAAACTGCTGTACAGGCTGTATAGAATATGACAGCAGACAATCCTTGTCCCAGCCATTGTTATTCTTTGACCAATCCCCATATATCTTCCGCACCGTTATTGAGCCGAGCCTTGACAGCTCATCAAATATACTCTCAATATATTTTGCCGATACATTCTCTGAATCGATAAGTATCGCATACTTGTTAGAAATCTCACTTGATATTTCTTCCATATAAAAGTCCCTTTCATTTATCAGTTCTCTTTGCCGGTCTCAACCCCAAACTTGCCCGGTCCATCCTGAAAATACTCACGGGTAAGCTTCACAACTGTACCTGACAGCATGAATACTGCGATCAGGTTAGGTATGATCATAAGTCCGTTGAAGGTGTCCGCTATATCCCAGAGAAGTCCGAGATCCATGGTCGCACCGATGATTGCGACAAATGCATACACAACCATGAACGGCTTGATAAGCTTACTTCCAAACAGGAATCCGACACATCTTGAACCGTAAAGCCCCCATCCGAGTATGGTTGAGAACGCGAAACAGCACAAAGCCACCGCTGTGAATATCGATATCCAGTTGCCGTAGGTTGCAACAAAGCCGTTGATCGTGAGATCGGCTCCTGCAGCCTGTCCGTAGGCTACCTCAGTTCCACTGCACAGTATTACTAGTGCCGTAAGCGTACATATAACTATAGTATCGATAAATACCTCGAATATTCCCCAGAGTCCCTGCTGCACCGGATGCTTTACATCAGAACATGCATGGGCTATGGATCCTGTACCAAGACCTGCCTCATTGGAGAAAATACCTCTCGATACACCCTTTCTCATGCTGAGGAACAGACTTCCAACTATTCCACCGGTCACGGACTTCGGATTGAATGCACCTTCAAATATAGAAGCGAACACTCCCGGCACACTCTTGATATTGATTATTACAAGAATTATAGCCATGATGATATACATAGCAGCCATGAATGGCACCAGCTTCTCTGTCACGCTTCCTATTCTCTTGATTCCTCCTATAAGTATGAGACCAACAAGAATAGCTATTATGATTCCTATCACAAGATTGATTGTAAATGTATTGCTCTTGTCAGCCAGATTATAATTAAAAAGTGCTGAATCTATAGCTGTTGTGATGGTATTGACCTGTGTTGCATTTCCTGTTCCGAACACTGTGAGTATACCGAGGACTGAATATGCTATAGCCAGGAAGTAAGCATTCTTGCCTAGGCCATTCTTGATGTAATACATTGGTCCGCCGACCCAGTCACCATTCACATCCTTCTCACGGTAGAACACTGCAAGTACGACCTCTGCAAACTTTGTTCCCATTCCGAGAAGTGCTGAGATCCACATCCAGAATACCGCACCAGGACCGCCTATGGCGATGGCTCCAGCAACACCGGCTATATTTCCCGTTCCAACCGTTCCCGCCAACGCCGTACACATGGCCTGAAAAGGACTGATGGCACCATCTGAAGTCTCCTTCTTGTTGAATATCCTTCCAAACGTATGCTTGAACGCGTATCCAAACTTTGTAAACTGAACCCCCCTGTTTCTTATGAGAAGCCACAGTCCCACGCCCACGATACATATCATGGATGGCACTCCCCATATAAAATTGTTCACCGATGAATTCACATCGGCAATGATCTTAAGTAATTTCTCCATATCTGTACTTCTCTTTTCCTATTACTTTTTTGCATATCATATATGATTTTACAATATAAACTGCACATTGTGCAAGAAAAAACGCGTATATATCCCGTATAGTCCCGCCAACAATCACAATACCTATCCGCTTTTCAGACAAATTTTGCACACAAAATAACGGAGACGATTATTTATACCGCCTCCGCAATCATATATTATTTTAAGGTACTTTTATTTCATACTGCCACTATCTTTACTCTCTGTTCTTCAGCACCTCAGCCGGCACTATCTTGTTCAGCCTGCCAACAAGAACTCTGTTGATTATGAAATACAGGACAAGTATTCCGCCGTAAAGCACAGCCCAGAGCCATGGGGCAAATGTCAGCTTGACGCCGCAGTTTACATTTGACACCAGAGAAGGATACACTGCACTCATTATAAGCTTTGCAAGTGGCAGGCATATGGCTGCTCCGATTGCGATTATGGAGAAATTGCCATCCAGATATAGCTTTCTGATCTCCTTCGTCCTGAAACCAAACACCTTTATCAATGAAATCGAGAATGCTGATCTGTCAATCATAACCTTCATCATCAAATACATTACCACTACGAATATAAGTGTCGAGATAATAACTATCATAATAACCATACTTCTCATCTGATCTGCAAATATTCCAGCAGCCGACTCTATATCGGCCTTTGTTGTGGTTGCGTAAAGTCTTGCAGGATCAACCTCCAGATCCTTGTCTGAAAATACTACATTGTACTCATCACTTCCAGCTCCGAACAGCTCCCTTGCATCATCTATAGTCATGAAAACATAAAATGCCGGAGTATATTGTGTCACGCTGTCCACTGTAAAACCATAATCTATATCATTCTCCTCGTCGTGGAGCACGATTTCGTCACCCACACCATAACCATATTTCTCAGCAAATGATGATGATATGGCAACCCTGTTCTTGCCATTCTTAAGGTCAACATCAAAATACTTAGTATTCTTTGAAAGTCCAAGAACTGTCACATCCCAGTTGTAACCATATACCTCTTTCTTCAAAGTCTTAGCATACGCTGCCTCACCGCCCTCAGGGGGATTCTCTGTAGGATACTTATATGTATACATATATTCATAGTGGGTATCCTCCACATTCTGCTTCTTGACCTTTGAACAGAAAGTTGCAGTGTTAAGACTTAACATCAGGCATATGAGGGCTATAAACATTCCAATCACAACGGTCAACCCTGTTCTCATCTCTCTGAGCATCTGTCTGACTCTGAATCTTCCGACAAATCCCATGTCTCCGAGATCGACATTGCTGCCCTTCGGCTGCTTGATCTCATTCTTTATAAGTGAAAGAGCTGTCTGTGAGAGCTTCTTTCTGATAACGAAGTAGTTCACAACTATCGCTGCCAGTGGCGGCATCACGATACCATACACTATAAGAATCGGCGGGATCTTCACATCCATAGCAGGAATTGAATAATACGCATATGCATCTGCCATCTGCACAGGGATTCCCACATTGCTTATTCCTATAAGAAAACCGATTATACCAGCAACTGTTGTGACTATGACTGGAAGTGTCAGATAGTGCATCATAAGATCTCTTCTCTTGACACCCATGGCATAGAGCGCACCTATGACGCTGCTCTCCTTCTCTATTCCATGTACAACGAATACCGATATGACATATGTGAACAGGAGCATGAGAAGCACTCCGAAGAAATATCCCGCCTGTACATTGATCTGTTGGTCATCAGCGGCTCCGCCTGTTCTCGGATTATCATCACTTGTCACAAATGATGTAATATTTGCAAGATCTGTGTCGTAATCCTTGAGGAATGAATCAGTCTCCTTCTTGAGTTCTGCCATTCCATCTGCAAGCTCATCAGAGCCATCCTTTGCATCCATAGTTCCATCTGTGTATTCTTTTATGCCGTCCTTGAATACCTTTATGCTGTCAATATCGCTCATGGCACTCTTGACACTCATAGCCACGATTCCACCCTGACTGTCGGCAATCTTAGTCATCTCGTCATTGTAATTATCCTCTGTGAGCTCTGTATCCAAACCATACGCTGAGAGAGATGATGACGCCTGTTCAAGGTATGCGTCAAACAGCTTCTGTGCCGCATTGTTGAGCTCCCTGTTGTTATCAGTGAGTTCTCCAAGTCCATCTGCAAGTTCATTTGCGCCTGACTTAAGATCCTTTATGCCATCCTTGAAGTCATTTATGGCTGCACCTGTTCTATCCCAATACTCCTGGAAATACTCATCATCTATGCTGTCTGTGTCGACCTTGATGTCTTCAAGGGCATCCTTCACGTCATCACAGGTGGTCTTACCCTTGAGTCTGAACGCATAAAGATATGTCTCTGTCTTGACACTCTTGCCTGTTGCATGAAGTTTATCATATGCCCCCTCTGTAACGAATACTGTTCCAAACGCCTTGCTGTCTACAACTGTATCTGACATTTCTTTGAAAAGAGCATTGTAATCAGGTGATGTTCCTATTCCTGTCACCTTGAAATCATTTCCGGCTATCTGTATTGTATCTCCGACAGAAATATCATTTACCTGACTGAATCTCTTCTCAACAACTATCTCATCATCAGTCTCCGCAAGACTTCCCTCATCACATTCAACAAGGTCTATATTCTCCCTATTGGCAAATACCCTGAGAGTCTTGCCATCCATAACATCGTAATCCTCATAAAACATCCGCTCAACATCTGCGCCCGCATCGTTCAAAGTTTCTATCTCGTCATCACTCAGAGGGACAAATACGGTAAACTGCCCAGCCTCTATCTTATTTGCATTGTCATGCTCAGCACCGCCATCGATAATCGAGAAGCCCGCACCGATGAGAGAAATTATTACATACATTCCCATAATTATAAGAAATGCAAGTGCTATGTATCTGAACACATTCTCCTTCAGATCCCTCAGAACCCTTTTTCTAAGTACCTTTTGCATATTACAAGTCCTCCAATTCTGCCGCTGGAACTCTCACTTCGTTCTCATACTCTTTGCTTATAAGACCATCCTTTATGAATATGACCTTGTGCACCATGTTCTTGATGGAATTGTTGTGGGTTACTATCAGCATGGTTGTCCCATACTTCACATTTATCTCTTCGAGAAGAACAAGTATATCTCTGGATGTTTTTGAATCAAGTGCACCCGTAGGTTCATCACAGAGGAGAAGCTTTGGATTCTTCACAAGTGCTCTCGCTATGGCGCATCTCTGCTGCTGTCCACCTGAGAGCTGTGAAGGGAACTTGTTCTGATGCTCCGTAAGTCCCAGTGTCTCGATCAAGTCATCCATAGGAAGCGGATTATCTGTCAGATACTCACACACCTGTATGTTCTCCCTCACAGTGAGGTTTGGAACAAGGTTATAAAACTGAAATATAAATCCCAGATTATCACGTCTGTAGTCCGAAAGCTGGTCGTTGGTCATACCAAATATCTCTGTTCCGTCAACCTTTATCGAACCTGAATCCATGGTGTCAAGACCACCTATACAGTTCAGAAGTGTTGACTTGCCTGAACCTGACGTTCCCTGTATAACACACATCTGTCCTTTTTCAACACCCGTGTTTATACCCTTGAGTACCTGAACATAACTTCCACCCTCTCCGTAGCTCTTCTTTACTCCTGATACTTCCAAATACATAATTTTTCCTCCTTTATGATATCCTCGTTGTTCTAATTTTCATTTACTTTATTTTTTATAGCAATCCATTACACTTTAGTAGCTATTCAAATGTTCATTTGCATACATAACGCTGTTATGGTTTAAGCCTTTTTTTAGGTCTTCCCAGTAATTCGGAAGACCTGTAATAAGACATAATGGGAATTTGATTCCCCTGTACCACATTTTTCATTTTACTGTTTTCAATTTTCTATTCCGGTCAAATCTTATTCTGAATCCTGCCACGGCTTAACCAGGCCATACCAGCCTGAGATCAGATATTTCATACCTGTCTCAACGAACTTCAAGGCATCCTTCTCATTGTCAATATGTGTCACCATAAATACGAACATGTCGATCTGGGAATGTGACATCCAGTGAACAACATTTCTCTCAACCATCGGTGTTCCGTAAGCCTTACACATTGCCTCACATATAAATGTATTATGTGCATCCATCTGATCAACCACGTTGTCTGGCATGCTCTCCATGCTGGAACCCTGTGACTTCGTAAGCACGAGAAGTACTTCATCTCTATGTTTATACAGCTCATGCACAATATTTCTGGCCGACTCAAAATCACTGCCCTCATTGTGGTCTGATGCCATGCCGTTGTTCATCTCATCAACTTCAAATGAAAAATGTTCAGTCAATGCAGCATTGAGGCTGTCCAGCATGTGTCCAACAACATTACAGAACAGATCATCCTTGTCCTTGAAAAAGAAATACAGTGCTCCGGTTGTTACTCCTGCCTTTTGACATATGTTTCTGAGTGAAGCACCCATAAAGCCTTTGTCCATGAATTCTTTCTTGGCACACTTTAGAAGCTCTTTCCTCGTCTCGCTGTCATGTTGTATTTTCTTTGCCATAATCCTCACCCATTTAATTATAATATAAAATAACATAACAGTGTTACGTTTAATAACACCGTTATGTTAAAACATACCGATCATTTTGTCAACTATTTTATTTATTATACATATCGCTATAAATCCTGTCTATAGTCTCATCACGGCTCTGCTTTATTTCTTTCAATATCCTGTCCGCCAGAGAATTGATGGTCTGCATCTCTTCGGTGTAGCTGTCATCAATGAGACTAACCACATATGACATGGACGGTGACTCACTCATCTCCATCATCAGGAATATCCAGCCGTTTCTGTTGAGTATTTCGGTCAGCTCATCTTTGAAATACTCACACATATTCTCAAGTGTGGGATTTATCATATCAAATGGTGCAATCTCATTCAAAGTCTTGTCCTGATATCTGCTCAGAAATTCTTCAACTCTGTGCTCCAGATGATGGAACTTTACAGTCTCATCTCTTCCCTTGACAACATTTATGACGATCTCCCAGGTGTGAGGATGTACCTCCCCAAGTACTCCATTTTTATATATTCCATGTCTGGCATTGAGGTAGAATTTGAATTTGTATTGTCTGAATCTCATCTGTTCATCTCCTCCCCGTAGAATACTTTTCTCGGATCATCGCCGTCTGTGACAGCTCTGAGTTCTGTTCTAATCTCGGCCCCCGCTTCATTTGCTGAGGTTCTTTTCCAGCTTTCAAGCATCTTATCACGTATCTGTTCAGCCGTTGACATATCTGTCATATACATAAGCACAACAAAATTGCCCTTTGACATTTCTGCGGTCACATGATTAGATCCCATGCAGCCCTTTATGAAATCCATTATCCCGAATATCTCATCTCTTGAAAAATAACGATCTCCCATCTGAACACTTATGAACAAGAAAGTGATCGGATAAAGCTCCGGATCTGTCGATTTTGAGAGCAGAGAGTCCACAACCTCCATATCGTAATATCTACCTGATTTTTTATCTGCAGGCTCAATATCCTTCTGCCTTAACTCTTCCCCATAGCTTTCTGTAAGTCTCTCATATTCATCGAATTTCTCATTTCTCGCTGTAAGTTCATCTTCTAATCTTTGAACCTTTCTGCCCATATGTCCTATCCTGCCGGCATATTCTATAACCATGCCGCCAAGGACAAGGAAGGCTGCTATCACAGCTATTACGATATAGAATTCAAAATCTTTCACTCCGTATGACGAAAGAACATATGACCTGTCAGCATATATCCCGACAACGTAACCAGATCCGGCAACAGAAGCCGTACTGACTATTCCCCTTTGTTCGCTCATATATTCGTCCAGACCTGATGCAGTCATGTTAGACAGTTCCGCCGTAGTTGCCGCATCCTTGATAAACATGATATCATCCTCTTCTATAAGGAACGCCCATTCCGAACCGGATACATCAACTACTTCATTGATGACTGACTCCATATCTTTCTCACTCAAACCTTCCAGTCTCTCAGCCAGAATAGATACCGTCTGCAGCTGGTCGTCCTTATACGCTGAAAAGATGTTGTCTCTATTGGTTTTCATGTGATAACCATAGTATATGGTTTCCAGAGCTATCATGAACAGAACAACAGCAAAAGCTGCCACAACTCGTCCTCTATATGTCTTATTCTTTTCAGCTTTCCTGCTCATGACATTTTCTCCTTCCTGTCACCTTGTACACCAATCTTCCAAGCCAGCGGAAGTCATGCTTTATGATGCTCCATGCCGTCTGTCTCTCCTCGCTGAAATTCTGCATCTTCCAGCTTCCCTTAGACTTCATGGAGTTGATTATTCCTGCAAATCTGAACCAGAACACGACAAAGTTGTACAGAGGAAGCAGGAATACAAGATACCATTTTCTCATGTAATATCTTCTGAGCTGTTTAAACGGACTCAGAAAAAGACTTATACATATATATAGCAGTGTTGTGGTAAACACATACAAAAGATACATGATTATGACTGAATCTATGATGAGCGCAAACGGATAATCCTGGAATATTCCAAGGCATATCAGCGCAAAGTACCATATCATACGCGGGAATGCAAATGTGTGATCAAACATAACCAGTCTCACAATGAAGTCAGAGAAAAATCCTCGCACAGCGTTCATCCTGTTCTTCATGAACATGTGGACAACCTCTATCTCGCCCCTCTGCCATCTCTGTCTCTGTATATATAGTCTGTTCATATCTTCTATTGGATCAACATAAAATATAGCTTCACTGCACAGAGCTACCTTATCTCCGAGCACATCCCTTATCTGAAACGTTACATGGGTGTCCTCGCACACAGTATCCGTATTGTACATATTGGTTTTCATGATGGTTGATCGTCTGAATGCTGAGAAAGCACCTGATAAAGTAAATATATTATTGAACTCCGACTGGAAATTCCTGCCAGCAAGGAACGCCTGACAGTATTCAAAGAACTCCAGCTTTCTAAGCAGTCTGAGTCCAAATCTGTCGGTATCATCGACCATTTCGGGGTTGGTCATGATCGTTCCGGTCATGCAGTCGATGTCAGGATTCCTCTCGAATTTGGTCACCATGTTCCTGATGGCATCCCTCTGGAGCACACCGTCACTGTCTATGTGTATGATGTATTTGCCGTAGCTGTTGAAAAGCCCCAGGTTGAGAGCCTTAGACTTGCCCTGTTTTGAATTTACCCAGTTCATTGTCAGATCTGGGAATTCCTCCTGACATTTGCAGAATACATCAAAGCTCCGGTCCGTACTCATATTATTTACAACAAGTATATATATCTTGCTGTTAGGATAACTTGACGCATCTATGGAGCTTATACATCTGTGAAGGCTATGTTCCTGATTATACACAGGTATGATAAGTGTTATCTCCGGAGAAAAGTTGATCGCCTTCTCCTTCCTCGACACCAGTTTCTTCTTTATCAGTATGAAAAAATTGCCAATAGTAGGTATAATCTCCATGACGATCGGTATGATGACCCATGCCGCCCAGAAAAGTATGGAGCTATGAAAGATCTGTGTTATCAGTGTCATATCTGAAACCTCCTACCTTCTGTCTGATGATCTGAGCCTTTGTAAATACAAAGAAATACAAAAGCACAGTACATGCATAGAACACCAGACGTCCTATTATGCTGTGGGCAACGAAGTACGAACCTCCGCCGAACACATGGACAATGAGACATATGGTGAATATCCTGAGTACATTTGCCGCAAATATCAGAGCCGGTCCAACTATACTGAGCACCACCTTCTCGTATGTATGGTACATGGGGAAGAACCACAGAAGTGAAAGGAATGCCAGCATCTCCACTATTCCTGAACACTCGTAGTCTATATACATGGACAGGTTGGCGTCACCGGTCGCTATGAACACTATATTCTTGTTGAAGTATCCCTCATATATACCGGTCATGTCTCCGAACATGCCAGCAACAGCGGACACGCTCTTCTGAAGAGGTGCAAGAACGACAGGCTCCACCTTGATGAGCATGAACACAAAAAGTCCTATGCTTCCGGTTATAAAATACCAGAAATCCAGTTTTCCACGTTTCAGCACGGTCAATATATATATCCAAAGTGCCAATACTATAACAAAAACTATATTCATCATCGGTGTGCACCTCCTCTCATTTATATTCACATCCTGCTATAACATTCAGCCGGTTAGATTCTCTTTCTTCTATATACTATTACTCCGCCTACGGCCATGAGCAGGGCTATGGCAGCACCGGCCCAAGGGCCTGTAGGTGTTCCGGTTATGGTAACTCCCTCTGCACCTATATTCGGGTTGGACACAGTGATGGTTGCACCCTGATCCAGCTTTATGCCAAGGTAATCGGCTAACTTGTCAAGTGAGATGGAGAACTCTATCTCATCACCCTTGCCTGTCTCAGTATGTACAGGATCATATACCGTAAATGCCACATCGCCATCCACATCATTGTAATAGCCTGCAAATACTCCGAAATTCCTGTATATTCCGGCTCCAAAGCCGTTGGTCTGTCCACCCCAGTTTATGGATCCGTTGGAATTTACAGGGAGTATATTAAGTACACATGATTTTCCATCCACTGTGATATTCCACAACTGGAACTGCATCTGGGATGTATACAGATCGTTCATGGAGAAGTGTACATACAGTCTTCCATTCTCCACTGCAAGTTGTCCCTTGTGGGTCGAGTAACCATTGTTACTGTTGTATGTTATATCCGCTGACGGATACTGACTCCACTCACCATAATATCCATCGATCACAAGTCCTGATGTGACAGGCCCTGTTATCTCTTCTGTAGTTCCAGTTTCTGTTGTGGCATTCTCCGTTGCCTTCTCTGATGTGCTGACCTCAGTGGTTGTCTGTTCTGTAGTGCTCTCTGTTACCTGTTCTGTAGCCTCCGTGGTATCCTCTGTAACTTCCTCGGTAGTAGTCTCCTCTGTACTGTTATCCGCAGACTCCGTGGTTGCCTCACTTCCAGCCTCTGTAGTCGTCTCAGATGATGAACTGTCACCTGCTATATCAAGCTCAGCCGTATTGTCATTCCAGCCTATTGTTATATTCCGTACATCCGTTCCATATGTGCTAACTGGCACCTTTGCACTCCAGGACATATCCGCATATCCCCAGCCAGATGACGATGCGCCGGTATTTGTCGTATAACCAGTAGCGCCGTCGATTGCCTGATACCATGCATTTAACACGTTAAACGATGAACCATCGCCATTGTTGCCTGTGTTAATAACCAACTTGGATAATGCCCCCGGAGCTGTCTGTCCATTCACAGATATATCAAATATTTGCTGAATGTAATTAGTCCACGAACCACTGTATTCCAGATAGATGTACTCGCCATCCGTTGTCACTTCCATGCTGCCGCCATTTCCATCGGAGAGTGTCTGTGCCTGACTCCCGAATATGGAAACACCCGAAAAGATGATCACCATGCATATCGCAGTTATAATTCCTGTAAGTCTCTTCATTTTAGTTCTTCTGTTCTTCATATAATCACGCCTTCTCTTGTAGTAAAATCTATTGTAAGTTGTTTGCTCCTGTCATACTCTCAAGTCTCAGTATGTCGTCAAATATCTTCTGATAATTCCTGTTACTCGTATCCATATTCATAGTAGGCAGCAACAGTCTGTCTGACACCTGATACACGCAGAGCGGATTCTCGGATATATCAAGCTGATAAAGCTCCATTCCATTCTTCTCAAGTCTTTGTCTGAGTTCTTCATAGAAATAATCGCCAATCGTCTCGAGCGTATTCTCGCACCCCTGAAACTCAGGAAGCTCATTCAGATACTTGCCTCTGTACTGATCTATGAACGCCGAAACTATCGCCTCCAGCTTGAAGAAAGGTATATCCTCACTCTGGTCCTTCATTCCTATATATGTGACGATCGTAAATGAATGCCCGTGCATCTTCTCCCTGTCACCGTTGAAGCTGTGCCTGGCATTGAAGTAGGATCTGTATATATAATAATTAAACAACCAGCCACCTCCCTGCTCTCTATGTCAGATTACGACACAATAAACCTATTCTTATCACCTCTAGATTATAGATACCTAATTGTGATATATCAATGATGAAAAATCGCCAAAATTATGGCTAATTTATGAATATTTTGTAACTTTGTGTATAATCAGAAGTTTTCAACCGTTTGCGCTGTTCATATTTCTTTGTTCGTTTGATCGTTATTGACTGAATAATCACAAAATCGGTCAAACAGTCATAATGTGAATGGCCGCACAAAAAAAGATCCCATCCATATGAATGAGATCTTTTTTGACCATTATTACTTTTTTTAATTGTATTTCTTTAATTGATATAGCCCGCGGAGTCGTTGCACAGAAGTCGCCTTTTACACCTCAAGCAGTTTCTGAACACTTACAAGCTTTACACAGAGAACAAATATCTCTGTTGCCTGCTGCATCTCCTCCGGTGTAGGGAATGAAGGTGCGATCCTGATGTTGCTGTCCTTTGGATCGTTGTGGTATGGGAATGTTGCTCCTGCACCTGTGAGAATAACTCCAGCCTCCTTGCACTTTGCAACTATCTCCTTTGCACAGCCCTCCATGGCGTCAAATGATATGAAATATCCGCCGAGAGGCTTGATCCATGAACCAATTCCAAGTCCATCAAGCTCCTCCTCAAGGACTTTGAGAGTTGCCTCAAACTTTGGTCTCATGAAATCTGCATGCTTCTTCATATGTTCCTTGAGTCCGTCAAGGTTCTTGAAGTATCTTGCATGTCTGAGCTGATTTACCTTATCGTTTCCTATGGTCTGTATTGTGTAATGCTTCTTGGCATCCTCAAGATTTGCATGTGATGTAGCCATAGCTGAAACTCCTGAACCAGGGAAGCTTACCTTTGATGTTGAAGCAAACTCAAATACCATATCAGGATTGCCTGCCTTCTCACACTCCCCGATGATATCAAGTATCTCTACCTGATTGTCCTCGTACAGATGATGGATGACATAGGCATTGTCCCAGAAGATCCTGAAGTCCTTAGCCGCAGGCTTGAGATTTGCAAATCTTCTTACTGTCTCATCGCTGTAGCAGATTCCCTGTGGGTTTGAGTACTTTGGCACGCACCATATACCCTTTACTGTTGGATCTGAATTTACAAGTTCTTCAACCATATCCATATCTGGACCTGTCTCTGACATAGGTATGTTGATCATCTCTATTCCAAAATGCTCTGTGATAGCAAAATGTCTATCATATCCTGGAACAGGGCAGAGGAACTTCACCTTGTCAAGCTTGCACCAAGGTGTCTCTCCCATTATTCCATGTGTATATGCTCTTGATACAGTGTCAAACATAAGAGTAAGACTTGCGTTACCACCGATGAAGATATGATCCTCAGTGGTTCCCATCATCTCAGCCATAAGTCTCTTGACCTCTGGGATTCCATCAAGGCACCCATAGTTTCTGCAGTCTATGCCACACTCTGACTTCATATCAGAATCACTGTTGATAACATCCATAAGACCAACAGATACTCCAAGCTGGGTTGGTGATGGCTTTCCTCTTGACATATCAAGGTTCAGGCCAAGAGCCTTCTTCTCCTCATATGCCGCAAGCAGCTGCTCTCTAAGTTCCATTAACTCTTCTTTTGATAATTCACTGTACGCTTTCATAAAAGTCTCCCTTGCTACCTAACAATGTTATAGTTATATGTCCGGGTTGCACGTCAAAACGTTCTATATTAAATAGACGATTCTAACGTTCAACCCTTGTATCATATAATTTATTTCTCCGGTTGTCTAGACCTTAATCGCATAAGTTTGTAGTATTTCGCAAATTTTGGTTGAAAAATCTAAGTTCAAATACTAAATCCGACTATATTTTCGTCAAAATTATATATTTAACTTTTTATTTTCAAGTTGACCGACATTGAAAGATGCTGCAGTGTTCTTTTGGTAGTGGACTTAACTATATGACTCTGGCGGTTATTTGGATGGTATCATGGATGCTATCTCAGCGGCAAGCTGCGATTTTGGCATGGTCTGAAGTGTTATTCTGCCAGGGCCTGTTACCACTGTATTGAAGAATCCCTCTCCTCCAAATAACATATTCATGGCACCACCCTTTACTGTCTCTGCGTTCAAGGAACATGTTGCATCCATCATTGCAAGATAACCTGTGTCAATAACCATCTGCTGTCCCGGTGCAAGCATGTAATCCACAACAGAACCATCGATTTCAAGGAACACTATTCCCTGACCTGTAATCCTCTGCATAATAAATCCCTCACCTCCAAAAAAACCGCCTGCAACTTTTTTTTGGAAAGCTATCTCCAGATTCACCCCCGGTGTCGATGCAAGGTATGCTGACTTCTGACAAATGATCTCCTTGCCAGGTCCTATCTCAACCGCCATGATATTTCCCACAAAGCTTGAACCGAATGCTATCAGTCCAGGTCCCCCCTGAGCCGTATATGTATTTCGGAACATCGATTCACCGGATATGGCCCTAGTGAACATCTTGCCTACTCCGCCACCTGATGTCTGCATCTGCATATTCGGAGACATCCATACCATTGCACCTTTTTCGCAGTTTATAGATTCCCCTGCCTCCAGAATGATTTCTACCACAGGCATCATGCCGCCTTTGATCTCGTATCTCATATAATCTTACCTCCCTGTATTCTTCATATTTAAATATGAGTTTCATTTTTTTAATTGGTACAAATGTATTATATAGTAAATACTATTCATATAACAATGTTTATTTATAAATCATGAATAAAAGCCTGTTTTTATTAGGCATATCACTTTTTCCCGCTTTTGGAACGAGTTTTTTCATATATTAATTGCTTTTTTTGAAACACAATGGTATATTTATTCAGATAAAATATGAAAGGAAGATGTAAAAATGAAACTCAAAAACTTATTAGCAATTTCAATGTCAGCAGTTCTGGCTATGACAGCTCTTACTGCTTGTGGAAGCAAGGATGATTCTTCGGAGGCAGCTTCAGAGAGTGCTTCATCATCAAAGAAGACTGCAAAGGTCATAGAGATTGACCTTACAGACGAGCAGTATGCTTTCGGTGTTGATAAGGATCAGCCTGAGCTCTTAACACAGGTCAACGATTTCATCAAGTCAATGAACGAGGATGGATCATTTGAGGAGATCTGCAATCACTATTTCGGTGACGGCGAGCCAGTTGCCGTTGAGTCGGCAACACTCGATGCAAACAAGGATCAGCTTGTAGTTGCAACAAATGCTGCATTCGAGCCATTTGAGTATACAAAGGGTGAGAACTACTATGGTGTCGATATGGAGATAGCTAAGGCTCTCGCAGACAAGCTTGGCAAGGAGCTCGTTATCCAGAACATGGATTTCGATGCTGTATGTCTCTCAGTTGGTCAGCACAAGTGTGATATCGCTATGGCAGGTCTTACTATAAAGCCAGACCGTGAGGAGTATGTAAGCTTCTCAGATTCATACTACAAGGCTTCTCAGAAGCTTATCGTTACATCAGACAATACAGAGTTTGATGAGTGCAAGACAGCTGATGATGTCAACAAGATCCTTCAGGCTAAGGGTTCAGACATGAAGATTGGTTTCCAGACAGGTACTACCGGACAGTTCTACTGCGAGGGTGACGCAGACTGGGGATTCACAAAGCTTGCTATGACTTCAACAGGCTACAAGAACGGTTCTCTTGCAGTTCAGGATCTTTTAAATGGTAACCTCAACTATGTTATCATCGATGCTGCTCCTGCAGCCAGCATCACTGCTGCTCTTAACGCAATGCAGTAAATTTTAATTCGGATTTAGTAATTTTAGTATTAACGCCAATTATGTTTGAAAGGATATTTCATGGGAGACATTTCTACAAAAATACAAAAGTTCATAGAAATATTCATCGACAACAACGGGTATGTTAAGGTAGTCGAGGGTCTGAAGAATACTGTGATAATAGCCATTGCCGGTCTTATCATCGGTATAATAATCGGTACCCTCATAGCTACCGTCAGGGTAATTCCAAAGTACAAGCGTCTGCCTAGAGTTCTGGATGCAATCTGCAGTGTATATGTAGGTTTCTTCCGTGGAACACCTATGGTTGTACAGCTTCTTCTCTTCTACTATGTTCTTCTTCCTATAGTGGGAGGACACATGACAGGAGTTCAGGTGGCTATGCTTGTATTCGGACTCAACAGCGGTGCCTACATCTCAGAGATCATGCGTGGTGGTATACTCTCCGTTGATCCAGGTCAGATGGAAGGTGGACGTGCCATGGGACTCAGTTTTTCAACTACCATGCTCAAAATCGTTATACCTCAGGCAGTCAAGAATATTCTGCCAACCCTTGGAAATGAATTTATTTCTTTAATAAAGGAGACTTCAGTTGTAAGTTTTGTCGGAGCAACTGATCTCTACGTTGCATTCAACTACATCGGAAGTAACAGCTACGAATTCATGGTCCCTTATCTGGTCATGGCACTTATCTACATCGTGATGGTGCTTCTCATCAGCCTGGGAATCAAATTAATGGAAAGGAGCCTGAGAAAGAGTGATAGACGTCATTAATCTTGAAAAAAGCTTCGGTGATAACAAGGTCTTAAACGGCATCAATATCACCATAGACAAAGGCGATATAATGGTTGTTATCGGCCCTTCAGGTTCTGGTAAAAGTACATTTCTTCGCTGTTTGAACTGTATGGAAGATCCTACCGGCGGCCAGATTATATTCAACGGTGTTGATATAGCAGACCCTAAGGTTGATATCAACATACACCGCCGTCATATGGGTATGGTTTTCCAGCATTTCAACCTGTATAACAACAAGACTGTTATACAGAATATCATGCTTGCACCTGTCTATGTCAGATGTCAGGATCTGAAAAAGGCAAAGCGGCATAATCTTCTGCTTCCTGTCACCAATCTCTTCCGCAAGGAAAAGCAGACAAAGCAGGAAATCACAACAACAAAATCAGAGATAATTGCCGAGGCACATGCAAAGGCTGAGGAACTCCTGAAAAGGATCGGTCTGGAGGACAAGGCGGATGTATATCCATCTACTCTCTCAGGCGGTCAGAAGCAGCGTGTTGCCATCGTCCGTGCTCTTGCCATGAATCCTGATGTCATTCTGTTTGATGAGCCAACCTCCGCTCTTGACCCTGAGATGGTCGGTGAGGTTCTTGATCTCATGAAGGCTCTTGCAGATGAAGGCATGACAATGATTATTGTTACCCATGAGATGGGATTTGCCAGGGAGGTTGCCAATAAGGTCGTATTTATTGACGACGGACAGATTCTTGAATCCGGTACACCGGAGGAATTCTTCGGCAACCCTAAGAATCCTAGACTTAAGGATTTTCTTTCAAAGGTGTTATAAGACATTTTATCTGTGTTTTTTAAGACAGATTGTAATATCGCAGTTTATCCGGCATGTATGGCATTTCATACTTGCCGGTTTTTTTAGACCGTTATCTGCTGTTCCCTGTTTCTTTTTAATATAATTCTCTTTAATTTAATTCTTGATCCATTTCATATTTAAGTTCATTTTTTCAATTTATTTCCTTATTAGCTATGTACTTTTGGGCTCTTATACTTTATAATAACAATAATTTGGGCATTTTTATAAAAGAAAATAAACGATGTCCGGCAATGTTTAAAATCACATTAAAATACTTCTTTATTTTGTGTGATTTCATGTAGTTTTCAGTGCTCTCGCTCTGAACAAGAATCATTTTACAATAAGGAGAAAGATATGCCAAAAAGAGAAGACATTAACAAAGTTCTGATAATAGGATCTGGTCCAATCATCATCGGTCAGGCATGTGAGTTCGACTACTCAGGTACTCAGGCGTGCAAGGCCCTTAAGAAGCTTGGTTACGAGATCGTATTGGTCAATTCCAACCCTGCTACCATCATGACAGATCCTGAGACAGCTGATGTCACATACATCGAACCACTCAATGTCAAGAGACTTGAGCAGATAATTGCAAAAGAGAGACCTGACGCTCTTCTTCCAAATCTCGGAGGACAGTCAGGACTTAACCTTTGTGCTGAACTTGCAAAAGAAGGCATCTTAGACAAATACAATGTCAAGGTCATCGGTGTTCAGGTAGATGCCATTGAGCGCGGTGAGGACAGAATCGAATTCAAGAAATCCATGAACGCAATCGGAATAGAAATGGCAAGAAGCGAAGTTGCCTACTCTGTAGATGAGGCTCTCGCCATCGCAGATCAGCTCGGATACCCTGTTGTTCTTCGTCCTGCATACACCATGGGTGGTGCCGGCGGCGGACTCGTATACAACAAGGAGGAACTCAAGACTGTCTGTGCAAGAGGTCTCCAGGCCAGCCTTGTAGGTCAGGTTCTCGTTGAGGAGTCAATTCTCGGATGGGAGGAGCTTGAGCTTGAAGTTGTACGTGACTGTGAAGGCAATATGATCACTGTATGTTTCATCGAGAACATCGATCCTCTCGGCGTTCACACAGGTGATTCATTCTGCTCCGCCCCTATGCTCACAATCTCTGAGGACGTTCAGAAGAGACTCCAGGAGCAGGCATACAAGATCGTTGACTCTGTTGAGGTCATCGGTGGAACAAATGTACAGTTCGCACACGACCCTGTATCTGACAGAATCATCGTAATCGAGATTAACCCTAGAACATCCCGTTCTTCTGCTCTGGCATCAAAGGCTACAGGATTCCCTATTGCCCTTGTGTCAGCCATGCTGGCAACAGGACTTACCCTCAAGGATATCGAGTGCGGTAAGTACGGCACACTGGACAAATACGTTCCTGACGGTGACTACGTGGTTATCAAGTTTGCACGCTGGGCATTCGAGAAGTTCAAGGGTGTCGAGGACAAGCTTGGAACACAGATGCGTGCCGTAGGTGAGGTCATGAGTATCGGTAAGACCTACAAGGAGGCTTTCCAGAAGGCTATCCGAAGCCTTGAGACAGGAAGATACGGTCTCGGCTACGCCAAGGACTACAATACAAAGAGCAAGGATGAACTATTGCGCATGCTTGCACATCCATCAAGCGACAGACATTTCATCATGTACGAGGCGCTCAGAAAGGGTGCTACAGTAGATGAGATTTTCGATATAACAAAGGTTAAGCACTACTTCGCCCAGCAGATGAAGGAACTCGTTGAGGAAGAGGAAGCACTCGCAGCACATAAGGGCACTCTCCCATCTGACGAGGCACTCACCACTGCAAAGAAAGACGGTTTCTCAGACAGATACCTCAGCCAGATTCTTGAGATTCCTGAGGAGGACATCAGAAATAAGAGAATCGAGCTCGGAGTTACTGAGGCATGGGAAGGCGTACATGTAAGCGGAACAAAGGACAGCGCTTACTACTACTCCACATACAATGCACCTGACAGCAATCCGATAAATGAGGACAAGCCAAAGGTTATGATTCTCGGCGGCGGCCCTAACAGAATCGGTCAGGGTATCGAGTTTGACTACTGCTGCGTACATGCATCACTGGCACTTAAGAAGCTCGGATTTGAGACTATCATAGTAAACTGTAATCCAGAGACTGTTTCAACTGACTATGATACATCAGATAAGCTCTACTTTGAGCCACTTACACTTGAGGATGTTCTCAGCATTTACAACAAGGAAAAGCCTGTGGGCGTCATCGCACAGTTCGGCGGTCAGACACCTCTTAACCTTGCTTCTGACCTTGAGAAGAACGGCGTAAAGATCCTCGGTACATCTCCTGCTGTCATCGATCTTGCAGAGGACAGAGATCTCTTCCGTGAGATGATGGATAAGCTTGAGATACCTATGCCAGAATCTGGTATGGCTACTACTGTTGACGAGGCACTTAAGATCGCTCACAAGATTGGCTATCCAGTCATGGTCCGTCCATCATACGTTCTCGGTGGACGTGGTATGGAGGTAGTATACGATGACGAGAGCCTTGACGGATATATGAGAGCTGCCGTTGGTGTCACACCTGACAGGCCTATACTTATAGATAGATTCCTGAATCACGCCCTTGAGTGTGAGGCAGATGCCATAAGCGACGGAACTCACGCATTTGTTCCTGCCGTTATGGAGCACATCGAGCTTGCCGGAATTCACTCAGGTGATTCAGCCTGCATCATTCCTTCAGTACACATCACTGCTGAGAATGTTGCTACTATCAAGGAATATACAAAGAAGATCGCTGAGGAAATGCATGTCGTAGGTCTTATGAACATGCAGTACGCTATTGAGAAAGGCAAGGTATATGTTCTCGAGGCAAATCCTAGAGCATCCCGTACAGTACCTCTCGTATCAAAGGTATGTAACGTGCGCATGGTTCCTATCGCTACTGATATCATCACATCAGAGCTCACAGGAAGACCATCTCCTGTTCCAGCTCTCAAGGAGCAGCACATACCATATTACGGAGTTAAGGAGGCTGTATTCCCATTCAACATGTTCCCAGAGGTTGACCCGATCTTAGGACCTGAGATGAGATCTACAGGTGAGGTTCTCGGACTTTCAACCTACTACGGAGAGGCATTCTACAAGGCTCAGGAGGCTACACAGACTCTCCTTCCTACAAGCGGAACTGTCCTGATCTCTGTAAACAGAAAGGACAAGGATGAGGTTATCGAAATCGCTCAGCTTTTCGAAAAAGCTGGTTTCAAGATCCTTGCTACAAGCGGAACATATGCCATAATTACGGCTGCCGGAGTTAAAGCTGAGAAAGTCAAAAAACTCCAGGAGGGCAGACCAAATATCAATGACCTTATAACAAATGGCTCTATAGACCTGATAATCAATTCTCCAAGCGGTAAGGAAAGTGCCCACGATGACAGTTACCTCAGAAAGGCTGCCATCAAGGCAAAGATTCCTTATGTGACTACAATTGCAGGCGCAAGAGCAACCGCAAAGGGTATCCTGTACGTTCAGGCGCATGGCGACAGCGATGTGAAGTCACTGCAGGAGCTTCACAGTGAGATAAAGGCCGCTGAGTAATATCGGGCGCGGGCGGCTTTGCCGCTCAGGTGGCCCTGCTGATTGATGGCAGATGCTGCTTCTTGGCGGCATGGCTGTTTATTTAGCTTGCTGTTTGCCGATTCGTGGATTAGCAAGCTTGCTCAGCATTCAAAAGTGCATAAATTTTTCGCTAGAATGATAAAAACCGGGAAAAAGATACAATTTCTAATAATTTTGTATCTTTTTCCTGGTTTTCTTTTGATTTGCGAAAATATTATGCGCTTTTTATTGATTGTCTTTCTCGTCAAACTGCACTTCTCGATTAGTTTTAAACTATAAATCTGCTACACTCCACGAACTGAGAGTCTTCAATATGATTTCCAGCGTATCTTCCCTCGCCTTCTGACATTCCTGCGGGAATTTCTTCTCTCTAGGCAGTGCGCCATTGTTCACCGGGAAATATCCCAGATTGTGACTGCCTGTCTCCGAATTTATATGCCTGTAACCGTGCGTAAAGTTCTCACGCTTAAGTCTCTCCATAAGCAGCTCCGAGTCATGCTTTGACGGCACAGATTCATCGTGGGTCGATGTGAGGAAAAGAATGTCACCGCATATCTTTTCAACCGGGATCTCATTCTCTATCGTTCCATTTTTCTCCCACTCTTCAAAGAAGTACAGCACGCGCATATGATGTTCCTTTATGCATCTTTTCAGGAAATTGGAAAACATATGTGCATTTGACACATACGGAAAGTCTTTTCCACGATAGGAAACCATCGCCTTGCAAGGATCAAGATCAGCCTTGCCGCTGCCCTGCATGATATGTCCAAATGTTGATGCTGCTATAACCAGACTTATATCCGGCACGACCGAAGCAGCAAGCAGCGCCATTCCCGCGCCCTTGGAATTGCCATATATACCGAACCTTCTGTATTTTCCTGATCCGTACTCCTTCATGCGGTCAATAGCAGTCTGGAACATCTCCAGAGGGATCGCCCTCATGGTATCCGGAAGTCCCGGTGCACCATAATATGTCATGGCAAGAACAGAGTATCCCTTCTTTGCAAATAGCCCGGCATACTTCTCAGGAAGTTCCAGTCCTTTTAGTCCCTGGATGACGATAAGCAGTCTGTCATCCTCACTTCCTGTGTCATACAAGATCCCCTCAAATCCATCCTTCAGATATGTATATTTTGATTTCTTCATAAAGCCCCTTCTCCTATTGGACTATAGTCTATTTTTAACGTCCTTGTATCCGTGTGACATGGAAATTACAGCATTCATCATCCTGACCAATGGTCTTGGTACGATGAAGCTGGCCTTTTTTATTCCTGTATCCATTCCTTAAGTGCGGCTGAGAGTCTTCTGTCTATATCCTTTCTCGTCGCCTCGCACTCATTTGGATAATCCTTTGCAGCCTTGAATATAAACTTCATGACAAATTTCAGTCCAACCGGAAGCGCCATACGAAGCATCGATTCCGGCAGAACAAAATGAGTTCCGTGCTCATACACAAGCGGCACATACTCACATGTATGCGGGCGCTCCTTCAGTCGCTGATCCATTCTGCGGATGTATTTGCCCGCCTCCCAGAATGAGTCGTCATCTGCGCCAATAAGAAACAGCTTTCCCTTTATATTCTCAACCTTGATCATTTCCTCTTCTGTGTGTTCCCTGACTTTTTCCGAATCAATAAACAGACAGGTACTGCGCTCAATGTCGCCGGAGCCCTTTGTCTCCTCCTCGATTTTCTGCCAGTACACAGGATGCTCATACACAAATGGCATATAAGCAAGAGGCTCGCCTCTCCACGAAAGAGTCGATGCACCCGGTATCGGCCATTCCTTACATCCGTCTTTGTTACCCTGTTCAAATCCCTGCCATACAAAGTCACTTGCCGTAAGTCCAAATGTCAATGTGATATCAGGAAAATACGACGCCGCAACCAGGGAATCCATGCCAGCCGTACTCATTCCCATGATTCCTATTTTCCGGTTTCCATAACTTTTCAGCCATGCAATAGCCGTCTCTATTCTCTCAAGCGGGTTATTTACATGGCTGTAATTCTTCTTTCCGGGAGATATGCAGAGTGCGTTCACACCATTTTTGTGCAGCCACTTTGCTCCGCACTTCGCCATAAAATCATTCGGATCGTCTCCAAACAGTCCTATGAATGCACAGTCAGCCCCATTTGGATTCTCGTAATATGTTCCATAGAATCCGTCCTTCCCGATCTCAAAAAACTGTTTTTTCACAACTTTTCCCTCCATTTTCCTGTATGCTCCAGACCGCCCTCGCTGCCTGATAACACAATGACAACTTTATCTCTTCTGTCACCAACCGGATATAAGACACAATCCGTCTTGTGCAGTGTTTCTTTTATAGTCTCAGAACCTATCATTTGTTACATCCCCCTGATCCAATTCTCTTAACAACCACAATGTTAGTCGTTGCTAACTTTATTGTCAACTGTTATTGCTTTATAAATCAAAAAAACTCCCGCAAATAAAAAAGCACCCGCAAACACATCTTCTAAGACCTGATGATGTGTTTGCGGATGCCATTTGCATCGTATTATTCTTCTATATATTTTCTCAAATACAGACCCTCTTGCATGACTAATTTTTGTATCAAATCTAACTGATCAGAGTGCGCCCATTGGCGCCAGGTCACATGAACTCAGCATAAAGCTATTTGATAAGCCACCATTCTCGGTTTGGCATAATACGAATATCACCAGGAAATCGCTCTAAGATTGTGCCGTCCCGTAAAGAACGCACCAGCGTCTCCTCCCGGTAATCCGGGTCTTCATACCAAATATTGAAGTAAAGCTTATCTCCTTCACGAAAGTTGAAAGTTTCCCTATCATCTATCACAAAGCTCACTTTCTCGGGCCAGATGATCTCAAATGTCCCATCATTTGACTGCCGTGTCAGCGATAACGGAGAGGTATAAAGAATGAGATTATAGCAATCTCCCACAGTAGATAAAGACAGCCTTGCCACTTCCTGCGTTTTCTCTTGCTGATGCAAGAATCGAAGAATATGTATCATGCTTTCTGAAAAATTCACTACCAGCAGCACAACATAGCCGTCATCATATACGGGATAGCCAAGATATTGACCGTCCACAGGCGGCACAGGCTCATAAACCGTACCGTCTGGATAGTGGATAAGATACAGGCGGTTGCTCCGCACATAATGGCCTTGCCGGAATAGTTCTTCTGCCTCATAAAGATCTCCGTGAATATAGTCTGTTGCCCAGTACCATTCATCGGTTTCTCCCCGAACCAACTCCATATTGGTCATGCCATGTATGTCTATAATTCTCATTAACACGCCTCCATTCCCTCAAATTTTGATGGTCAATTTATTTCTGCAATTTCCATTTTGCCATAATCTCACTTATTTATGCCCCTTGGTGCCAGATCCCATGAACACCTCTATATTCCGCTTGATTAGCGAACATATGTTTGTTATAATATTTTTGGTGCTACCCTATTCGGTAGGCGGTTAGCCTTCACCACAGGAGTTTAATAGCCTGTGTTTACATAGATAAATCCATTTTCGGAAATCTATCATGGAGGGTTTGTGCTTATGCTTACAACGGAACTGTTTATAGCCATCATCAGCTTATGCATTACTTGCTTTGCTCTTGGTTATGCCGTTGGCTCTAAGAGCAATGATAAGACACAAAAATAACCGCCCAGTCCTGACAAAACTTTAGCGGTTACTTTTGTATCCAATAATATCAGGCTAACCGTCTATCGGTAGCACCTTTTGATATTATATTAGCATCCAGCCTCACTCATGTCAAACATATATTCGACGGTCAGACACCTTATATAATTGATATATCCAATTTCATTCATTTGTTTTGAAATTTTTTACCGCCATTGCAATCATTGCCACACTATATATCAATACAATTATCAACATAAATCGTGAAATCATAAAACCAACAGTGAATTGTATCGGAATACAAATCAGCGGTATTAGTATAATCGAAAATATGATTGAAAATATTGGATGTTTCCTCTTGATATTGAAATATAGCGCAAGTATTGCCATAGCAATGCCACTCAAGAACATAATTCCCAATACTATAAGTAAAAATGTTATTGTATTTCCCATAATAAACTCCTCCATTAAATATTACAATACAGAGTTTCCCTATCATCTATCGCAAAACTTACTTTCTAGGACCAGCTCCATATTGGTCATTTCTACTGTAAGCAAAAAAGCAGCCAGACAAAATTTAGCCTGACTGCTGATAGGTGCTCCCCCAATTATTACATATAAATATTTACTTCTATTGAACCTTACAGTTCCTTGTGACGTGCAAAATAATCCTTTGTCTCTGCCACAACCACACTGCTGAGTGCAAGCAATGCTATGATATTCGGAATCGCCATGAGTCCGTTGAATATATCTGCGATAGTCCATACAGCCTTAACTGTCATGTATGGTCCGATAAATACACAAAGTATGTATAACCAACGATAGATCTGAACTGAAACCTTACTGCCGTTTGTGAGGTACTCAAGACACCTCTCACCATAGTAATCCCAACCAAGGATAGTTGTGAATGCGAAGAATACAAGGCAGATCATAAGGATGAATGCTGCAACCTGACCTGGCATAAAGAAAAGTCCCTTCTGGAATGCATCAGTTGTGACTGCGATTCCCTCAAGGCTGCCATCCTGCCAGCTTCCCATCATAACGATTGAAAGACCTGTCATTGTACATACGATGATAGTATCAATAAATGTACCTGTCATTGTTACAAGACCCTGACGAACAGGCTCCTTTGTCTGGGCTGCTGCTGCTGCGATAGGTGCAGAACCAAGACCAGCCTCATTAGAGAAGATACCACGTGCAACACCCTTCTGCATGGCAATTGCAAGACTTGCTGTAACACCACCTGCAAATGACATAGGCTTAAATGCGCACTTGACTATTGTTGCAAATGCAGCTGGAACTTTATTTATATTAACTATGATTAGAACCAGACACACCACAATGTAGAGAACTGCCATGAATGGCACTATAACCTGAGAAACCTTTGATATTCTCTGGATTCCACCGATTACGACAAGTCCTACAAGAATTGCAAGTATAAATGCTGTGACGACGATGGCTATTGAGTAATCATTACCCAGGATTGATATTGTATTTGCCTTGTCAGGATCAAAGAAAGCCTGAACTGCAGAAGCAATACCATTTACCTGTGTAAATGTACCGATACCCATAAGACCTACGCATGCTCCGAAGAATGCAAATATCTTTGCAAGCCACCTCCACTTGTGACCCATACCGCTCTCAATGTAATAGAAAGGTCCTCCGAGAACGTGTCCATCCTCGTCAATCTTTCTGTACTTTACAGCAAGCAATCCCTCTGAATACTTTGTTGCCATTCCAAAAAGCGCTGCGATCCACATCCAGAAAAGTGCTCCGGGACCACCGGCAAGGATACCTATAGCTGTTGCTACTCCTACGATGTTACCTGTACCGATAGTTGCTGAAAGTGCTGTACATAACGCGCCAAAGCTCGTCACCTCTCCTGTACCGTCTTCCTCATTCTTAATCATGAATCTCAGTGCCTTTGGCAGATGAACTATCTGAAGGAACTTAAGTCTGATCGTCAGATAGATTCCGCAGACGATGATGAGTATTATGAGTGGCAATCCCCAGACAATATCATCAACTTTGCCTAAAAAGTTTGTGAATGCGTCCATGTTTCTCCTCCTGTTTTTTATTTATAATTCACAAGTGTAAATTATAGCATAAAATTTCTTAAATAAAAACGAAAAAACACGCATTTTCAAGATTTTTCTTGTTTTTTTGCGTGTTTTTTTGAATATTTATTTATTATATTACGAAATCTCGTCCATCTATATTCTTTACCGTCTCTTTGCCAGATGTGGTTTGTCATTACTTCTTATAAGCATCCACACAAGCGAACTGACAAGAAGAAGTATTGGATAAAACAGATTTGGAATTATCTGGAATGCTGATATCTCATGTCCCAGCTCCGACACCGCTGATATTGCAACCAGCATCTGGGCACCGTAAGGAATGATTCCCTGGAATATGCATGAAAATGTATCAAGCAGTGACGCAGATCTCTTCGGTGATATACCATAATCCTCTGCCATCTCCTTTGCTATCGGATTTGCCATGACTATCGCGACCGTATTGTTGGCTGTGGCTATGTCCATGGCTCCAACCAGGAGCCCGATTCCGAGCTGACCTCCCTTGTCACCCTTGAACACCTTCTTTATAGCCGAAAGCAGCGCCTCAAATCCGCCATACTCTCTGATGAGTGAACACATGGCAGCCACAAGTACAGCTACCATACTCGTCTCGAACATTCCCGCTGCACCGCTTCCCATATTCGTCAGGAGATCCACTGCTGCCGTCTGCCCTGTGGCAAGCATGATGATGGAGCCTGACACGATTCCAACTATCAGGACTACAAACACATTAAATCCCACTATTCCTCCTATGAGTACCAGAACATAAGGAATGATCTGTATCATATTGTAATCATGGTGCACTACTCCGCCTATCTCAGTATTGAATGACTTAACCAAGATTACTATGAGCGTCACAATCGCCGCAGGAAATGCTATCCAGAAGTTTGCCCTGAACTTATCTTTCATGGCACACCCCTGACCATTACATGCTGCTATGGTCGTATCCGATATGAACGACAGGTTATCTCCGAACATCGCACCGCCCATGATGGACGCCACACAGAGCGGCAGATTAAATCCTGACGCATCGGCAACCGCAACTCCTATAGGCGTCAGAAGTGTTATTGTTCCAACAGACGTTCCCATAGCTGTTGATACAAAGCATGCTACAACGAACAGAACCGCCACGGAGAATCTCGCCGGAATGATACTCAGCATAAAGTATGCCACACTCTCGGCACTGCTCCGCCCCACGACTCCCACAAATATTCCCGCCGTCAGGAATATGAGCAGCATGGTTATAATATTTTTGTCCGTAAGTCCATTTGCCATGATCTGAAGCTTCTCATCAAAGCTTACCTTTCTGTTCTGCAGACATGCCACAAATATCGCCACCATGAAGGCGACCACTATCGGAATATTGTAAAATCCCATCGGAATCTTCAGCACGTACTCAAACAAAATTCCAAGTCCCAGATACAGGACAAGAAAGACGTATATAGGTATCAGTGCCGCACCATTTGACTTCTTCATAATTTTCCCTCTTCTTTCATTATTTTACCTAAATCTGATATCTTTTAATTGAACCTTTCTTCTGCCACGGTATACAAGATACAACGCGTGGACTCCCTCCGGGAAATCCACTCTGTTCTCGCACCATCTCCACTCTGTCTCTGAGATATCTTCAGATACAGGTATATCTATTCTTCCAATACTCTCACCGTCTTCTGTCACGCATATGTCAAAGTATCCTTCTACATTTTCTGCCAGGTCGTTTGCATCCTTGATCTGCTCCTGATTCTCACATCTCTCGTCTACCCTGACAGGTCCCTCGTACACCACCTTATTCGCATCCGTCTCATATCTGACATTCACGCCAAATGTACTGCTGTCCTCAAGCGCAAAATACTTATACCCTATGAGTGTTCCATCCTCTATCTCCGCAATAAATCTATCCTCACCCTTGTTCGTCACATTAGGGAATTCTGTCGTGTATATACTGTTGGAGCCGTGTGGCATATGTCCATTTGTCAGGTTGCATGCTATCACCGCCGGATACGTGCCATTTGCCACAAGCGGGCCATCGTTCAGACCGCAGCTCGTAACCTCCACCTGGTCTATGTGTCCATCCGCAGCTATATATATCTTCTCGGCACAGGCCTGTCTGCTGTAGTCCGACTTGTGTGTGAGTCTGTGATAGAACACGTACCACTGACCATCTATGCACTCTATACTTCCGTGCGTGGTTCCGGTCATATTCAGCTTGTTCTCTAAACTTCTTCCCTTATATCCCACATCGCCATTTGACACTATAGTGCCGCCAAATGTAAATCCGTGATCCGGATAATCGCTCACAGCATAGCACAGCTCATGGTTCTGCCATGACGAATAAACAAAGTAATATTTGTCTCCCACCTTTCTCATGGATGAACCCTCGAAAAATGGATGCTCCTCAAATGATGTTCCCTTCACGGCGTAAGGTATGATGTGCCTCGGTTCTTCCTTAACCGTCAGCATATCGTCCTCAAGCACCACCATGATCGGTCCCATGATGCTGTCCTTGTAGCCAAGTATCTCCTCCTTTGTTCTTCCAAACATAGATACCTCATCATCCAGCCTGCCATTTGTCAGAAAATCAGGCTCTTCCTCGTATCCGTACCGGGTTCCGTAGAATATCCTGATGGTTCCGTCATCATTCATGGCTGCCGGATCAAAGCAAATGTACTTCTTCATAACAGTACCGTCCTTGTACTGCACATGACCAAGATATTCGTATTTGCCCGCCGGTGTATCACACACAGCTACACTGATCGGACCTGTATATCCGCCGTAACCGTAGTCACCGCCCATACAGTAATACAGATAATATCTGCCGTCATTTCCCCTCACGACATCTGGCGCGTACATATACTTCAGCTCCGGGTATGCCGGATCCTGGCTCGCCCTGTATGTAATACCCTCGCATCGCCAGCTTGTCAGATCTTTTACCGGCGCGGAGTACACCACATAATCCTGCATACAGAACGTGTAACCGCCCTCCTTATCGTGAGATCCATAATGATAAACCCTGTCGCCCCATACATGCGGCTCGCCGTCAGGTATGTACTCATTCAACGGTAAAAAAGGGTTGTAAACCTGCCTGTTCATATATCTTCTCCTTCTTGTATCAATTTTTTCTGTTTCACTAAAACAATAAATACCCAACATGATCCGCGTCATCTACAGACATGTTGGGTTTTCATATTTACAAGTATATTTAATAAAACTTTTTTAGTCAACCAGCACTTATAAAAAAGGCTGCATCTGCTCACAGAGTTTCTTCTCAAGCTCTATGAGTCTCTTCGTCTTATCCTTCGCCCTGTCATCCGCCGCCTTATATTCGTTTAGATATTTATTCAGCGACTTCACACCCATATTGCAGCCATCCGTCATAAGCTCCGCTATGGTATTGTCCGACTCATTCACTATGAGTTTCACATTTGTCTTGATCCATGACATGCTCTTTGCTATAGGATTGGGATCCTTGCCATCATCGTGGTACTCATCCAGCAGCTTCTGTATCTCCTGCTTTATTGCATCGTGTTCCTCTTTACATTCTATAAGTATCTTTTTCATCTTCGCCGCGCGCACATATCCGAGCACCTCATCAATAGACGAAACACCCATCTTGATCCCGGCATCACATTCCCTGAGCAGCTTTATTGTGTCTGGTGATATCATCTCATATACCTCCTTAGCCTGTATATGAGTATGTTACCCGGTGTTTGAAAATTATATACTCTGCTAAACAATCCTTTTTGGAGAGTTTCTTCATATCTTGCAGATCAAAAAAATTATTCCTATCCAGACTAACATTGAACAAACCTCCACAACACAATTGACACCCCACCAGATAATCTTTATACTGTTATTACAAACGTAGTATTAAAGGAGTATAATCTATGAAACACATTCCCCAGATTTCCGAAGCTGAATATGAAGTTATGAAGGTTATATGGAAATATGCCCCTATAAGCACAAATGACATTACTGACAAACTGTTGCAGACCACTTCATGGAATCCTAGGACTATCCAGACTCTCATCAAAAGACTTTCTGATAAGTCTGCCATCTCCTATGAGAAAAAGGGCCGCATGTTCGTCTACTCCCCTGTCATCAGTCAGGAGGAATATCGAAAACATGAAAGCTCATCTTTTCTAAAGAAGTTTTTCAATGGACACATATCCGACATGGTTTCTGCGTTTGTGGATAGTGATGAGCTTAGTGCTGATGATATAAAGGAACTTCAAGACATATTAAATGTAAAAGGCACCGGGAGGAAATAAGGCTTGACTGAATTTTTCACACATTTTTTTATAAGCAATATATCCATAAGCTTCTCTCTGCTGCTACTGATATTTGTTCGATTTATGTTCAGAAAACAGCTAACATGTAACGGCAGATACAACACCATATATATTGTGCTGGTTCTTCTCGTATTTCCATTTATCCCTGTAAATAATTCATTTATATTCCAAGCCATAGGTTTCATACGATCATTATTTCACAGGGGTACTTCTGCCGCAAATACAGTTACTCCTGTGCCTATCAATACCAGCCCTTCATCAAATGGGAACTGGATGAACGACTTTGCTATATCTGTAAACAGTACATCTACAATATATCCAAAGCTCCTTTTTATTATCTGGCTTGCCGGAGTTTGCATATTTTCCATCCGTTTAATAGTGTCAGGCATATCACTATACAAGCTGAAAAAATCTGCTGTTCCAGTCACCGACGATACTGTCATATTGAATATATATTCGGAATGCCTTGAGCTCTGCAATGTGCGCAGATACAAACCGAAATTATATTCCTCCTCTGCTTTATCTGGAGCGGTCATTGTAGGTGTATTCCGCCCTGTTATATATATTCCACGGCAAATCAACGACTGCATATCCGATTACACAATAACCGACCTGAAACATATTTTGTTACATGAACTACAACATTTTAAACGCAGAGACAATGCCGTGAATATGTTTATCTGCATATTCTGCATACTGTATTGGTTCAATCCTGTTGTTATATACACATTACATACAGCAAGACATGACAGAGAAAAAGCATGTGACAATGATGTATTGCAGAGCCTCGGTCAAAACTATGCCGCGAAGTATGGGCAGACCATCCTCCGTGCGGCTGCAAGTAGATTCAGTAGTTCATCATCGCTATCATTCAAGAGCAAAAGCAAGAAAAAATTACTTAAAACAAGACTTCAGCTTATTGTTAATTTCAAACCTGTCACCAAGAGAGAAAAACGAAAATGTATATATGCATTTTTCATTATCATATTGCTGATGACTGTATGTGCGCCATTATCTGTATATGCTCTGGATGATACACAATACAAGAATTTTGCCCCAGTGAATCTGGAATCCTTGGATCTATCCAGCTACTTTTGGGGCTACAACGGCTGTTTTGTGCTGTACGACAAAGGAAATGATAAATGGTTTATCTATAACCAGGACAGAGCCCTATGCCGCACTTCACCGGATTCTACATATAAAATATATGACGCAGTGATGGCTCTTGAACATGGCATCATAACTTCCGACAACTCATTTATGCGCTGGGATGGGAGCACTTACCCTTTTGATGCCTGGAACACAGATCAGACACTTCGATCTGCCATGACCGGATCTGTAAACTGGTATTTTGACAATCTGGATGCAGCTATGGACCACACAGATGTGAAAAATTTTCTCAGTCTTATTGAATATGGAAATCAGAATATCAATTCAGTTCAGAACTGTTACTGGCTGGAATCCTCTCTGACTATATCCCCGGTAGAGCAGGTAGAACTGCTATGTCACCTGAAAAATAATGATTGGAAGCTGTCTAAGACAAATGTGGATACAGTCATAGAGTCCATGTTTATTGCAAACTCAGATGGAAAAAGTCTGTATGGCAAGACAGGTACCGGCAGAGTTAATGATGTAAATATAAACGGCTGGTTCGTCGGATTCATTACATCTAATGATAATGATTACTTTTTCGCCACGAATATATCACTTTCAGAAAATGACAATCAGTTTTTATCAGCGGACGGACTTTCCGCATCGAAGATCTCTCTGTCAATACTGCGTGATCTCGGAATATATGCATATGGATATCAGTCAGAATAAACTGGTATGTCACATTCCATCTTCTCTATATGATTTGACATATATTTGAAAGTACCATCATCTTCCGGTTTTACTGTAAGTGTATTTCTAAATGCAATGTCAGATCCCTTGTCAGCCCACACCGCATCAACAATAAGCGAAACCGTTCCATCATCGTTGTAGGAATAGTCCACAACCTCTCCAAATGGTGGATACTGTTTTCCAAGGATGACATGATATCTGTACGAATCTTTTTCTGAATTGTAATCACAATTATCCCTCAACTCCGTCACAGTGACAGGGAACATTGACAACATAACAGACTCATATTTGTCTGCATCTATCCATCCACCATCAGGTTTTAGATTTTCACCAGTGTACAGTCTGTATATATCATCAAACATACATGGCACAAGTATATCTGATGCATTTGACTCATCCCAATCGATAACAAGCATATTGTAATTCACATAACTAAGCCCATACACATATTTTCTTGTCAGTTCCCTGCATTCATCCGTCAACGGACTGACTCTGAAATACTCCTTCAGCCCACCATGAGCTATTATATTTGAGTATGTATATATAAAGTAGCCTTTTTTTGTGAGTTTCATATCTCTTAAATCCCGTATGCCAGTCGCTATAAACTTCCAGTCATGATTCTCGAATTTTGCTGTGTTGAAAATCATCTGTATCCGGCTGTCATCATACACAAATGTCATCTCCGTCACGCTTGCATCCCTGTTTACCCTATATACGCAAATGTAATCACGCCCTCCACCATCTGTATAATTTCTATAAAAAGACTGAAATAACTGATAATTATACATATTGGTATCATCAGCAAAACATATCAGTCCACTGCTTCCTAAGATATCTACTGCACCATATATTAAATCACTATTATCCGAAATATCTTCATCCTCATACAACTTTCTTATGGCATCTGACTGCAATATTCCTATTATATCTACTTTAACATTCTCCATTTCGTCATCGGATAACAGACTATCATCAATAACATTTCCATTCTGATTTATTGTGATGGTCTTATCTCCGTAGTGCTCCTGCCACTCTTTATCAGAAAGCCTGTCTCTGTACCAATATATCCCCTCTTTGCCCATCGTCAGAACATCATTTGACACATACTCAAATCCATCATTTTCTTTCTCCTTTATCGTAACTTTATGTGTAAATAATCTTCCACTCTCATCCTTCTCCGAAACAGCATTTACTATGAGGGTTATTGTTCCGTCAGCATTATACTCAGCATCCACTACCTCTGGAAATGGAACCAATGGTGTCACACTGTGATCAAACATCCCCCTCGTTCTGTACTGATACATTTGTCTGGACACATCATACACATTGACATGCTGAAGTACGTCTGTAGACACAGGCAAATACTCCTGAAACACCTTCTCGTATAACTTCCCTTCTATCATATATGTAACCCCCTCGTCCGAATAGGGACTGGACATACCATATTTCATTTTGTAAAGTGCTTCATAGATATCATAATAATTTATTTTGTTCATATCTGATTCATCCCAGTTTGTGGTAAATAAATTATTCGAATCATATCCAATCGTCTTGATATACTTTCTGTTAAGTACCCTTAACTTCTCATCCAGAGGCTCAACTCGTAATGCCGTATACGCAGAATCTCCGTCATATCCTCCCATCCTGTACCTCTCAAAAAATAGATATCCGTCTGTGTATTTCCATGTATAGGCCTTATAGTTTTCTTCATTTTTCTCAACAAAACAGTTATTCTCCCACACATAGAATCGCCTGGTTATCATAACATTGTTACCGCCTGATTTAAAATCAAACCTTACAAAGGACTTATCATACATGACCTGCAGTATTGTACATCCTGCATCTCTGTTTTCAGCCACCTCTGATAAAAACATCTCCGCATTCTCTGCATTTGCCATATTGATCTGATTCTCCACATCCACAGCTATGTACCCCTTACTTCCCATCGATTCTATTACGGTCCTAGTCTGATTCAGTTTTTCTTCCTCGGTCTTGCGTTTCATATCCTGACAGGATGAATATATATCATCCAAATCTGCAATAAACTGATTTTCATCAGATATACTAAAATCAATAACTGTCCGCTCTGCGTCCGTCACTGCTTTTTTATTGGAACAACTGCATAACAATATGGCTATGCCAACCAAAAGCAGCATACAATATAACTTCTTGCATATATTACATATGTAGTATTTCGAGATAAAAAAATATAAGCTCATCATATTAAAACTCCTTTATAATAAATATTACGTTTGTAATATTTATTATAAAGGAGTTTATTGCTGTGTCAATACTAATTACTTATAACTTCGCCCTGCGATTAAGTAACTCCTGGCGGCACAATCGGTCATGCCGTTGTGGTTATCTGCTATCCTGCGCCTGAACTGATTTATGACATAAGGATTCTCAACGACAAGATCGCCAAGCACCATAAGTCCTCCTGTGATCGCACCGCATGTCAAACCACATTTCATTGCAAAATCAATACATTTTGCTGCAAAGAATATATGGATAAAGAAAACATCACAAGAAATGCACTCGCCAGAGCTATTAACAATATGCTTTGTTTTTAAAATGCAATCCCGGTGATATAATAAGATACAAAAATTGACATAATCAAAGCCTTCCCCATAAAATTATAGAGAACAAAAGCCCTGCACTATATTCTGCAAGGTTTCTGTTCTCTATGTTTTTTACTATATTCTCACTCTTAAAAATCAACCAGCATTTCTGCAATTTCCTCATCATCAAGATCTGGATTTTCTTCAATTAAATCCATTACTTTGATAACGAATGATTCTGAAACCCCAAGGAAATCACTTGTAGATTCGATTTTGTCTCTGGATATTTTTCGAATCAGAAATACTTGGTTTTTCATTTCACCAAGTTCTATATTTTCTCTGTCTCTCATCTGCAATGTCATGTATTCTCTCCTCCATTTTTCACTGTTTTTTACATTCTGAACTTCATTGTCCAACGATCGTGCAAGCTCACCTCTTGGAGCTTGACCGCCAATGTATTTCAGCAAGTTTTTCAGATCATCACTCACATCATCAGCTATTCCATTAGTGTTGAGAACAATAACTGTGGTATCATCCCCAAACTCCAATCCAGCGACTTCTCTGCATATCCTTGTGAATGTGTAGATATGCCTTCCAAAACCAAACTCATCATAATCACAGATAAATATAATAAAACTCTTCTTAAGCTTATTGTATGAACTGCCTTTTTCGATAATGTTCAAATCAATCATCGCCTGATAATATCTGATTCTTTTGGGAAGATTTTTCTTGTTTGTAGCCTGCATTTCTATATTATATACTGTGTTCATATCATCTTCAACATATACATCCAGTCGAACTCCTTTTGAGCTGTACGTCTTCTCAATTACCTTTTCAACATCTGTGTATTCAATTTTTCTGATTTTGATTCCCAATATACATTCAAGCAGTGCCTTACACTGTTTCTCGTTCCTCATTACAGCGCCGAATATAAAGTTGTCCTTAATCGTGAGTTTATCAAACTCTTTTTCTTTTATCTTTATTATTTTGTCCTCCATATGTAATATTTTGCCTCTCCAAGCACAATCACATATAGATATTTATTATTATATGAATAATTCTATAAAAATCAATCTAACAATAATAAAAATAAAACTTATCCTATAACAAAATAAAAGTTAGCCTATATAAAGAATGGGCATCTCTCCCCAATGCACTGCGCATTCATATCACTATACTCACATTGCCTATGCTCATACTGTAACGCCATACCATAATGGCTGTTCACATACTCTATTCCATTCTTGAATGCTATCATCGCATCCCGTTTGCAGCATCTCGGACCATTTATAGTTCCCAGCTCCCCTATGGCTGCTGATGTATACTGCATGTGAGCTCCCCATGTGCCATCAGCGGATAGTGGTCCAGTGCCGTCAATTATGGCAAGTGCCGCACCTATGGATGTTATAGCACCGCAAATTCCCCATAAGCCACACATAGCCCCCGGCATGCGCAGTCCCTCGGACATGAGTTTATCCAGAGCAACATCAATGTCTATGTTTCCACCTGCATTTTTATATGCCACCAGCAGACTTGCACCGTCAAGTATATGGTGCTCCGGGCCATGCATACTCACATAGTCTTTGGCAGCAATATTTCTAAATATAGTGACAGGATTTGTTCCCTGTTCCCGTTTTATATCCCTTATGATGTATTCAGCTTTTTCTCTTATTGTCATCATATATTTCACCTCAACTGAAAGTTCTCCATTAAAATATCTTATCTTTATTCCAATGGCGCGTCTCCTCCAATTTGTTTCTTCAACTTCAATATATTATTTTCGATTTCTTTTATCACTTTCTTAAATGCCTCATCATCACAGCCAGTCGGATCTTCCAGTCCCCAGTTGTCATCAAATGGTCTTCCGATAAACGGACATCCGACATGACATCCCATAGAGATCACAATATCCGGTTCAGGTATATCGCTGATCAGCTTGCTATACTGTCCGTTTTCTTCCATATCTATCCCATATAATTCCTTCATGATCCGAACTGCATCCTGATTGATCTGTGGCTTCGTCTCCGTTCCCGCCGAATAGCTTTCAAATACATCATATGCCAGATATTTCCCGAGAGCCTCGGCAATCTGACTCCTACAAGAATTGTGAACACAGATAAATGCAACCCTCTTTTTTCTCATAAAAGCTTCCTCCAACTCTACGTTCAACCTTCATTACTTTCTACCAGTTCATCTATCAGCTCTATAGCCTCCCTGATCATGCCATCACAGTGCACTTTCTTGATTCCACCCTTTTGTGCATTTGCCTTTAACAGATCGACACAATCGGTCATGCCATTGTGGTTATCTGCTATCCTGCGCCTGAACTGATTTATCACGTATGGATTTTCAACGCCCAGAGCGCCAAGTACCATAAGTCCTCCTGTGATCGCACCGCATGTCAAGCCGCACTTCATGCCACCACCGAAATTAGCACTGAGCTTTGCCGCCATATCTCCTGTTATTCCGAGCTCGTCCGCGTAAGCCCGCAGGATGGTCTGCGCACAGTTATTGACCATCGGTGTCTCGTTTCTTATCTCCATAGCTTTTTCTACGTGTTTGTTCATTATGACTTCCTCCAATCCATATACAAATAATCATTTGTTAACCATCAAAATTCCTTTTTATGTATCCCTTTGAGGAATTTCCCCATTACAACTCTATATAAAAAATGGCGGGGAGTCTCCCCGCCTAATTAGGTTGGACCTGGGTCTTACGACCAGCCCAGACAATGTGACATGTCACATTTATATCGTATGTTGATGATAACATAATTATGTTATTCATTCAATAAAAAGTGCAATTATTTTCAATAATAGTTATATCCTCACTCACTGATAATCTTCCTGCTGCACAGATACGTTATAAGGAAATATCCGCCATATATAATTACCACGATGGCAGCCGTGATTCCGATAGCACCTGCTATATCATACGCTCCCATAGTGTCAAGGATCTTCGTGCTGACCATCATTCCAAATACCGAATGGACTATGGCGAGAGCAAGTGGGAATACGAAGAATAGTCCCATCTGCGAGAAAAGGGCCTTGTTGATCATGTGCTGATCCACGCCAAGCTTTCTGAGCATCTTATATCTCTCTATGTTGTCTGTGCTCTCTGAGAGCTCTTTGAGTGCAAGGATGGCTGCTCCAGATATAAGGAATATAAGTCCGATATACATACCTATAAATGATGCTATCGCTCCGACTCCCACGCTGGCTGCTTTCACGTTGTCCTTGGTATTTACTGTGATAAGTCCGCCAAGTTCATCCTTCTTTGATACATTCCTTATGATCGTATCACTATCCTGTATGACATCCCTGTCCTGATCGGCATACTTTCCGATAAAATACTCTTTCGCGAACTGTGCACCTTCAATGGCTGAATCCGGCACGATAAACACACCTGTGTTGAGGGGCTGAGTGGCAAGCTCTATATCACCATCTATACAATACGAGATAACCGGTTTAAGCTTGTTGCCATATACCTCTATCTCTTTTCCCTCCTGAAGTCTCTCATCACGGATCTTAACGAATATTCTATAATTTGCCAGGATTGCATACTCGTCATCGGCAAGCTGGATCTCCGCTTTGTCATAAATCTTTGCCACCTTGTTGTAGTCAGACTGTGATATGATCTCCTCCGTTCCCTCAAATCTAGACAAAGCGTTTACATCTATTCCAAGAGAATCAATCAGAGCCTCATCTCCCAGATAGTTTCTGATTGTAAGTGTAGGACATGTATATGTGTGTACGTCAACGTAATCTGAGAAGTATGATCCAAGATCCACATTATTTTCACTATATACATCTTCTATGCTCTTTCCATCAGTCACCTCAAGTTTCTTCAAAAGATCATTTGTCTCGCTGTCATTACCCATCTCGTCTTCGTCATAATAGATTGAATCACTGCTCTGGGTTTTCGATATACTCACATCCGCTCTTGCGTACTTTGCAATGCCCTCATTTAAGGAATTCTTCACTGCAAGCGCTGATGAAAGCACACATATTGTCACAAAAAGCATCAGACAGATGACTGATATTGAAAGTACATTTGTATTTACACGGCTGCTCATCTGTCTGACGACAAATGTATTGAGTCCCTTATAGTACACATTCTTCATGGATGACACGATCCTGAAGAGCATTCCGGACACTGACCAGAAGAAAAGCACCGTTGCAACGCATCCGACCACGATCCACTTGTAGAGATCATTCATGTACATGTCATTTATATCGGTAATTACCGCATGATAAGCATATCCAAGTGATACAGCTGATATCAGGAACACGATAACTGATACCCACGGATTCTTGATCTTGACATTCTCAGATTTTCTTCCATTCTGGAAAAGGTCAATGAGCTTACATTTGCTGATGATAAATGTGTTGAAGATTATAACCACCACATATATGATTGCAAAATACAGACAGGTCTTGGCAAATGCGCTGCCCGAGAACACAAAGCTATATGATGACATATCTGCATCGAACATGTTTGCAACGAGTACACTTGTGAGCTGTGAGATCCCTATTCCGGCAAGAAGTCCTACCACAAGTGATACAAGTCCGATGATTAGTGTCTCGATGAAAAGCATTGTGGACACCTTGCGTTTTCCCATTCCAAGGATGAGGTACAGACCAAATTCTTTGTTATGCCTCTTCATCAGAAAACGGCTTGCATATATGATGAGAAATCCGAGCACAAATGCGATGAACACACTGACACCCGCAATCATCTTGCTCATGAGCTGCACGACCTGTCTTGTGTCAGCCGATATCTGGAGCATGGCGGTCTGCGTCTCTATGGCATTGAACACATAGAAGATTGCAACACCGAGTACCAGAGTGAAGAAATATATGGCATAGTCCTTTATACTCTTCTTCATATTTGATACGGAAAGCTTAAAGAGCGTCATTCAGATCACCTCCAAGCAGTGTCACGACATCTATGATCTTATTGAAAAATTCTTTTCTAGTATCTCCTCCTCTTCTGAGCTCGTGGAACACCTTTCCATCCTTGATGAAAAGTATCCTGCCTGCATAGCTGGCTGTAAATGAATCATGTGTTACCATGAGTATCGTTGTCATGAGATCCTCATTTAGATGCTTAAGTCTCTCCAGAAGCAGCTTTGCCGACTTGGAATCGAGTGCTCCCGTAGGCTCATCTGCAAGCACAAGCTTTGGGTCAGTGATGATGGCTCTTGCAGATGCGACTCTCTGCTTCTGACCGCCCGACATCTGGTACGGATACTTCTTCAGAACACTCTCGATCTCAAGCTCCTTTGCAACAGCCCTGACCTTCGCATCTATCTGCTTTGCAGGAACATTCTGTATGGAAAGTGCCAGTGCGACATTCTCATACGCTGTGAGTGTGTCAAGAAGGTTGAAATCCTGAAATATAAATCCAAGCTCCTCTCTTCTGAACTCGTTAAGCTTGTTGCCCTTAAGTGTTGTGATATCCTTGCCGCCCACATAGATGTGTCCGCTGCTAACCTTATCTATAGTTGAAACGCAGTTGAGCAGTGTCGTCTTACCGCTTCCAGATGCACCCATGATAGCTACGAACTCTCCTGCCTCCACATCGAATGATATTCCATCTATGGCCTTTGTCATATTGGATTTGTTTCCATAATATTTCTCAATGTTGTCAATCTTTAATATTGTTTCCATTGAATTTCCCATTGGATTTTCCATTGAAATGCCTCCTCAAATGTTTGTTTATTACTGCTCTCACCATTGAACATATTTGCAGTTTACACATTTTGAAAGCAATTGTCCTTTTTCCATTATTACCTAACATTACAATTCTGTAACCTTGGGGAAGTTCACCAGCTCTGGTATCCCACTATCGCAAAACGCAATTTTTTATCATCCAATCTTGTATATATCATTATGTCCAAATACTATACTCACATCTGTGTATTCGTCCACCTTTGACGTTATATTCAGCTTATGACCCAGCTGCCTGCACAGATTGTCTATTATATAAAGGCCCATACCTGTGGATTTCGCATGTTTCCGACCATTTTCCCCTGTAAATGATTTCCTGCACACAAGTGGAATATCAGACTGTGGTATACCTATTCCATTGTCCTTTATGTGCAGAGCCTTGCCGTCACCCACCGCTTCAGCCCAGATCTCTATAGTCTTTTCCTGTCCCCGGTCTATATACTTGATGCTGTTGCTCACGATCTGATTTACCATAAACTCAAGCCACTTTGAATCCGTCACAACACATTCATCCACATCATGAACATTCAGCGATATGTCGCCATCAAGCAGCATATCCTTGTTCTTCAAAGCCACTCTTCCGATGACACTCTTAAGATTTGTCTCAGCAAATCTGTAATCCGCCGCAGCATGCTCCGCCCTCACATAGTAGAGTACCTGATCCGCATACGCATCGAGCCTTGCAACCTGTTCCTCGTATTTTCTCGGGATCACATCCCTGTTGTTGTGGCACATGAGCACCAGACTGGCTATCGGAAGCTTGATCTCGTGAACCCAGATCTCTATAAAGTCCTTGAAATCCTCCACGCTGTCCCTGTACTTTCTCACATTCTCAGTCATGGACTTGTTGATGTCGTACATAGCTGAATACACCAGCTTGCCCTCGTAGAAGTCAGGCTCGTCCAAAGTGTTAAGTATAAGATACTTCTGATCCAGTTCATCCAGATGTCCAATCAGACTATTGTAGAACTTATATTTTCTCAGATAATCGAAAGCGATAACCGAGACGACAAATATCACAGCCACGATAACGAACATAATCCTCATCTGTAACTGTGAGTGAAATGCCATCATGAGCAGATATGTGAATATCACAAATCCCGCATATCCCGCAATTATTCCAAGTTTATCCTTTATATACAAGCCAAATTTCATTTTACAAAATTACTCCAATCTTTTGTCGCTGTAAATGATATATAACCCCACTTACCCGTCATACAAGTCGGTATCCCTGCTTCTTCCTGGTCTCTATGGCATCATCATATCCAAGATCTGCCAGTTTTCCTCTGAGCCTGCTGATGTTCACCGTAAGTGCATTGTCATTTACAAACTCGTCATTGTCCCATAGGTCTGTCATGATCTCATCCCTCGACACTATCTTTTCCCTGTTGGCAAGCAGCAGCTGGAATATGATCATCTCATTCTTGGTGAGAACCATCTCCAGATCACCTTTGCTGATTGTCCCCTTGCTGAAGTTGACCTCGGCATCCCTGTATGCTGCCGTGTTCTGGCTGCCCTCCATGCGCTTAAGCACCGCCGCTATCCTGAGCAGGAGTATCGTCGGATTGTACGGCTTGGTGATATAGTCATCCGCACCATAGCTCATGGATATGACCTCATCCATCTCGGAAGTCCTGCTTGTAACCATGATGATCGGCACATCAGATTCCTTTCGTATCTCCTTCACAAGGTTTCTGCCGTTTATCCCCGGAATATTGATATCCATGAGCACCAGATTTGGCGCAGCCTTAAGTATATCGTCTTTTGTGTGTTCAAAGCTTGTGAGACTCAGTGCCTCATAGCCTTCCCCCTCAAGTATCTGCACAAGCTCCTCGCAGATACTCTCGTCATCTTCAACAACAAATATCTTTTTCATCTTTATTTCTCCATTTTCTATTTCCCCATTTTAAGTGGCATGTCCACAAGCATCCTCGCTCTGTTGTAGACATTTAACTTTGAACCACTGGAATCCACATCACAGCTCACTATCATGCCCTGCGGCAGCTTCTTCTGAAGAGAAGGATAAAGTCCTCTTCCGCAGGTGTGATTCGGCATGCAGCCAAATGGCTGGACAGCCAGAACCTTACGGCAGTCGTGGAGGATATGTCCTGTTATCTCCGCGCCGATGAGCCAGCCGTCACCGGTCTTATACCCCCAGCTCACATACCCGTCCGCCTCACGTTTCATCGTGAAAAAATCCTCCATTGTGTAGAAACCGTATTTTCTAAGCGCATCTATCATAGATTTCTGGATACTTCCAAAGAACTTAAGTCCCACCTTATACAGCAGTGATTCAAATGTCATATCTTCTGTGAGGTGTGAATCCATATAATACATGGCATACCATGAAAGACCGTTAGTGTGGCTCTCACATCCATTATTCTCAAGGAACTTTATCATATCCCAGTTTCCAAGATGGCAGTATTTTATATATAGTTCTCCAACGATTCCCACACGCTGCTTTCTCTTGTCACTAAGCTTTATCTTTGCAAAGCTTCTGGCAATCCTCTCAAAGTTTCTTTTCATATGTCCTATCGTTAAGTGTCTGCCCTGCTTTAAATCCTCAGATAGTGTTCTGACCCATTTCTCCCACAGTCGCTGTGCCTGCCCACACTTCACCTCATTTGGCCTTGTCTGGTTGAGCAGCAGCATGAGAATGTCCCCATAGAAAAGACCGAACAGTGCCCGCCATACCATATACGGATGCAGTTTCATCTGACAGTCCTTCTCAAGCCCCTTGACATTTAACGAAAGTATCTTTGTCTGATTAAATCCGGCATTTATCACAGCCTGTCTTAGCACATGAAGATAATTTGCTCCTCTGCAGGCATCCCCCGCCGTCGGCATGAGCAGCCGCACCTTGCTCACATCATATTTCCCGGACTGTAATGCATCTATCATCTGTCCAGCATTTAACACTATCGGATAACACATGTCATTATTCACATACCTTAATCCCACATCTGTGATGCCATCCTCATTTTCCAGTATGACCGGATGATAATCCTTTGAATAAAACGCATACTTGATAAGCGGAAAATGCGCATCCAGCATGGCGGGTATCAGCAATATATACTTTTCGTTCCATGAATCTTCGTTGATCTTATACATATAATTTCCTCTGCTCAGTATTGAACTCCTCAATATAGAGCAGTATAACACAAAGATTCCCGAAACAATCTTATTAATTCTTGAACTATAAAAAGCACCAATGCTTTGTGGGCATTGGTGCCTATCTTCTCTGTATTCTTTTTACACTACCTCATTATCTTTTACCAGCTCCATGCTTAAATCCTCTTTCAAATTCTCTCCCAGCCTGAATACTGGCAGGTAATCAATTGCCATTTGAACCTGAAACTCATTTAATTCAATTTCTACATTATGAATCCGTCCGCTTTGAGGAAGGCGCACATGTATGACAGCATAATGTCTGTATTCTTCTGAAGAATATATGCCATCTTCATACTTTTTTAAACGAACTACTTTCCTTGATATTCCTTCCACCAGCCGATAATCTATAGCATACACCTTCTTTTCTGTATATGCATGTATATGCGTCGTTCCAAACGCGAGTCCATTCTTTTTATAAACAACGAATCTGGCATTAACATATGACTTTTCTAATGCATCATAATCAATATCTCTCTTTAACCATTTTCTGACTGGTGCACCAATATACAAGGAAAAATTAAAATAAAACAGTATACCAAATAATAATATTCCTGTAATTCCGAGGAAAAGTTTCTGCATCATCAAACAGACCGATCCAAACATAAGAAACGCCATAAAAAGCATCCAGATAACATACTCTCTTCTTCGGAATCTTAATAATAGATCTTTTTTCATATCTGGATACATGGCTTTCTCAAATGGATATTTGTTTTTATATGTAATATAGTTATGCTGCCACTCAGCAGTTTTGAAATAATTACCACTGATTATATCTTCATTTTTATCTACAGAACTTCTATCTGCACTTTTTTCTTTGTGATAAGCATATATAAAATATGCTATCATTGCCGGGCATACCGTACATGCACATATTTTTCCTGGCATGTCCCCTCGTACAAAAAAGAAGAAAAGTCCTATCACAACAATAACCAATATATATACCACCAATAATAATGGTGTCATCTCCGGAACTTTACGCTGATTATCTTTCATATCTATTGATCTCCCCTAATTCCTCATACATCTTTATTCTGTTCCTTAAAGCAGTGATTCATCGCCCATTCGAAATGCTACTCAAATCTTCGTGGTACAAAAACTTGCATTTGAAAGCTCTCTTGGATGTGCAAGTGTCAGGTACGTGTGATCTCCGTCTTATTATACATTATAAATCTATACGTCACAGCTTATATTGCATAAAGTTGCCATTATGAGTAAATCCATAAGCTGTATATAATTTCACTCCCATATCAGATGCCGTGATCTGAACCGCACCACAGCCATAATTCTTTGCCTCTTCGACAACTCTGTGCAGTAGTTCTTTTGCAATACCCTTACGCCTGTATGCTGGATTTGTGAACATGCTGGACAGGAGTCCCATCTTCCCACTTGGGCATCCAAAGTATGGCGGTTTTTCTACAAATGACATTCCACTTGTACCTATGATTTTCCCTCCATCTTCAGCAATCCATGATACAAATGTGCCATCCTTCATGTGACGCATATAATAATCACGAAGTGCCGGTCTTAGATCAATATCCTCCTTGGCACCTTCTTCCCGCAGCTGATTTATTCTCATTTCGATGAATATATCCAGATCTTTTTCTTTCAATTTTCTATATTTTATCCCCATCCCATATCTCCTTTATAATTTTAATATTTATCTTTAACCCTTTTTGAAATACATGTTTTTCATTTATTCCTTTTCATCCATAAATGTAATCAGGAAATCAGATTTGCAGATATCTCTCATTACAAGAATTATATCAATGCTACTTCCCAAATCACAATACAAAATACGACTATCTTTCCTGTAATACTTTGCATACTTATCTATAGCGCCAGCAATTTTAGCATCAACCAGCTTTTGAGTCATCCCCCAGTTACCTTTTTCATACAGTTCCTGCCAGCAGTTCCGATATAACCCATAACAACAATAATCCCATTCACACATACAGGAATTACAATGCTGCTTTAGCAGACTGTACAGTTTCTTTCTGGAAAAACGCTTGAACTGATAGTCTACATCGAACGTCTTGCTATATTGATCTTTTGCGTAATTTAAAATCTTATATCTTTCCTGTCGTTTCATCAGCTCACCAGCCCCCTAATATCACATTTATCTATAATGTCAGCAAATTCATAACCAGCTTGACCATTATATCCTTTTCCTCTGGATTTGACTCTGCGATCATGAGCGTGATTGCTACAAGCGCACCATCACTGATTCGTTTTTCCCCATCCGTATACAGATTTACAGCTCTGAGCACATCTGCCTCCTCGACATCCAATGTGCATGCCAGCATTTTTGTCTGGATATCAACGGTTTTCTGCAGAGCCGCAAGACGCTTTTCATTGATTGCGTATCCCTGAAAAATATACTGTTTCAGAATCTTGTTAGCCCACCTTCTAAATGCAATACCACGTTTAGAGTTCACACGATATCCAACAGAAAGAATCATATCCAGATTATACATCTTTGGTTTTCTTCCTCCAGTACTTTTGTCGGAAAATCCGACAGAAGTTTCATCCAGCTCTCCAGAAGATAAAATATTAGAAATGTGCTCACTTATCGTAGCATGTTTTACTTCAAATAACTCTTCCATCTGTTTCTGTGTCAACCAAACCGTCTCCTGTTCAGGACTTATCTAAACTTCAACATTTACATCTCCATCTGAAAATAATACGATCTCATTCTCCATTCATAACCCTCTCATTTCAAAACCACACTCACTGTCACCCACATATTTTCACTATATACTATCTCTCATTATATCTTAACAAATCCATTTAAGCTATAACCTCATAATATAAAATGAACCCGCCAGCCCTGTAGTAGTTGCTGACGGATTCGTTCTTTTCTAATATTCTCATTTCCACACATCTTCAATCCCGGAAATGCAGGTGTTAGGTACATGCGAACCTATCAGGCATAGACAGACGCCCCATAGTTCTTTGTCTGCCTCCTGCATTATTAATTACATTTGCCGAGCTATCAGTTCATATCAGGAACAATAAGCCTGCAAACATAACAACTCCTATAACATTTGCTTTTGCCGGCAGTTTCGTTGGCATAATGACAATTGCCAGTGGCAGCAGATTGAAAATACATGCCCAGGCTGGAAGTGATGTTGTTCCAGTCACAACTGCTATCAGAAAACTGACAGCAAATACCAGCATTCCTGCATATCCCAGATACATAGTGTAGCATGTTGTCTTGAAGAAATCCCATACCGCACACAATGCCTCCTCTGTCAGATTTAATTTTACAAAAAACCATTCCACCAGACAGCAGAACAGATGATGCAGTGCCAGATTGATAAACATAACAAGAGTTGCAACAAACATTATCATATAATACGTTTCAGAAAACTGGCGCATCCAGTCACACAGAGCCAGATATCCGAAAATCTCAAGTGTCATGGCAACTACGCCGAGCGCCATGGCAAACGACAGATTTTTAAGCGGCATCCCCTTAAATGCAGTACTTGTTTTTTTATAATCCTTAAAACTGGCAAGATCCACTTTACCATTTGGTGCATATGTCAGTAAACAATCCGAGATTCCACAGAACACATGACCAACCAGTGCCATGATCATAAATATTTTCCATTGTAACATTGTTATTATCCCCCTTGTTATCTATTTTTTTATATCCCATAATTTTTCAATCAATCAATCATTCACTAGGATTTTCCTCTCTAAGATATGACTGCCCTGAATGTTAGTTTTTCCTAACCAGATTACCATATTTTTTTTCCAAAGTAAATAATTGCAGATAAATAACTGTTCATAAAAAAAACAGATGACTGAATTTTCAGCCACCTGTCAGATATTATCTACTTCTCAGATTAATATTGATTACCAAACATATGTTCGATTCACATTATCCTTTTTTCCTTTGGATAATGCTGTGCTAGCTTATTCACCTACTGTCAATTTTTCCGAAAATCTCATACAATATCAGATCTCTCATACGTTCCATCGTCTCTTCATAGACAGCCTGGTGAAGGATATCTCTTCCCTCCGCAGCAAGCACATATATCTTGATAAGATTTGCCACAAGTGGAATGTTCACATCTGGGCGGACGCCCTCCATAATCTGAAAAAAACGCTTTCCGATACCTGTCTCTTTATTAAGATCAGGTCTTGCCTGCTCCGGAAGCATCTCAAGTAGTCTCTGTTCATCCTCCGGTGTCAGACTTGGGAATACACTGTATCTGTCATCTATCATCATCTTCAGATACGTCCTCGCCTCAGCAGGTCCAGCCTTTTCTTTTCCATTAAGTGCAAGCTGCAAATATTCCGGAATCTTTCTCCGCCTGTATGCCATCACTTCATACACATACTGCTCCTTTGACTCAAAGAAATTGTAAAATGTACTTACACCGATTCCGGCAGCCTCTGTAATTTTGGCAACCGACATATGTGTCATCCCATATTCCTTCAGCAGATCAAATCCCGCATCCAGCATTTTTTCTCTGTACTCTGTCCGCTCTTCCTCTGTAAATACACGCTTTGCCATGTGGACCCCCTTAAGGTAAAATTCTACTCATTCCTATTATTTTCCTTCAAAGCCTCCACCATGTCAATCCTTGATATTTTTCTTTTCTGAAGAAACAGTGACAACTCATACGTGATCCATGTAAGTACAAATCCAAGGACAATAGCTTTTACAGTCAGGACAGGAGCCAGGAGCATTCCATAATTTTCTATGGTGTCTGAATATCCAACCTTTACAAATGCATAAGCTGCCGGAATTCCTATCAGGAAACCTACGCATACAAGAATATGATTAACATTGAGCACTCTGTTTACTATCTCTTTTCTGCTAAACCCAAGAACCTTCATGACTGATATATTGGTCCCGGTCTCGGACACGATCATATTTATGACCAGATACAGGATAAATACTCCAAGCACTATTCCAAGTATCTCTATGCCGATAATGATAGCCTTCATCGGTCCCATCAGGTTTTCCATTGTATCCGCAGATACTTTCATACTCGTCTCGCTGGCCACCAGATTCTTGTCGAGATCCAGCTTTTTATCACTTATGATACAGTTATAGGTCCCCGGATCAACACCTGCAAGTTTTGTTGCATTATCCCTGGAGGTGTACAGATAGCAATGGGTATTGTCCGTCACCACGCCGCTTATCTTAACCCTGTGTTCCTTTAGATCTGCAATATTGTAAAATGTCAGCTCATCTCCGGCATTTACCCCATAAGTTTCAGCAGCCGCACTTGTGAGATAACATTTGTCCAGATCCAGTTTTTCGCCTGTATCCGTCTTATCTATAAAATACTTAGATCCTTCATCTATCCCCTGTGTAGACAGCTGAACAGTATTTCCTTTGATCTCATAATAATTCTGGAACAATGCCTCGCCTTTATCCGGAGATCCATTTCCAAGAGTTTTTAATCTGTAAAGATATTCATATTTAACCGAGCTTGTGAGCCCGTCATGCATAAGAATGTCGAGACTGTCTCTCATGATAAATCCGGCAAGAATACAAAAGGCTGCCACACATACACCGATGATCGTAACTACACTTCTGCCCGGGTGCCCTATGACACTTCTCACTCTCATCTTAAGCTGCGTTTTTGCATGACTGTTTCTCATTATACGGATTGCCCTGCTGTCCCTGCCTGTATTTCTGAGAAGGTCAACCGCAGACTTCCTGAGCAGCTTTGCAGCCTGCAGGGCTATCGCCAGGCAATATGCAAAAGATGGCAGAATAAGCGCAGCCAGTATGGACGCTGTATCATACCGCACTGTATAATCAATCGTCTCAAAATCGTATGCTATATAGAAATATGTTATAGCCTTTGTGACCGGGATGGATGCTATCGTTCCAAGTACACTTCCCACAATTCCCGGAATCAGACCGAATCGCATATAATGTCCTATTATCTGCTCTCTGGAAAATCCGAGAGAAATGAATGTACCGAGAAGATACTGTTCATTTCTGATATTTCTTCCCAGCACCATCACTATAAGTGCCAGTACTATTATGAACATAACCGGCGCATACATGGCAGCTATTTTTGATACTTCGTCACCCTCATTTATAGGCATTGATATTCTCGTATTCGTGGTTGCCGCCAGATAATTTGCTATGACATACTCGTCATTCAGCTTTTCCCTGACTTCCTTCTCATTATCCCTGTTATATTTTATCGAATAATACCCAGTCTCATCAGCTGATATCTTCTCATAATCATCATGTGTCACAACCATGACCGCAAATTTTGATTTTTCAACGTACCCCGACTGCTTTTCAAGCATATATATGTAATCTGCCTTTGTCGCAAATGCTGATACCTTATATGAATAATCGCCGAGGCTTACCTCATCGCCAACTTTAATTCCATGAAGATCTGCAAAATTCTGAGTTAAGAGAGCCTCGCCGCTTTCCGGCATGCTGCCGTCCCGGACATTACACAGATTGAGTTTTTCCGGCATATCAAATACTCGTACCGTAAGCCCATCCATGTCTCCGCCACTAAACTTCATATCTTTATATCTGCTATATTCCATAACCACATCATAATCACTTTCAAGAGTCTTCATGTCGTCCTCTGATATCGGATTATACGTTACAAATTCAGCGTCCTCAGTCTTATACTTCGCCACAAAATCATTTATAACCTTCTTCATGTTGTGTCCTGTCGATAACGGTGCAATAATAAGTATCGATATGAGCACAGTAAGAATGGTGCTTATTATATAGAAGGATATATTTTTCTTTACGCTGCGCACAGCTCTTTTGTTGATCGTCATATTACAGCTCCATCTCCTCTACACTTTGTTTATTTTCATTTCTTACATTTGCCACTGCCTTACCGTCCTTGATCCTTATAACACGATCCGCCATTCCTGCAATATTCTCATTGTGTGTAATTATCACAATTGTTGTTCCGTATGTATCGTTCATCGCCTGAATTCTTCGCAGCACATCCCGTGATGACTTTGAATCCAGCGCACCCGTTAGCTCATCACACAGAAGAAGATCCGGTTTCTTCACCATCGCCCTTGCGATAGCCACCCTCTGCTGCTGTCCACCGGAAAGCTCCTTTGGAAAATGCTTTTCATATTTTACAAGTCCCAATTCCTCCATGAGTTCATCTACTGGTAATGGCTCTTTTACAAGCTCAGCCGTCATCTCGATATTCTCTCTGGCTGTAAGGTCAGGTGTGAGGTTATATGACTGGAATATAAATCCAAGTCTGTCTCTCCTGTAAAGTTCAAGTTCTTTGGCAGACATCTTTTCCAGATCCACCCCATCCACCATAAGGCATCCTTCCGTGGCCTTATCAAGTCCTCCAAGTATGTTCAGAAGTGTACTTTTACCACTTCCACTAGGGCCAAGGATCACGACTATCTCTCCTTTTTCCATACTGAAACCCGTGTGGTCCAGGGCATATACTGTTGCCTCTCCCTTTCCGTATTTCTTTACAAGGTTTTTTCCTTCAATATACATTCTGCATCCTCCATACTTTATGTGAATATTTTTTATATTTCATTCGCATATATGTTAGTCTACGCTAACCAGGATGTCAATAGTATTTGCGAATATTTTTAATATTTTATTCGCATATAATTTTCACTACGTTAAAAATATCAGATTATGAGAATACCTCTCTTCAAAATTCTCAGGTTATCGTGTCAATTTACCGTGTCAATCGCCAAGTCTTGTACAGCCACCGATTCCAACTCGCACTTCGCAAAAAAAACAGGCTTACGTCGAGTAAACCTGCTTTAAACCTTATTTTTCAATATATTTTAATCTTGTACCAACTCTCTTCTGGCAGATATATTTATCCTAACCCCCAGACTTCCCTGCAGTTCTTCTTGAGACATGCACTGTATCACTTCTTATAGAAATGAAAATCACAGCAGTCCCCTCCGTATCCAAGTGTCTTTGTGCGTGAGAACCCCAGCTTTTTCAAACCGCCATACGTCACATCGTCGACATCACAGAACAGCGAACACAGCTCGCTGCAGCCATTTTCCACACAGGCTGTATGCCAGAGACATTTTGTGATCGTGATGTCATAGTAATCTTTCCCGCTATCCTGCGTACTCACCTGTAAGTCAGTCGTTCGCATGATTTTAAGAAATATTTTACTGTATATGGAGTAAAAGCCAGGTACTATCTCCATCTTTGCAGTTGACGAATGTTTCTTTGCCGCAACGATATCCATCATATATTTGCGCATATATCTGTACACCTCATCACCTGCTAAACTTTCATATGATTTTTTCCTTAACTTGAACTTTAACCCTTTTTTACCATTCTACACATTTGATTTGCATTATATCTTCTTTTGCCTGCACTCAGCAATCGTTTACAGATTAATTCTTGTTAAATATGGTTTATACCCCTGCAATAATAAGCAGCACCGAAAGCAGCACAAATCCAAATCCGAGAGCTCCGATGATTCTGACACCACACTTCTTGAGTGGCATGAGAACTATAAGTGAACCTATAGGATTAAGGAAGGCGCACCACTTTGGAACAGGAAGTGCCCCGGTAAGGATCGCTGCTATCACTGTAACCGCAATGCCGAGCCAGAGCATTACGCCTGCCAGGTACATTGGCGGATTAAAAATCGGATCGATGGCTTTGATAACCTCTTTGCTTTCATCGTCAGACATTTTCCTGCAGAGTTTCTGGTACAGGAGCGGTTTCAGACAGAACACAACATGACTCATAAGACCTGTATAACATCCAAGCAATGTTACGATCTTAAGAATACATGCAAGCGTTGTATTCTCTTTTGATATCATATCAGCAAGAAGCCACATGACTATATATCCTCCCGGCTGTCCTAGGAATGAAAGCCAGAACGACACCTTAAATCTCTTTGAGGTCGCATCTGCCCACCAAGGACAAACTCCGGCAAGATTAATATTTTCACTTTGATTTGGCATGACAAGCGGTACATCCGCAAAAGCTGCCAGAAATCCACTTATTATTCCAAATATTCCCCATGCAACATAACTATTCATGATTTTATCCTCCTTAACTGAACACCAGCCATGCAAAATTTGCCTTCGGCAAATGGCTGTAGCTATATCTCACGTATTCATAGAAAACCTAACACATCCATCTTTTTCTATGTCAGATTGTTTCAGTTTCCTAATTCTTGTTTGTCTTCACTAACCATATTATAACACCCAAACAAAAAAATCTATTCCAAATATCCGTTTTTATTCCATTTCTAAAACAAAACCTGTGTACACAAAAAACAAGTGCATTTTAGCCGATTCATAATCTGATTATGTTTCGGCAAAATGCACTTGTTTGTCAAAATTATTATATTTTATTCCAGAATACCCTTTGCAAGCTTCTGCTCCTCATCAGTAGGCGGGTCGATTCCCTCAAGCTTATATGGTATTCCAAGTCTCTCCCACTCAGTGATTCCGAGCTTGTGATATGGAAGTACCTCAACCTTATCGACAGTCTTAAGAGTGTCGATGAACTCCTTTGTCTTCTTCAGATCATCCTCATCAGTTGTGATGGTTGGCACCAGTACGTGTCTGATCCACATATGCTTACCCTGATCTGACAGGTACTGTGCAAGATCAAGAATGTTGCTGTTGGAGAATCCTGTGAGATCTCTATGCTTGTCATCATTGATCTGCTTGATATCGAGCAGGAACAGATCTGTGAGCTTCATCAGCTCATTGAACTTGGAGAAGAATGGTTCCTCCCTTGTAAATGGATTGCCGGCTGTATCTATTGTCGTATGAATACCCTCAGCCTTTGCAAGCTTAAAAAACTCGATGAGGAAATCCATCTGCAGCAGTGCCTCACCGCCGCTCACTGTTATACCACCGCCGTTTTTCCAATATGGCTTATAGCGGAGTGCCTGCTTTAACAGATCCTCAGGAGTCCTCGCCTCGATCTTGACGCCCTTATCCTTCAGCAGCTTTGTATTCTCCTCAATCTTCTTCTCCAGTTCTTCTCTCTCAGCATCGCTTGTTTCATCTGAATAAAGCTTACTATAGTCTGTCACAAGATTCCATGTCTCTGGGTTGTGACAATATTTACATCTCATCTTGCAGCCCTGTAAAAAAACTACAAATCTTATGCCCGGACCATCTACTGCTCCAAAGCTCTCTGTCGAATGGACATATCCTAAAACCTGTTTCTTTTCAGACATATTTCACCTCTAAGTTCTTCCTATTCAAATACAATTTTCAATTAATGAAAGTAATTACAAACAAAACTACATGTCTATTATCTCTTGTAAAACTGATATAAATACATATTCTTAAAAAAAGTCCCGGAGAGGTTATCCCCGGGACCATGGTTCTTGTTATATCTGACAAAGCATCTATAACTTCACTGAAAATCCAGCGTCAGCTAAGAATTAAAGTGAGTCATGGAATGTTCTGTTGATAACATCGAGCTGCTGCTCACGTGTAAGTGATATGAACTTAACAGCATATCCTGATACACGGATTGTGAAGTTAGCGTACTCTGGCTTATCTGGATTCTCCATAGCATCAAGGAGCTTATCCTTACCAAATACGTTTACGTTCAGATGATGAGCGCCCTGATCGAAGTATCCATCCATTGCGCTTACAAGCTTTGTAGCTCTCTCTTCCTCATCATGTCCAAGTGCTGATGGGTTCATTGTCTGTGTATTTGAGATACCATCCAGTGACCACTCATAAGGAATCTTTGCAACAGAGTTAAGTGATGCAAGAAGTCCTGATGTCTCAGCGCCGTAGCTTGGGTTAGCACCTGGTGCAAATGGTGTCCAAGCACGTCTTCCATCTGGAAGGTTACCTGTGTACTTACCATAAACTACGTTAGATGTGATTGTAAGGATAGATGTTGTAGGCTCTGAATTACGATATGTGTGTCTCTTCTTGATGTCTGTAAGGAACTCATGAAGAAGCCATACACCGATGTTATCAGCTCTGTCGTCATCGTTACCATACTTAGGGAACTCGCCTTCGATCTCGAAGTCCTCAGCAAGTCCTGTCTCTGCGTTACGGATAACCTTAACCTTAGCGTACTTGATTGCTGACAGTGAGTCGATTACGTGTGAGAATCCAGCGATACCTGTTGCAAATGTACGACGTACATCTGTATCGATAAGTGCCATCTCAGCTGACTCATAGTAGTACTTGTCATGCATGTACTGGATGAGGTTAAGAATATTTACATAAAGTCCTGCTAACCAGTCAAGCATCTTCTTGTACTTAGCAAGTACTTCATCATAGTCAAGGTACTCTGATGTGATAGGTGAGTACTCTGGACCTACCTGCATTGGCTTACCAGTCTTCTTGTCAAGGAACTTCTCATCCTTACCACCATTGATAGCGTAAAGAAGACACTTAGCAAGGTTTGCACGAGCTCCGAAGAACTGCATCTCCTTACCAGTCTGTGTAGCTGATACACAGCAGCAGATTGAGTAATCATCGCCCCAGATTGGCTTCATTACATCATCGTTCTCATACTGGATTGAGCTTGTTCTTACAGAAATCTTAGCAGCATACTTCTTGAATGTATCCTGAAGAGCTGATGAGTAAAGAACTGTAAGGTTTGGCTCTGGAGCTGGTCCCATGTTCTCAAGTGTATGAAGGAATCTGTAATCGTTCTTTGTAACCATTGAACGTCCGTCAACACCGATACCACCAACCTCAAGAGTAGCCCATACAGGATCTCCTGAGAACAGCTCGTTGTATGACTTAATTCTTGCGAACTTAACCATACGAAGCTTCATTGTGAAATGATCGATAAGCTCCTGAGCCTCAGCCTCTGTAAGCTTACCAGCCTTAATATCTCTCTCAATATAGATATCAAGGAATGTAGATACACGTCCAACTGACATAGCTGCACCGTTCTGAGTCTTGATAGCTGCAAGGTATCCGAAGTATAACCACTGAACAGCCTCTTTAGCGTTTGAAGCTGGCTTTGAAATATCATATCCGTATGACTGAGCCATAACCTTCATCTCTTTGAGACGCTTGATCTGCTCTGAAAGCTCTTCTCTCTGACGGATAACATCATCAAACATGTTGCCATCGCCACAGTTAGCCTTATCCTCTTCCTTCCAAGCGATAAGCTGATCAATACCGTAAAGAGCAACTCTTCTGTAGTCACCTACGATACGTCCACGACCATATGTGTCAGGAAGTCCTGTTACGATATGTGTATGACGAGCTGCCATCATCTCTGGTGTGTAAGCATCAAATACTGCCTGGTTGTGTGTCTTGTGATACTCAGTGAAGATCTTGTGGAAGTTCTCGTTTGGAGTATATCCATACATCTGAAGAGCCTCCTCAGCCATCTTGATACCACCATAAGGCATAAATGCTCTCTTAAGTGGCTCATCTGTCTGAAGACCTACAACCTGCTCAAGATCCTTTGTCTCTGGATCAATGTAGCCTGGGCCATAAGATGTGATGCTTGATACAACATCAGCATCCTCCTTTAAAACTCCACCGTTATCTCTCTCAGCCTTCTGAAGTGCCTGAAGCTTATCCCAAAGCTTGTTAGTAGCATCTGTTGGGCCTGCAAGGAAACTCTCGTCTCCATCGTACTGTGTGTAGTTGTTCTGGATGAAGTCTCTTACATTACACTCTTCCTTCCAGAGTCTACCTGTGAATGATTCCCATTCCTGGTTCTGTAACATGATAAAATTTCTCCTTTCAGTGTTTTAATATGTGAAAATGTGACACACTATTTACTTATTATACAGAATAATCCTCTATAATTCAATAATGCTTATCACATTCCTTGCTTTTCATTTGTAAGTATATTATACTTTACTCATAAATTCGGTTGTTATAACCACATAATGAAGATTTTAACAACTTTTTTTGAAAAAATTTGAGAAAATATATGAATAATATATATTGTGTATGGACAAGGGATAATTTATTACACATATACAATATACTGTGTTTTGAAAAAATATACATCCTATAGCTGAAAGCCTGATTGCACCCCTGCATCATGACACCTTGTCACTAGAATATACTACGCTGCAGACTGCTGCTCTGCATAGAAATAAATAATAAGATGGAGGTTATGTATGAAACTTAAAATTCCTCAATATCAATTGTCTGAAGTACTCAACATGATGGCATTCAAAGGAATCTCGGAAGCCGATATCAAAACCATGATGGATCTCGGGATCCTGCGCGAACACTATTACAGATACAACTCCACGATATTCAAAGCCGGCGAGATAACCGAGGAGCTTGGAATAGTCATCAAAGGCCGGGTGATTGTTGAGAATGTTGACTACTGGGGCTCCAAAAGTATCCTGAGTTCAGCACTTCCGGGAAAGGTGTTCGGTGAAACATACGCCCTGTCCGGACACAAACTCATGATCGACGCAAGAGCAACAGAGCCTACTATCGTATTCCTGCTCAACGCACAGGATATCATGTCCGGCAAATACAACAGTTATCCGTGGCATCTGCAAATGCTCAAGAACCTTCTCCTGCTGTCATCGAGAAGGAGTCTCACACTCTCACTTCATATCTTCTATATAAAGCCAAAGAAGATACGTGAGCGTGTCAGCTATTATCTCTCAGGACTTGCCAGCTCTCTTGGAACAACTGAGTTCGATATCCCATTTAACAGGGAACAGTTTGCCGACTACCTGAATGTCGACAGAACCGCACTGTCAAAGGAGCTGTCCAACATGCAGAGTGAAGGACTTATAGAGTTCAAAAAGAATCATTTCAAGCTGTTGGAGCTTGACCACGAGGAATTGACGTAATATCACGTCACTATATTTTTGTAAAATCTGTCCAATACACCGACATAATTTTTATTCCAAGTTTTTTGTCTGTCACAATAATGAATTATAACTGTATTATCCTTAATACAGTACAAGTCTATCTTATGGTTACCGGGTGCGGAATTGTAAAATGTCAGCACCCGGAAACTGAAATTATATCTAAGAGAATCATGAATTCAATATATTCATAAACTCCTCGCCTGTGATCGTCTCCTTCTGATACAGATAATTGGAAAGCTCATCAAGCTTCGCTCTGTTCTCGAGGATAATGGTTGCCGCCTTCTCATGCTGCTTTCTTATAAGCTCCACAACCTTCTTGTCTATGAGTGTCTGCGTCTCTGCCGAGCACGAAAGTGATGAATCACCGCCAAGGTATTTGTTGGTCTCTACCTCCATGGCTACCATATCAAAATCTTTGCTCATCCCATATTTGGTGATCATAGCTCTTGCAAGCTTTGTTGCCTGTTCTATATCGTTGGAGGCTCCCGTTGTAATAGACCCAAATACTATCTCCTCCGCAGCTCTTCCGCCTGTGAGTGTCGCTATCTTATTCTCAATCTCCTCCTTGGTCATAAGATAGTGATTACCCTCATCCACCTGCATGGTGTAACCAAGAGCTCCCGATGTTCTCGGAACTATGGTTATCTTCTGGACAGGCGCTGAATCAGTCTGCTTGGCAGCTACAAGCGCATGTCCGATCTCATGGTATGACACGACAAGCTTCTCCTTGTCTGTAAGTATCGCATTCTTTCTCTGGTAACCTGCAATTACGACCTCTATGCTCTCTTCCATATCGGCTTGTGTCACGAAGCCTCTGCCGGCTCTGACAGCCCTGAGCGCCGCCTCATTTACAATATTTGCGAGCTCGGCACCTGATGCACCTGATGCCATTCTGGCTATCTTATTGAAGTCTACATTGTCTCCTATTTTGACCTTCTTGGCGTGAACCTTAAGTATATCCTCACGTCCCTTGAGATCAGGAAGTTCTACAGGTACTCGTCTGTCAAATCTTCCCGGTCTGAGCAGTGCAGGATCAAGCGAATCCGGTCTGTTGGTTGCTGCAAGGATGATGACACCATTGTTGCCCTCGAATCCATCCATCTCGGTGAGGAGCTGGTTAAGTGTCTGCTCTCGCTCATCATTGCCGCCTATCTGTCCATCTCTCTTCTTACCTATAGCATCTATCTCATCGATGAACACTATACATGGAGCCTTTTCCTTTGCCTGCTGGAACAAATCCCTTACCTTTGAAGCACCCATACCTACGAACATCTCAACGAACTCTGAACCGGACATTGAGAAGAAAGGTACATTCGCCTCTCCGGCTACAGCCTTGGCAAGCATGGTCTTACCTGTTCCCGGAGGACCCACAAGAAGAATACCCTTTGGCATGGAAGCGCCGATCTCCTTGTACTTTCCAGGATTGTGAAGATACTCAACTATCTCAGTCAAATTCTCCTTTGCCTCATCCTCTCCGGCGACATCTGTAAACTTTATTCCCTCTGTGGAATTAACATATATCTTCGCATTACTCTTGCCCATTCCGAACATCATGGAATTCTTACCACCCCCGGCATGCTTCATCATCTGATTGGCAAGCATTCTTCCAAATAATGTAAATATAAGTATCGGTATAATCCAACTGAGTATAAAGCTGAGTATCGGCGATGTCTGCTTGATCTCCTGACCTGAGAACTTGGCACCCGACTTGTAAAGTCTCTCGGTTAAGTTCTCATCACTCACCATAGCTGTCTTGTACACCTTCTTGTCATCCTTGCCTGTGAAATAGATGACATTTGACTGGGTCTCAATATCTACCTCGTCGATCTTCTTGTCCTCTGTCATGGATATGAATGTACCGTAATCCACATCCTCTATACTTCTCTCAGTAAACCAGGGAACAACTATAATATTAAGAAGCATGATTACTGCGAGCACGATCAGATAATAAAATATCAGCGGCTTTTTTGGCTGTTTTACTTCCTTCATATAAAAATCCTCCTTGTAATATTTTTTAGGATATATATGTCTGACACAATACACAAACGCCATTATCCTATATATTATTCTAACCTTATATCACAAGGAGGATTTATTCAATTAATTATTTCTAAAATTTGTATAACTCTTTTAATAATCTTTTAATAATCTTTCACTATTTTCTCATTAATACTAATCCTGTAATCAAAACTCTTGCCATTTCCTGCTCATCCTCTTATATCCACATCGCCGCCCTCATGGCATGATGGTATACACCATAGGCACAAATTTCCTTTACAATGAACTTAATACGCTGTTAAACACCCTGTAATTGAAATCATCATTTGGTCTGCAGTATACAGCAAACTCGATATTCTCAAATGCGTATATATAATCACTTAGAACATTTGCAGCAGCTGATGCCACCGCATGAGGATCGTTGCGGAATGCACCACAGCCAAATGCCCCGAGTATCACTGTGTCCGCATGGTTCATAACGGCGCTGTCAAGTATCCTTCTGAGTCTTTTCTCATGAATAATCTGAAGGTCATAATTGCTTACTCCCGCTGCGCTTGCACCATTCTCGCAGTTATATATATTCCCTGGAATTTCCCGTAGATTCGGCGCAGCACATGTGATCACATCCGCTTTATACCAGTCCTTTTGCTCCATGAGTTCCGGCAGATCTGTATCCGTCTTAAACACCACTATACCAGGTGTGTATATAATATCATCATTGTGTATAGGATCTTTTGCCGCTCTGTGAGGAGTATAGAACATTCCCCACATATCAGGAGTGTTCAAACAAAAATACAGATTAGAACATCTGCAGAGACATTCCTCCTGTGCACTCGCTCCATATACAACTCCGCCACCCGGATTTACCGCCGATGCAAAGTTATGCACAGCAACATGCTGTCCCTTATAATATGCTGCTGCCTCATATGTTCTCTTTCTGGATACCACAATCCTGGTCTGTTTCTTATAAATATTAAGATTAAGTCCCGGAATCTTCTCACTTTCTGCAATAAATCGCTGCCCTGACACCGATTTCTTTGTAGCATCTGACAATGCAGCATCCGTCTTGCACATATACTCTGTATTCTGAAATATAATTTTGTTCATCTCTTTGCGATCCATCTGTAATCCTCCTTAATTCTCACTGTCATACATGAAATTATGATAATATGCCCACGCTAAATGTTCACGTTTTTCAATTTCATTCATTTTTTCTAGTCATAATTTTAAACCACAGGGAACCAATTTACCATATCCCTGTGGTTTAATCTTAAATTAATATTCACCTGTTATTCTATCTCAACTACGCCCGTATCCAGAAAGAATTTGCCAGTGCTCACACTATATTCATACACTGAATCTTCTTTATCCACAAATGAACTGTGCATCTTACCAGTCACATCCGCATAGGACACGATCACATACTGCCAGTCACAGTCAAACTTTATTGTATCTGGTATATCCCCAACATCATAGGTTTTGGCGTCCAGCTCTTTGTTATCCTCAGACATAGCTGTAAATGTATACTTTTCTCCTGCTCGTTCAAACTTCCATTCCACATGTATGACCATTTCGTTTTCATCACTTGACGAACTTTCACTACCCGAGAACGAAGTCGTCTTATACGACTCTTTTACATCCATTGCACCTGATCCGTTCTCTGCAGTCTGATCCGTGGCCGCACACCCCATTGAGCTGCCACTCGTTATATAATATGTTCCATCTGTTTTCTCATATACCTTATTGAGAATTATTTCCACATCACCATCTGAGTCTGCATAGCTATCCTTATTGTCCAGATCATAGTACACGCATCCGTTCACTGTCCGGCTTCTGGTGACACTTCCATCTGCATTCTCATTATACCCAACATTGCTGATACCAACACTTATACCATCAGATACCAGAGTCTCGTACATATCTTCCCCCTCGCCTGATCTGGCATAGATCATATAACATCCGTCAACATCAATGTCTTCATCTGTTATCTTAAGTGTACCTGCATCAATATCGATTTCGCACGGAACATCGGTAACTGTCCCAAGCCTTTCTGTTGTTACAAACACTCCAACCAGTAAATCTCTCTCATCAGTTTCAATCATTTCCTTATCCGCAAGCGAGCAGCCTGAGAGCATACATATTCCAAGCATTCCAATAATACCCACAGCAGCCAGATTGCTCTTTCGTATCACTCTATGTGTCTCATCTGATTTCCTGTCTGTTTTCTTACCCCTGCTAACTTTCATCACAGCTCCCGCCTCCTTAGTCTTCTTCTATAAGTTCACCATCAAATGTCAATATGTCTCCAACATCGCAGTGCAGGTAATAGCATATCTTGTTGATCGTGGTAAACCGCACACCCTTTGCTTTCCCGCTTCTGAGAACCGACAGATTTGCCTCTGTTATCCCCACTAGTTTGCAAAGTTCCTTCGATGTCATATTATTCTCTTTTAAAACCCTGTCCAGAGTTACTTTGATCGCCATACCTGCACGTCACCTCAAATTCTATATATATGAATCATTTTCTTCTTTTATCGCTTTTGTCTTAGCAAGGTTTCTGACACCCATATACACAACGACGAGTATTATCAGCTCATATAATGGAAGTGATATCTTGAAATCTGCATTTGAAAGAGTCATCATGATAAAAAGCTGAAGCACATTCTTCGAGAGTTCAAGAATCACCATGACTGATATCGCACTCTTGCTCGTCTTTGAAAGTCTCTCTGCCATATGGATTGTTTCATCCGAATACTCATTTTCTATTATGCTGTTGCAAAGCCTGTATCCCCTGATCAGAACCCATATGACAAGAGCAGCATTTACAAGCTGGAAAATAAACAGGATCACTGCCCATCCGGCATCACCAGGCATAGCACCGGCATTTGTCCGATTTGTTCTGACAAGCCCCGGCAGTGACACACAGACAATCACAAAAGCTGTGAATACCACTATCACACATATTATCTTCTTGATGATTTCTACTATCTGAGTGCTATCCGCCTTGTCTATACTCTCCACGATCCTGAGCACAGCATAACATGCCAGCACCGACCATATCACTGAGCTTATTGCAAGATTCAGCATATCTGAAGTTACCAGAGCATTTCCATCTATGACATACCCTGGATTTATCATCATATATATTCCTATGAAAAGCACTGCTGAAAGTCCCAGCAACAGGTAGTCAGCATCAATTTTTCTATTTCTTATACAGAGCACGATGAATCCAGCAAGTGGCACACAGCCTATCAGACAGAACATACATATTGCAAGGACATTCTGTGCTCCGCCCGCAAGAGACATCTCCCTGAGCCACTTTGCTATGTATGCAAATGCATTTAAAACACCATTAACCATAAAAGCCTCCAATCGCCAAGTAAATTATTGTTTTTCGATAATTATCTTACTTGTATAGTACCACATGATTATCGTTTGTCAATAATTATTATTGTTTTTCGATAATTAATTACAGTTGATACAAAATGTGTCTCCATATATTCGACTTCATCGCCAGCATGACCGACGACTATTTCATAGATCTGTATGAATACCTTTTCCCAAATGGGCCATACAAGGTCGACTATGTCGGATACTTTGACAACATCTGATCATAAATGCAAAAACAAATACCTCCCGGGCTGATCGTTATATTCCATCATCCGCCTGGGAGGTATTATCACATATTTTGTAATAAAAAATAACTTTTCACTATCAATTACTGGCACTATCGACTACTTGCCGGTCTGATCTGACATTTTCTCTGCAAGTTTCTTACATTCAGCCTCAAATTCACCTTCCACTTCTCGCCATGGTCTTTCGGCCACAGCAGGGACTGAACTAAGGTTGTCCGTATTCCTGTACTCCTCGCCTTTCATCAGATTCTTAAGTTCGAAATTCATCATCTCATCATCTATCTGTTTCCACATAGCATTCTCTTCTTCGCTCAGATCAGCAAGTCCAAATCGCTCAAATATAACGTTCATGATCGAACTCTCAATCTCAAGATAATTGGACAAATGTGCTTTTACCGGTCTGATTATGTCTGATATATACGCCTCGCTGGCATCGTGCAACAGACAGGCAAGCTGTAGCCGCTCTGACCATCCCCTTGACTTCGCCTCATTCATACAGTTGATGGAGTGCTGTGCCACAGAAAAGAAATATGACACATGCCCTCCGCCGCGGCACGTGAGGCTTAACGCATGCGCAATATCCTGTATTGATATGTCTGAAGCTGTCATATTCATCGGATCTATTTTGTTCCCCGTATACGTGTCCATCGTTGCCATATCACAGTCTCCTTATCCTTATTTATCAGCATTTTAAGATAGTATATCCTTGTCGTATCATATTCCACTTTTAATTCATTAAATGTCAAGCAATTCAGAAATAATATCATTGAATTGTCTGCTCTGATCTATGTTGCACACGTGACCGCAATGCTCTATTATTATCAGCTCCGCATCTGTCAGATCAGTTTCCTCCACGATTCCATTTATAAAACACAGATCACCACGCCCGGAAATATATACATTCTCCTCGTGTAATCTGCTCACGAACTCGTCACAAAGTGAAAAATGCTCAATAAAAATATTCATATACGCCTTAAATTCATGACTGTTTAATGCCTTGGCACATTTGCAGAACACCTTCCTGCTTGTCTTGCTGACTTTCCATGGCATAAATAACTTTGCCATTATTCTGTAGACGACAGGAAATGGCAGCTTGTCACCTATCTTAGCAAAGACATTGACAGCACGCCTGAGTGGTTTTCCAACCGTGCCAAGCGCACCCACAAGTATTGCTTTATCTATGTAACTTTCGCATCTCATCTCCATATATTTGATAAATATAGTTCCAAGTGATACGCCCATAAAAACAGCTCGCTGTATCCCCCGCTCATCAAGCACCTGCGTTATCTCACCCACGACAACATCCAGCGTACTTCCCATCTTGGACAATTTCAGTTCACTGTCTCCATGACTTGGCAGAGTTATCGCCAGAACATTAAACTTCTTCTGAAGCAAGGGAATCTGATTCTTCCATACCCTGTTGTTCCCTCCAAATCCATGAAGCAGAACTATATATCTATCGGTATCACATGAGCTTTTAAAAACTTCATAATGTAACATATACTTGCATCCCCTTGATCATTTATATTTTGTATTACAGCTTTACTATCAATCTGGTATGACCTCTATATACACCTGATCATACTTATCCCTAAGCTCCTGTTTTATCTCGTCTCTCACCTTATGAATGATACTTATATGTATCACATCCGTCTGATTTCCTATATATACCTCAACCCAAAGCTTCCGCCCGGTCTGGATGACATCCAGAAAAGTGACCTCATATGGGTAATCCTTCATATGCTGATCCACTATGCCTCGTATCTGATTAAGCGTCTCTTCCTCCGGAGCAAAAAGAATAAGATTCTTGATACTCTGGAATATCTCGCACACCGGCTCTTTTATGAGAAGAAGTGCCATAACCACCGCTACTGCCGGATCAATATAAGGGGTCATAAAACGCAGGCTTGTATGCAAAAGAACAGTCTGTACCGCAAATGCTATAGCAACTCCCATACTGCTTATTACGTCAAGCTTCCACATATACAGCTCCGCTTTGATAGTTGTAGACTCATATTTCTTACTGTAATGGCCAAGTATCGCATACATAACCGCACAGCATACACATACAAGAAATTCAAATACCGCTATGCTCCCCGCATCTACATCATGTCCCCCATGAAACAACAGCTTTATATTCTCAACCATGAGATTACATGTGAGAGCAAGTAATACACTGTACTTTACAAGTAGGAAAAGCGATTCCACCTGCGCATAGCCATATGGATGTTTCTCTGTCACCGGTTTATACAGAAGCGGAACCAGCACCATGAATGGTCCTATCATGACCAGATCTGCAGAGTCGAACAGGCAGTCCGTCCAAAGCGAATGTGAATGGGTATACCATGCCATCACGCCCTCCGCAAGTATGAAGAAGACACTTCCCATAAAAGACAGACGAAGTATTCTCTTCTCTATGGCAAGCTTGTCCTTTCTCGACCTACGTTCCTTCTTCTTAGCTTCTCTTTTACTAATTTCTACATCTCTTTCATTCATTATATATTCTTCCTATGTTTAATTTCCATAGACCACAATATCATCAGTACATAATATAATCAAGTATCGGCTATTGATTTCTCCTTTTTGATATGCATATTTTTTTACAAAAAAGTCCCTGTAACCACCTCATGGCAATTACAGGGACTCATATTGTCTTTATTAAGCTAATTACTTACAAGTTCTGTTCGTCCGAATCCTACTTGTTAGCGATTGCAGCCTGAGCAGCAGCAAGTCTAGCGATAGGTACTCTGAATGGTGAACATGATACATAATCAAGACCAATCTTGTGGCAGAACTCAACTGATGAAGGATCTCCACCGTGCTCACCACAGATACCGATGTGAAGCTTTGGATTAACTGGCTTACCAAGCTTAACTGCCATATCCATGAGCTTACCAACACCTGTCTGATCAAGCTTAGCAAATGGATCGTTCTCGAAGATCTTAGCATCATAGTAAGCATTTAAGAACTTACCAGCATCATCTCTTGAGAATCCGAATGTCATCTGTGTAAGGTCGTTTGTACCGAAGCAGAAGAAGTCAGCTTCCTTAGCGATCTCATCAGCTGTAAGAGCTGCTCTTGGGATCTCGATCATTGTACCAACCTCATACTTAAGATCTACGCCAGCAGCAGCGATCTCAGCGTCAGCTGTCTCAACAACTACCTTCTTAACGTACTTAAGCTCCTTAACCTCACATACAAGTGGGATCATGATCTCTGGCTCAACTGTCCAATCTGGATGCTCCTTCTGAACCTCGATTGCTGCACGGATAACAGCCTTTGTCTGCATCTTAGCGATCTCTGGGTATGTTACAGCAAGACGGCATCCTCTGTGACCCATCATAGGGTTGAACTCATGGAGTGAGTTGCAAAGTGCCTTAATCTCCTCAACGCTCTTGTTCTTAGCAGCAGCAAGCTTCTCAATGTCAGCCTCCTCTGTTGGAACGAACTCATGAAGAGGTGGATCCAGGAATCTGATAGTAACTGGGTTACCCTCAAGTGCCTCATAAAGAGCCTTGAAGTCTCCCTGCTGATATGGAAGGATCTTATTAAGAGCTTCCTCTCTCTCTTCTACTGTATCAGAGCAGATCATCTCACGGAATGCTGCGATTCTCTCTGGATCAAAGAACATATGCTCTGTACGGCAAAGACCGATACCTTCTGCACCAAGCTCACGAGCCTTCTTTGCATCTGCTGGTGTATCTGCATTTGTTCTAACCTTAAGTGTTCTATACTTATCAGCCCATGCCATAACACGGCCGAATGTTCCTGCGATCTGAGCATCAACTGTCTTGATAACTCCATCGTAAATATTACCTGTTGTACCATCGATTGAGATGTAATCTCCCTCATGGAATTCCTTGCCAGCGAGCGTGAACTTCTTGTTCTCCTCGTCCATAACGATATCGCCACAACCTGATACACAGCATGTACCCATACCACGGGCAACAACTGCAGCGTGTGATGTCATACCACCACGAACTGTAAGAATACCCTGTGCTGACTTCATACCTGTGATATCCTCAGGTGATGTCTCAAGACGTACAAGAACTACCTTCTCGCCTCTAGCTGCCCATGCCTCAGCATCGTCAGCTGTGAATACGATCTTACCACAAGCAGCACCTGGTGAAGCGCCAAGTCCCTTGCCCATTGGTGTAGCTGCCTTAAGAGCTGCTGCATCAAACTGTGGGTGAAGAAGTGTATCAAGGTTACGAGGATCGATCATTGCAACTGCCTCTTCCTCTGTCTTATGTCCCTCATCAACAAGGTCACAAGCGATCTGAAGAGCTGCCTGAGCTGTTCTCTTACCATTTCTACACTGAAGCATGTAAAGCTTCTTGTTCTCAACTGTGAACTCCATATCCTGCATATCATGGTAGTGATTCTCAAGAGTCTCACAAACCTTGATGAACTCTGCATAAGCATCTGGGAACTCCTGCTCCATCTGAGCGATTGGCATTGGTGTACGAACACCGGCAACAACGTCCTCGCCCTGTGCATTGATAAGGAACTCACCCATAAGCTTCTTCTCACCTGTTGCAGGGTCACGAGTAAACGCAACACCTGTACCAGACTCATTGTTCAGGTTACCGAATACCATAGGCATTACGTTAACTGCTGTACCCCATGAATAAGGGATATCGTTGTCTCTTCTGTATACGTTCGCACGTGGGTTATCCCATGAACGGAATACAGCCTCGATAGCTAACTTTAACTGCTCAACTGGGTCTGAAGGGAAATCTGTTCCTAACTGGTTCTTGTACTCTGCCTTGAACTGCTCAGCAAGTGTCTTGAGATCCTGTGCTGTAAGCTCTACATCGAACTTAACACCCTTCTCTTCCTTCATCTTGTCGATGAGCTGCTCGAAGTACTTCTTACCAACTTCCATAACAACGTCTGAGAACATCTGGATGAAACGTCTGTATGAATCGTATACGAAACGCTCGAATGCTGGATCTGGGTTGTGTGCTATCATAGCAGCAACAACGTCATCGTTAAGACCAAGGTTAAGGATTGTATCCATCATACCTGGCATAGATGCTCTTGCACCTGAACGAACTGATACAAGTAATGGATTCTCAAGATCTCCGAACTTCTTGCCGTTGATCTCCTCCATCTTCTTAACGCCATCCATAGCCTGAGCCATGATCTCGTCATTAATCTTACGGCCATCCTCATAGTACTGAGTACAAGCCTCTGTTGTAATTGTGAAACCCTGTGGAACTGGAAGACCAATTGCTGTCATCTCTGCAAGGTTTGCACCCTTACCACCGAGAAGATTACGCATGGTCATGTCGCCTTCGCTAAACATATAAACCCACTTGTTTGCCATTTGTTTGTTACCTCCTACGTAAACTTTATATTTCATGGTGTGAAGTCCCCGTGAAGTCTCCACACGCGCTAGACTGATTATAACATATATGTCAACATTAGCAAACTCTTTTTTCTATATTTTGTGTATAAACCAGTCCATTTTTACATATAGTTGAATTATATGTATATTCCATTATATTACGCTTAATTACAGCAACATTTGTGTGCCGACCTGAAACAGACTGGCAACTGATCTTCGCTGACCAGTATTCAAAAATTTCCAAATTGGCAAACTGCCCGCACAGCCCTATTCATCCCGTAAAAAACATAGGCTGCGGAAAACTCCGCAGCCTATGTTTAACTTTATATCATGTCGCCTGCAGGCTCCATGTGGATATTCACATTATACCAGTCCTACACAAGTGCGGCTGTCACAATGCACATTTTATTACAACTTACTCGCCGTCAATAGCTTCCTTAAGAATATCAAGACCTGCAATAAGATCCTCATCTGAGATGATAAGTGGTGGCATGATCTTAATGACCGCGTTGTCACGGCCAGCTCTCTCTATTACAAGGCCCTTCTTGAAAGCTCTTGCTGTGATGGCACCTGCTGTTGCATCGTCCTTAACCTCTACACCCCAGAGGAGTCCGATACCACGTGTTGCAATTACATTCGGATCACCGTCTATATTCTTCTCAAGATACTCTCTAACTATCTCACCCTTACGTTTTGTCTCTGCCTCGATGTTGTTGTCAAGCATGAACTCAAGTCCTGCCTTTGCAGCTACCATTGAGAGCTGGATTCCACGGAATGTACCTGAATGCTCACCCGGCTTCCAGAGATCATACTCTGGCTTGAACATTGCAAGTCCCATTGGGAATGGATATCCGCCGATTGACTTTGAAAGTGTGAACATATCAGGCTTGATTCCTGCTCTCTCAAATGAGAAGAATGTACCTGTTCTTGCACAGCCAACCTGTACGTCATCAACAACCATAAGGATGTCGTTCTTATCACAGAACTCACGGAGTGCCTTGAGGTACTCTACTGAGAATACATTTACACCACCATCTGCCTGTACTGTCTCGATAAAGATTGCTGCAGGCTTCTCAACACCTGAGTGATCGTCATCAAGAAGTGTCTGCATGAACTTGATCGTATCAAGCTCTGGGAACATGTATGGGGCTGGAATGTGATATACGTTGTCAAGTCCAACGCCTGCTCCTGCACGGCTTGCAGCATCGCTTGTAAGTGATATAGAACCAAGTGTCATACCATGGAAACATCCCATATATGCCCAGATCATCTCTCTCTTCTTGACCTTACGCGCAAGCTTTAAGAGTGACTCAACGGCATTTGTTCCTGTAGGACCTGCAAACATGATCTTATAATCAAGTCCTCTCGGCTCAAGAACCTTCTTTTCGAAGAATTCGATGAATTCAGCTTTTGGTGCTGTCATCATGTCAAGAGAATGCATGATTCCATCGCTCTGGATGTAATCGATAACCTTCTCCTTTATATAATCATTGTTATGACCATAGTTCAATGCGCCTGCTCCTGCAAAGAAGTCTATATACTCCTTACCATTCTCGTCATACATCTTGGCTCCCTTGGCCTTTGTAAATATCTCTGGGAAACTTCTGCTGTACGATCTTACATTTGCCTCGTATTCTGAAAATAACTCTTTACTATGCATCTTAATGCCTCCTGTAATTCAGTGTCCCGTATTATCTCCGATCACACCATCAATTAATATTCAAACTTCTTCTCAAAGTAAGCCTTCAGATCCTCGATCTTGACTCTCTCCTGCTCCATGGTATCCCTGTCACGAACTGTAACAGCTCCATCCTCTACAGAATCAAAGTCGTATGTTACACAGAAAGGTGTTCCTATCTCATCCTGTCTTCTGTATCTCTTTCCTATATTGCCTCTGTCATCAAACTCACAGTTGTAGTACTTTGAAAGTTCTGCATAGATCTTCTCTGCACCCTCGTTGAGCTTCTTGGAAAGTGGAAGCACACCGATCTTAACTGGTGCAAGCTGTGGGTGGAAATGAAGGACTGTACGGATGTCTGGCTTCTCCTCTGTTCCGATGTTCTCCTCGTCATATGCAGCACACAGGAATGCCAGTGTAACACGGTCAGCACCAAGTGATGGCTCGATTACATATGGAATGTACTTCTCCTTTGTCTCATCATCGAAGTACTCCATTGACTCTCCTGATGTGTTCTGGTGCTGTGTCAGATCGTAATCTGTTCTGTCAGCGATTCCCCAGAGCTCTCCCCATCCAAATGGGAATAAATACTCGATATCAGTTGTTCCCTTGGAGTAGAAACACAGCTCCTCAGGTGAATGGTCACGGGCTCTCATCTCATCATCCTTGATTCCGAGATCCTTGAGCCAGTTGATACAGAAGCTTCTCCAGTACTCAAACCACTCCATATCTGTACCCGGCTTACAGAAGAACTCAAGCTCCATCTGCTCGAACTCTCTTGTTCTGAATGTGAAGTTACCAGGTGTTATCTCATTTCTGAATGACTTTCCTATCTGACCGATTCCAAATGGAACCTTCTTTCTTGAAGTTCTCTGTACATTCTTGAAGTTGACAAATATACCCTGTGCTGTCTCCGGTCTCAGGTATACAGTGTTCTTGGCATCCTCAGTTACACCCTGGAATGTCTTGAACATAAGGTTGAACTGTCTGATACCTGTGAAGTTGTGCTTTCCACATGTCGGACAGCAGATATTGTTCTTCTCAACGTACTCTTCCATCTGCTCGTTGCTCCATCCGTCTACCGCGCCCTCTGGAACAACTCCGTTTTCAGCCATAAAGTCCTCTATAAGTTTATCTGCACGGAATCTCTCATGACACTCTTTGCAATCCATAAGAGGATCAGCAAATCCTCCAAGGTGGCCTGAAGCAACCCATGTCTGTGGGTTCATAAGGATAGCACAGTCAACTCCTACATTGTAAGGGTTCTCCTGGATGAATTTCTTCCACCATGCTTTCTTTACGTTGTTCTTGAGTTCAACTCCGAGATTACCATAGTCCCATGTATTTGCGAGACCACCGTAAATCTCTGAACCTGGATAAACAAATCCTCTGCTCTTTGCCAATGCAACGATCTTGTCTAATGTCTTTTCCATCGTAATCCTCCAAATCATATTCGAATTTGCATTTTTTTCGCTCTATCCGCCTTATTTTATACTCATTCAAATATTTTTGCAAGGTTCACGGCATATTTTGTAATATTATTTATACAAAGCTACTATAATTTGTGCCGTCAGACATCACCTTATGACTTCTTCTTATTGCTTACTCGCTATGACTCTTGTATAATAGCACCAGATTGGTTCTTTCTAAAGTTCCAATTTTAAGTATTTTTATAGAACCAATTTGCACCAGAAAGGAACACCAGAATGATTTCAATAGACAAAACTTCTAACAAGTCTCTATATGAACAATTATATGAACAAATGAAATCCGAGATACTTAATGAGCACTATGCTGCAGGTGAAAAGCTCCCTGCAACAAGGCAGCTCGCCGCCGAACATAAGCTGAGCCGCAACACAGTAGTATCTGCTTACAACCAGCTTGAACTTGAAGGATATATACGCTCCGTGACAGGCTCCGGCTACTACGTTGAGAACATCACTGCATTTACCCCGGACAGAAAAACAAGACAAAGCCACAATATACAACATTCTTGCAGGCAGGCTGGAAAGACATTTGACTACACATTAAGCTACGGCAATCTGGACTATAACTGCTATCACTCCAGGGCCTGGCGCAAATGCCTTATGAACGCCTGGGACATGATATCCATGGCCGATACCGCCTCCTACCAGATGTCGCAGGGAAGCTACACCCTCCGCAGTCTTATCACCGAATATCTGTACATGTCCAGGGGTGTCAACTGCACTCCTGAGCAGATCATCCTCACAAGCGGACACCAGAGATCCATAGACATAATCACCCATATATTCAGTCCGTCAGACTATTCATTTGCCATAGAGGACCCTGGCTACAACGGAACATGGGAGATCGTCAGCCAGAGTCCTTTCAGGATCATTCCAATACAGCTTGAGGACGACGGTGTGTCCATAGAACACATCCAGCGTCTCAGGGACACTCTGCTGTATGTAACGCCATCCCACCAGTTTCCGATGGGAAGCATACTACCGATAAGTAAGAGACTGGAGCTCATAGAGTGGGCGGCTCAATCTGGAAGTTATATCATCGAGGATGATTACGACAGCGAACTCAGATACCAGAGCAGACCGATCCCATCCCTGCAGTCCATCGATAACAGTGATCACACTATATATCTCGGTACATTTTCCAAATCCATGTCACCAGATCTTCGAATATCATATATGGTGCTTCCTGCAGATCTGATGAAGGCATATGAATCCAGATATTCACACACCAACTGCACTGTTCCAACCGTTCTGCAGCTTGCACTTATTGAATTTATACAGAGTGGTAATTATCAGCGCCACATAGGCGCCATGAAGAATCACTATAAAAAGAAGCATGATTATATATTGAATTATGTGAAACAGAATCTTGAAGATGATGTGATCATGTATGGTGCCGGAGCCGGTCTCCACTTTGTGGCAGAGGTTAAGAACTCAAAGCTTACCCAGACAGAGCTCATATCAGCTTTTGAGCAGAAAGGCATACGAATCTTCTCCACAGAACCATTCTGGATAAGAAAGAATCTCTGTCCTGAGAACCAGCTCCTGTTTGGTTTCAGTGCTATACCGTACGAAAAGCTTCCCGGTGCTATGGATACATTTTCCAAAATAATACACACTCTTTAATATTGACATCTTCAGGCCGGCTATTAACAAAAAGAAGAGAATCTTACTTGTTGTGATGTGATTCTCTTCTTTTCCTATAATTACATTATGTCACGGCAATGAGTCTATGATCTCCACCGATTTGAACTTCCTGTCCACATACATATCCATGAACTGCTTCGACACTAGCTGTATCTCCACCAGTACAGGATCTGACACATTGAAGTTGTACATCTTGCCAAGCGATGCACCATTTATGTATTGTATCGTGTATACTGCGTCATCCGATAGATGAAGCGGATGTTTTGCCCGGCCTTTGCATCCATCGCAGAGCAGTCCACCCGATGCTGCATCGAATACATTTGACACCTCAGCCTTGCCACATACCGGACAGTGGAAGCTCTGTATTCCCTGTCCGAACACATCCATAAGCTTTATCTCGTACACGCACCTGATGAGCTTTGCCGGCATCTGCCCCTTCTCCAGAGCCTTAAGACTCACATACAGAAGATTGAGGTAATCTGCTGCCCTGTCACCCTCATGGGTCATGAATCTCATGACCTCACAGAAGTACGATGCATAGCAATACGCGTCTATGTCCATGGTGAGCTTGTGAAAATATTCGTCAACATCTATATTCACAAGCCTGTATGAATCCCGCCCCGGGATCAATGTAAAACTTCCCATGACAAACATCTGTGTCTTGGACTGGAGCGGATTCGTTCCTCTCCTCACACCTGTTGCAAATACTGTGATCCTGCCCCGTTCTTTGGTGAGGGCCACCATTCTCCTGTCATATTCGCTCTGGAGGCTGCTGGACAGTACAATTCCATGCAATATTACTTCTTCTCTCAATTGTATATCCACCTCCATAACAAATTTAACATGACAAGATCGGCAAACTGTGCACTGCCCGCAGCGACTGCACATTCACCGATCCTGTTTGCACACACTACTCGTCTCTAAACCCAAAGTTCCTTAGCAATGTATCTGTATCTCTCCAGTCCTTCTTGACCTTTACCCAAAGCTTCAGATTGACCTTGGTGTCGAGAAGTCTCTCTATTCCATATCTCGCATGAGTACCGATCTTCTTCAGCATGACGCCCTGCTTTCCTATGATGATTCCCTTGTGAGAATCCCTCTCACATATGATAGTGGCATCAATATCGATCAGTCCGCCATCTGGTCTCTCCTTCATGGAGTCAATGACCACCGCAATTCCGTGAGGAACCTCCTTGTCAAGCTGACGAAGTGCCTGCTCTCTGATGAGTTCGGCAACGATCTGTCTCTCCGGCTGGTCAGTGATCGTATCCTCATCGTAATACTGCGGTCCGTACGGAAGATACTTCATGATGGTATCTATAAGCTCATCCGTATTCTTGCCCTTGAGGGCTGACACAGGAACTATCTCCGCAAAATCACAGGCATCCTTGTAGGTATTTATCGCCTCAAATACCTTGCTCTCCTCTACATTATCTATCTTGTTCACAACCACAATGATCGGAGTCTTCACATGCTGGAGCTGCTCTATAATGTAACGCTCTCCCGCACCGATAAATGTTGTGGCCTCAACTATCCAGAGAACCACATCGACCTCATCCAGTGTACTCTCGGCAACCTTGAGCATGTACTCTCCAAGCTTGTTCTTCGCCCTGTTGATTCCCGGTGTATCCAGGAAAATGATCTGTCCCTTATCACTTGTGTACACAGTCTGTATCCTGTTTCTTGTTGTCTGTGCCTTGTTGCTTGTTATCGCTATCTTCTGTCCTATCAGTCTGTTCATAAGTGTCGACTTTCCAACGTTTGGTCTGCCTATGATGGACACGAAGCCTGATTTGTATTCTTTATTCATATATCTCCTTCATCCTGCATGCGAAAGCTAACCTACGCATACGCATCTAGCTTTACTATGTCATGACCCTAATTCGCCGCTCGCAAGTCATGCAAGCACGCCCACTCACTTGCGCTCATTATAATATCGACTGTCGGCTATACCTAGAAAATTGCAAGTACATCCTTGAAGTTGTCCTTATTCTCCTCTATCCTGCTCTCACCGCCGATGGCACAGATGATTCCTGAATCTGTAACAGCCTTTACGAGTGGAGCAAGAGCTCTGATGGCATCTCTGTCTGTGGAGAGGATCTTATCACGCTCTCTCTGGATCTGCTCATCTGTAACACCCATAAAGTATCTCGCCATGTGGCTTATGCCCTCTGCTACAGGTGTTGTAGGTGCATCTATCTGAGCCATGGTTCCAATGATATACTTTGTCATATCCCTGTCTGAGCACTCAAAGTTCTCCACGAACTTATACGCATTCTTGAATATGTCATATGTCTCCATGAGGTTTGGATCCCTGTATGAACTCATATAACATGTTCCATTCCTTAGGAATGAGCACATGGCACCATATGCGCCGCCCTTCACACGGACATTCTCCCACAGATAACCATATGAGAATATGATCTTGAGAACGCTCAGTGAGCTGTCGTACTTGTAACCGGCATCCTCAAAATTACCCGCTATAGCAACATACTGAACCTGGCTTGCAGTCTTGAAGCCCTCATTCTTAAGCTCCTTCTCAAATACTTTCACATCCTTATGTGCAGGTCTTGTGGAGAGTGCCATGCCAAAGTCGGCAAATGATTCCTCAAGCAGATCTGTCACATCCTCATCTCCTGTATATGAAACCGTAAGCGCACCCTTTCTGAGAACCTCTGCAAGAGCATACTGAAGCTTCTCAATGAAGTCGTCATACTTCTCGTCGAAGTGATCCACTATGTCGCACAGGAATTCATAATAAGCAATTCCACATGTCTCATCCGTGAATCTTGCCCCCTCATCTATATATGACATGGCTCTTGTGTATGCGGTCACATGGCCGGAAGCAGCCATGCCATTCTTCATGCTCGACTTCTCCTCCGTCAGGAGCTCCTTCAGTCTCTTCCTGTCATCAATCTTAGACGAGAACAGTATCTCCTTCATGAGCTCTACAGCATACGGAAGCTTCTCATAGAGCGCCTTCATTGATACATAGAAAAACTTCTTGATATCAGTGTCGCTGGCATATCCAACCATGTCAAACTCTATTCCGCCGATATTGCTGTCTATCTCATTTGAGAGCTGTCCATAGGTGTGCTTCTCTGTATCAATATATTTGAACAAACATGTCAGTGTAGCAAGGTATGGCACAAGGTCATTATCTATATCGTTGATGTTGAAATAGAATCTCAGGTATCCTATACCATTTGTAAATATATCGTGGCTTACAACCGGAAGTCCGCCGATCTCAGACTCAACATTCTTGAGCTTCTCTGCCTCTTTGTCAATGTCATCTATCGCCAGAAGCGGAACCTTGGCAAGATCCTCTGCGGATGAAGGAGTCGCCTGATACTCCTTGAGCGCCTTTGTATCCTCCACGATCTTCTCAAGCTCCTCATGGCTGAGCGTAGCCTTGTATGCAGCAAGCTCATCAGCGATCTTCTTCTCATTCTCCTGATCAAGGCCTTTCTTTGGATTCATAGTGAGATACAGACCAAATGTATTATCTATAAAACATTCCTTTATAAGCTGCTCAAAGTATCCGTTCTGAAGATCCTCTCTCAGCTCCTTGTACACATCATTCATCTCGAAGAACATGAGTGCTTTGGTGTCGTCATACAGCCAACTGTTGAACGCATCCAGTCCGTACATGAGTCCCTTAGGAAACCTTCCAAAGTTGGCCTCCTTGTGCTTGAACTCAAACTTGTTGATTGCTGCCTCAATAGCTGCTTTATCTACACCATGGCTGAGCTCTTCAAATGTGTCATCTATAACCTTTATAAATCTGTCCTTGTCATTATTATCAGCGCCTCTTGCTATGATGGAGAATGTGGTCTGCTGACAGCCATTGTCAAATGAGCTGTAGACCTCCTCACCTATTCCCGCATCAGTCAGTGCTTTCTTCAAAACCGCACCCGGCGCATCCATGAGTACGTACTCAAGTATTTCAAGGGCTGTAACCTTCTTCTTCTCGGTGCTGAGTCCTGTTATCTTGCTGTATGTGAGTATGGAATTGTTCTCCTCAGGATCAGTGTCAGCTATGGAGTAATCCATGGTGATGTCCTTCATCTCGTCAAATGGCTTCTGAAGAGGTATCGCTGAATCAATCTTCTTGTAATCGTAATGTGACAGATACTCCTCATCTATAAACTCCAGCTCCTTTGCCATATCACAGTCGCCGTACAGATAGATATAACTGTTCGATGGATGATAATACGTCCTGTGGAAGTCCCTGAATCTCTCAAGGGTAAGTGTAGGTATAAACTCTGGATTACCACCTGAATCATTGCCGTATGGAGTGTCCGGCATGAGCGATGACTCTATACCCCTGTACATGATAGACTCAGGACTTGAATACACGCCCTTCATCTCATTGTACACAACTCCGTTATACTTCAGATCTCCATCCACAGAGTCAAGCTCATAATGCCAGCCCTCCTGCTTCATGATCTCATCATGTATATAAATATCCGGATAGAACACAGCATCCAGATACACACTCATGATATTCTCGAAATCCTTCTGATTGAAGCTCGCTATAGGGTATACCGTCTTGTCCGAATATGTCATGGCATTCAAGAAGGTGTTCAGTGAGCCCTTTGCCAGCTCGACAAATGGATCCTTGACCGGATACTTCTTTGAACCACAGAGCACTGAATGCTCGATTATGTGAGGTATTCCTGAATCGTCATATGGAGGTGTTCTAAAGCCTATATTGAACACCTTGTTCACATCGTCATTCTCAATGATGAGAACCCTTGCCTTTGTCTTTATATGCTCCAGCACATAGCCCTTGCCATGTACCTCCGGGAGATCCTTCTCCTCAACTATTCTGTAAGCCTTTACATCCTTGATATTTCCCAATTCATATTCTCCTTCTATATCTTTTTTATATCATTATATATTTTTTCGATATACGCTTTTATATCGCCATGAATTTGCGTGATGACATGCACACATCAGCGTACTTCATTATTCCATCTGTCCGGCACCAAATGAAGCTGGTAGAAACTCTGACAATCTTCTCATGTCGTAATCATCCTCTGATCGTGCTGCGATAACATACATATCCGCAGAAAATTCTGAGAGCACCTGTCTGCATATCCCACATGGATATGTTATTCCGTTTATCCCTGTACTATTCAGGCCACCGACAATAGCAATCGCTTTGAAATCTTTATAGCCACTGCTCACTGCATTGCACACCGCCGCGCGCTCTGCGCATATGGTTGCACCGTATGAGGAGTTCTCTATATTACAGCCTGTAAATACCCTGTATCCGTTCGCGTTTTTATCGTTGTTGTCCGATTCTCCGCCAACACATTCCGCTTCATCCGAATAATTCTCACGACCTGCCAGGAGTGCTGCTCCGACCTTAAACTGTGAATACCTGGCATATGCCCTCTCTCTTGCCTCCAACGCCTTCACGATAAGACGCTTGATGTCTGTATCTCCAATAATATAATCATTCTCCATAATTACATATCCTCCATACTGATATCTTCGCACTCTCATAATAATAACACTAACAGGCCTTTAGATTCAATCACCCACACAGTATTAAACGTTCAAATATTATCAGCTTGACACACATGACAAGAGGCCGCCTGAAATCCGGCGACCTCTCCAGTCCTTATCTGTATTCAGATGTACGACTTTTCTTAATAGCTTCCTGACTGTATCTGTCTGAGTATTTCATCCACCATATCCTGATATGTGTCCGATGTAAGAACCAGGATAATACAGAACACCAGGAACACAAGTGCTATTGCGCTCATTATAATTCCTGCGATAGCCATTCCCTTGCCAGGCTTCTTATCCTTAAGACTTATGATACCTGTTATCAGTCCCGCAATGGCTGTGGCAATTCCCACATATGTGATACAACATCCAAATGTAAGTGAGAAAATACCAAGCACCATAGATGCTATGGATACACCCTTGCTCTCCTGTGGCATGTTGTTCTGTGGATATGCAGGGCCCCCACCCATGTTCAGATTCTGATTCGCATAATTCTGTCCGTATGGATCTCCCGGCTGTCCATAGCCCTGTCCATACTGTCCATTTGGCTGGCCGTACTGCCCATAGTTCTGATCGTACTGTCCATTCGGCTGTCCATAATTCTGATCATACTGTCCACCCGGCTGACCATAATTCTGTCCATACTGGCCACCTGGCTGACCATAGTTCTGATCGTTCTGTCCATACTGAGGCGCACCTTCATATGGATTCTGCTGTCCCACCTGTCCGTTGTCTTCTGTTGGCTGATAGCCACCAAAGCTGTTGTTATCTTCTCCCATCTCTTCCTGCCTTTCTTTTATAACTTTTTTATAACCCATACTTTCCCTTAGTCGAAAAATATCTGTTTTGATTATCTCACACATGCCGATTAGTGTCAATTAACCTGTATAAAAAAGAAACACACCACCCGGTTACGGATGATGTGATCTTTTTTTATTTTAGTCATTGCATTTTACTGCGAAATCATGTCAGACTCTATTCCTTAGAAGCCCATTCCGCCGCCCATTCCTGCTCCGCCTGCCGGCATTGCTGGAGTATCTTCCTTGATATCAGCTACAACTGACTCTGTTGTAAGCATTGTTGAAGCAACTGATGTAGCATTCTGAAGTGCACTTCTTGTAACCTTAACAGGATCTATGATTCCTGCCTCGATCATGTTGACATATGTCTCATTGTATGCATCAAAGCCGACACCAACCTCAGACTCTTTGATCTTGTTGATGATGACTGATCCCTCAAGTCCTGCATTTGCTGCGATGTGGAACAGTGGAGCCTCCATAGCCTTGAGAACTACCTTAGCACCTGTCTTCTCGTCGCCCTCAAGATCCTTTACAAGCTCTGCAACCTTCTTTGCAGCGTGGATGTATGCTGAACCACCACCTGAGATGATTCCCTCTTCAACTGCTGCTCTTGTGGCATTGAGGGCATCCTCCATACGGAGCTTAGCTTCCTTCATCTCTGTCTCTGTAGCTGCACCAACTCTGATAACTGCAACACCACCGGCAAGCTTTGCAAGTCTCTCCTGAAGCTTCTCCTTGTCGAACTCTGATGTTGTCTCCTCAAGCTGAGCCTTGATGACATTTACACGGCCTGCGATATCTTCCTTAGCGCCCATGCCGTCAACGATAACTGTGTTCTCCTTTGTGATCTTAGCGCTCTTTGCACGGCCAAGGTCATCAAGAGTAGCATCCTTGAGCTCGTATCCAAGCTCCTCAGATATAACCTTACCGCCTGTAAGAATAGCGATATCCTGAAGCATCTCTTTTCTTCTGTCGCCATAACCAGGAGCCTTTACAGCTACTACCTGGAATGTACCACGCAGCTTGTTGACGATAAGTGTTGTGAGAGCCTCGCCCTCGATATCCTCAGCGATGATCAGCAGCTTTGAACCGCTCTGAACGATCTGCTCAAGAAGTGGAAGGATCTCCTGGATATTTGAGATCTTCTTATCTGTAATAAGTATATATGGGTTATCAAGCTCTGCAACCATCTTCTCCATATCTGTTGCCATGTAAGCTGAAATATAACCTCTGTCGAACTGCATACCTTCTACAAGGTCGAGCTCTGTCTTCATTGACTTTGACTCTTCGATTGTGATGACTCCATCCTTTGACACTTTCTCCATAGCGTCGGCAACCATCTGTCCAACCTCATCGTCACCAGCTGAGATAGATGCAACTCTTGCGATCTGATCCTTTCCGCTGATAGTCTCACTCATATCAAGAATAGCCTCAACTGCCTTGTCGCAAGCCTTCTTCATTCCCTTTCTGAGAACGATAGGATTAGCACCTGCTGCCAGATTCTTCATTCCTTCATTGATCATAGCCTGTGCAAGAACTGTAGCTGTTGTAGTACCATCACCTGCAACATCATTTGTCTTTGTTGCAACTTCCTTGACGATCTGAGCACCCATGTTCTCAAATGCATCCTCAAGCTCTATGTCCTTTGCTATTGTAACACCATCATTTGTGATGAGTGGTGAACCGTATGACTTTGCAAGTACAACGTTTCTTCCTTTAGGTCCAAGTGTAACTCTTACTGTATCTGCTAACTGATTAACTCCTGCCTCAAGTGCCTTTCTAGCTTCGGCACCATACTTAATTTCCTTTGCCATTTCTATCTACCTCCATGTTATATTACATATATATTATCCATATATCATCCGCATATGTCTCCCGCAGCTCACGCTGTCTGGATATATGCTTTTACTTCTCAACGATTGCAAGGATGCTGTCCTGCTTGATAACTATGTACTCTTCGTCGTCAAGCTTAACCTCTGAACCAGCGAACTTCTGATATATAACTGTATCTCCAACCTTAACGTCCATAGGAACCAGCTTGCCATCAACAACTGCTCCAGGGCCAACCTCTATAACCTCTGCATACTGTGGCTTCTCCTTTGCCTGGCCTGGTAATACGATTCCTGACTTTGTTGTCTCCTCTGCTACTGACTGCTTTAATACTACTCTGTCTCCAAGTGGTCTTAACTTCATGATATATACCTCCTGATTTATTTTTATTATATTTCTGATTCTTGTTTTTAGCACTCAATTTATGTGAGTGCTAACACTGTTTTATATTCTATCCATTTCTATAAAAAAATCAACCCTTATTTTCTAAAAAATATATAAAAATATGTCTGTCATCTACCGTAATACATATCACTTAAAAAGATTCGTTCTTGCATAGTCAAACAGATACTGCTGCGCATATCCCCCGAGATTTCCGAACTTTTTCACGGCAAATGCCTCTATCTCCGGCTTTTTTGTGTCCTTGCCATCAAAGTACATGCTCTCCATGATCCTCTTCATCCACACATCCACAGGGAAAGCCTCACGTCTTCCAAGTCCAAAGAGCAGGACACAGTTTGCAACCTTCTCCCCTACTCCCTTGATCGTCATGAGAAGTTCCCTTGCATGTTCTATGTCAAGTGCATCAAGCTTCTCCTTTGTGACATTTCCCGAGTACACCGCCTCCGTCGCATTCATTATGTATGGAGCACGGAATCCGACCTTGCACTCCCTGAGCTCATCCTCTGTGACCTCATGAAGTCTGTCTACATCAGGAAACACATAAAATGCCTCGCCATTATATCCTATGACCTCATCACCAAATCTATGCGATATATTTTTCACACACTGTTTTATCTGAGGGATATTCTTGTTCTGGGATATGATAAATGATATAAGCGTCTCAAAGAAGTCCTGATTGAGTATACGTATTCCATCCTTCTCATTCACAGCCGTCTGAAGTGCGCTGTCCGCCTTTATGACACTCTCCTTGATGAGCCCGTAATCGTTGTCCATATCCAGATAAGGACGCCATATTCCTTCATAATCTTCCATGGATGAACCATATATCCTGAGCACGCCGCCTGACTGTTCCATCTTCACAGCCCTGCCAAATGCTATGACCTCATACACTTCATCATCAAGCTTGTCAAAATGAAAGCACTGACCACACTCAAGTATCTGAGAAAGTCTGAAATCCTTCACTCCGTCTACCGTAACTATATTGCCATCACAACTTACATTCATCTTCCGTACACCTGCCATTTCATATTTGTATAATTGTGCTTTTTGTCTTATAAATTTCTCCAAGCTATTGTATAATACCTGTATATTATTTTCAATGTCACATAAGCAGTGTGGCAAAAACTGACACTATCACAAACAGGAGGATCTATGGCTGAACAGATATACACTATACCAGTAAACGATGCATTTGACAGCGGCTGCGAATGCCCTATGTGCCAGATGCAGAAGGATCTTGAACGAAATGCAATTGAATATACGATGGGGCCAAGCTACATGGAGGACGACAACCGTGCCATGACTGACAAGCTTGGTTTTTGCAGTCATCATCTGAGAATGCTCTATCAGGAAAAGAATCGTCTGGGTCTGGCACTCATGATGAACACCCATATGAATAAGACTATACAAGATATGAGGGCGCTGGCTGCCAAAGGTCCCGCCGCCAAAGCCGGTCTGTTCGGCAAGAACACACCAAATGCACCTGTTGTCGATTATATAGAGAATATGGAGAAAAGCTGCTTCATTTGTGGACGTATGGATGACATGTTCGTACGCTATGTAGACACTATCTTCCATATGTGGAAAAGAGATTCCAAGTTCAGGGACAAATTTGCTACGAGCAAAGGCTTCTGTACATACCACTACGGAATACTGTACAAGACAGGCCAGAACAAACTGAGCAAGGAACAGTATGCGCAGTTCATCGAAATCCTCAACAAGGTATACTTTGACAATATGGAACGTGTCAATGGTGACCTGAGCTGGTTCATAGACAAGTTTGACTACAGATACAAGAACGAGCCATGGAAGAATTCCAAGGACGCCCTCCCGAGAGGGATCATCAAGATTGGCCACACATTTGTAGAATAATAAACACATGACAATAAATAAAAGCCGCCTTACATATCTGTAAAGCGGCTTATTTTAACTGACTCTCCATGCAATGAGACCATCCGGAAGCGCCGGCTTTATCATGCCAGGCCTTCTGCCTGTGTTCTCTATGCCATGAGCCTGTTTCATTCTCTCATGGAGATATGCTCTGTATTCTGTGAGAAGCCCGGTAAATATCGGTCTGAGCTCAGGGCACCTTCTGAAATCCCCCGGCTTGACAAGTCCCGGTTTCTTGTGGAATATATCCACACTGGCATTTTTCAACACCGATGCCACGAACTGTGAACAGAAGAAATTGTATTCCCTCTCATACGCAAGATGGAAAAATACGCTGAATACACCCATGAAGTTATATCCGTATCTGTCCGGATGCTTCTTGAATCTGGCGAGCTCCTGCTGTATCCTGTCATACTGCTTACTCGTGACCTTCAGCTCATACACAGCGCATCTGGTTCCCTTGTGCTTTCCAAATATTCCCTTTTCTATGTTCTCACTGATAAATCCACTGTTAAATGGATTGTATACACCTTTCCTTGCAAAACTGTACATCTCATCAAGACTTATGTCCAGTGCCAGAGATGTGTGACAATACGGCTCTCTGGTCATAAGCTTTATGAGATTTGAAGGAACTGTTTTTGTCTTTGACAAAAGTATGTATACCTTCTTACTCTCATCTTTCATATTTTTGTTTCCAATCACCTATTTTGATGTACGCATATCCCCCCACAGGATAAGCGCCAATCCCCACATCATAAATTATAAACGCATCCCCGGTAATTACTTGCCCGGCTTGTAAGAACTCTTGAGTGACACGATCCTGTTGTATACAGGATGCTCCGCTGTAGAATCCTTTGAGTCAACACAGAAGAAACCATTTCTCAGGAACTGGAATGCCTCTCCCGGCTGAGCCTCCTCAAATGCCTTCTCAAGCTTACATCCCTGTTTGATAACAAGTGAGTTTGGATTGAGATTCAATGTACCATCGTCGTTGAGCTTCCCCTTCTCCTCATCGATGATATTCTCATACAGACGAACCTCTGCATCTATTGCGCTCTCTGCCGATACCCAGTGAATGGTTCCCTTGACCTTGCGTCCCTCAAAGCCTGAACCGCTTCTTGTCTCTGGGTCATATGTACAATGTACTGTTGTGACATTGCCGTCCTCGTCCTTCTCAAATCCCACGCACTTTACGAAATATGCATTCTTAAGACGAACCTCGTTGCCAGGGAACAGTCTGAAATACTTCTTAGGAGGCTCCTCCATGAAGTCCTCTCTCTCTATATACAGATACTTGCTGAATGCTACCTTTCTGCTTCCGAGCTCCTCGTTCTCCTGATTGTTCTCGACATCGAGGTACTCAACCTGATCCTCAGGATAGTTGTCGATGACAAGCTTTACAGGATCAACAACTGCCATGTATCTCTTGGCTGTGAGCTTCAGGTCGTCTCTCACGCAATACTCAAGCATAGCGTAATCAACAGACGACTGGCTCTTGGATATTCCAACCAGCTCCATGAACTTCTTAATAGCTGATGGTGTGAAGCCTCTTCTTCTGAGGGCTGCAATACTTACAAGACGTGGGTCATCCCATCCGTCTACTATTCCGTCCTCGACAAGCTTCTTGATGTATCTCTTACCTGTTATGACATTTGTCAGGTAAAGCTTTGCGAACTCTATCTGCTTTGGTGTGCCCTCAGGTGAATCCTTGTAACCGAGCTCCATAACCACCCAGTCATACAGAGGTCTGTGATCCTCAAACTCAAGTGTACATATAGAATGTGTAACACCCTCGATGGCATCCTCGATAGGATGTGCAAAGTCATACATAGGGTAAATGCACCACTTGTCACCTGTGTTGTGGTGGTTCATTCTCGCTATTCTGTAGATAATAGGATCTCTCATGTTGATGTTAGGGCTTGCCATATCTATCTTTGCACGGAGTACCTTACTTCCGTCAGGGAACTCACCGTTCTTCATTCTCTCGAACAGATCAAGATTCTCCTCTATGCTTCTGTCTCTGTATGGGCTGTTCTTGCCCGGCTCAGTGAGAGTTCCTCTGTACTCTCTGATTTCATCTGCTGTGAGGTCACACACATATGCCTTGCCCTTCTTGATGAGCTTTATGGCAGCCTCGTACATCTGGTCAAAGTAATTTGATGCAAAGAACACTCTGTCTCCAAAGTCTGCTCCCAGCCACTTAACATCTGCAAGTATTGACTCTACGAACTCTGTCTTCTCCTTTGTAGGGTTGGTATCGTCAAATCTGAGATTAAACTGTCCGCCATACTGCTGTGCCAGTCCGTAATTCAAAAGTATTGACTTGGCATGTCCTATATGTAAATATCCATTTGGCTCTGGTGGGAATCTGGTAACGATCTTCGGCACCTTACCCTCTGCGATATCTTTCTCAATTATCTGTTCAATGAAATTCTTACCTGTCATCTCTTCAGCCATTTCCAAACTGCCTCCCGCTTTTTTTGATAATTCTAAATGTCTGCAACCGAATTTGCACACGATTACAGTTAGTTTACCATACTTTTACTGCTTGTACCACAATTATCTTTTGATTTGTCATTATTTTTCGCACAAATGTAAATATTTTACTTGATTTTTGATGTCCATTTTGTTATAGTTATTATTGCTTTTGAAAAGCAAGCTACTATAGCTCAGGTGGTAGAGCGCAACATTGGTAATGTTGAGGTCACGGGTCCGACTCCCGTTAGTAGCTTTTTTATAATCTTCAGTATTTATGCCGCTTTGAGCGGTTTTTTTATTGCCTGAACTTCTATATAAATCATGCAAAAATCTGTTTTTGTCTACTATTTGTCTACTATTTCAAATTTTTTATGATCTGCTGCCTTAATCAGCATGTTTTCCTATCGGCAGCAGTCCAGATAATATCTATCAATCGGTCATGCACCGGATCCATCGCTATCCTTGACGATGTAAGTTAGGCTTACACCGCTCTCCACCACTGCTGCCATTGTCACCACGCTGTTCCAAGCTCGGCAACATTTTGTCGCTGAGTTTGCCATGTTTTTTACCTTTTGTATACACTCTCCGTTTATAAGAAAAGGGTGTCCATACTATGGACACCCATAAAAAAGGGAAATGATGGCGCAACCCAAAATGCGGGGGTCACGTATCACTTCCCTATATATTTTATTATACATACCTGCTCCACAATGTCAACATTTTCCAACTAGCCAAGGTCGGCGTTTTACCGACCTTAAAGACGTAGAGGTTCAACATTCTTCAACAACCTGAACTAACACTAATAATATTACACTTGAGGTTTTCTGAGGTTCTGACGTTAACATCTGTTAACATCTGAGGAGGAGTTTCACTTGGTCAGATGTTAGCATATGTTAGCAATTAAGGGTGTCGCATTTTGCTACTCCCTGAACAACCGTACCTGGTGGTACACTTGTACCCTGACAGACCGATTCGTTCGGGGAGCTCTGTATATTTTTTCAATTTGAGGTTTTCTGAGGTTGTATATATCCCTGAAGGTCAACTTTCGTCATGTTCCTATTGCTATCAAGGGGTCATAGTTTTAATGACACCTTAGAACAACCGTACCCCAAAGTACCCTTGTAATCTCCATAACTATTCGTTAGGGAGCCCTGTATATATTTTCAAATGTCATGTTTTGACAAGTTTTCTATTGTTGCCGATGTCGCCAAATGCGGCAACAACAAGGGGGTAACAAAATGTGACACCCTATGTTTGCTATAGGTTTTGGCAATAACATTCAATTACATCTAACCTGTAGTAGTTTATGAATAGCGTCACGAATCGTTACGCTATATACATATGGGGTACTAATAATAACCCCATACACCGATGGCCTCGCCAGTACCGACCTCATACCTCAGATACCAAAACGGTACTTGAGGTCCTGATTCAGGACTCCATCCAGAACGATACATTCGTATTCCCCAAATGGGAATACGGTCAGAACACACAAGGAGCACATCTGCAACACTACCTAGATTAAACCTAGGCAGTCATCAAGCACTACCACGAATCAGGGGAGTGTTTCAACACACCTACCCTGATTCAGGGGGAGTGCCCAAAACGTCCCCCTTCAGCACACCAAAAGCCCCTACAGGTCTGCAAATGTTCTTTTTGAATATTACATGTGTATATTGGTTTTTCTTGGCCTGTATATCCTCTAATGTTGGGTTTTGCCAAGTTGTATATATTACCATATGTCAAGTTTTGTAAGGTTCTATACTCTCCAACCTTAACATTTATTAACACCCTATACACGGAAAACCCTGGAAGATCACACCACGACCGAACCTCATCACCATTACATCCCTCACCTGCTACCGGATGTACTATAGTTGCTGTGCACCTATAGATACGGGGCATTATAAGGGTGTATCAAATGTGACACGCCCTACCAACTATCTACTCATATTTCCTTGGCAGCAGATCATACATTTTTGTATATCGAACCTGCAATTTTATGTAATTTTTGTGTGATAATCTGTGGATTTTATGCCAAAATCTGCATGTTTTATTCTGTTTCCTGTACTACCCCCACCTATGCACATCCGGATCTAGTAATTTGTAGTATGCCCTGCTGCCTATGTAACGCCAGCTTAGTATTATTCCAAATAAAAAGCACCCTGCTATTACAGAGTGCTCAGCCACTTATCTTTTCAAAACATTCCGGCGGATATAAATAATCCTCTCCACTATCATCAATTATCCTATAACAACCTCTTTCTACGGACACAACCTCATATATCTTACCTTCCGTCAAAATAAAAGAATTGGTTTTGCCAATATATTTTATTTTCATTCTATCCATTCTTTTAAATTTTTACTTTCTTCCTCTAGTTTTCTTAAAATCTCTTCTCTTTTTTCTGGAGACATTTCTTCATGTATTATTGTGTCTTTGCCAATATCTCTATTTTTATCCATCATTGCATACCACCTATCTAAAATCAGAGAGCCTCACGCACCCCTGCGGAGTACGTTAGACTCTCTACTGCAAATCGGCAAACATAACAGCTTGTTTATTTACCGTATAAGCCATTTTGTTGTTTAATTCATAGACTTTCACGTCTTTATAACCATGTTTGCTATATAGAGCTCTCAGCCATATCATTTCGCATATCAGTATATAACTCGTGTACAGAGATGTCAAATGCACACCATATTACATTTTCTCACGATGTTTAAAATACGCTTTCTATTTCCTCTATGCTAATTTCTTCTGTATTTATATCTCCGTTACTACCAATGTCAACAATAAATTCTTTATCCGGGGCCAATATTTCAACTATTGAAGCTATATTGCCATTTTTTAATACTACTCTGTCATACAATTCTATTTTCATTTTGCATAACTCCAAATACTCAAATCTTCCACATCATGCTTGACTTTGCCTAGAACATAATATAGTATCAACAAATAAGAGCGTTCTGTTCCCCCATTTGCCTCTACCTTGTAGAGTTGCCGGGAGTGGAATAGCTCTTATTGTTTTGCTCATATGGCAGCAGTCCATACATCTCTCACATGATACATTCAACTGTTATCCCTGTTAAACCACTCCATGAGATTATCTATCACCTCTGGATCATCTGAATAAATAAATGCTCCATCGTCATCATTGAAAACTATATCAAACTCTCCCACACTGCCTTGGCAATGAAAAGATTGCTCCAACGGATCGACTAATGATCTCTGCCGGTCACCGACAATATAGCCTGCTGCCTTAAGGTCATCTATAAATATGTCCTGTACCTGCTCCGATGGTATTATATCAAAGTTCTTGAAATATATATGATCCTCGTCTCCTGCATCCTGGTATACTTCCATCCACAGAGATCTAATCTCCTGTTCGTTCATCTCGTCATAATCGCCATAAGGAGAGAACATGATGCTGCCATCGTCTATAGTTATAATGTCTCCATAATCCTTGTGGAATATTGCCATATCAGCACCGGCCAGCTTATCCTTCAGACTTTCAGATCCAAGCATTCCATTCTCATACAGATCATCTATATTCTTGAACCTATATAGCTCCTCTGTATCACAGCGGCTTATCTCTGCCGGCTTGTAAGATATAATATAGTCATCTATGCGAAGAACTCTATCCTGTTTCAGTTTATGCAAAAACGTGCTTTTTAACATGCTCTCCCTCCTTTGTCTATGTAGTAAAATGGCCATCTGCTATCTGCATCCATTCAATCACTGTTTGATTTTATCACTTAGCATTTGTATATAGATTCTCGAATAAGAATCCATGGTCACCAGCTATATGTTCTCGATGATCTATTTTATTCCAAAATACATCAACCGGTATTCCTTCAGGATATGCCTTGCAATAAAATATATCATCTGTCAGTTTACCTATAAAGTTTTTACAATCCATGCATTGTGAGAATATAACCATATATTACTTGCCCTTGTCTCTCTCCATAGTCTCATCTATGGCACGATTTATAAATGCAGTTGTACTCTCTCCCATCTCCGTGGCATGTTCCTGAACCACTCCTCTTTTTTCAGCAGTCATTCTAACTTTTATTTCGACAAAATTCTTCATATACCTTTTATGTGCTTCTGCTTGTGCTGGTGTAAAGCCTCTATAATCGCTCTTTTTTTCATTCCCCATAATCTCAGCTCCTTCCTATAAATTACTAACTTTAGATATATTATACCATTGTCGTTTATATACGACCATATACATAATTACTAAATATATGGTCGTATCTTTGTATGAAATGCCACTAGATAGATACGACCATATACATTATAATATACTCATAAGATACAGAAAGGAGCAACACACAACATGTTAATAAGGTCAATAATCCTTGCTCTCTCATTATCAGATAAGAGCTACAAAGAATTCACAGCCCAGCTCAAAAGGAACAAAGAGATTGATCAGCATTTTGCTGAAACGTTTATAGAGCTTACAGAGGAGCTCAGAAAGGAAGGTACACATGAGGAAACACATTGTTAATATCCGCAAAGCCGTTTGTATCATGGCGAACGGACTTCACAAAGCCGGTTATAGCTTATCCAGAGCATTCAAGAAAGCATGGAGAACCGCCAAGGGAACAGCCATCAAGGCAGCAGGCGTTACATACGAAGGCAGGCAGGAGGTTCTAAAGTACCTCTCACAGTTCAGGCCAGAAAACCTCACTGTGACCCTTGAAAGAGACACATACAACACATATGACAGAAACGCCATCCGCATAGTTGTACATATCCCATATCTGAAGAAAAAAGCAAAGATCGGCTATGTACCAAAGGCGTATAGTTCAGAGATTGCCAGACTGATGGACCAGGGCGTTAATGTCAGAGCCCGTCTGCTGGGTATTATAGGCGGTTACAGTTACAAAGAGACCTTTGGAGCATTACTTGACGTTGCAATATAAAAATAGCCCTTCTGCTGGTGACACAACAGAAAGGCTCATGATAAGGGTATCAGATGATACATCCCCACCAATAAATCAATGGGATTATATCATCTGCTGCCGGAAAGGTAAAGGATAAAATGGATACAATAAGTAAATTACTGGGATATACCCCGGAGAAGATGGCTGGAGACACCAAAATTGTGGCTATGAAGATAGTTGATAATGCCATGGAGCCACGTATATTAGCGGGTGATATTGTGATTGCCCGGAGACAGACTGATTTTACAGATGGAGATCTCGCACTGATATGCGTATATGGTATGGGGCATATCTGCCGTAAGATAAGGTGTCACACTGATGGAATAGAGCTTATAGCAAGCAACAACTCATATTCCGCCATACACCTCAGTAACGAGGACATAGCAGCCGGCAAAGCCTTTATGATCGGCAAAGTTATAGAACTGAGAGCTACACTATAGCAAACTATAAACGGCCGCTATATATCCTATCTTCTGTCCGGCTGGGAACCGGAAGAAGATAAGGCGGTGTACTCTAACAGAGAATATTTTACCAGACAAATTATTGTCTTGATTGTGGGCACGTTCTGTTATAAAATTCATCTATATTGATTATGCCTATAGGGCACGAATTGTCATTATTTATGAATTTAAGCCTCGCAAAATGCGGGGACTTTTACGTTATGTGGGTCTTTCCATTTTGGAAACAATTCACTTTCCAGGATCCACGGTGTCTAAAAATTGAATAGTGTATTTAATCGGGCAGCCGAGGGGTGTTACACCATATCCGTTCGAGTCTTGGAAGGGAGTGGTGCCTTATGAGTACATATGAGGAATTCATGGTTATATTAACCGTTGCGATACTTATTGTGACAATTCTGAATCATAGAAAATAAGAAAAACACCTCGGCCTGACAAGCATACGAGGTGTTTTCATTTAGTCATGTTTGCCGGACGGATAGGTGGTTTCTATCGCTCGGCTGTCTTGTTAAATACATTATACAATATTTTAGGCATTTGTCAAAATAAAAATCCCCCAGGTGCTGGAACACCTGAGGGAAGTTACCCACAAACCGAAGGCTTATGAATAACGTATCAGCAAACTACATTAGGCCAACAAAAGACAAGGTACTCTTTTGACTAAACCCAAATGACATATGAATAACCATGATTGCACAGAGGGCAGCAGGTCAAGTATCTGCTGCCTTTCTGTATGTTACAATAATGATCCGGTGCTTGACAGCTTGCTTGAAATGATAAGGCTGTATAACCCAGATTCATTGATTATTTCCATTGTCTGAGTTCCTCCAGGGGTGACGATTTTTGTCACCCCTTTGTCGTCATCATCAATATAATCTCTCAAAGCCCTCTGTAGATTACTATGTCCTAGTATCTCCGCCACATCTTTCCCTACAAACCAAGGCTCACCGTTCTTTATTACTGTTCTAAAATTTGTTTTTCCCCGGCGGCCTAAGTCTAACTTAGTGCGTTCGCCCAATTTCTCATAACATACACATAATCCTAGCTTCGATATAGCTTTGAACCTATGACAGCAGTCTCACCGCCTTAGCGTATAGCATACATAGAATATCACCACCAGGATCTAGTATCCCATGACCATACTTCTGCAGGTTTGGTCTGCTGCCTTTCGGTTGAAAATCCTGCATATTCTGCATAATCCTTCACCACAGTATTATACTTGAGTTTTCTTATTGCTCTATACTCTGCATTGTCCACCGCCCACCGTGACATACCCAGCCGTCTCCCTGTTTCCTCTCGGCTCAGATTCAGCCTATACCGCAAATACATTATGTCATACTCTCTGGGCTTTAATTTGCGCTCTATTTCCTGCCATAACTGCTCATATGCCAGCTTATCCAATACGCTGTCCAAATCCTCACATTCAACGCCTATGGAGTCATTTAGACATTCATCATCCCTATCTCTGAGCTGCTGATTGAGGCTTTTCGTCTCACTGCAGCTACCAGCGAACATGAACCGCTCAAGTTCTTCTACCTGCTTCACGTTCAGCCCCATGCAGATAGCAAATTCTCGTGTGGATGGTTCACGGCCAAATCTATGCATATATGAGTTGCTGACCTGATTATATTTCCATATCTGTTCTTGTTTATATACAGGAATCCGAATAACACGCCCACTATCCTGTATATATTTTTTTAAATGATTAGCAAGGCAGGCTGAAAAATAACTAATGAACTTTATATCCTGTTGTTTGTCGTATTTTTTCACTGCTTTACATAAGCTTATATATGCCTCCTGTGTCAGATCTTCCACGGGCGCACCCCACGAATATCTATTTGCCATCTTGTATATAATGCCTCTATTATGCTCATATAACTGGTACATATTCTCTGTGATGTTCACACCTGATTGGATTTGTTCAACCAATTCTTCGTTTGTCATCACAGCCCACCATTCTATCTATTTTTTTCTAATCCTATCCGGACGCTCTCTGGCCTTTCTTCCATCGCCTTAATTTCGTTTTCTTTCCTTTCAGGCATGGATTTTATCGCCTGATTCCTTAAATCAACTATTTCAGCCGAATAGCCTTGCGTGGCGTTCTGAATAAGTTGTCTTGCATCGGTTGGCATTTTTGCGATTTCCTGCGACCTTGCAACCTCTGCACGATAACAACGCTGAAATTGCGACATTACAACCTGCTCATTGTAATCTTCATCTAACGCCCAGACCCGGAGTTGACTCGGAAGTCCAACTGCTTTCTGAACCAGGGGCGGCAGTTTTGCATATTCTTTCACCGAATTGTAGGCACTGTTCCGAATCGCCCGGCTGACCAATGCCCATGCCTCCATTTCGTTCAACTCCTGCGGTTGGGTGATTGAGTGAATTTTATCAATCAGTTGTCCAGGGACCGGTGCGAACCCGCTTGTATTTGTTTGCATATAGACCTTAAATGCCATAGCAATTTCATCTTTGCTATATTCCTCTAATGCTATAGTCCACGCATTGACCGCTGCTGTTCTGCTTGGTGGGTTGTAATTCGGATATGTAGCCTGCACCATAGCAAGCAAATCTTGCACTTCTTCCCTTGTCATTAACTATTCCTCCATTCACTTAAAATATCCCGCTCACCATTACTTGAAAATGGCTGCTGATTGTTATGTACACTCCGTGACTGCCCTCGGCTCTTATCGTCATCCTTAAGCGCATATAGGCCTGTCCATCCCTGCATTATCGACTGATTGAGAATCTGTACCTGTTCATGCTTATCATGTGATAGCGACTCCAGCTTGTTTATCATCAGCGTTATTGCTCTGTCACTCATAGGCTTCTTGACACCCTTACGGAACTTTATAAACTCATGTATCGCCTCGTCCAGTTCTGGATCATCGCTATACTTGATCTGATCATGTTTCCTGTCTTTAACATTTTGATTTTCAACATCTTTCCCTGATGCTGATCTATCCATGGTAGATTTACTGTCCTTACCTAACTCTACCCTATCCTTACCTAACCTGTGGCAACCATCGGTATGCCTTTTGTCGACCGTTTGGTTATCTTTTGGTATACCACATGTCAAGCTAGTAGAAGATGCGGCTACTATATATTTGTCATTATCTACTTCTACAGTATCCAAATACTCTTTGAATCTAGATTCTGTATATCTATCCTTACGAAGATAATTATTTGCCTTCCAATCAGTTATTAGTATTACTCCATTCTCAAAAGGAATAATAAAGTCATTAGAAACCAATAACTGCAGATCAGTTGCACAACTACCACATATCATGGCCACTTTCTTTGGTGATGAAACAAACCCATCATCGTCAGCTCTCATTCCCAAATGAAAATATAGATTCTGTGTAGTAGGTGGCATATCCATAAACTTATCAGTATCAACCACATCTAAGCTAAACATTCTTCGTCTCGCCATTGCTTGGCTCCTCTCTACTCCTCAGAAGTCTCAGATGTGAAAGGCTCAATATCTTCATCTGCCAGATCATCAAAATAATCATTGTCAGCCATACACAAGCCCTCGTTATCATCAGCACCGATTGACACCTCTTCTTCTCGGCCTGTTTCTCCTATATCCTCTATAAGATCATTCGCTGTGAGAACCATTGTCGCCATCTCTTCTGCCTTGAGACTATCTGCACTATTTACCAATACATGATTGACCATTCTATCAAAGGCTATCGCCTTCATCTCCATCTTACTTACTATTACACAATTTCTGTCATCGTTACTCATCTTTGCTACCTCCTATAGTCTATTTATCATTTCCTAATTTCTTGCATATTCTGCAAATGCGCCCTTGCAAGCCATCCTTGCATATCTAACAGTTCTGTCACCTGCCAGTTCCGGGCATTCTGCCTGTATTTTCTGTCTTGTTCTTCTCACTGTCTCAAATGTTGGCAAACCATATTCAGCAAGTGCCGTTGTAAAGAACTGCTCAAAAGATACTTGAGCAATATTCACACCTCGCCTGCTGCCGACCTCTTTACATACAAGGTAATACAGTATATTATCACTGCTCCTTGCATTCTCATTCTCCACAAGGATCTTGAGAACTATATCATGTGTTGTCTTTATTTCTGCCTTTTTCTTTGTTTTTATATGCTCTGCTGCCATTGTCCCACCTCCTAGTTTGTATCGCCTGTATTCAAATACTCCGCCAGCTTATCAGCATTCACAAGTACCTTTGTGCCTGTATGTACATGAACAATCTTGTTTTGTTCACACCAACTGCGGAGCCGGTAACAGGGAACACCAGTCATGGCAGCAGCCTCTTTTATCGTCACCATCCTTGGCATATTACACCCCCTCTTTCTGTATATCCTGTATAATAGCTATAAGCCTATCCTGTTCCTCTTCTGGGAGCTCTGTTCTGAGCCGTCTGCTCAATGTCGCCTCATTTATTCCAAGTCTGTTTGCAAGCTCCCAGTTTCTCACTCTACGTAACATCAATTCATTTCTCACTCTTTCATTACTTCGCATAATCATTATTCCTTTCTATTGTCGTTTATAGATATTATTTGTCACGGCCGCTTGACTAACATTATATAAATGTTATAATATATACAATCAACAAATGATTGCTTTATATTTACATGTTATCACATTAATAATCTGTGATAAACAGCTTTGTATTTTTGCTTTTTGATGTGATTTTGCATACTTGATTATTTTTTTGATATGCGTTGATACAGCTATGCAAAAGCACCACACGTTGCCGTGGCTGTCTCAGGGTGATTTGTGGTAACTTACGGAAATACAAAAATTCAAACATGAATAACATTTTAGAATTGGAGGTTGCAATGTGATTAGTGATCAGTGTAAAAAAGAATACTTCTCAAAGGTATTTACAGAGCTTTTGAACCAATGGAAAAGAGAACACAACAAAAGCCAAGCCGATTTTGCAGATATTATCGGTGCTCACCCTAATAGCATAAGCCGGTATAAAAAAGCACAGGATTTTCCAAACGAATCTACTTTAGGTGCTATTGCGAAAGAATTTGGTGTAAGCATTGATGTATTTTACCCTAACACCGATATTGAAAAGTTTATCTATGACTCCAGATTTTTTGATAAAATCGCCAAGGCATGGAGTACACGATATATTGATGCATTTGAAAAATATGGGATTAAGTATACGTTTTTTGAATTTCTGGAATACTCCACATTTCACTTTGGTGTTTTTGATTTTGAATGCGGTCCGCTAACTGAACAATTATGGTTAAATCCAAACACTAATGATTATGTAAAACCTGATAACGCCTCTCTACAGGCGTATGTTATGACAACTTTTTCTCAGTATGGATACTGTGATATGTCGATATCTGCAAATGCAAATACCAAACAAGTACAACTTGTGGCTGTTGATCCTGCTACGCTCAATGGTTACATGCTTGGTTTCACTCATAACGATCTAATAAATATCAAGGATATGCAAGAGAAAACCACTGAATATTTGCAATTATTGAATGTAAAAAAGCGAATAGAAAACCATACAGATTTATCCATTTTTAAAATAGCTGGCAAAGAATGATGTTGTTACACATAAAAAAAGAGCCACTGACGGCACTCAGTGACTCTAAGCATATTATCACAAAGGATTGTACCTCTGAGCATAATAAAAAGCAAACTCATTATATCAGAGGTCACGATCCTATTCAAGAACAGAAAGGAAAGTGAATCACTATGGCAAGTATCAAACAAAGAGGCAATAGTTATCTGGTCACTGTCTCCCTGGGTTATTCCAGCAACAAGCAAAAGATTACCAAGTCCACAACATATACCCCCACGGCACAAACTCCGGCAAAAATACGGAAAGAGGTCGAAAAGTTCGCCATCGAATTTGAAGAGCGATGCAAAAGTGGAAAGTATCTGGACGGCGAAACCATGTCATTTATGGTTTTTGTCGATGAATGGAAAAAACGATATGCAGAAAGCAATCTGACACAAGCTGTTATTGAGAGCTACACGGGTGTTATAGATCTGTACTTTAAAGACACCATCGGAAAGATGAAACTCAGTAAAATAAATGCGCTGCACCTTCAGGACATATACACCACGATGAAAGACAGGGGATTGTCTGCTGCCACAATCAGAAGAGCCCATGCGATAGCATCAAGTGTATTCTCTAAAGCGTACAAGTGGAATCTGATAGATGATAACCCATGTAAACGTGTGGAACTCCCGGCGGTGAATAACAACGCCGCCGAAGAATGCTTTAATGTGGAACAGGCTAAACGCTTTCTGGAATATCTGGAACAGCCGTATGAGGTAAAATACAGCCCTAAGATGAAAAACGGGCGTATTGCGGCAGCAGGCTATACCACAACCATGACCACACCAGAACAGATGATAGTATATTTTAACATGGCCATATATGGCGGTTTTAGGCGTGGTGAGCTTATCGCTCTCACATGGAACGATATAAACTTTGATAAAGGCTATATATCCATCAATAAATCATGTGCCAAGGTCAAAGGTGGCCAGATACAAAAGGATCCTAAATCAAAATCCGGCATAAGGTGCGTTCCTCTCCCACCCAACTGCATGGCTATGCTGAAGAATTGGAAACAGCACGAAAAAGAATATGCCTTCAGTCTCGGCACATATTGGAAGGGCGCACCATTATCAGACTTCGGCTGCTGCCATTTGTTCATTCAGGAAGATGGCCAGCAGATGCACATTGATACACCCACCCACAAATTCAGAGAGATCATACTCAGGTACAACGATTCATGCACGGATGAAAAACTATTGTTACCAGAAATACATCTGCATGGACTGAGACACACGTTTGCTACACTTATGATCTCCCTCGGCTATGATGTGGTGACTATATCCAAAATGCTCGGACATTCCAAAGTATCTATCACACTTGATGTTTACTCTCATGCCCTGAAAGAAAATGAGGTCAAGGCAAGCAACGACATGTATAAGCTCCTTGCAATCAACTAATCTATACTCCCCCGGTATGTCACAAATTCAATACATGCCGGGGTATTTTATGCCTTCTTTTCTGTCTACTATCTGTCTACTATATCTCAAAAAACTTGGAAAATGTGAATTTACAATATTGAACGATATTGAACGGAAACCGCATAAAATAACACTTTTTCAGCACAATGCAGAACGATAGAAAAAGCTGTAAAACAGCTCACGAACCATTGGTAATGTTGAGGTCACGGGTCCGACTCCCGTTAGTAGCTTTTATTTTTTTGTCCGTATTTACGCCGCCCTGAGCGGCTTTATTTTTATCCACCGCAGACCGGATCACTTACTTTCCGCCCGCAGTCTCAGCTTCATATATTCCATCCCAGTCCGTCAAACTGTTCTTAAACATATCCACAAATGGTATATAAGTGAATACGATAAGAAGCAATACCGGCAAAGCCAGGAACAATACGATCGTTCCCACCTTACCTTTACCTTTTTTAGCTTTGCTCTCCGCTCTCATGTCACCACTCCTTAATCTGATGATCAATAAAAATTAATCATTTTTACCTTTTGTTACTTTCGATTAAGGTTGGCTATACATTTATTTTAGTTTATTTCAAGCTAATATGCAGGCTTATTAGCAAATTTTTTGCAAAAAAAGGAAGCGGCACTATGCCGCTTCCTGTCTTTGATTAAACAACTTAAAATTTTATTATTCTAATTACACATCCCTGAGCTTAGCTCTGATCCTCTGAACCGCATTGTCTATGGATTTTGCCGGTTTGCAGAGTCTCTCCCCTATCACTTCATAAGAAGCGCCTGTTAGATATTCGTCAAGAACATGCTTCTCAAACTTAGAAAGCTTACTGTCGATGAGCTTTATAAGATCTGACTCACGCAGCTTCGCCATCATTATATCCTCAGGATTAGTTATGACACCCGAATCTATCTCATCAAGCGGGCTGGAGTAATCTCCCCCGCCATCGCCATAGATCGATATATAGTAGTTCAACGGTCCGTTTTTCTTGTTGTTTGAATTGTTCACCGCGGTAATGAGCTGCCTTCTCACGCACATGAACGCAAAGGTCTTGAATGTCGCGCCCTTGTCAGGTCTGTAATTATTCACAGCCTTGACCAGTCCGATCATGCCCTCCTGTATAAGATCCTCCTCATCAGCACCTATGATATAAAGGCTTCTGCTCTGTCCCGTTATCATTGGGCCATAGCGCTTGATAAGTGTCTCCATAGCATCGTTATCCTTTTGTTCATTTATAAGCTCCAGCAGTTCATTATCTGATAATTCCGAATACATATACTCTACCTTTACTTGTTCATCCTCTGTCTTACGACCTCATAAGCCAGAACTCCGGCAGCAACTGACGCGTTGAGTGAGTCTATGTCTCCCTTCATAGGAACAGATACGACATAATCACACTTCTCCTTGACCAGTCTGCTGACGCCGCTTCCCTCATTACCTATGACAAGTCCAAGGGAACCTGTGAGGTTACACTTGTACATGAGTTCTCCGTCCATATCCGCACAGGCGAACCACATGCCTCTATCTTTCAGCTCCTCTATGGTCTTGCTGATATTTGTCACCTTTGCAACAGGTGTATAATTGATAGCTCCCGCTGATGCCTTTACAACTGTAGCTGTGATTCCGACTGCACGCCTCTTAGGTATGATTACACCGTGGGCACCACAGAGATTCGCTGTTCTGATGATCGCACCAAGATTGTGTGGATCCTCTATCTCATCAAGTATGAAGAAAAATGGATCCTCTCCTCTGCTCTCAGCCAGTGCAAACATATCCTCTATCTCTGCGTACTTATATGCCGCTGCATGTGCAATCACTCCCTGATGCTTGCCAGCCTGTGACATCTGGTTTAACTTTTCCTTTGAGAGGTAGTTTATCACTGTATCCTGCTTCTTCGCCTCCCTGACTATGCTGTTCACGATTCCATCCCTGCATCCGTCAAGGACATACAGCTTATCTATGGTCTTGCCTGATCTGAAAGCCTCGAGGACTGCATTTCTTCCCTCTATGACAAATGCTTCCTCATCGCTCTCTGTCTTAATGTTATTCTCAAATTCTCTATTCTGCATCTTTTTCTCCATCTGTACTCTCTGTACTCTTTTCAAGTGTTGAGGTATCCTCTATTGTATCTTCCTGTGCTGCTTTGCCCGGATCCTTGTGCTGCTGTTCTGCCCTGTCCGTTTCAACTGGATCATGGTTCAGTATGATCCTCGTGATCTCAAACATCCTGTCATACTGCTTATCAAGATACAGAAAGCCTATAAGGCACTCAAAGCCCGTTGCCATTCGGTACTGTCCCACAGTCGCATTCTTGGCTGTTGAATGAGTCTTGGTGTTCCTGCCTCTCTTGTATATCCACTCTTCCTCCTCGGTGAGCAGTCCGTTGTCCAGAAGATACATTATATATCCCGCCTGAGCCTCCGCCTTCACAAGCTGGCTCACCTCTTTGTGGTATTTGTATGCCTGCTTGTTATCCTTTGTGACAGCAAGGGTCTTTATGAGAAGATCAAACACGCTGTCACCTATATATGCAAGTGAAAGCGGTGAATACTCCCTTGGATTAGTGTATGTCACCCCGAGTATCTCAGTAAAGTAACTGTCTATGCTCTTTTCCATTTTACGCCCTCTCTGGTATCCTCAAGGATAATTCCCATATCACTGAGCTGGTCACGGATCTCATCTGCCCTAGCAAAGTTCTTTGCCTTTCTTGCAGCCTGTCTCTCCTCGATAAGAGCCTCTATATCTGAATCAAGTATCTCTTTCTTCTTCTCTGTGATGATTCCAAGTATGTCGCAGAGCTTTGTCACTGTATTGAGCACAAGCTCCACAGTAGCCTTTGTTGACTCCTCTGTCACATTTACATTTGCATATTTTACGAGCTCAAATATAACTGAGATCGCATCTGCAGTGTTGAGGTCGTCATCCATGGCTGCCTCATATTTCTTCACAAATGCATCCATCTCGTCTGCAACTGCCTTATCTACTTCTCCTTCTGTTCCGCTTATAGACTTCAGTCTGTCAACTGCTGTAAGGATTCTCTCAAGGCCGTTCTTTGAAGCCTCAACAAGGTCTGCTGAGAAGTTGAGCGGACTTCTGTAATGGGCTGACAGCATGAAGAATCTGATAACCTGAAGAGGGTACTTCTCTGCTATCTCTCTGACTGTGAAGAAGTTGCCAAGTGACTTGGACATCTTCTCATTGTTGATCTTGAGGAAGCCGTTGTGCATCCAGTATCTTGCGAACTCTGTGCCATTTGCAGCCTCACTCTGTGCTATCTCGTTCTCATGGTGTGGGAATACAAGATCCTCTCCACCCGCATGTATATCTATTACATCTCCGATATATTTCTTGGACATAACCGAGCACTCAAGATGCCAGCCTGGTCTTCCATCGCCCCATGGTGATGGCCATGATGGCTCGCCCTCCTTCTTTGGCTTCCAGAGAACGAAATCAAGCGGATCCTCCTTCTCATCAACACCTGATACAAGAAGGTCTCTGTTACCTGAACGGAGGTCATCGATATTCTTCTTGGACAGCTTGCCGTAGTCCTTGAACTTTCTGGTTCTGAAGTATACGGTTCCATTCACCTCGTAAGCGTATCCCTTCTCTATAAGAGTCTTTACCATCTCAATCATATCCGGTATCTCTTCTGTTGCCTTTGGATGTGTTGTCGCCTCACGCACATTGAGAGCCGCCATATCCTTCTTGACCTCTGCGATATATCTCTCTGATATAACGCTGGCATCCACCCCCTCCTCATTTGCACGCTTTATGATCTTGTCATCGACATCAGTAAAATTCGATACATAATTGACATCATAGCCCTTGTACTCCAGATATCTTCTGAGCGTATCAAATACTATCATTGGTCTGGCATTTCCTATATGGATATAATCATATACAGTAGGACCACATACATATATTCCCACCTTACCCTCGTTGATAGGCACAAACTCTTCTTTTCTTCTTGTGAGCGTGTTTAAAATCTTCATAAATATAATGTCCTTTCTATATTGGTCGATAATATATCTGTAAGCAAACAAAAAACTTCGTCCCAATATACATATGATATGCATATAGAGACGAAGTATTATCTCCGCGGTTCCACTCTGATTGTATTAAATACTACAATTCCTGTTCTTCGCCTTTTGTGTCTAGTATATGTGCGGGTGCAGGCTTTGTCAATAATTTCATTTTATAATTGTACTGGACATAGCACCAATTATTTACTAGAATAAACTGAATAAAACAATCAGGAGGATACCTATATGTCAGATATAAACAATAACGAAACCGACGAAATGGATATCGAGATGATCGATATAACATACGAGGATGGAACATCCTGCACATGTGAGATCATTGCCAAATTCGAGGTAAATGACATCTCTTATGCCGCTCTGCTTCCTGCAGATGACGAGGATGCCGATATCATCGTGTACAGATACAGCGAGCAGGGAGACGATGTCACCCTCGACGAGATCACCGACGAGGCTGAGTTCAACGATGTCGCTGACGCCCTCGACGAGATCCTGGACGATCTGGAATTCAATTCAGATGACGAGGAATAATATCCGTACATCTATGCGTTTTCTATAAGCTCGTTATTTATCGTGTATTCAAGGCTGAGCGTCTTTGTTTCATGTATATCATCGAAGTGGACACACAGCTTTCTGTCATCTACATATGTGATGACTCCGCGTCCATACCGCTTGTGGATTATGGTGTTTCCTGTTTTTATCAGAGACCTGTCCACAAGCATTTCCTGGACAAATCTCGAGGTCACCGCTTTTCTTCCATACATTTTCTGGGGAACATACACATACAGTCCATACTTAGCCCTCGTGACTGCCACATAGAACAACCTGCGTTCCTCCTCTATATTTCCATCTCCAACCGATTTCTTATGAGGCGTTATGTCCTCAACAGCATCCATTATGAATACATATGAATACTCAAGTCCCTTTGAACAGTGCATAGTCGAAAGTGTGACTGTATCACCCGCCACACTGCCCTGCCTGCTCTGCTCTCTGAGCTGTTTTGTGTATTCGTCTATATACTCCATCCAGCCGTCGAAGCTCAGGAAGTCTTTTGCACTGTCCTGTATCTCCTCCAGGATATCAATATAATCATCCTCACTCACGCCCCTGTACTCAGCATATTCCCTCACATACGCATCCAGTCCAACCGCTTTCCTTATATAATTCACAGCCGCGTACGGTGCAAGTCTGCTTATCCTCTCCAGATCGTTCTCAAGGACATTTATGTTGTTGACTATCCTATACTTATCCTTATAATTCTGCCTCAGCTCCTCAAAGTTCACCACCGGCGAATCAAATGCATCCCTGCTTATATACCTGTTCGGCTTATTGATGATCCTGAGGACCGTTCTCCTGTCCCTGCTGCCCCTTGCAAGCCTTATATAGTCAAATATGTTCTCAGCTAGGAAGTGCGTGAAGATATTTGGTATGTTATCCTTCATCAAAAATGGTATGCCATTTTCCATGAGCTTTGAAGCCAGCGCCCTCGGCTCGGTATTCGTCCTGAATATGATCGCCATTTCACGGTATGGAATACCAGCCCGGTTAAGCTCTGCTATCCTGTCTATAATCTTCTTATTCTGCTCCGTCATGCTGTCCGTCTTAACTATATGGACTCTGTCGCTCTGTCCCGCGGCAAATGCCGACCTGAGCTGCTTCTCATATCTGTCCCGGTTGTTCTGTATTATCCGCTTCGAGCACTCAACTATATCGTAGCTGCAGCGGTAATTGACATTCAGGTATTCTATGACCGTACCATGGAAATCCCCCGGGAACTTCTTCATTATAGCCGGAGCAGCCCCCCTGAAGCCATACACCGACTGATCATCGTCACCCACGGCAAATACGTTCTGGTCCTCTCCGGCCAGCAGCTTCACAATGTCATACTGGATCATATTTATATCCTGGAACTCATCTATGAGTATGTACCGAAACTTGTTCTGCCACATCTTAAGTATGTCTGGTCTCTCCGACAATAGCTCATATGTGAACACCAGCATATCGTCAAAATCTATCTTCCCGCATCTTCTCAGGAAATTCTCATACTCATCGTACACAACTCGGAAATCCTCAGGCTTCATCGTTGTGCTCTCATAGTTCTCAAGACTCACTCTCCCGCTCTTGACATTGCCTATCTCCCCGACAACATTCTTGGCAAAATCCTCCTGACTGTCATACCTAAAGCCGTGCCTGTCTATGCTGTCCCTTATGACTCCATACTTTTCTGAATCCGTGACGATATTCGCCGCTGTGTAATTATATGCATTTCTGAGCATCCAGAAAAATACAGAGTGAAACGTGCCAAAGGTTACCCCGCGGACGCCCGGACACAGCTCCTGAAACCGCCCCTTCATCTCATTTGCCGCAGCCTTCGTGAAGGTTATGACCAGAATATTGTCAGGTCTCACACCATGTTCTTCTGTAATGTATTTTATCCTGTGGGTGATGACCGTAGTCTTACCTGAACCAGGCCCCGCTAGCAGCAGCATCGGCCCATCGCAGTGTCTCACCGCTCTCTTCTGGGATTCATTAAATTCCATCTGTATATCCTTTCACGCAAATATAAAAGGCGGTCAAAAGTTTACCCTTTAACCGCCTTCTCATATCTGCCAGTTATATCAGCATGATATATATCATTACTTACCGCAGCACTTCTTGTACTTAAGTCCGCTTCCACATGGACATGGATCGTTTCTTCCAACCTTTGGTGCCTTGATGATAGTCTTAGATGACTTCTGTATCTTGTAGAGCTCGTCTCTCTTTGCCTTGGAGAATATTCCATCCCACTGAGGAAGAGTGTAAAGCCACTCTGCATTGCACTCAACCATGTTCATATAAAGCTTCTCATAATCTATAGGAAGCTTAACCTCTGAGTCCTCTGTCACATCATCAAGATTGTTTGATTCTGCAAGACTGTCATCTATTCCGTCGAGGAATCCGATCATATACTGAATAGTGAGTCCGTACTTCTCAGCAAGCTCTTTTACAGTTCCATGTACAGGGTCTGCAAGAGGATTAGCAAGAAGCTGCTCATATACGCCCTTCTCTGCCTGGAAATAACTAACCCAGAATTCCTTTCCCTCAGGTGTTCTGTCATCTAATCCGTATGCGTAATCACGCCATTCTTTTAATAAACTCATTTCATCTACCTCTTAAGTATTTTTTGAACTTTAAAGAGTATATCAAATTATGTAATTTTTTTCAACATATTTGTACTGTTCTACTTGTTCTGATCTCTCATATCTTCGCCCTTGCGTCTGAGCACCCTGGCGATGAGCCATATTCCCCAGCACACAACAGGAATGACCACATCAAGGAATATCATACCCATCAGATTATCACTTCCGGTTATTCCCATTATAAATGTCGCAACATACATTCCGATGAGCACAAGTACAAGCACTATAGCTCCAATTCTCTTCAATATATCCATATCAGTCTCTCTTCTTTATCTTATCAAAATACGCCTTGATATCTCTCTCATAACCATTGTCCGACGGCTCATAGAATACCCTGCCTGCAATCTTATCAGGAAGATACTGCTGGTCAACGTAATTATTCGGATAATCATGAGCGTATTTGTATCCTGAGTGTCCAAGCTTTGCTGCACCGCCGTAATGTGCATCTCTGAGATACACCGGAACCTGACCCGTGTCCTCATGCTTTACCGCATCCATAGCCGCAAATATCGCATTCACCACAGAATTGCTCTTCGGTGCACACGCAACGTAGGAAGCCGCATGGGCAAGTATTATCTGTGCCTCAGGCATTCCGACTCTCTCCACAGCCTGTGCACATGCCGACGCCACCACGATAGCATTCGGATCAGCATTGCCCACATCCTCACTGGCACATATCATGATCCTTCTGGCAATAAACTTTATATCCTCACCTCCGTAAAGCATCTTTGCAAGGTAGAATATCGCCGCATCAGGATCTGATCCACGCATGCTCTTTATAAATGCGGATATTATATCATAATGATTATCTCCGTCCTTGTCATATCTTATAGCTCTCTTCTGGATACATTCCTCCGCCACTTCAAGTGTTATGTGTATCCTGCCATCCTCGCTTCTCTCCGTCGACAGAACTCCGAGCTCTATGGCATTTAACGCACTTCGCGCATCTCCCGACGCCATGTCTGCAAGAAAGTCCTCGGCATCCTCATCAATGTCTGCATCAAATGCACCCATGCCATTTTCTGAGTACACTGCCTTGTGGATGAGCTTCTTGATGTCCTCCCTGGACAATGGATTGAGCTGGAATATATGGGATCTGGATATGAGAGCCCCGTTAACCTCAAAATAAGGATTCTCCGTGGTCGCTCCTATGAGTACCACCGTTCCATCCTCAACAAATGGCAGGAGATAATCCTGCTGTGACTTGTTGAATCTGTGGATCTCATCGATGAACAGTATAGTCCGTCTGCCATACATAGCCTTGGTATTCTTCGCCTCTTCCACAACCTTTTCCATGTCCTTCTTGCCCGCCGTTGTGGCGTTGAGCTGTCTGAACTCCGCTTTGGTTGTATTGGCTATGACCATGGCAAGCGTAGTCTTGCCGGTCCCCGGAGGGCCATAAAATATAAGCGAACTTATCTTATCCGCTTTTATCGCCCTGTACAAAAGCTTGTCCTTGCCTATAATATGTTCCTGTCCAACCACGTCATCAAGGCTGGTCGGTCTCATTCTTTTTGCCAGAGGAGAATCATCCTCCGAGAAATTCTCCCTCATATATTCAAATAAATCCATCTTTATGTCCCTGCCATCTAATATTCAGTGTCATAAGACACTTCGAAGCCCGATATCTTACAATAACGGGCTTCGCATGTATCAATATCATATCATCTACTTGATAATGTCCAGTTTCTTCAGCATGTCATTAAACTTCATGATATCAATCGGCTTACATATGTAATCATCATAATCATCGCTGGCGAGATTGCTGTCAAAGCTTGCCTCGTCAAGTGCGCTGGTCATTATGACCTTCGATCTGAGCATCCTTGACACTCCGTGCTTTCTCTCTGCACTTCTTATGGATGCCAGGACTTTATACCCATCTATCTTTGGCATCATGATATCAAGACACACTAGCTCGAACAGTTCGCCCTTCTCAAGAGCATTTACAAATTCATCAACCGCTGCGATTCCATCAGGTGTTATGACCACATCACCAAACTTACTCAAATACTTGGATAAAAATTTTGCATTTGCAACATCATCCTCAGCTATTAATATTTTCATGACAATTCCTCCCTAATTTTACAACCTAAGTACTTTCTCAAGATGACTGAGCATCTCCTTGATCTCAACCCTGAAACTCTTCCTTGAGTATTGGTTTCTCCGTTCAAGCAATCCCTCTGTAAAAATTCCGTTGAACATGAGCGTAAGTTCCTTCGGTGAGAAAACCGCTCGTATCTCCTTGCTGTCAATCGCACTCTGAAATAATGTGCACACAAAATCATTACGCTTCAACATACACTCAGAGATGATCTCTCTCGTCTCTGACATATGAAGCAATTCTTCATAATGCAGCATTATCGCACCCATACCAATATAGTTATCATAATATGTTGCATATGTATCTGCATAATACTTGATCTTATCCAGGTATGTCCCGTCAAGTCTCTCAACAGTCCTCTGGATATTGACATCAAATGCCGCATATTCGTTCACAACCGCTATAAGTACCTCATCTATACCCCCAAAATACTTATATATCAGCGTATCAGATATATTCTGCTTTCGTGCAAGGTTCTTCGGTGTAAGAGCATGTAATCCCAAATCTCCAATTAGTTCGATAGCTGAAGCGACAATTTTATCTCTGCACGAAATATAACTATCCTCCAATGTCTGTTCCTCCCATTAAACATAATTTTTGCCCTTAGAACACTGGTTTTATTCTATGTCATGGGATATATTTTGTCAACATTTTAGACTATCAAGAGTTTTCCTTTTTCCCTGCTGTACATATACAGACTGTCAGACAGATAATCCATGGCAGGCACTGTTACCTTGTTCGCCTCTCTTATGAGATCCTTGTAATAATCCTCTGTGTAATCCGCACTTGCCCTGATAAACAGCAGCTCATGCACACTGGATGGCAGGATATATATGTCATCACCCACCATATTCGCACACTCCTCAAGCATTCCATCATACAGTACGGCCGTGGCCCCATTGATACCGTGCGTGTTTGACAACATGTACAGTTCGTCCACATTGTCACAGTCGTCATCGAAATCTATCCCTTCATATCTGCCCTTCAGCGCATCAAAAAGGTTCTGCCTTACACACGGAAACATTCTCTGGGTGTTCTTAAGTGCATTCTTATACAATGTATCCAGACTGACTCTCCACCTCTTCACATCATTATTGTTGACTATCGTGGTTGCCAGGCCGTCGTTATCCAGACTCAGCACCCTTCTGAAAGTTATCGCAAGATCATTAAACTCTATAAATGGTGCACTCTCAAGCAGCCGGCTATTTCGCTCCCTGTTGACAAGCCGCACTATTATGTTGTCCATAACCTTCGTCTCATCCACCACATCGCGTATATCAAGCTTCCTGCACCTGCAGTTCGCTTCTCTGAGCCTGCATATATCTTCCATGACAACATCAAAATCCATCCCCTGCTCATAATCCCTGTAAAACGGATCAAGATATATCGTAGGACACACCTCTTCAGAGCTCTTGCACACATTCATCGCAGTGAGCTCCACCCCATTATTCTTCAAAACCTTATTGACCCGGATGTCTGATCCATCTCCCTGTCTGAGAAGTCTGCTTCTCATTTCATCCACTACTCTGGCTATAAATTCATCAAAATTCATTCAATTCTCCTTTTACAAACAAAATCAAACGAAACGTCCCGATATTTTTTCCTGAAATATTTCATGGGTGAATTCTATAGAAAAACTCTGCCAAATTCAATAGTTTTGGTGCGCTTTATAGTGGAATCCTGCGCTTTATAGTGGAATCCTGGCACAGTTGTTGCCGCCATATCAAGAAAAAACCGCCATGCCTTTGGCACAGCGGTCTGTTTATTATCTCTCCTGTATATAATTTGTAAGGAACTCTGTGAATTTATCCATCTCTTCATCCGTACCAATGGATATCCTCAGATAATTGTCTATACGTGGTTTGTCAAAATATCTGACATATATATGGGCATCCTTCGCAGCCTGGAATATCTCCTTTGCCGGAATATCCTTATGCGTTGCAAATACAAAGTTTGCAGACGAAGGAAGACATGTAAAATCAAGTGGCTTTATAGCTTCCACGAATCTCTCTCTCGTGGCGACCACCTTTGAAACAGTCTCCTTAAAATACTCATCGTCCTTAACTGACTCTGTTCCCATTATCAGTGATGGTCTGTTCATTGTATATGAGTTGTATGAATACTTTACGTCATTGAGGGCCTTTATCAGAACCGGGTCGCTTATTGCATATCCTATCCTGAGTCCCGCCATGGATCTCGACTTTGAGAACGTTCTTACAACCACAAGATTGTCATATTTGTCTATAAGACCAAGTGCCGACTCGCCGCCGAAATCTATATACGCCTCGTCTACTATGACTATCGAATCTTTGTTGTGGCTGACTATATCCTCCACATTCTTTATGTCCTCGTATATTCCTGTAGGGGCATTTGGATTAGGGAATACGATTCCCCCGTTCTCTCTGTAGTAATTCTCCTTCACCAGCCTGAAGTTTTCGTCAAGTGCCGGTCTCTCGTAAGGGATACTGAAAAGCTCTGCCCACACATCATAGAAGGAATATGTAATGTCAGGGAACAATATTGGTTTGTCAGAGTTGAAAAATGTAAGAAACGACATGGCAAGCACATCATCCGAACCCACTCCCACAAATACCTGTGAAGGATCAACTCCGTGATACTCTGCAAGCACATCGACAAGTGCCGATGCTGTTGGATCCGGATATAATCTGAGTGTATCGATATCCATCATTACATTCTTCACTCTCTGTGACGGGCCGTACGGATTCTCATTCGTATTGAGCTTTATCACATCTGTATCCTTAGGCTGTTCACCCGGAACATAAGGTTCTACTTTTCTTATATTGTCACTCCACGCTGCCATATTATTCCTCCTCATTCACCTGTGCCAGCTTTGCTGTCTGGTCAGCCGCTATAAGACTGTCTATAAGTTCATTCAGATCTCCGTTCATGATCTGGTCAAGCTTGTATAATGTGAGCTTGATCCTGTGATCTGTAACTCTTCCCTCAGGGAAATTGTATGTTCTGATCTTCTCTGATCTGTCTCCTGTTCCTATCTGGCTTCTTCTGTCCGCAGCCTCTGCGTCATGCTGCTTCTGGAGCTCCATGTCGTACAGCTTTGATCTCAGAAGGGCAAATGCCTTTGCCTTGTTCTGGAGCTGTGATTTCTCTGTCTGGCTGTAGATCACTATTCCTGTAGGTATATGTGTAAGACGTACTGCCGAATCGGTTGTATTGACACACTGTCCACCGTTTCCTGATGCTCGCATTACATCTATCCTTATATCATTCTCATTTATCTCTACATCAACTTCCTCAGCCTCAGGCATAACCGCAACTGTTATGGTCGATGTATGGATTCTTCCGCCTGACTCTGTCTTAGGTATACGCTGTACTCTGTGTACACCACTCTCGTACTTCATCTTGGAGTACGCACCGTCTCCGGTGATCATGAACACAGCCTCCTTGAATCCTCCGATACCGTTCTCGTTGACACTCATAAGTTCAACCTTCCACTTGAACTGGTCAACATATTTCTGGTACATTCTGTACACCTCATATGCGAACAGAGCAGCCTCATCTCCGCCTGCACCGGCACGGATCTCCACGATTACGTTCTTGGAATCGTTAGGGTCCTTTGGAAGCAGAAGAATCTTGAGTTCCTGCTCTATGGTCTCGAGATTCGCCTTTGCCTCATTCATCTCTTCCTTTGCCATCTCGCGGAGCTCCTCGTCGCTCTCCTCCTCAAGAATCTCAAGACTGTCCTCTATGGTAGTCTTTGCATCCTTGTACTCATGGTACTTCTCAACTATAGGTGAGAGATCGCTCTGCTCCTTCATGAGCTTTCTGAATTTGTTCTGATCTGACACAACATCAGGATCGGTGAGCTGATTATTTATCGTATCAAGCTTATCTACAAGTTCTTCTAATCTGTCAAACATATCTATACCTCTCTATATTCATTCTGTCACGCTGTCTCCTGCAGCGTTAAATCTACCGGTTATCTTCTCTGTCATATCTGCCGTACACCACCCGGTCATTACCACTCAGATCCTGTACAACATGTATATCGTCATAACCTGAATCTACAAGGAGGTACTGTACATCTTCTGCCTGATCATTGCCAATCTCGAATACAACATATCCTTCATCCTTTATATATTCTCTCGCCTTATCGGCTATTATTCTATAAAAATACAATCCATCCGCCGTTCCGTCAAGTGCCAGATGTGGTTCATGCTCCCTGACCTCCGGCATGAGTGTCTCTATGACATCACTTCTTATATATGGAGGATTCGACAGTATGAGGTCATATTTCCCGGATATCTGCTCAAAGAGATCCGTCCTGACCACTTCAAATCTATCATCCCCTGCACACAGTTTCGCTACATTTCTCCTTGCAAGACCGATCGCTGCCTCAGATACATCGGCAAGTACGATCCTGCTGTTCTTGTTCCAGAGTCCAAACGATACTCCTATGCAGCCCGAACCGCAGCACATGTCCAAAACATCAACGTTATGGTCAGCGTCCTTTACAAGCTTCAATGCCGTCTCAACAAGAGTCTCTGTGTCCATCCTTGGAATGAGCACATCTTCTGCGGTATCAAAATCATATCCCATGAAATTCTGCTCACCTGTGATATACTGAAGCGGAATCCTTGTGCTCCTCTTTTCTATGAGCTTCATGTAGGCTTCCGATTTATCATCATCCACGTCATCTTCTCTGGCCATGATCATATCCATACGGTTCATACCCGACAGGTACTGCCACAATATATCAGCGTCTATATCCGCATCAGGAACATCACTTTTCTCCAGCCTGTCCCGTCCCATTCTCAAAAGTTCACACAGCTTCATCTCTATCGAAATCCTTTAATCTTCTATCTCGCCCTTGTGCATGGCGTCCTGGTATGCCTCCCAGTCTATAACTGCCTCCACGGACTTTATCGCAACTGCTATCATGTCAAGATCCGGCTCCCTTGTGGTGAGTCTCTGAACCCACATTCCCGGAACTGACAGCGCATTTGCAAGCTTTGAATCACTCTTGCCAGCAAACATTATAAATTCGTATGATATACCGGCGATTACCGGAACCAGCAGCAGTCTTATGACAAGTCTGAGCCATGCCGTATCTGCGCTTATAAACATGAAAACAATTATGCTTATTATCATTACGATGAACAGAAAGCTTGTTCCGCATCTCTTATGATATCTTGAATACTTCTTCACGTTCTCCGGAGTCAGTGGCACCCCAGCCTCAAAACAGTTGATCGTCTTGTGCTCTGCCCCATGGTACATGAACACTCTCTGTATATCCTTCATAAGCGATATGAGTGCCACATATCCCAGGAATATTCCAAGTCTTATAACTCCCTCTATGGCAGACATTATGATCCTGTTATCTATAACCTTGTCTATGAGTTCCCCGATAAATGCAGGAAGCATCATGAATAACGCGATGGCAAATACAAGTGAAAATAACACTGTACCTATCATCGCCGCATCGTCCGCTCTTTTCTGCTGCTCAGGTGTCCTCTCTTTTTTCTTTTCTTTTTTCTCTTTCTCCGCCTTCTCAGGCTCCTCGTCATCGTAAAACGATGCTGAGTATGTGAGGGTCTTCACTCCTATCACGAGGGATTCCACGAAATTGACAACTCCCCTGATTATAGGAACTCTGAAAAATACACTTCTCGATGCCATGGACACATAATCCACAACTTTCACTTCTATATCTTTATCCGGTTTTCTGACTGCCACCGCATATCTGTCGCCATTTTTCATCATGACACCTTCCATGACAGCCTGACCGCCTATTCTTACTCTCTTCACGCCAATCTCCTATCGGTATATTTAACTGGATAATAAAAAAACAGCTTGAGATTATTGTAAAATAACCTCAAGCTATCAACGTTTTTATTAGTTGGCCTGAACGCCATACTTCTTATTAAACATATCAATTCTACCACGTGCTTTGATTGCCTTCTGCTGACCTGTGTAGAATGAATGACACTTTGAGCAAATTTCTACGTGAATCTCTTCCTTTGTTGATCCTGTAACGAACTCGTTACCACAGTTACATACAACCTTTGCCTGATAGTAATCTGGATGTATTCCTTTACGCATTCTTTTTCACCTCTTTACATATATATTTATATATGAGAACAGGCATAAAGCCAGGGTTCTTCATAACACAACTTCTGTATTCTAACATAGTGACCAGTACAATGCAAGCAGTTTTTTGATTTTTTTGACAAAATCATCTCAACAATCCTGCTGTTATTTTCTGAGAAGTGACTGCTTTACATAGTGGATAAATTCTTTGTTGTTTCTGGTACGAACAAACAGCTTTCTGACATCCTCAAGAATATCCTCTGATTTACTTCCCATGAGCTCCTTGTGAATGGCTGTGACAACCTCCTGCTCTTCCTTGTTGAGCAGAAGATCATCTCTTCTGGTGCCGGATTTTGCTATATCTATGGCAGGGAATATCCTCTTCTCTGAGAGCTTTCTGTCAAGCACAAGCTCCATGTTACCGGTTCCCTTGAACTCCTCAAATACAACGTCATCCATCTTGCTGCCCGTGTCGACCAGCGCTGTGGCAAGGATCGTAAGGCTTCCTCCCTCACGCATGTTTCTGGCGGCACCAAAGAATCTCTTTGGCATGTGAAGCGCTGCAGGATCAAGACCACCTGACAGAGTTCTTCCGCTAGGAGCGACCGTGAGGTTATACGCTCTTGCCAGACGTGTGATACTGTCGAGCAGGATCACGACATCCTTCTTGGACTCCACAAGTCTCTTTGCTCTCTCAATGACCATCTCTGACACTCTCTTATGATGCTCTGGAAGCTCATCAAATGTTGAATAGATAACCTCCACATTAGGGCCCTCTATGGACTCTCTTATGTCTGTTACCTCCTCAGGTCTCTCATCTATGAGAAGGACGAGCAGGTGCATATCCTCATATCTTCTGCTGATCTGCTTTGCGATCTGCTTGAGAAGAGTCGTCTTTCCTGTCTTAGGTGGTGAAACGATCATGCCTCTCTGTCCCTTACCTATAGGGGCAAGAAGATTGATCATCCTGATAGGGATAGGAGCACCGTCTCCGTCAAGCTCTATCCTCTCATTAGGGAAGATAGGGGTCATCTCCTCAAAGCTCTTGCGGGCCGCTATGACCACAGGATCCTCATCGTTCACGCTTGCCACATATAAAAGGGCACTGAACTTTTCTCCCTGTGTCTTGTTTCTTATATTACCTGTGACTATATCTCCTGTCTTGAGACCAAATCTTCTGATCTGTGCCGGTGACACATATATATCCTGATCTCCCGGAAGATAGTTTGCACTTCTTATGAAGCCATATCCCTCAGGCATGACCTCAAGTATTCCGTGAGCCTGTCTTCCACTGTCGAGCTCCGGCAGATACTCGTTCACGTTCTGTGCCGCCTGATTTGACTGGACTCTGTCCTGATTCTGGCCTCTGTCCTGGTATCTCTCCTGGCTCTGACCTCTGTCCTGATACCTTTCCTGGTTTCTGTCCTGATTCTGACCTCTATCCTGGTATCTCTCCTGATTCTGGCTGTGATCCTGATATGTAGCCATTCTTCTCATACGTCTCTGTCCATTGTTCTCCCTGAAATCATCACCTCTTGAGCCCTCAGAGTGATGTACTATCCTGGTTTTTCTGTATTCTGTGTCTCCGGCTGTCTCTCTGACCACATGCTCGGTCTTAGGCTCTGACACATTTTTCTTATTTTCCACTGAAACCGCTGTCACATGCTCCTCCACATATTTTATGAGGAACTGCGCAAGCTCCGCCTTCTTCATTCCCGAGCAGCCTTTTATACCATTATCCTTGGTAAACTGACGCAACTCTGCAAGAGAAGCTTTACTAAAATCCATATATAATTGTCTCCTTTCACTGAAACCAATGATTAACAAATAAATTAAGTATTATGGGAATATAAACACTCTAAGAAATAAGTAGTGTCTCTCAATGATACATCAAATTCAATTACGGTAAAAAAATAAAAATGCGCTAAGCACGCATATTATTCTCGCTTATTATAACATAAATAGAACAATTGTAAATATATTGATTTTAAATTTTACTAATGTTATCATATGAATGTTGTCCGTTCATCAGCACGGACAAACATTTTAACAAAGGATACACGATATGGGAACCGAATCTATTGTATTATATAAACTCATAGTGCTCTATATGCTTGACAGAGTTAACTTCACTCTGACCAATTCACAGATTTCAGACTTTGTTCTGGAGAAGGGCTACACCAATTATTTCACTCTTCAGGAAGCCATAAACGGACTTATAGAAAGCGAATTTGTATATGTATCAAGCATAAGAGGCGCATCCCATTATAAGATAACCTACAAAGGTGAGGAAGCCCTGAGCATGTTCGAGAACAGGATCCCATATGCCATCAAACAGGATATACTGGATTTCTTTGAGAAACAGCAGATCAACCTCAAAAAGGAAACTGAGATACAGTCTGACTACTACCTCAACGATTCCAATGAATATACCGTCTCCTGCGTCATCAACGACAGGAACGAGCCGCTGCTGGATATAAAGTTCAGCGTGCCTACCCAGGCCGTGGCTGTTGCCATATGTGACAACTGGCGTCAGAAAAGCACTGAGATATATGATATACTCGTAAAACAGTTATGGGCATCCAACACATCCAGCTAATATCAGCATAAAAATGACTGAGAATACCGAAAAGAATTATACTCCTCGATATTCTCAGTCATTTTTTTGTCTATTTATCTGACTATATGTTCATATTACTTTACTGCTGCTCCTGTGCCAGTGTCTCCTCTATGAGATTCCAGATCTCATCTCTTCCCTGCTTTGTCTGTGCGGAGAACGGTATCATCGTTGTTCCAGGAACAAGATCCAGTTTCTCACGTATGAGCTTCAAGTTCTTCTGAACCTGGCTTCTCTTGATCTTGTCCAGTTTTGTGCAAATGATCACCGGCTCATAGCCATTGTCCACGATCCAGTCATACATCATGCAGTCATTCTCCGATGGCACATGTCTTATGTCTATCAGCAGGAATACCTTTTTGAGCTGCGGAGAACCGTGAAGGTATCTCTCGATCATCTTGCCCCATTTTGCTCTTATCTCCACCGATACTTTTGCATATCCATATCCCGGCAGATCCACAAAGTACAGATTTTTATTTACATTATAGAAATTGATCGTCTGTGTCTTACCTGGCTGCGCGGATGTTCTGGCAAGCGACTTCCTGTTAAGCAGCCCATTTATCAGAGATGATTTTCCTACATTTGACTTGCCGGCAAATGCGATCTCCGGGAGATCGTTATCAGGTAATTTACTTGTAATTCCACACACAGTCTCAAGCTCAGCGCTCTTTACTATCATACACTTCTCCTTATCTGACAAGGGCAAGGTCAAGCACCTGCCTCATGTCTTCCACTAAATGAATATTGACTCCCGATGTTATCTCTTCATCCAGCTCCAGATAATCGCTCTCATTTTTCGCCGGTATCAGTATATCTTTAACACCGATCATCTTGGCTGCAAGGAGCTTCTCCTTCAGGCCTCCAATAGGAAGCACCTCTCCTCTGAGAGTTATCTCTCCTGTCATCGCTATTCTGCCATTAACCGGCACGTTAAATATGGCTGAATACAACGCTGTCGCCATGGTTATTCCGGCAGACGGACCATCCTTTGGAACTGCCCCCTCCGGTATATGGATATGGAAATCGTGCTTTGCAAAGTAATCGTCTCCAAGCGCCAGTGATTCCTTGAGGGATCTGATATAACTCATTCCCGCATAAGCGGATTCCTTCATAACATCGCCCATCTTACCTGTGAGCTGAAGAGTTCCTGTCCCCGGAAGCACATTGACCTCTATCTCCAGAGTGACACCGCCAACCGCCGTCCAAGCAAGGCCTCTGACAGCGCCAATTTTATTCTTCAGATTTCCATTCTCATCTTTATATTTGTATGGGCCAAGGAAATCCTGGATATTCTTCTTTGTGACTTTGACCACATCCATCTCACCGGTGAGTATCTTGCGGCAGGCCTTCCGACACACCTTGTCTATATTCCTCTCAAGACTTCTGACTCCCGCCTCTCTCGTGTAGTGGCTTATGATCTCCCTTATGGCACCGGCATCTATCTTGAACTGAGATTTTGTCAGTCCGTTCTTCTCACGGGTCTTCTCCACAAGGTACAGCTTTGCTATATGATACTTCTCATTCTCCGTGTATCCCGATATATTTATGACTTCCATTCTGTCGAGGAGCGGCCCCGGTATACCGGAGATGTCGTTCGCCGTTGCTATGAACAGCACATTGCTCAGATCCACCGGCACTCCAAAATAGTGATCATTGAACTCTTTGTTCTGCTCACCATCAAGCACCTCGAGAAGTGCCGATGACACGTCTCCCTTGTAATCACTGCTCACCTTGTCTATCTCATCGAGAAGCATGAGCGGGTTGTTCGTCTTTGCCTTTATCATGGATTGTACAATCTTTCCAGGCATAGCTCCCACATATGTTTTCCTGTGACCTCGGATCTCCGCCTCATCGTGGACTCCGCCCAGTGATAAGCGGACATATTTCCTCGATGTTGCACGGGCTATCGACCTTGCTATGGATGTCTTTCCTGTTCCCGGAGGTCCCACAAGACAAATGATCGGAAGGTCCCCCTTATTGCTCAATATATGAACAGCAAGATAATCAACGATCCTCTCTTTGACCTCCTCAAGGCCATAGTGATCTTTGTCAAGTATGTCTATGGCTGACTGCAGATCATTATTATCTTCCGTTGACACATTCCACGGATAGCTGAGCATCACATCGATATAGTTTGCCGACACACTGCTCTCAACTGCATTCTGAGGTATGCCCTTATAGTAATTTATCTCTTTTTCTATCTTATCGTATACTTCCTGGCTGCAGCCCGCCTCATCGAGTCTCTTCTGAAATTCTCTGACATTTGCATCTACGCCGTCGTCACCAAGCTCCTTACGGATAACGGACATCTGCTCTCTGAGCACATACTTTCTCTGATTCTCAGCGGTCTCCTGATTGACCTTTTCCATGATCTCTTTCTTGATCTTGCCGATTCCGAGAACTTCCTCCATTATCTGTATCAACCTCATAGCGCGGCTTCTGACATCTAGCATCTCCAGAAGCTCCTGCCTGTTGTCATCAGATATATTCACATAGTCGGCCATGCTGTCAACCAGCTTTCTGACAGACTTGAATGAACGTATCTCCCTGTACAGAACGTTGTTCTTCACTATACCCTCGTCAAATGCTTCCTTAAGCTTTTCCTTGAGTATGCTCTGTATAGCCTTCTCCTCATCCTCGCTGATGTCGTTAGTCTCCTCCACATCTGTCACGTGGCACACATAATATTTATCCTTGCTGTAATCCACAAGGCGCGCTCTCTTCTCAGTCTGTATGAGAACTCTCATGCCTTTGTTCTGAAGTCTGACAAACTGCTTTATCCTGGCTATGACACCTATCTCATAAAACGAAACTGTCTTATCGCCGTTCTTATGAACAGGATTTGCCAGAAATATACATTCCTCATTCTTGACTGCATGTCCCACCGCCTCGCAGGCTTCACGCGTTGTCGCATCAAGATAGAAGGACAATTCCGGCATAACCACGCCATCGTCAAGACTAATCATTGTCATCTCTAACATTTTCTCATTCATACCTGTTATCTCCGTATATATCATTAAAAAATAAGACGTTATCAACACTGCACATTTAAAGGCTTATAAGGGCGCAAATGTATGTCAGCGTTGTAACGTCTCATTTCGGCAATAATGACTATGCACTCTCGCCGTTATCTGTATTTGCCTTTTTCTTCCTTACCTTTTTCTTAGGAAGGTCTGTATCCTCTGATGGATCTCTGTAAGTCAGTACAGGTTCTTCATCGCCTGTTATGACACCCTTGGTAATAACACACTTCTCTATAGTTGGATCTGAAGGGATCTCGTACATAAGATTAAGTGTAGCATTCTCCATGATAGCTCGAAGTCCTCTAGCTCCGGTCTTACGCTCCATAGCTTCCTTTGCTATCTCTCTGAGTGCATCATCCTCTATCTCAAGCTGAACTCCATCAAGCTCAAAAAGCTTCTTATACTGCTTGCATATTGCACTCTTTGGCTCTGTCAGTATTCTCACAAGTGCATCCTCATCCAGAAGATCCAGAGTCACTGCAACAGGAACTCTTCCCACAAATTCAGGGATAAGTCCATACTTTACAAAGTCATGTGGCATAACCTGCTTGAGGAGCTGTCCAACGTCCTGCTCTGACTGCTCTATAACCTCTGCATTAAAGCCAATTGATTTCTGGCCAACTCTGTTCTCTATGATCTTCTCCAGTCCCTCGAACGCACCACCACATATGAATAATATGTTGGTCGTATCGATCTGGATAAGCTCCTGATGCGGATGCTTTCTTCCACCCTGAGGTGGAACTGAAGCCACAGTGCCCTCTATTATCTTTAACAAAGCCTGCTGAACGCCCTCACCCGACACGTCTCTGGTTATGGATACGTTCTCGCTCTTCTTTGTGATCTTGTCTATCTCATCAATATAGATTATTCCATGCTCAGCTCTCTCTATGTCATAATCAGCGGCCTGTATAAGCTTCAGGAGAATGTTCTCAACATCCTCTCCTACATATCCAGCCTCTGTGAGAGTTGTAGCATCTGCTATTGCAAAAGGAACGTTTAACAATTTTGCAAGGGTCTGGGCAAGATATGTCTTACCTGATCCCGTTGGGCCAACCATGAGGATATTACTCTTCTGTAATTCAACCTCAAAATCCTTCTGCGCAAGTATTCTCTTATAATGGTTGTACACGGCAACCGCCAGTACCTTTTTTGCCTCTTCCTGACCTATTACATACTCATCAAGAAATTCTTTTATTTCCTTTGGCTTTAACAGATTGATATCACCATCTGAATCAAGTCCTGCGTCAACCAGTTCTTCTTCTATTATCTCTGAGCATATCTCTACGCATTCATCACATATGTAAGCCCCAGGTCCGGCTATGAGTTTTCTAACCTGATCCTGTGTCTTATTACAGAAAGAACATCTGAGCTGTTTTCTCTCGTCACTACGATCTGCCATTACAATACCTCGATTATTCACTATTTATAATTGTCTGGAGCCAGTCTTTTCCAGAATCTGCGAATACACCGCCGGTTCTGCAGGCTGGCTCCAACCAACTGATACATCTTCTACATATCAGATATCTCTATCTGTATTATCTGTTTGTTATAACGCTGTCGATAAGGCCGTATGCACAAGCCTCCTCAGCAGTCATCCAGTTATCACGATCTGTATCTGCCGCGATAACATCAAGTGGTTTTCCTGTATTCTCACTCAGCATTTTGTTGAGTTTCTCTTTTGTCTTTAATATATGTCTGGCTGCGATCTCTATCTCTGTTGCCTGCCCCTGAGTTCCACCAAGTGGCTGATGTATCATGATCTCCGAGTTTGGAAGCGCATATCTCTTGCCCTTTGTTCCTCCTGCAAGAAGGAATGCTCCCATGCTCGCTGCCATTCCACAGCATATTGTTGAAACATCACACTTGATATATCTCATTGTGTCATATATTCCCATTCCGGCTGTAACTGATCCACCCGGGCTGTTGATATATAACGAGATATCCTTTGAAGGATCCTCTGACTCAAGGAATAACAACTGTGCTATAACAAGGCTTGCAGTTGCATCATTTACCTCATCTCCAAGAAAGATGATTCTGTCTTTCAGCAATCTAGAATAAATATCGTATGTTCGCTCTCCGCGGCTAGTCTGTTCTACAACGTATGGTACCAATGCCATGTTATCTACCTCCAATACATATCAAGCCAATCTGTCTGTTAAAATATTAAACTTCCTTTGACTCATCTACAAGAAGCTTTGCAGCCTTCTTAACTGCTACATCCTTCTTGATGCTGTCCTTCTCTGCGTCGCCCATGAATCCCTTGATATCCTCAAGCTTCATCTGGTACTGAGCTGCCATCTTTGAAAGCTCCTCGTCAACTTCCTCGTCAGTAGCCTCAATGTTCTCAGCCTTTACTACAGCCTCAAGAACTGCTCTCTGCTGGATTCTCTTGAGTGCGTCCGGCTTGATTCTCTCCATGAGAGACTCCTCTGTAACGTTTACGATCTGCATATACTGCTCAAGGCTGATTCCCTGATACTGAAGTGTCTGAGCGAACTCATCCTTCATTCTCTTCTGCATATCCTCAACCTGTGCATCTGCAATATCCATAGTTGCGTTCTCGATAACCTTGTCAAGAACCTTTGCTTCCTTCTCGTTTGCAGCGTCTCTGTTCTTCTTTGCAAGTATCTTCTGCTTTACCTCTTCCTTGTACTGGTCAAGTGTATCGCATCCGCCTACCTCGCTTGCGAACTCATCATTGAGCTCTGGAAGCTGTGACTCTGTGATAGAGTTGATCTTGCACTTGAATACTGCCGGCTTTCCTGCAAGCTCCTCAGCCTGGTAATCCTCTGGGAATGTTACGTTAACCTCAACATCCTCTCCGATGTTCTTACCAACAAGCTGATCCTCAAATGTATCGATGAATGAATGTGAGCCAAGAACGAGCTTGTAGTTCTCACCCTTTCCACCATCAAATGGAACACCATCAACAAAACCCTCGAAGTCAAGAGTAACCTCGTCGTCAAGCTGTGCTGCTCTTCCCTCTACGAGTACCTTTCTTGCGTTCTGAAGCTGCTCCTTCTTGATGTCCTCAAGAACCTCATCATCTGTTACTTCAACGTCGATCTTCTCAACTTCGATTCCCTTGTAATCGCCAAGTGTAACCTCAGGCTTTACAGCAACCTCTGCTGTGAATACGAAATCCTTGCCCTTGCCCATCTCTATTACGTCAATAACTGGCTGTGATGCGATCTCAAGCTCTGAAGCTACAGCCTCTTTTGGATAATACTCGTTGATCATTGCATTTGCAGCATCCTCATAGAATACTTCCGGGCCATACATCTTCTCGATGAATGCCATTGGCACCTTGCCCTTACGGAAGCCTGGAACATTGAATCTGTTCTTTGTCTTGTTGTAAGCTGCTGTCATTGCCTTGTCAAAATCTGCTGCAGGTACTGTGATTGTAAGCTTTGCCATGCTGTGCTCAAGCTTTTCTACTGTGAAACTCATCTTTTTATTTCCTCCTTGAAATGTGCAAATGGTGCCTTAAGCCCTACAATTAAGGCACTCAGATAGCATCCATTTATCTTTTTCTTGTTTATATGTGTGGACAAAGTCCACATCAATCATCGATTATATCATAATGTGCAAATGATTGTCCAGTCCATTATACTATTATTATAATACAAAGTTTTCACGACACAAAAGACCTGATGTATGGATCATACACCAGGTCTTCTTTTTGTTCGTAGATCTAACGGAGATTATAAGCCAGGCTTATCTTCCTGACATCTGCTCTTCCTGTCTCTTGATCATCTGACGAACCATCTCGCCACCGATTGAACCTGACTGAGCTGATGTTAAATCTCCATTGTAGCCATCCTTAAGATCAACACCGATCTCCTTGGCTACCTCCATCTTGAACTTGTTCATAGCACTCTTTGCCTCTGGAACACTTGTCTTGTTAGAGTTTGAACTTGCCATAACCCTGTACCTCCATATTGAAATAATTATTTAAGACTTTCGTCTTGTTAGTATTATTAACAATACGGCTTATGTTATAATGGCAATTTCTGTTATATGCCATGAACTTTTTATCTGAAAATCACTTTTCTCTTAATACTTCATTGGCTCCTCTTCGCCATTCATGACTCTGAGTGCGCCCTGAGCAAGTGCAAGAAGCTCATCCTCTCCTGCATATACTGTAAATGGAGCGATAAATCCTGCTCTCTTCTCAAGCTCTTCGCATGTGTGCTTTGAATATGCGATTCCACCTGTGAGGATTATCTGATCAACCTTTCCTCTGAGAACTGTTGCCATACCACCTATATCCTTGGCAACCTGCTGATAGAATGCATCCTGAACAAGCTTTGCATGCTCATCGCCCTCATTGACAAGCTTCTCAAGATCTCTTGCATCGTTGCTTCCGATGTAAGCGTTGAAGCCGCCCTTTCCAACGAGCTTCTTCATAACCTCAGCCTGTGTATACTCGCCTGAGAAGCACATCTTTACAAGTGCTCCTGAAGGAACGCCACCTGCTCTCTCTGGTGAGAATGCACCGTCACCGTCAAGTGCGTTGTATACATCTACTACCTTACCGTGATCATGGGCACCAACTGATACACCGCCACCCATATGTACTACGATGAGGTTCAGGTCTGTGTACTTCTTGCCAACTTCCTTTGCATATCTCTTGGCTACTGCCTTCTGGTTGAGTGCATGGAACACGCTTATTCTTGGAAGCTCAGGTACTCCTGAAAGTCTTGATGATGGCATAAGCTCATCAACAACGACTGGATCTACGATGTATGAAGGAACTCCGAGCTCATCACCGATCTCTCTTGCGAGGATACCACCAAGGTTTGATGCATGCTGGCCCTGCTTACCGATCTTAAGATCCTCAAGAAGGTCATCGCTTACTGCGTATGTACCGCCTGGGATTGGCTTGAGCATTCCACCACGTCCTACACATACATCAAGTGTCTTGATGTCAAAGTTCTTCTCAGCAAGGACATCAAGAATAACCTTCTTTCTGAAGTCCTTCTGATCTACTATCATATTGAAGCCTGCAAGCTCCTCTGTTGTATGTCTGAGTGTCTCCTCAAACAGAAGTGTCTCGTCCTCGAACACACCGATCTTTGTCGATGTTGAACCTGGGTTTATTATAAGAATCTTATATGACATTTTTTAAACCTCCAAATGTTTTTTATGTATGGCTTATTTGTTTGCCTTAAGTGACTCTGCAACAACTGCTGCAAGTGCTATTGAGTTGAGCTTAACCTCAAATGTATCTGATCTTGATGTAAGGATTACAGGAGCATCTGTACCTGTTATGATACATCCGTTCTTACACTTTGTTGTATGAACAAGTGTCTTGTATACAAGGTTACCTGCATGTATGTCTGGGAACAGAAGGATATCGGCATCTCCAACGATCTTTCTGTCTGTAGCTCCCTTATGGATAGCTGCCTCTGGCTCGATCGCAAGATCCATTGAAAGAGGTCCGTCAACTATACAGCCTGTGATCTCACCGTTCTCGTTCATCTTTGTGAGCTCAGCAGCCTCTACTGTTACAGGCATCTTAGGATTTACAACCTCTACTGCTGCAAGTGGAGCAACCTTTGGACAAGGTATTCCGCACGCATGAGCAACCTCTACAGAGTTCTCTATGATCGACTTCTTCTCCTCAAGTGAAGGATAAGTCATGAACGCAACATCTGTAAGGTACAGGAGTCTGTCAATACCAGGGATCTCAAATACACATACATGTGAAAGTGGCTTACCATTTCTGAGGCCAACCTCTTTGTTGAGGACACTCTTCAGGAAATCCTTTGTTGAGAGAAGTCCCTTCATATACATGTCAGCCTTATGATCATGAACAAGTTTCACTGCCTTAAGTGAAGCCTCAATATCATCCGGCTCATTTATGATCTCATAACCTGTAAGATCCATACCTATCTGATCTGCGATCTCTCTGATCTTAGCCTCGTCACCTACAAGTATAGCGTCTGCGATTTCCTTCTCCTTTGCAGCCTTTATAGCCTCAAGAATAGGCGCATCCTGTGCTACTGCAACTGAAACTGTCTTTCTGCTGCACTGTGAAACCTTTGCCAATAAATCATCAAAACTTTTACTCATCTTTCGCACCTCACGTGATATTTATTATTTATACAAGTCCATTTTGTATGTTATCACTTATAAATCTAAAGGTCAACCACATTGTCCCATGTTATTATTACTGTCATTTTGATTCTCCGGTAAATTTTTTCCTGTAAAATACGATTCCCGCAACCGAAACTACGGCAAAGCACATAAGCAGTATGACCTTCGAAACAGGATCCCGATCTCCGGTGTCCGGCGTATCAGGAGTATTTGGCGTGTCGGGTGATGGATGTTCTTTTATTTTATGATTTGTTATGATCACCGGATCATCCATGGTATATTCACTTTTTGATGTGTCTATCTGAATTTTTTTGTCTGTTTTTTCGTACCCCTCCGGGGCAGCTAACTCCTCTATGCTATACGTGCCTCTGGAAAGTCCGTAAAATACAGCCTGTCCATTTTCTTCCGATTCAGCTTTTGCGATCAGAGCACCCCGGTCATCATATATGCCAAACACAGCCCCGGCAAGCGGACTGCCATCCTCCTGATCCGTCTTGAGTATATGCACCATGCCATAGTGATTTTTGACATTTATCACCGGTGGCTCATCTGCACTCTCCGGCACGCTCACCGGTATAGAATTTACCCCCGGGTCGGCAATATAACCCTTGGGAGTTCTGGTCTCCTTTATATAATACTCTCCCGGCTCGAGTCCGGTGAATTCTACACTGCCGGCTTTGTCAGTCTTTTTTGTCATGAGCTTTTCATGATCAGATGCCCTGTACAATGTGAACTCCGCATCCGCAAGAGGTGTCTCCAGAATATCATCCGTCTTGTGGACACTTATGCTCCCTCTGATCTTCTCTTTTTCTTTTGTATAAACTGTCTGTGAAGCAAGGTTCACATCCTCATGTGAAGCTACGACCTCGCCATCATAATCCTCATCCGTAAGCACCTCATAGCAGACAAGAGCCGAACCACTTATGCTGTCAGCCGAAAAACTGAAATTCACATCCACAGTCATCTCCTCTGCATCTGCGGTAAAACATTTATCTGACGTTGATCCATCTGCCCCAAGCGGTCTGCCCGACTCCTGTGAGACAACGCTTCCGCTCAGTTTATATCTGTGCCCGATATCCAGCCCTTTCATACTCACCGTGTCCGTGATATCTGCAGTTTCCGCATCCGGATCAATGAACTTCGATCCGTCTTCACTGTTCTTCGCCACAGATTCTATCTCCGGCATCCTCTCATCAACTATGTCCCCAAGATCAAACACGCACTCATCTGAATCTATTTTGAATTTTATCGGAGCAATGCTCTTATACTTTCCCCTATTTGCATCACAACGAAGCTCTGTCAATGTGTACTCTCCATACGGCAGTGATCCTTTGGTCTTGTCCGGCTTTCCATCCCCAAACCAGATATCATCCGTAGAACTGGAGTATTCGCCATTGGCATCAGTTGTTATCTCCGCAGACTGGGTGCCATCGGAGTTCTCGACGAGGAATCTCACATTTGCGATCGCTGTCCCATCCTCGGCATCCGCTTTTTTGAATTTGAAGTCACCTCTTACGACATGGTTCCCGACCACAAGCTCGTAGCCATTTACCAGACGAACAGTGTCGCCATCCTGTTCTATTCTGTCCAGATATATTCCATCTGAACTATCCTTTATAATATTGCCATCCTTTGCGCTTTTAAATATTGAATTCACAAGCGTGTACCCTTCTGGGGCTTTTGTCTCCTGAACCGTGATTGTTCCCGTCTGCAAAACCACATCCTCAAGGCCGCACTTACCGCTGTCATCCGTCTTAAGCGTCCAGCTCTGATTCGGCTTCTCTGGGAGCTCGTCCACGGAATTATAAAAATTCCTGTAATAATTGACTGTAAACTCAGCCCCTGACAAGACAGCATCTCCCTGAGATTTATCTCCCGTCTCCGCATCCTGTTTGTATATGCTCAGATCAATCTTGCCTGAGATCACCTTGTCCCAAGTCTCCCAGCTTATTTCAAGCTCCGTGGATGTACTGACCTCCTTGCCATCCACGGACAGGAATTCTCCTTCTTCGTTTATAACGAGCTGTGCCACAGCACTGTTTCTCTCATAGTTGTACGGAGCCCTTTCCTCATATATCCTGTATGTTCCGAACGGCATATCTGTGATCTCATAGGTTCCAAGTCCGCCATATTCTGACATCACAACTATACCATGTCCATTCTCATCAGTCTCTATCTGAGCCACCAGAGTGCGCAGACTCTGTGTGCCGTTTTTCACTTCCATCTCAATATTGTACAGAGCTTCTCCCACACCGACGCCGGAATCTCTGTCGGTCTTGTGCAGACTGAACTTTCCAAGAACAGGCTTCTCTCCCGTCCATTCAATATCCATAGAAATACTGCTTGAAGCTACCGTTCCAAATAACAACTGCTGGTCATCATCTACCTGAGTGGAATCTACAGTATACACTGTAACTCCAGGGATCCCTTTACCAGACTTTACTGTGCCCGTTCCCTTATAAGCCTTCTCAGCACTGAAAAAGAATCTGTCGCCTCCCATTATAGTTACCTTACCTGTCTTGTGGATGGTGAACTCCTTTTCTCCGCTTTTCCTGATATGGAGCCATGTATCCGCCGGTACCGAGATCCTCACTCCATTCTCAGCATCTGCCTTACACCTCATTATCCTGGTTCTTCTTCTCTTCTCACCAGTCTTCTTATCCACATAACCGGTATAATCCTTAAGACTTACATAATTACCGTAATTCTCTTTGCTTCCATCATCTATTATCTCTATATCTGCCTGATCTCCCTGAAGGACGATCTCATCTCGCTTTGTCTCCGATATGTATTTATAGAATTCGTCTATAACGTCAAAATACTGTCCATGTCTTATATAATTCAAAGTCAGTGTCATGATGAGCTGTCTGTGATCTGCGGACACCCCCTTAAAACCAGACCACGCATATTCACTTCCCGGTCCATACAGAAACGCTTTCTGAAGCAGTCTGTTATTTGTCACGGAAAATGCCACCTTGTCCGTGCTCTTAACTTCATTTTTCTTATGATCGCCGCAGTATGCCCTGTACTCTACACCATCCTTATGCACCGTGTAATGCCTCGTGTATGGCATCCCATTGTAAAACACCACATCGCCGCTTAGGATGCAGTCCACATCTTCATAACTTATCTCATATCCGGCCATAGCCGCAATTCCATCCGTTGAGGTGGCCATAACATCAGTATGCCTGCTTTTCTCCCCGGCATACAGTTCGTCAGCACTTGACCTTGTACTGAACCTATGATAAAAAACCACACCGGCCACACATACGGCCAGAAGAACAGCCAGCAGAATCTTATATACATACAATCTTTTCATAATCTCTTCCTTTCTGTTTGAGTTTCAGCCCATTCATAACCGTATCCGGTAAGAGCCGTCTTCATGAATCTGTTTAGCTGTTTTATGTGCACAAAAAAAGCTTACGTGCATTAAAAAGCACGCAAGCTTCATTGTCAATAGAATGGCAAACATTCCTCAACAAAGCGAATTTCCACTGAAAATCACCCGTTTTTTACATGGTCTGTATATTTTGATCTCATTTGTAAATTGGAATTTAACCCTCTGGATAATTAAGTCTGCTGTCATCTATATCATACAGAACCTGTGACAGGAATTTCTCTGCAAGATAGTTCGCCATACCGAGATTCATATCCAGGTAATTGCCGCACTCTCTTGGATTTGCTCCAGGGATCGGATCGTGATAATGTCTTATGAATTCGAACATTGATATCATAAGCTCCACTATATCCTTCGACTCATAATCGCCTGCGAGTATGAGATAAAATCCCGTCCTGCAGCCCATAGGTCCAAAGTATATGACCCTGTCCTTATACTCTTCATTATTTCTCAAGAATGTCGCACCGAGATGCTCTATGGTATGAACCTCCGCAGTGTTCATAACCGGCTCATAATTCGGCTTTGTCATCCTTATGTCAAATGTTGTGAGGATCTGATCCCCAGCCTTATCCTTTCTCGACACATAAATGCCCGGATTCAGGAGAAGATGATTTATCTGAAAACTTGCTATCTTATCCATGTCTACTTCACCTCATATCTCTTTATTATCTCTGTCATCATGTTTACACTGTTCTCTATAGCCTTTGCCGCAAATGTAGGATAATCCATCTCTGCACTGTCATCAGCCTTGTCCGATATGGCCCGGACAACAAGGTACGGAACCTTATTCAGCACTGCAACATGTCCTATGGCCGCGCCCTCCATCTCTGCACATCTTCCACCAAATGTCTCCACAAGCCATTTCTTCTTGTCCTTGCTCCAGATAAACTGATCGCCGCTCACCACTCTTCCAGTGAACACCTTGACTCCTATATTTGCTGCATCCACTGAGTCCTGTGCTATCTTAAGCAGCTCATCGCTGGTCTTGAACACGCTCAGCTCTGTATCAGGGATCACACCCGGCTCATATCCAAGGGCGGATACATCCATATCGTGCTCCACGGTATCCGTAGCCAGAACGATGTCTCCTATATCTATGTCAGCATCCAGTGATCCGGCTATTCCGGTGTTGATGATAGCTGACACTCCATACATGTCGATCAGCGACTGGGTACACATGGCCGCATTGACCTTGCCGACACCGCACTTTACGACCACGACATCCGTTCCTTCTATCTGTCCTTTGTAGAAGCTCATGCCACACTTGTCTGTGACCTGGAGCCCATCTATCATCTCTTTCAGTCTTGCGACTTCCTCGTCCATCGCACCTATGATTCCAAGCATCTCTTATACCTCCATTATCCATTGCTACCTGTCAACTATACTACAACATTCGGAATATGTATATCCTCTTCATAAAAGGAACCTGTCTCCTAAAGCTCCTGAACAGCACCCGAAGTTCTCCCATACGCTGTACATATTCGTTCCCGGACACCTCGCCGCCATAGCTTATGCCTTCCATATATGCCGCAAGGTCCTCAGTCTCCGCCGGATCTGCGCCCTTACAGAAATATTCAAGCTGCTGCCTGTGATTTCCCGCCTTCGAAAAATCATCCGACGCAAGTCTTGCATAATCACACATATACCTATAGTAAGCTATCACATTTCCAGTCTTATCTCTCCTGTGATAACCCACAAAACGAACTATCTTCCTGACTGCTATACGCCCCACAAACAAGAGCACTGCAAATGCTATACATCCCGCCAGAACATATATTATCCACACGGCATTTCCAAGTGAAAATGCTGTGCCGGTCGTATCTGTTCCGGTATCTCCGCTGTCATCACCTACTAGCCATCTTCCAAATCTGGACCAGAAATCATCCTGGATCTCATCCTCATCTTCACTCGACGGAGGTGTCAGCTCCACGACCTGCCATCTGCCACGTATGAACGCCTCTATCCACGCATGAGCTCCGCCATCGTCCACATCCACCTGAACAACAGCCGTTCTTCCAAGCTCTGATGAGCCTGAATAATAATCATCGTAACTGAACTGTTCTTCATCGAGCATTGTTCCGTCAAGGATCTCGGTGTAATCCACGGCATACCCCTCCACATATCTTGTGGGTATCCCCATGTATCTCAGGATCAGTGCCCCCGCAGTGGCATAATTGGCACACAGGCCCTTCTTCGTGGTATCAAGGAAATAATTGACATAATCCTCATCCCTCGGCGTGGCTCCCGGATGCAGTGTGTACGGATAATTCTCCAGGAAGTATATATACACCTTCTGCAGCACATTATCCACACTGTCTTTTTCCGTGATTCCTGCGCTCTCACAGAATCTTCGTATTGAATCCATATTCTCCTCTGGAATCTCAAGATACTTGTCATCCACCGACGACATAACCGGCTCAGCCAGAGCGGATGGACTGTACTCCACACTGTACAATGAATCGCCCTCTTTGTAAGTATTCATGGCTTCTATATCAGTGTAGTAAGGGTAATATTTTAGATCTCCGGCGCCATCTATGTTCTGTATATCCATTCGTCCTCTGGCATGTCCTTCAGAATTGACCGGTGACGGATAGTCGCCATCCTTATCTCTGTCCCAATGATCCCAGCTATACTCATCACCAACGAACGCTTTCAGATAGATCCTGTTTGTGCTATATGGTGCAAATGTGATTACCAGATCCGTCTGTCCATCAAGTGTGACATCCGACACGCCACCAAGCTTTCCATTCGCAAGTCCTCCGGTATTCGCCGAATTCCTTAGGGATTCAAATCCATACATGATGAAGTTTCCAAGCGGGCCTTCGATCTTGTTCTTCGCCGAGCTATCACGATACCTGTACAGATAAGTCTGCTGCGGCTTGACAAGAATAACCGCACTTCCCACCAATATACATACAGCCGCCACACCGACCGCAAGCTGCAGAGACGCCCTGTCACTATGCCTGTAACTGAATCTTCGCTTCTTCTCATCATATTCAAACGTACTGTCCTTGTCAGTTATACGGAAGTGACCATTTCCCTTAAGGCAGATAACTCCCAAAAGTCCTGTGGATACCATGAACATGTAAATAACATCCGGCTCAAGCCTGAAAAACAATGGTAATATAAACACAGGAAGTGAAAACCACACTGCCCAGAACACACTCATATTCGTGTTAAGGAAAATGTTGAGGATTATTATCTCTACACAGCCTATAGCGATGGCTGCCACAGGAACAGTGAGCATCCTGTTGGACAAAGTCTCGGAGAATACCTTAACCTCCTGGGCTCCATAATAATCAGTCACATGATCCAGAAACTCATTTACGATAGCATAAAATCCACTGTTTATATAACGTCTGAGAAGCATGATGAACAGGACAAAAGCGACAAGAAATATGACATATCCAACATCTCTCACCCACACCTTGCCTGATTTGAACAGACCACAGAAGTACATGGCCAGCAGCGCATACGCCAGAAATATAACGGGAACACCGTACGCCATATCTATACACGACAAAAAGCCGCACATTGAACCACCTATGATAAATATCTCCAGCAGGCATTTTGTAGCAATACCTCTGCTGTCCGATTTTCTTCTGCGCAGCTTTCTTTTTCTGTAATCCGCGCCTTCTCTGCCTCCATCTGTGATCTCCGGATCGTTGAGCAGCCTTACACCTTCACAGAATTCTACCGCTTTCCTGTCTTCAGTTTTCTTTTTTTTACCAAAGATTCTACCCAATTATGTATCCTTTCACACGATCTCCATATGTAAACACTACATTGCCATCCGCTCTCATATCGCCGGAAACAACTATGATCCTTCTGTCAGAATCCAGATTCTTCTCAAGCATCGATAACCCATAGCCAAAATCTGCATACGCCTGCTCATAAAAGATCTTCTCCATCCATTCAGCGAGATCATCCCTGCTGTCTATCGAAGTCCTGACTATATCGCCCTGCGCGCCGCTCCAGTAATAGAATGTAAACGGCAGTTGTTCATCCAACAAACTTACAGCCATGCCGTAGGCGGATTTCAGTACATCATTCAATATATGTGTCTCATCATCGGCAAGCTCTACCAATATCATGAGCTGGCTTGACGACATGCTCTCTCTGTCCTTTACCATCAGCACGTCTTTTTTTGCTGACAGCTTCCAATGTATATTCTGAAGCTTATCCCCCGGCTGGTATTCTCTCACATCCACAACCTCGGAGAAATCATGACCTTTTTTCCGGCTCTCCTCAGCCTCGTTCATCCCCTGTGAAACCGCGGTCATATCCGCCTCCACATCAACCTTTCCGGAAGGGAAAACCTTGTACTCTTTTACCGAGTTGCATTTGCTCTTTATCCTCACAAATCCAAGCCAGTCAGTAACACATATTTTGTCCGCTTTCACCTCCAGTGCACCTACATACGACTGGGCTATCTGGTAGTCCACCACATTCGCACTGCGCGAATATGCAGGTATGCACAGCGTATGCCTGCCATTTGTATGGAAAAGATCATTCTCCATGCTTATCTCTATCTCTGTGTTCATATTCGGAATAATGCTACTGTTGTCGAGCACAACCGATACGAGAAATGGCGAGTCCACCGTAAGGTTCTGCTCCCCGCCGCCAAACTTTACAGTCAAATGCCTTGAAAGCACAAAGGTGCATACTATTGACACGACCGGCAGAACTATCATCAGTATCATAACTATGAAATTAAAATATGAATGCACAAAAAGAAGGATCAACAGATTTATAACAAACACGAGAATGTATTTGAATACATGCCATGCGTACTTCATCCGCTGATCCTCCTTTACTTATATCTCTTATGTTCTCAGTTCTAAGTCCTTGGAACCTTAACCTGACTTCTCACTTCATCCAGAGCCTCTGCGACAGTCATTCCATTAGCTCTGGCACGGGCTGCAAGCTTTACCCTGTGCCCAAGCACGTCGTTGAACACCTCTGCTATGTCTCCCGGCACAACATATTCTCTTCCAGAGAGCACCGCCATTGCTCTGCTCATCCGCAGAAGTGCATTTGCGCCTCGCGGACTTGCTCCCATCGAGAAGAGCTCACTCTCCCTGGTAGCCTCAACCAGAGTCACTATGTAATCAAATATTGAATCATGCACACTCAAAGTTCTCGCCTTATCCTGAAGACCTATCAGTTCATCTCTCGTCACTATTCTCTCTACACTGTCCATAGGTACAAATTCCTGACCTTTAAGTATCTGCACTGCAGCCTCGTGGGATGGGTATCCCATGGAAAGTCTCACCATGAATCTGTCAAGCTGGGACTCCGGAAGCATCTGCGTTCCCGACGAACCAACCGGATTCTGGGTTGCCATGACCGTGAAAGGCTGTGGAAGTTCCCTTGTAACAGCATCGACTGTCACATGTTTTTCCTCCATGATCTCAAGGAGTGCCGACTGAGTCTTAGGCGATGTTCGGTTTATCTCATCCGCAAGGAACAGATTACAGAACGCTGAACCCTCTCTGTACTCAAACTCACCGCTTTTTGCATTGTACATGGAAAATCCCATTATGTCACTCGGCAGAACATCCGGTGTAAACTGGACTCTGTTATATTTCATATCCAGAGTTCTGGCAAATGCCGTTGCAAGAGTGGTCTTGCCCACACCCGGGATATCCTCAAGCAGTATATGTCCACCCGCAAGTATGGCAGCATAGACCTTGATTATTATATCTCTTTTTCCCTTTACGACCTTCTCTACCTCATCAACGACCCGGTTCTCTATATCTGTCATACGCCGTCCTTTCTCTTAGCTCTGGTTAACTCTCTTCACCTCTGATATGAACTTATCCTGTGGCAATGGTCTTGAGAAATAATAGCCCTGAATGTAATCCACTCCAAGATTGCTGAACTCCCTGAGGGATTCCTCCGTCTCCACGCCTTCCACTACGATCTTCATATTCATATCCTTAACCATGCTTATGGTGTTCTTGACAACCTTCATCATCTTGTCATCTGTGTCTATATCCGCAAATGTCTTGTCCAGCTTAACTATCGCAAACGGCATGGATGCTATCCTCTTCATATTGGAATAACCTGTTCCAAAATCGTCAAGTGAGAATGCAATACCATAATCTGTGAGACTGTTGATATTGTCCATTATTGTCGTCTGAGCATAGGCAGCCGCAGTCTCAGTAATCTCAAGATTTATCTGCTCATTGCTGACTCCGTAACGCTCCATCACCGCCCGCACGTCTTCTGATAACTCACTGCTCATGCACTGGATGACCGACAGATTCACCTCAACATATTCCAGTCCGAGATTCTTGAATTTCTCTCCAGTTATGAAACGGCACACCTCTTCAAGAACGAACTTACCTATCTTATGGATCATTCCATTCTCCTCCGCAGCAGGGATAAATATCTCCGGCGAAATGTATCCATACATATCATCATTTAATCTCAGAAGTGCCTCAGCACTGTTATATTTTCCAGAATCTATGCTGTATATCGGCTGATAGTAAACCTCAAACCTGTTCTCGGCAAATGCCTTTTCAAGTATCATGTCCATGTCCCGCATCAGATCATATCTTTCCTTGTTATAGATATCTCTGGCATAGAGAACACGGCCTGTATACTCGTGCTCAGCAAGCTCACCGCCAAACCGCATCACACTGTCAACATCCTCTATATCCTGAGGACATCTGGTGATACATATTATCGGCAATAGATTTATAAACATATCATTATACTTATATCCCTTCTTCAGCTTCTCGTTTATCCGCTCCGCAAAATCCTCAGCCTGATCCTTGATACGCTGATTCATGACACATCTGAACATTCCGGTTCCCAGATAATACCACTCAACATCATATCCGTATGGTCTGCTCCACTCTAAAAAGTCTTCAGAGATCTCCCTGAGCAGCTTATGATATTCCTCAACTCCCAGAATCCCGCGAAGAGTCTTGTCATTCTCCATAGTTATCATAACTACCGTTATATCAAGGCCATTATCCAGAGAATTTCTCACGTCGTCCATGTATCTTGTGATCTTGTTCAGGCCCGTGGCACTGCTTATAACCTGCTCCGGACTCTGTATCAGCAACGCAACGAACAGTAATCCAATCGCATTTGCAAACATCTCAATCGGAATATCCGGGTTAAACATCTGAAATACGGCCGCAACAACAACCAATGGGAATATCGCTATGGTTGATACAAATCTTCCTCTTGTAAGTCTCCTGTGATATCTCGTAACAACCATGAAGCCCAGAATCATATAAAATATTCCGGCAGCATACAGAAATGTCATGAAAAACTCTCTTCTGTACTCTCCCTGTCCGCCTATACTGAATACACACGGAGTGAAAAAATTAACTCCGAGCATGGTCATGCACAGCAACGTTGGAAGTGCCAGTATGAAACTCTTCACTTTACCTCTGAATATATGTATGGCATCCACTATGTTCACCACATAAGCGGCATACATAGCCGATGAAACGACATGGAAAAAGAGATATCCCGTATGGAATATGTATTGGGTGACTACATGCCTTTCACCCATATTGTCAAATGCGATGGCGCCTATATCAAACGCTGTGGCAACCATTGCAATGGTCAGAACAAATTGAAACTGCCTGTTTAATTTGCCTCTGGTCATCTTCTTCATGATGACTGAGACCATGATAAGAGTAAACACGCAGAATGCCGCGTAATCAAAGTATAGTACTTTGCTCATATTATCCTCCTATGTCCAACTCCTCCACCTATAAAATAATATAACAAATATTTCTAGGTCTTTCAACGCATTATATCCGGGCGGTCTGTTATCACTGCATCTACGCCCAGTCTGCACATACGTCTCATCCAGTGTGGATCATTCACAGTCCACACATATACCGGTATGTGCTTGCGCTTCATTCTCTTCACAAATTTCTTCGTGCAGAGAAGATAATTCGGCGATATAAAATCCGCTTTACACCGTCTCATTCTTCTCTCAGGAAAATACTCATTCAATCTGACACCGAGCTTAGCCTTTTTCTTACCGACGAGCAGTCCGGTCTTTATCCTCGGGTCTATGGCCTTCACATTGTACGACACTTTGTCCTTGAAGGATTTTATCGAGAACTCACCGTATCCAAATCTCCCCTTGACAAGATCTATGACACGCCTCTCGTATCCGCTCTCCTTTAATTCTATATCAAGACATATCTTTCCGCTGCAGAGTTCCAGGACTTCGTCAAGCGTAGGCACTCTGTAGCCTTCTTTTGATGCAATATCGTTGATCCTGTTGTATGTCATATCTCCTATCTTTCTGCCGTCTATAGTTCCATCATGAAATACTATGAGTATATTATCACTGGTTTTCCTCACATCGAACTCCGCCATATCCGCCTTCAGATCTATAGCTATCTGAAACGCTTCAAGTGTATTCTCATGAGGCGCAAGGGCACTCGCTCCTCTGTGTGCTATCACCATAGTCTCTCTATTCATGCAAATATACATCTCCATTCTGATCAATATTTAAATCATATATATCATCTATCGGTATCTCGGTTCTGTCTTCCATAACTATCTTTTTCCCATATACGTCAACATTGCGTATATATCCCGACACATGTTCGTATCTTCCACCAGCTTTTCTGTCATCCTTTACAAAATACTCTATACTCACACATTTTTTGTCTGCATTATGCATTATATTCAACAGTTTCTGATCAAGAACCATTTTCTGACTCTCATCCAGCTCCAACTTCTCATCGGTGAGCCTTGCAGTCTCCGCTATGGCTGCTCCATGTCCTGTGAGTGCGGCAAATGGGGCAAACTGTGCTGCTCTGTCATGGATAGACATGTGCGGATGAACAGAGGACACGTGATGTGTAAGCTGTATTATGTCATCGTAATTATCTTCCATAAGCCCCTCCTAAGCCTTGTGACCGCCTATCTGTCCGTTCCTCTCTATCGTCGTACCGCCCTCCTCAAGATTCATTCCCTTAAGGACTGCATTTTTGCCAAATTTCTTCTTGAGCTCTATCATCGCTTTCTGCATGCTCTGCTCCCGCTTCATATCCTGCTGCTTTTTCTCCGTCTCTGCTGCCCCGTCTCCAAAATCATCAAACAGACTGAGCTGCCTTGCTGACTGTTTCTCATGTGCCGCAGTATTCGATATGATATTGTTCGCCGTGACATATATCCTTCTGACATACAATAAAGGATCTACGATCTCTTCAAACAATCCGGTCACCGCATCCATGATGACCTGTGTAGATGATGTATACTCTCCAAGATTCACCGTTCCATGGGCACTTTTCGGTATCTTTCTCCCATACATATCTGTCTGTATCTCTCCGGAAAATTTCGCTCCCGCAGCGTTCTTTTTGAGATTATCTATATCATACCCCACTGTTATGACCATCTGATCTGTCTTGACATTCTTATCCACAAGATCCAGCACGAGCAGATCCGTCATCTCACGGATAATAAGTCTGGCTTTTTCATATTCGTATGGGCATGACAACACCTGTCCTGAACCTATGCTGTTCCTCTCCGGCTTGTAAGCCTTGATATCTGCAATGGTACAAGGCTCCCAGCCCCATGCATGATCTATGAGCAGCTCTGCATTTATACCAAATAATCTGTACAGCAGATCTTCGTTGTAATACTCATCGTCATGTCCCAGTGAGCATCTGGCGATATCCCCCATTGTATAAAGTCCATGACTCTCAAGTTTTCTCGCATATCCTTTTCCCACCCTCCAGAAATCTGTGAGCGGTCTGTGATTCCACAGCTTCTGTCTGTACGACATTTCATCAAGACTTGCTATCCTGACTCCATCCTTATCCGGGGCTATATGCTTTGCCTCAACATCCATCGCTATCTTACACAGGTAGAGGTTCGTTCCTATCCCTGCTGTTGCTGTTATACCGGTCTGTGCAAGCACATCCTGTATGATCGTCATGGCAAGATCGTGCGGACTCATCTTATATATCCCAAGATAATCCGTCACATCCATGAACACCTCATCTATGGAATACACATGCATATCCTCTGGTGCTACATACTTCTGATAGATGTTATATATATCCGTACTGTACTTCATGTAATATGCCATACGTGGCGGAGCGGCTATATACGAAACCGCAAATTCATTATGCTCCGCAAGCTCATTGGAATCGCAGCTCTCCCCGGAAAAGTTTCCACCGGGTGAAAGTGTTCTCCTGCTGGCATTGACCTCCTTAAGCCTCTGCACCACCTCGAACAGTCTGGCTCTTCCAGGTATACCATAGCTCTTCAGCGACGGGGAAACAGCAAGACATATGGTCTTCTCTGTTCTCGACGCATCTGCCACTACCAGATTGGTGGTCAGTGGATCAAGTCCGCGCTCAACACATTCAACCGATGCAAAGAAGGATTTCAGATCTATCGCAATATACGTTCTATCTTTCTTATCCCTATCCACAGCCAATCCCCCTGTCACTTCTTGCTCAGTCTTAATCTTCTCTTTCTGATGCTTATGTGCCTTGGGTCACATACTATACAGCAGCCGTCTCAGCAGCTTTCCCGCCGGCCCGTGTATGCCCCAGCACTTTCCTCGATACGAGTATGTAGGCGATTATCATCGCCGTACCTGTTATTATCCATGAAACTATATACACGTTCAAAAGCATGCCAAAAGAATGATATCGCGCAAACACCGTATATATCCATATGATCCTGAACACTACTGAACCCACAACTGTTATAATAGCCGGCAGCATGGATCTGCCAAGGCCTCTGAGTGCCGCAGCTGTCATCTCATATGTTCCTGTCATCGCCTCAAGGAGCATGACATGCTTCATTCTTATAAGTGCATACTTTATAACCTCTGTATCTGTTGTATAAAATCTCACAAGAAAATCCCCTGAAAGCATCATGACACTGCTGAACACAGCCGTCATAAGCATGCCCTCTAACATGGCAATCCTGAGAGCTTTTCTGCATCTCTCCTTCTCACCTGCACCATAATTCTGGCTCACAAATGTCACTGCTGCCTGTGCGTATGCGGATATGACAAAATATGCAAAATATTCAAAATTAAGACCCGTGGATGAGCCTGCCACAGCATCAGGACCAAAGCTGTTGATTCCGCCCTGTATCAGCACATTTGACAATGAGAAAACTGCCGTCTGTATCGCTGATGGAGCTCCTATCCTGAGTATCTTTCCCAGGCGCACTTTATCTATTCGTATATTCTTTATATCGAGTCTGAGTGGACCTTCCTCATGCATCAATATATACATGACTATTCCCGTACTGACAACATTTGATATGACCGTTGCCATGCCGACGCCTGCCACTCCAAGTTTACACACACACACGAAGAACAGGTTGAGTACAACATTGAGTACACCTGAAACTATCAGGCAGTAAAGCGGACGCCTTGTATCACCTATAGCTCTGAGCACAGCCGCTCCAAAATTATAAAGTATGATAAACGGCATTCCCACAAAGTATATCCTCAAATAAAGTACAGCCTGATCCAGCACCCTCTCAGGGGTATCTATGGCCTCAAGAATCGGTCTTGCCACAAACATTCCCGCAACAAGCATAACTATTCCGCATATAAGGGCAAACTTCACGCTGGTATGCACACACCTGCTTATGGAATCTTTTTTGTTCTGGCCTATATAATGGGCCACAAGAACATTCACACCCACTGAAAGCCCCACGAACACATTCACAAACAGGGCAACAACCGCCGCATTGCTTCCAACGGCCGCCAGGGCATCACTTCCTGCAAATCTTCCTGCCACAGCTACATCTGCCGAATTGAAAAGCTGCTGCAGTATACTGCTGGCGGCAAGTGGCATGGCAAATATAAGCATCTTAAGCGCCAGTGAACCATTTAACATATCCATCTCGTGCGATTTTTTTCTATAATCGGTGTTCTTTTCTGTATTCGTTTCTTTGCCTTTTTCTTTGCCTTTTTCTATGCTTTTTTCTATGCTTCTTTCTTTACTCTTTTCTGCGCTCATTCTGATGTCAGTCTCTTTTTCGTCATTGTGCTTCATTCTGATGTCCGTCTCTTTTCCGTCATTGTGTTTCATCCTGATATGATCTCCGTTTTCTTATCTAGTGGGCACCCTCATACTTCTGAAGATAGTTGAAAAGTGCTCCTATGAGATTGGAATCGTTGCCAAATTTGCACAGTCCAACCTGCATCTCATTATAGATCACTGAAAATTTTGCAAGCTTATCCACGTACTTCTTCACGCCCTGTATGAACCTCGGTTCCGCACTGATTCCACCTCCAAGGAGTATGATGTCCGGTGCAAGAATGACATGTATATTCATGCAGTGCTTCGCGATGTTCAGATACCAGTCCTCAAGCACATCTATGACCGCCTTATCACCGGCAGTCTCCCACTCATATATCATCTCACCTGACACTTCATCTTCCCTCATGCCCTTGACTGCTGCCACCTCTCTTCTGAGTGAGCTTACCGATGCCTGCATCGTCCAGGTGACATTGTCCGGAAGTTTTACATGTTTCTTTGTATTCTTGAGATTCGCCTCAAGCGGTACAAGTTTGTCTATATTATCCCTGTTCACATCCTCAAACAGGTACGACATCTCACCGGCAACCATACCTCTGCCGTGGAGTATCTTTCTGTCTATGACTATTCCTCCACCGACACCTGTGCCAAATACCAATACAACTGCGCTGCTATAGTCCTTTGCATTTCCCTGCCATATCTCCGACAATGCTGCACATTTGCCGTCGTTCTCAAGCGCTACCTTAAGTCCATCGCATCTCTCGCTTACAAGCTCGCCTACATGTGCTTTGTCAAGGTATGGCAACGCTCCGCCGGCATAACAGATTCCGTTATCCACATCCACCTGTCCAGGAAGTGAAATAGCTATTCCCTGTATATCATATTTTATCTTATAGTCATCATATATGCCCTGAATTACGTCAAGAAATGCATCGAGTCCCTGCTGTATATTATCTAAACCATTCCCAAATCTTCCGGGAGTCGGAACCTTGTTCTTCTCCATAATCTCAGCATCTCTGTCCATCACACAATGCTTTATAAATGTTCCGCCTACGTCTATCACAAGGTACATAACTTCTCCTCCATACCGAATATGTTTTATTACTATATATTTTTCTTCAAGCTAAAAAATAGCAGTCTCAAATGTATATACAGTATATATTATACTATGTCGAACATACATTCGGAAACTACTATTTTTATGTTAGCATATTTTTTTGTTATCAACAACTACTTTTGTAGCGCAACTTTTTGTTATATATAACAGGGACGTTCCTTATTACTACTTTTCTTTAGGCAGTATAATATTAAGCAGAATTGCAACCATTGCCGCAGGAACAATTCCTGAGCCTCCAAAAACAAGCTGGAGCAGCTGAGGAGCATTTGCTAGAATACCAGGATTGGCTCCCATTCCATAGCCCACGCCCAGTGCTACCGAAACTATGGACAGGTTGCGTGCGCTTAATGGTTCCTTTGTTATGAGCTGAATACCACTGATAACTATCGAAGAAAACATCATAACCGCAGCTCCGCCAAGCACTGACTGAGGCATGATCGATACCAGTGCTGCAAGTTTAGGGCAAAGGCCACATAATATCAGGAATATCGCTCCTGTTGCAAGCGCAAATCTGTTGACGACCTTAGTCATGGCTACAAGTCCCACATTCTGGCTGAACGATGTATTTGGAAGGACTCCAAACACAGCTGCAAGAGATGAACCCAGACCGTCACACATCACACCACCTGAAAGTTCCTTGTCTGTGGCTTCCCTTCCAAGACCACCTTCCATAACACCTGATATATCGCCTACAGTCTCCACCGCTGTAACAATAAACATTATGAGCACAGGAAGGATTGCGCGCACATCAAACACCGGTTTTACAGGCATGAGCTGTGGAATCGCAAACCAGGAAGCATCTTTCACCTTGTCCCAGTTCAGCACCCAGGCTTTTGTATATTCCACACCATCAGCAGTTATACCTGTTCTCGGAAGAACAAGTCCCATTATGATCGCTGCGATATAACCTGCGATTATTCCAAAAAGAATCGATGATGAGCTCAAAAATCCTTTTGTCCAGTGCTTAAAGAAAAGAATAACCACAAGGACAAATACTGCAAGCAGAAGGTTCTCCATGGAGCCAAAGTCTGCGGCATTATTTCCACCTCCAAATGAATTTATTCCCACCGATATAAGGCTGAGTCCAATGGATAAAACCACTGTACCTGTTACAACAGCCGGGAAAAACCTGCGCAATGGCTTCAGGAAAAAGCCAAGCACAGTCTCAAACAGGCCACCGATAATGGATGCCCCCATAATCGCACCATACGCAAGCACTCCACCGCCCATGGTTGCCGCCACGCTGTTGAATACTCCTATAAAACCTGAAGATGTACCCATAATGATCGGCACCTTTCCTCCAACAGGTCCTATTGAGAAAAGCTGTATCAGGGTGACAACTCCCGCGATAAGCATTGCGTTCTGAAGCAGTGAAAGCTGAAGATCAGCAAATTCACCACCGACCAGTCCGCATGCTCCTGTGATAATCAATAATGGTGTCAAATTTCCGACAAACATTGCAAGGACATGCTGAAGTCCAAGAGGTATCGCCTGGGAAAGAGGCATCCTTCCATCAAGCTGGAATGCTGTTTCTGAAAGTTTAAACTTATTTTTCATCTGTTGTTTTCTCCTGTATATTTTTTTCATATTACAGATTTTGTTATTCTGCTTATGTTATCTCCAATCACTCTTCCGGCATGGACATAAGAATCTTCTCCGGTGTGATTGGCAGTTCTCTGTGCCATACACCTGTCGCCCTGTATATGGCATGTGCAATAGCAGGTGCCGGAGTGTTGATAACTATTTCCCCTATCGATTTGGCTCCAAAAGGACCTGTAGGCTCATAGCTGTTTTCAAATTCCACTCTCAAATGTCCCATATCCAGACGGGTTGGTATCTTGTATTGCATGAAACTCGACTCTATCGGGCATCCCTTCGCATTGTAGGTGATGTTCTCAAACAGAGTGTGTCCGATTCCCTGAACTATGCCTCCCTCCGCCTGAACACGTGCCAGTGCCGGATTTATGGCTATGCCACAATCCACGACTGCAGCATAATCCAATATCTTCACTTCTCCTGTATATCTGTCAAGTTCTATCTCAACCATTCCGACCATATATGGAGGAGGCGAAACCGGAGATGAATGAGAGACTGTAGCTACAGCGGCAATATCATTTGCGACCTGATCCTTAACACTTATATCAGCCAAGGAAACGCTTTGATCTGTTCCTGTCCGATATGCCCTGCCATTTTCGAAATACATTTCATCCTGTTCACATCCAAGCATTCCTGCTGCAATTGCGCACAGCTTCTTCTTCAATTTATCACAGGCAAGCTCCACAGCCTTTCCTGTTACATACGTAGTGGATGAAGCATATGAGCCGGAATCATACGGTGAAGCATCTGTGTCTGCTCCAAATACCGCCACGTCATCAACCGAGCAGTCCATGCACTCCGCAACCATCTGTGCAAGGATAGTATCACATCCGGTTCCCATATCTGCAGCACCGATTATCAGGTTAAATGTACCATCATCCGCAAGCTTGACCGTTGCAGATCCCACATCCACATTCGATATACAAGAACCCTGCATGGCCATTGCCACTCCTGCAGCCCTGACTTTTCCGTTTCCCATGTCCCTGACAGGGTATTTATCATCCCAGTTAAATATCTCCTTGCATCTGGCCATACATCTGTCAAGAGCACACGCATTTGCAGTTTCACCATAATACGCAGGCATCTTCATTCCCTCGCGCAGCATATTCTGCTCACGGATCACGGTCGGATCTATCCCCAGTTTCTCCGCAAGTTCATTCACCGCAGACTCAAGTGCGAAGATTCCCTGTGTAGCCCCATAGCCTCTGTATGCACCAGCCGCCATAGTGTTCGTATATACAACATCATATCCAAACCTATATGCCTCAAGACCTCCCGTATATAATGGAATTGACTTATGCCCGCTAAGTCCGACTGTTGTAGGTCCATGCTCCCCATACGCTCCTGTGTTGGACAGCGTATACAGATCAAGTCCCCTTATATGTCCATCGCGGTCTGCTCCCAGACGAACACTCACCTCCATCTCATGGCGCGGTGAACCTGCGATCTGACTTTCCTGTCTCGTAAATATGATCTTGGCCGCACGTCCTGTCTTCATGGTCACAAATGCAGGATACACCTCACTTACCGCTGTCTGCTTTGCTCCAAATCCGCCTCCTATACGTGGTTTTTCCACTCTGATCCTGCTCTTTGGAATGCCAAGCGCTCTTGACAAAATACGACGTACATGAAACACGATCTGTGTAGAAGAAATTACATGAAGCCTTCCATAACGGTCAAGGTGTGTATACGTTCGAAAAGTCTCCATCATAGCCTGGTTAAAGGCTCTCATATGATATCTGTTCTCCAGTACCTCATCACAGTCAGCTATAACAGCATCAACATCGCCATCACCGCCTACATCGCTTGCTATCAGGTTGCGTTTCGGATCGCCTCCTACCTGAACCGGCGGGAACCAGTCGTCCTCAGGATGAACCAATATATCATTATCCTTTGCCTTGCGGAAATCCAGAACAGGTTCTAAGATTTTATATTTTACCTTTATGAGTTTCATAGCCTTGATTGCTGACTTTTCATCCTCAGCTGCTATGATTGCAACCACATCGCCCACACACCTCACATGGCGGTCCATAATAAGTCTGTCATACGGTGACGGCTCAGGATATGTCTGTCCTGCTATTGCAAACCGGCTATTTGGCACATCCTGCCATGTGTAAATATCTACTATTCCGGGTATTTTTTTTGCTATGGAGACATTTATATCCTCCACAATAGCATTCGCATGTGGACTGCGAAGCAGTTTCACAACAAGTGCATCACCGGGAGTGATATCATCCACATATACCGGTTTGCCAAGAAGTAACTGCATAGAATCTTTTTTTCTAACGGATTTATTAACTACATTATATTTTTTATGTTCCATGAGTTCACCCCTTTACTGTCTGTCATCTGCAGGAATTCTACTGTCTAAGTAATTTCGGATTCCTCTCAGTTGTCCCTCATATCCAGAACATCTGCACAGATTCCCGGCAAGATATGCCCTGATCTCATCATCCGATGGGTCAGGATTTTCTCTGAGAAGAGCTATTGTATTCATCACAAAACCCGGGTTGCAGAAACCACATTGATCAGCACCCTGATCAGCAATGAACCCGGCAAATTCTGCCGCCTCATCCTGAAGGCCCTCAAGGGTCTGCACCTCGTGTCCATCTGCCCTGGCAGCAAGCATCGAACAGGAAAGGACAGGGGTCTGATCCATAAGCACTGTACATAGACCGCAATTTGACGTCTCACAGCCGCGTTTCACACTATAACAGCCATGATCGCGCAGAAAATCTATAAGGAGCATATCAGGAGCTATATTTCCCGAGACGAATTTCCCATTTAATTTAACTTTTATTTCCACTGCTGCTCCTCCTCAATCTTTTTCAATAATCTCTGCCCAAGCACACGTATCAGACGGCTTCTGTATTCTGCACCAGCACGATGATTGCTTCCAACCGGAACCTTGTCAGAAACCCAATTGGCAAATGCTTTCTCTGTATCATCAGAAAGTCCCCCTGTGAGCAAGCCTTCTTCATCCAGAACAAGCATCGCCCTTCCAGGCCTTGCTCCCACAGCCAGACGGTATTCTCCATCCACGCATGATGCCGAACATGCAATGACAGGAAAATCTGTTCTCTGATTGCGGACTGATGCATAAGCAAAAACTCCCGGAGTTTTCCTGATGATCAGATGTACAATCACGTCCCTGTCCTGTTTCATGCCAACAAATTCCCTGAGAGGAATCATACCACCATGATAAAGCTCCACAAATGCATCCATAGCTAAAAAAACTGTCAGAATGTCCGAAAATCCGAAACGTCCCCATATGCTTCCGCCAATCGTGGCGAGATTCCGAAACTGAACTCCCACAATATCCTTCACAGCTTCACATACTGCACCATGTGTATATTTGTTTAATCCGTCATGCATCTCTATCTGACGGAGTGATGCCATTGCACCAATAATGAATTCGTCTTCTTTTTCTTCAATCTTATCAAGTCCCAGATCACACATATCTATGGCTGTCTGTATCAGGCGATCCTGCATTTTTGTCCAGAGCATTCCTCCGATAATACAGCTTCCCTTTTTCTGATTCAGTTCATATGCCTCATCAATACTTTGTGCGCGTACATAATTCTGTATTGTTACCATAAAAGCTCCTTTTAACATATAAACACAATTTTTCAAAATATATTATATTAAAACAGCTTGTCTTTGAAAAGATGCTTTGTTACAATACCGTTGTATTATTTCAAGAATAACGAAAGGAACATTGAATTCATGAAAACAACTTTTAAAAAGCAACTATCTATCATACTTATCTGTACTATGCTGGCAGTACTTACAGCCTGTGGTACAGACAGTGCTACGACAACACAGAGTAATACGGAAAGCACCACAGCTGCTTCAGTATCAGAATCAGCTTCCAGCGAAGAAGCATCTGAAGAATTATCTTCTGAAGAGTCTTCCACTGAAGCAGATGCTGAACAGACTGTCTACCCTGTAACAGTTACTGACCAGGCCGGCCGTGAAGTTACAATTGAAAAAGAGCCATCTTCTATCGTGAGCGGCTACTATATTTCTTCAAGCCTTCTGATCGCTCTTGGTCTCAAGGATAAGGTTGTCGGTATTGAGGCAAAAGCAGACAAGCGCCCTATTTATAAGCTTGCTGCACCAGAACTGACAGAGTTGCCAAATGTTGGAACTGCCAAAGAGTTCAACCTTGAGACATGCGCTGCTCTTTCCCCTGATCTGGTTATTCTGCCAATGAAGCTGAAGGATGCAGCCCAGAGCCTGACGGACCTCGGTATCACGGTACTGCTCGTCAATCCTGAAAGTCAGGATCTCCTGACAGAAATGATCAACACCATAGCTACGGCAACTAACACCAATTCAGAGGCTGCAAAGCTGCTCGCATATATAGATTCTCAGAAGGATATGCTTACTTCGGCTCTGTCTGGCGTAGAACCTGAAAGTGTATACCTTGCCGGCAACTCATCATTCCTGTCCACTGCCGGTCCTTCTATGTATCAGTCAAGCATCATAGAGCTTGCCGGTGGAAAAAATGCAGCTGATTCTATCACAGACACCTACTGGGCCGAGATAAGCTATGAGCAGCTTCTTGCATGGGATCCTTCTTATATAATAATCGCATCGGATGCCGAATATACAGTAGATGACATAATGAACGATCCAAACCTTGCAGAATGCACTGCTGTAAAAAACAGTCACGTATATGCTATCCCTGGAGACGTGGAAGCATTGGACAGCCCGGTACCTGCAGGAATCCTGGCATCTGTATGGCTTGCAGGGATCCTTCATCCTGATCAGGTATCAACTGACACATATACAACTGAAATGACAAATTATTATGAAACATTCTATGGAATCAACAATTAATAACAAGCGTAAAAATAAAAACAAAGCAACAATAACTATTATACTGGGAGCTGTCATTCTGGCAGCTCTCAGTATATTTTCTTTTTTTGTCGGAAAATATCCTCTTACACTTAATGGATTGCTGCAAGGTGATGACATGCAGTGGCGTGTATTTCTCACGCTTCGCGCAAGCCGCGGAATCATCGGCTGTATAGGGGGATTTGTTCTCGGCATAGCAGGATTTGTATATCAGACTGTCTTTAAGAACCCATTGGCTTCTCCAGACATCATAGGTGTATCCTCAGGTGCAAGCGCCGGTGCCGCATTTGGCATTCTGTTTTTGTCCGGGACAATGTCTGTAACCATATCTGCTTTTGCCGGAGCCATATGCTGTGTGATACTGGTTCTGCTTCTGTCATCGCTGACATATGAGCGTGATGGAAAAAGCATAGTACTGGCAGGCATAGCAGTACACAGTCTTGCCCAGACCGCTCTTGTATGTCTGAAGCTGACTGCCGACCCTGAAAAACAATTATCATCAATTGAATACTGGATCATGGGAAGCCTTAATGGCATAAGTATATATTCCATTGGTTCAAATGTAATACTGTGCGCTGTCTGCCTGCTGATAATGTTCCTATTGTACAGGCAGATCATAATGCTCTCCCTTGATGACGCAGAGGGCAAAATGCTTGGTGTGAATGTTAACCAGATACGAATGCTGGTTCTTTTGATCGCAACCCTGGCAACTTCAAGTGTGATCAGCATGACGGGACTTATCAGCTTTATCTCTCTGCTTGCTCCGCACGGAGCCAGAATGCTGCTCAAAAATAACCGCTTATCAACTATGCTTCTAAGTGGTCTTATAGGTGGATGCCTTCTCACTTTCGGTGATATACTTGCCCGCAGTGTATGTTCCACAGAACTACCGGTCAGTATATTCACAAGTATCATAGGAGCACCATTTCTTATCTATCTATGCATAAGGAGGAAACCTGTAAAATGAGTATATTAAACATACGCAATCTGTCAGCCGGCTACCACCACAGCAGCCGCACCAGCACCACAGATGTGCAAAATGTGATAAATAATATCAGCTTTTCTGCAGAAGAAGGTACAATTGTTGGTATACTTGGCGAGAATGGCTGTGGCAAAACAACCCTTATCAAAGCAATCGCCAATTTGATTCCGCATAGTGGCTGCTGCGAGTTAGATAATCTCCAGCTGGAACATATGCCTCACAAAAAACTAGCACAGCTATGTGGATATATCCCTCAAAAAAGCGGCATATCCATAGACATATCTCTCTTAGATGTTGTCATGATGGGATTTAACCCAGAGCTTAAGCTTCTTCAACCCCATACTGAGGCCATGAAAGAAAAGGCTTATAAAGTTCTTGCAATGGTCGGACTTGATTCACGGATAAACGATAATTTTCAGACATTGAGTGAGGGTCAAAAACAGCTTGCCCTGCTGGCACGTACATTTGTGGCAAAACGGAAGCTTTTACTCCTGGACGAACCGGAAAGTGCACTGGACTTCAGGCTGCGTTACCAGATCATGAACCTTCTGTGCAGCTATGTTGAACAAAACCTCGCGGTGTCTCTGGTAACGCTTCACGATTCATCACTTGCATTAAATTACTGCAACACTCTTCTGGTTTTATCTGAATCCAAACTGATCGGTGAAATATATCCTGATAAAACACCCATTGAGGAAATGGAAATGCTTCTGTCCAAAGTTTATGGTACAATCAGTATCAGAGAACTTCGCAACCGTCAGGGAAAGCGCCAGCTTGTCATGATGAAGGAGGATGATATGCATTGAGAGCTGCTATTAAAATAACATTTTTTGATGATAATGATGAGAAATTCTTTGGTGAAGGTCCATACCGCCTTCTTTTGGCTATAGAAAAAACCGGTTCTCTCCGCTCCGCATCCCAGTCCATGGGGCTTGCCTACAGCAAAGCATTCCGCATGATAAAAAACGCTGAAGAGGCGCTGGGATTTTCACTTACAAGCCGCCAAGCAGGTGGCAGGTCAGGTGGGGGGAGCACGATAACACCAGAGGGAAAGGAATGGCTGAAAAAATATGAACAATATAGAGAAGCCTGTATTCAGGCCGGAAGCAAATTGTATATGGAGATCTTTTCTGACTAGCAAAAAGAAACATATCGTTATTACCGGTGACAGGAAAAGTGGCAAATCAACACTTCTCTCTTCACTTTTCGACAGACAAATGCCCGGAATTACATCATGGGCCGTCCCAAAAGAAGGCGTGTACATGAAAAATAACTCTAGCGGTGAAGTTGTACGTATCGGCAAATTCTGCTCTGATGCCACAGGTTGCGAGAACCTCATGCAACCCATTAAAGATGCCTTTAACAGCACATGTATTGCATTTTTAGAAAGCTTAGCAGACACAACAGCACCATGGATTACTGTAGACGAAATTGGATATCTTGAAAACACATCATACGATTATCAAAAAGCTTTCGAAAGGCTCATGAATAAAAAGCGGATCATTATGGTTGTTCGAAAACAGGATCTCTCATTTCTGAACCGGCTGTGCAGCCATAAGGATGTGTTCCTTGTTGACCTTGACAGACCATTTGGCAATTCCGGATGTATCATCATGGCTTCAGGGCAGGGAAAACGCTTTGGCAGCAATAAGCTCATGGCTGAATATCACGGACAGCCGCTCATAAAGTGGATACTTGATATAACAAAAGATTTGTTTTCCAGGCGACTCGTTGTCACCATACACCAGGATATTGAAAAGCTTTGCACAGAATATAGTATACCGGTAATCCTTCACTCCTCACCATATCGGAATGATATGATCCGTCTTGGTCTGGATACAATTGGTTCCTATATTGACCGCTGTGCTTTTATTCCTTCCGATCAGCCACTCATAAAGACGGAATCTATAGCATCACTATTATTATGTGCAAAAAATGAGACATCATATATATGGAGAACGTGTTATGACAAAACTCCAGGATCACCTGTGATATTTCCAAAAGAATATTTTGATGAGCTTATGTCTCTCCCACATGGAAAAGGCGGGAATGTCGTTGTCCACAGTCACGAATCTCAGGTAATGCAGCTACCCGTCACCAACAAAACTGAATTGATGGACATTGACACACCAGCAGATATGGCGCGGCTGTAGGGACGTTCCTTCTGTCACCAAGAGTGTCCCTCTGTCTTATTCGTTACAGGGGGACACTCTTGGTGACAGAAGGAACGTCCCTGATTATTCTTGGATTTGACTCAAATCAAATGCACCGTTCTCAATCAACTTCAAAATTGTGTCTACCAAGTTGTTTTTTACAGTTTCACTTTCATTTTCAACGCCAGAATACTCTACATAAATAGTGTTCTCTCCCATATCAAAGGTTGCATAATATATTACGGTTTTGATACCTTGACTATTTGACTTTGTTACGAAATATCCTGCATTGATATCAACGCCGTCTACACTTGAAGTGATTGTATTTCCATCAATGATAGTATCTAATAGATTTACACCCTGTTTAGATACTACCATTCTTGTATCACCAATTTTTCCCTCAAGACCCAGAATATTATGATTGTCAGCATCAAAGTAAGCATCTGCGGTAACAGGCAAGTCTGCAAAAAGCATTTCAATCTCAGCATCGCTCAAGGGCCTTGTTGTTACATTTAAGTTAATTGAAGATTGTGATAAGTCATTTTTAACAAAAGTAATTGTTTCTCCACCATCCAGCGTGGCAATATCGTTTTTTGTACCAAACAGATTGCTTTGAAAAACTCCCACTCCAATCACAGCAACGAGTACGAAGCAAGCAGCAACAGACACCCATTTTTGCCGATTAGTTATTTTACTTGTTTTTTTCATAGGTTCAGCCTCCTTAATATACTGATTATCGACATTTCCCAATGCCCTTAAAAGTTTCTTTTCTTTCATACAGAGATACCTTCTTTCTCTAACAATTTTTTAAGTTCGTTCCTTGAACGAAATAATGACATCTTGATTTTGCTCTCGCTCATATCATATTCCGTTGCAATTTCTTTAATGGGCGATAAGTACCAATATCTTCTCATAAAGATTTTTCGCTGTTCTAATGACAGGGAAGAAAGAAAGCAGTTGAGAATATCCGTTAGAGCAATTTCTTCAACAATGTTTTCTGTACTATCCAACGATGGTATGCACTCTTGTATTTCATCAAGAATCAATGGCATTTGCCCGCCATTACGTTTCTTTGCATTGAGCAGTTCGTACCTGTCCAAAGATAAGTTGCGAGTAATCTTCCCTAAAAAAGTTTTTAGGACAGATGGACGGTTAGGCGGTATGCTGTTCCAAGCTCTTAAATAAGTATCATTTACACATTCCTCGCTGTCTTCGTCATTGTGAAGAATATTAAAGGCTATGTATCTGCAATACTTTCCGTATTTTTTTGAAGTTTCGGATATAGCAGCTTCGGAGCGCTCCCAATATAAATCTAATATCTGCTTATCATCCATAGGCTTCTCCTCCTCCTTTGTATTAAGGCCTTTCACTCTAATAGACGGGGAAAATGTGTCAAGCGTCACTTAAATTCAAAAGATATTTATTCAAAGATTAGCTTTCATTTTTTGAAAGAATATAATAAAACAGCAAAAGACATACACCAACAAGTCTCTTAATATTCAATGCGGAAAATTACAATTCATACAATCTTTTTGAAATCAATTTTATCCCTCATTTTTTCATGCTTTTCCTTTGGCTTAGATAAGGGAACACAATACTTATGTTCATTACAAATAACAAGCACTCCAAGAAAAGGTCGCTCGTCCTTACCAATCTGAGGAGATACCGATAAAACTCTGTCATCTATATTATGTAAGTTTCTGATGTATTTCATATCAATACGATATACTTCTAATGGTGCTTGAATCATTCATTTCTTCTTTAAAATATTTCAAGGACTATGTTTCCATAGTCCTTGAATGTAGTGTCACCGTAGCGACCCTAACGCTTTTTGAACGTCCACTTATCGGCAGGACCCTCCTTCAATATTATTGAACCAAATGCCATTCTTTTGTCAATGAATTTCTAAAAATTCATAATCTTTTTATATTTAGCACAAATCATTTTTCAGCCTCGTAGAGCGAAATACACCCACCGCACAAATCTTCGATTTGTACTCTGTGTATTTCGACTAATTATTCTTTTGAATGCCTTCTTTTATCTTATAAATACGTATCTTCCAAATCAAATATTGTACTATCCAAACTACAACAAATATTGCAACAAAAATAGCAAAATAGCTTAATACACCTTTAACAGAATGCTCCATCCATTCGCAAATATATGCAACTGTCATCATAAGTACAGATACAATTCCAAAATAAATGCTTGTTTGTTTTAATAAACTCCACTTATCTATTTCCCAGATAACAGATGCTCCTGCAAATCCTGCTCCAAGAACGGCACTTAAAACAGTCTGTATGATAATCGCTGTTACCTCATTGCCAAATCGTTCAATCAAACTCGGAACACATGAATAGTAACTACCATCACCGATTGCAAGTGAAATTCCAATTGTAATCAAATAACTAATTACAATTCCACCCAATAATCCAACAAATATTCTAGAAAATAATTCTTTTTTCATTTTTAGTCACCTCATAATCCTAATACTTTTTTGATCTTTGAAACATATCTTCTGGAAACATAACTTACAGTCCCATTCGATAATTCCATACAAATTGTTCCTACAAAGCTTAAATCAAGGCTTTTAACCTTCTTAAGATTCACAATTTCTGAATTTGATATCCTTACAAACTTACTGTTATCCAATCTTTCTTCCGCTTCATATAGTCTCAATCTAATTTGATACGTACCATTGTCTGTTTGGGTAAAAACTTTACTGTCTTCTGCGTAAATCTTTACTATGTGATCCGGATCTAATAGTTCGACCTTATCCTCTCTGATACCGGAAATAATTGTTGGAGCATCATCTAATCTGCTTACAAAATCAACAACTCTGTTAACTTCTTCCGTCATCTGTGCTGTTGTAATCATAATTTCAGGTTCTTTAGCTTCCGCATCGATATTAATATTCAGTTTCATGATTTTCCTCCTTTCTTGCTTTGTAGTATATCTGGATTAGGATTATTATCTATACTTTATCAATAGGTGGTAATTTTTTCTACCTAACTGGTCAAAAACAATGTTTTCGCAGTTGATTCCTTCCCTTGTTTTTTCCCTTATGAGGGTTCATAAACAAGGGTAAAACGATATAACACAATACAAGATGTGACGGGGAGGACACCCACGAAAATTTTAGTATTTTCAAGGGTTTGCCGAGATTTCTATAACCAAATATAACAGTTATTAAATTTCTTAAAATACCTCAAGTGAGAATTCAAATTTATCGCTCTGATTTTTAATACATGTAGGGACGTTCCTTCTGTCACCAAGAGTGTCCCCCTGTCTTATTCGTTACAGGGGGACACTCTTGGTGACAGAAGGAACGTCCCCGATTTCCCCGATTTCCGGTCAATTTCATCTAAAGTGTCCATTAGCGGATCCGGCATATTGAATCCTCATCTTTCTTATGATAACTTTTCCCACAGCGTATCAGAACATCAGGAGGAGTAAATTATGCCAAGAAAATATTATCCATTAACACCTTCACAAAAGATACATTTCAAACCAATTATTGAATTTGGCACTCAGCAAGTAGCAAATATAAGCATTTGTATGACTCTGCAGGCGCCGCTTGATTTTGGTCTGCTGAAAAAATGCATACAACTGGAATACGAGAGATACGAATGCCTGCGAATCCGTTTTACAAAAGTTGACCCAAATGGAGAGGTACGGCAATATGTTGTTTCTCACGATGACAGAGATATTGATTACGAAAACCTTTCATGGCTTTCCGGTGATGACGCTTATCACCGCATGGAAGAATGGTCCAGAATTCCGTTTGACGGGGACAATATTCCAATGAACGTGATAAAAATGATCTCACTTCCGGGTGGCTACAATGGGCTGTACATCAAGATCGATCACAGACTCATGGATTCATGTGGAGCTATCGTCATGGTGAATGACATCATGGAACTGTACTGTCATTACAAATTTGGCACGCCTTATCCCGAGGACATGGCAAGTTTCACTGACATGGTCGAACGTGATCTTAAAAAAAGCACAGACGAAAAACGTGTCTCAAAAGACCGCATGTACTGGCAAAATGTGCTGGAGGAAAATGGAGAACCTATTTACTCCGATATACAGGGACAACGGATACTTCAGGAAAGCAGGCGCCTTCACAATGACAAGTCACTCCGCGCTGCAGATCAGGAGACCAACAACCTGTCTGTCGCTACAAAGAACTATCATCTGGATGCTGAGCCAACCCAGAATCTTCTGGATTTTTGTATGAACAATCACATATCCATGACCAACCTCATTCTCATGGGAATACGAACTTATCTCTCCAAGGCAAATGGCGGACAGACTGACATTTCCATAAGGAATTATGTTTCAAGACGTTCCACACATGCCGAGTGGGTATCAGGTGGCTCTCGCGCAATGGCATATCCTTGCAGAACCATCATCGATCCGGACACAGAGTTTCTGGATGCAGTTTTCATGATTCAGGATGTTCAGAATCATGTATACCGACACTGCAATTATGACCCGGAACTTTTGTCTGACCAGATGAAAGAAATGTTCCACACTCCTCCACACACTACTTATGAGAGCGTGGGGCTTACTTACCAGCCTCTTCCTATCAGGCTTAAAAATCCGCATCTCAAAGACATTTCCGTAAGGAGCATGTGGATTCCAAATGGTACATCAAAACAAAAGATCTATCTCACTGTCATGCACAGTGCAAATGATCTGGGCCTGAATTTCTATTTCAGATACCAGACCGCAAGTCTCTCCGAACAGGACATTGAACTGTTCTACTACTACCTTATGAAGATAATCTTCAAAGGCATTGCCGAGCCAGAAATGACTGTGGGCGAAATCATCGAATGCATCTGACCATTTTGGGGGACGGAGGTTCCTGTCCCTTTTAATTAATTCAATAAGGAGATTTTTAATATGAATACTAATATAACTTTTTTGAACATTGTTGCCGAATACTGCAATACACCAGCTGATGAAATCACTAATGATATGCGATTCATAGAAGATTTGGGCTTTAGCTCCCTTGATTTCATGACTTTTCTCGGCGACCTTGAAGATACATTTGACGTGGAAATCGATGAAGATGAGATCATCAATATTCACACTATAGAAGACGCCATCAAGTACCTTGACAACCTGACAAGCTCCTCTGCATCGGTTTAACATTAAAAATCTGGGACGACGGAGTATGTCCCATTTTGCCTCACATAAAAGAAATGGAGATATGATATATGGAAGAAAATATTCTGGAAATTGTTGAAAAAAGCTGTCGGATACATAGAGATGTAATAGCTGTTAAATATCTGTCTCACAGAGAGATTGTCGAAAAGAGCTACGGAGATCTGTGGGATGACATTCGCAAAACTGCTGTCATTTTGCGAAATAATGGACTCTGCGAAACACATATTGCACTGGTGGGAAGCAGCTCTTATGAATGGATCTGCGCCTACATGGCTATACTTTTCACGGGAAATACTGCTGTACCGCTGGATGCAAACCTGTCTGCTCCGGAATTACATGAACTTCTGAATCGGTCAGAATCAACTGCATTATTCTGCGGAGCATCCAGAAAGGATGTGATAACAGAACTGACAGACGATTGTCCCGAAATGAATATTGTATTCACCATGGAAAAGAAAGTCGATATAGAGCATCTGGAGGGTGCAGATTCAAATCCACAATTAACAATTCTGTCATTTGAACAGCTCCTCAGCGAAATTACCATACCGGATGACTTTGCATTTGCCGATCAGGATAAGGATAAAATGTGTACGCTTATGTATACCTCTGGAACAACAGGCAAAAGCAAAGGCGTCATGCTGTCTCAATTCAATCTCGCACAAAATGTTGAAAATGTATATATAAATCTGGAACCTGGTGTAACTATTCTGAGCGTTCTGCCTATACATCACGCATTCTGCCTGACAATGGAATGGATGAAGGGCATTTCGCTGGGCGCCACTATCTGCATCAATGACTCGTTGCTCCACATGCTGAAAAACATGAAACGGTTCCAGCCGGTCGGCATGCTGATGGTTCCTCTCATGGTAGAAACCATTTACAAAAAACTCAAAGACGTCAACCCTCTCCTTCCTAAAAAGCTGGTTGCCAAGGAAGCATTTGGCGGTAAACTGGAATATATATTCTGCGGAGGGGCATATCTGGATCCTATGTATGTTACCGAATTCAAAAAATACGGAATAGACATACTCCAGGGATACGGCATGACTGAATGCTCCCCTGTAATTTGCTCCAACAATCACAGATACAACAGGCCCGGATCCGTTGGCAAACTCCTGGACAACTGTGCTGTTCGTTTTGTCGATGAGGAAATTCAGGTAAAAGGCACAAGCGTCATGTCCGGATACTACGACATGCCAGACGAGACCGCAGAAGCTTTTCAAGACGGCTGGCTCTGCACCGGAGATCTTGGTTATCTCGACTCCGATGGTTTCATGTATATAACCGGAAGGAAAAAGAACCTCATCATCCTGGCAAATGGTGAAAACATATCCCCTGAGGAACTGGAAGGAAAGCTTTCTATAGAGCCCCTTATTTCAGAAATAGTCATTACCGGCGACGGCAACCATCTCACTGCTCACATATATCCAGATCAGGATTTTGTAGATAAGAAACATATGGATGCAGCCAGGACTTCTGAAAAATTGCAAAAAATTATTGATACCTTCAACAAAAACCAGCCAACATACAAAAGGATCTCGGCACTGGATATAAGAAAAGAGCCGTTTGAAAAGAGTTCGACAAAAAAGATCAAAAGAAATCTCGTATAACAATAGACTCACACGCATTATTGTTGTAACATTGCTGTATTAGATAGCGACAAAACTGCAGCACCAAGCCAGGCAGCAGATAAAGGAGACAGCCATGATCAACTCAACCGATCCCCGATATGATAGAACTGAAAGTGACCTTCTAGATGCATTCAAGATACTTGCAGGTCAAAAGGCTCTGAACAAAATAAGCGTGTCCGAGATAACCAAACTCACAGGTGTGACCAGAAGCACATTTTACAACCACTACGAAGACATGCCTGCTTTCATCAATGCCATGGAAGACCGCATCGTCGATGAAATATTTCAGATCATGAATAGCTTCAAACCAGAAGGCAATCTTGAGATCTGCCACCAGTTCTTCAGGTCTCTATGCGAATACATGAAAGCAAATAAATTTCTCATGATCATCATTGCCACACCTGAGGCTTATGATTTCGTGGAAAAGGCACTGACAATGTTCCATAGATACGTGCGATTAATTCTGGAAAAATCCAGCAAGACCGGCCTGGCCCAGGAGAAATACTCATACGCCGTAGCATACGCAATAGGCGGCGTGGTTGGTATACTGCACAAGTTTGCGGTGGATAACTGCCAGGAAAGCAGCGACAAGATGTCTGCTTTCCTGACAGAAGCATTTCTGGATGGTATGAGACCGTATTTGGGGGTGTAGGTCTCCCATCATGGGGATCTCTCCAATATTACTCACATAATACAAGCACTACACAATTAAATGGCTAAAAATTTCATTATATCCATTGCCAATGAAATGAATGTCTTTATAATAAATGTTAGGGCACATACGTTCTTCTAATCTTCAACCTCTCCCATGATTATTTTTTCAATATTTTTCACAATATATTCCTGAGCATTTTTACCATATATCGTAACTATATAATCAATATCACGCATGTTTTTTCGCATTTCATATCGAATCCCTAATCGTTCACCTTTTTCAGTAGGAACATTAAACGCCCTGCCAAATTGCTCAAATAACCTTTCTTCTATATATCCATTTAATTTTAACCAATCCTGAATATTTTTATATTTAATCTTTTGGAATCTGTTTTCATCAATCCCCATATTTATTTGTTCAACCAATCTAGTTATCGGCTTATCTTCCTGATATACAAATGATTCTAGTGCCTCAACTGGGAATTCTGCTTTTTTTGATTTTCTTGTTTTTCTACCAATAACTCCATCGTTACGTTTTACTTCTTCCAATACCTCTTTTACAAAATACATGCACCTAATAACATTTGGATTATTTAATACCGAATCTTCTCCTGCTGGCATGTTATTTACCGGATTATTTCCGTCAGCTATTCTTTGCAAATATAATATTGCTATATCTAATTTCTTTGCATCTATGTCCATAATATAACCTCTTCTTCAAGATATTTTTTTAACTTTTTAAGCTTTCCCTCTGTTAAGCTATCTCTATAGTGCAACCCCTCATAAGTTGAATGAAGCACAGGATATTTTCCTTTGGTTTTAAGAATATAATGTTCTGCAATCATCCATTCAATAATACTTTGTATTATCTCTAATGGCATATCCTTAAGCGCACCAAATTCAGGGATTTTATTAAGTCCATTATCCAAAATCCTTTTACTGTCACTACCATGAAGGATTTCAGCAAGCATCGTTACACCATAAAAACGAACATGACTCATATTTTGCAATCCACGAACTATAGTATAAAACACCTGTCCCAGCTCCCACTTATCATATATGACAGGTTTGAGTTTAGCCTTGATTATTTCAACATAATCATCTGTTGAAGCAATATTTATGTAAGAATTATTGCCTATATCTGCATTTGCCGAGTGTTGTTGATCATTAACTGCATTTTCTGCTTTTTTCTGAGAGGGTACAACTACCGGGGCTTCTGATTCCATTTTATATCCCATAAGTTCATAATAGTTTTTCTTAGGGACCATATTGTTACAGCCAGTGCCATCTTTTTTATAATTCGTACATCCAAGGAAAAATCCATCGTACTTTCCAGCCTTGACAATCAGATAGCCATCTCTGCACTTATCACACTTTTGTATTGCCAGCTTACCAGCCCGGTAATCATTGGTCATAAATCCGCATATTTCCGGCTCGTTAGTACAAATATAAAGTCTTAGCCCATATGCTTTTTTATACTTTAACTGCATTGGATAGCCACATATCGGGCACACTTTTTTTGCAAAATTCTGTACCACGTCTTCATTCCAATTGCCATGCAGAACCACACTCTTATAATCCTGTTTTAGTTCAAGTAAAAACTCCGAAGGATTTTGCTCTGGAGCAACAAAGAACACTCTATTTTTTGTCCTTGTCATAGCTACATAGAAAAGCCGCCTTTCCTCTGCATAGTCAATAGAACTGTCACCCTTTATTACAAAACCCAATACCGGATCATCTTCTATTTTAGATGGGAAACCATATGTTTCATTCTTTCCATTAACTATGATCACATCATCAAAACCGAGTCCCTTAGAAGAATGTGCTGTCATAAATGTGATGTCAAGCTTCGGGTATCTAACACTCTTGATCTTGTTACCACGATTTATGTATTCGAAAAGACCTGATTTTTCGAGATGATCACCATCAAATGCATATCTTCCCAATAGGAGAATTGTTCCCGGCACTTTTTCCTCTTGTTTTTTATATTCCAACAACTGGGTAAGTGCTACTTCAACAGCGTGGGCAACTGCATAATTTACCCCACTTCGTCTGTTACCATTTGGTCCTTTAGAAGTGCTGTCATATGTATAGATGATAACCGGATCCGTTATTCTTTTCTCCGATAAAAGTCTTTTTTCTATTTGTGCAGAGTTCTTTTGAATAAAATTACCTGCAATATCAATCACATCCTGCGAATTGCGATATGTTCTTACTATTTTTAACATCTTCGCATATCCCATTTTTTCAGCAAACTTTGTAAATAAAGTAATATCCGATCCGCTGAATGCATAAATAGACTGCCAATCATCACCAACTGCTATAATTTTTGCATCTGTCACTTCAGAAAGTGCTTTTGTCAGATCAAATCTTTGTCTGGAAATATCCTGGTATTCATCAACTATGACGTACTTAAAATCAAGCTTTTTCTTCATTTCCTTGACTTCACGGAGCAGTCTTGCTGACTCATTGATCATGTCTTCAAAATCTACCGCATTGTTTTCCTTAAGCCATCTGTCATACTCCAAATAACAGTCATGGCAAATATCAAGGAACAATCTGCTTCTCACATTCTGAGTGGAGTGATACATCCTGTTAAAGTCATCAGCATTGTATCCATTTACTTTGAAATTAGATATGAATCTACATATTAAATTGACAAGTTTTCTGGTATAACGATTTTCTTCTCCAGCAACAAGCATCTCCATAACTTCTTTATTGGATCTTGGCTTTAGCTCAAAACCTTTTTTCTCCAATTCTTCTTTCAAATGTGAGATCAATGTTCTTCTATCGTTATATGCTGAAAATGTGTAAATGAGCGATGTTCCATGCTTTTTATGCAACAATATTTTATCGTTTACAGCCTTTTTATATCTCTCTATTTCATATTTGCTATATCTATCGTTTTCACCATTTTCTGTTATACCAAAATGTTCTATGTAAGTCATTTTATTTCCCTGATATATAACAAAATCCGGAGTATAAGGCTTGCGTGAAAACTCTATTTGATACTGATATGGTGGTTCATATTCATAATCCAGGTTATTAAGATACAAGAAATTAGCTATCTCAACTTCCTGATGAGAACGTAATATTTCATTCTGAATCGTCACAGATTTTTTCGTTCTTGCATCAATAACCTCTCTTTTAAAATCTTCCAGATCACTACGCATAGTAGAGTAGTTTGCTTTTGCTATATTATTAAAGAAACCATTCAGGTCGTCACCTTCATAGGGAGCATCAAAATAAGATGCAAAAAACATTATAAGCTTGTTCACCACACTCTCATTCTGCATGATTGATCCTCTAAAATAATCCCTGATAACAAAATATAATTTAGAGCTATCTACAATATTTAGTTTTTCATCCGGGGAATTCTTGTGAATGATCGCATTTCCAGTTGAATGAAATGTTGCAATTGGACATGGTACTCCCAAAGCATCTTGAATTTTTTCCTTAAGCTCATTTACCGCCTTATTAGTAAACGAAACAACAAGTATCTGTGATGGATCAATCCCTTTCTTATCCACAAGATACTTGACTTTAGCAGCTACCGTAGTTGTTTTTCCTGCCCCGGCACCTGCAATTACCAGACAATAATCCTCATCTGTTAAAATCACCTTTCTCTGGTCTTCATCAAGAACCACTTCAGGATCAACAGATTTAAGAATATTATCCAAATAATCCTTTTCCTCCTGCATAGCCCATGAAATATATTCTTCATTATGCTTATCAAAAGTATCATCTATATTGTTATAAATATGAATCGCCTTGCTGATATCATCGGCATCAACGTCATTCACACTACAGAAATTATAAAGCATGCCACTCTGAGCAAGAACATCGAAAAAATTAATAGTCTCATTGTATTGCTTTATAAGAGGCAAATAGTCACTCTTTGCAATATATCTCTTTTCAGCAAGCATTTTATCAATACACGCATAAAACTGCATTATCTTAACACAGTTCTCGTTACGGCTTCTATCAATACTCGGAACAGAACTTGTTTTCTCAGTATTCACTTTTACCCTTTTACGTCCAAGTATCCTATCTAACAATCCCATTAATTGATTTCCTCGTTTTTATCAGACAAAGCCTAAGCCTCTTTCTCATCTTTCTCACTATACTTCCAGTTACCAAATCCGCAATTCATCGCAGAATTATATACTGGCTTAATAATCGATTTCAATTCTCCTGCAAACTCAATAGGAGTCAGTCCTTCTCGATATAATCGATAACGAATATCATCACTATTTATATGATATTTGACACATTTATCAAATTCCTCATGCACCTTGTCATACTTCCAGATAAGTTTATATGATTTTTCATATTCCTGCTTTACAAGTTCTTTGAAATAATCCCAATCCGGCAATTTGTTACTCTTTGCGCTATTGATTTCCTTTGTTGTCGGAATCAGATTCCACATTTCATCATGCGCTACATATGCCCATGGTACAAAGTGATCGATTGAAATATTATCTTCCGTTAAACTCTTTCCTCCATATATTTCATCTACTGATTCAAGTGTCAATATTAATTTCCAGTATTTTTTCACCCTTTCAAGTTCTCTCTTCTGTGGTGGCTTTATTTTATCCACTATTCCTGGAACGTTTGGGTTTCGCCGCTGAAGATACTGAATCATTTTATATTCAAGCCAACCGCGGATAATTTCCTGGTTCTTCTGAATATAATTAGCCCAATCTTCCTGAACCCTTATTACTGTGGTCAGACCTTTTAATTCAGAGAAATAATAGATTAACCGTTTTTCCTGATTTATTCTTGAAATCAACTCATTTTCTCCAACATTCCAGTCATTACCATTCATATTACGCATAAACGGTGATTGCAAACGGTATGGTACATTATACGTCAACGTCCTTTTTTTACTGATTATCTCCTTGTCATCAGTGTTCCTTAGAAAATCAATGATTGCTGATTTCTCCTCTTTAGACTTTAACTCCGGATTCTTCATCTTGATCAAATACACAAGATTTTCAAGAGTATCCTTTGGCCCGAGATTCAGGTTATACTCTATAACCATATACCACGCATCCGCTATCATCTCATCTACTAACTCTTCATATGTAAGTTCGCACTTTCCCTCAATAACCTTTGCAACAATTGCCTTAAACCAGAAGAACTTGTAGCACTCACTTGTATTGTCAAACAACCGTCCAAGATATTCTATATTCAGTTCTTCGGAATATGGTAGTTTCATCTGATTCCTCCGTTTTTCCCCTAACTAATGTATATTTAATGTGTCTTGTATTGCAAATGGTTGCTTACCATACTTTTATTCCCTATAAGAAGCTAATTCTACATTGTCATCAACAACCATTTTCGTTTTTCGTAACTGTTCAAATCTTGCTAAGGCTTCTTGCCTTTCATCATTTGAATTATCATCTATACAAATTTCCCTCATATTCTGTCGTTTTCCATTCATTAGGCTCGCTTTTAGTAGCTTTGGTCTTACTTTTGTTCTATCGGTCTCTCCGACCTCTATAATCATTTTTACCATTATTAAATGTATATCTTCATATTCTATATTTGAATCACATTGACTAACGTAAGGTATATATCCACACTACCAAGACAAGCTATTTTTTCGCTGTTATAATTTATTTTTGCTAGCCAATATGCTATTGGCTAGAATATATTGAACAGTTGCTGGTCAGCAACTGCAAATGAAGTATATCCATTTTGGGCTACTCATAGTAGCAATGGAACTTAATATTATTGCCACTAATACACTCTGAAAGAAAGTAATTCTATTGTCGTTATAAATAATCTAGAATAAATCTGTGAAAGTCACCACATTATCCAAGATGATCTTGTCTCTGCCATTATTTTCTGCTCACGTACCATAAGTCGTGTCAAACGTTGAGAGTTCTGTTGAAATCCCACATCATAAACATAAGCGACACCAAGCATAGGTATCCGATAAATGATTACTACCAGTCATTAATCGAACACTTTATGTACGATATACGAAAAAAGTGTTCGATAGTGTTCAACAAAGTGTTCATTAGTATTCAATAAAGTGTTCGATAACCATTAGTATCGTCACTGAATTACATATTTAGTTGCCGGTCCTTTTCCAACCTTTTTAATCAAATCTTTTGCAATCATCTTATCAAGCAATTTTCTTGCACCAGTCTTCGACTTATAACCGCCAATATCCGCAGCTTCTTGAGAAGAAATGCTTCCATTACGTCTGATATACTCAAGTATTTTCTCTTCTTTCGTCACTGCAGTTGCTTCTGCTTGATTTATGTTTTCTTTTCTTATATCAGCAGCCCTCGGAATATATACAACCTGTCCAACCTCTAGCGTTAATGTTACCCTGTCATTACGCTCTGAAAAATCAAATTCCGGCTTTTTCCAGTTTTGCTCTGCCCATGCAGTCATTATCTTATCGATACCACTTCCGGCGCGCTCACCGACATTAACGAATCCAAACATCTTTAAAATATTAGGGTTTCGAGGATCGCTATTGCCTCCGGCATAAAACTCCTCTTTTGTTACCCTGATAGTACCAGGATTTGAAATGCTAAGTTCTTTACCCTTTTTAACAACAAGAATTCCTCTTCTGCCATAATAATTTGCATGTGACAACGCATTTGCCAGTGCTTCTTCCAAAGCATCATGAACATCAACTCTGTCCACTCGATACCCATCTCTTCTATTTGCAAATGGAACCGCTACCTCATCATCTATTCTGGTACGCACCTTGCAGAAGAAATCGTATATATTTCCACTCCAGTCACCTTCGTTAGAGTGTGTCCGAAACAGCCAACGAACGGCTTTATCATTGCATTCTTCACGATAGTCCAAGAAATAATTTGGAAAAATTTCAGTAATATGATAAGCCTCTCCAAAGAATAATAGTCCAGCTATCGTTGGAGACAATGTACCCTTCTTATTCTTCGCTACGGCTCTTAATTTCATAAGGAACTCATCATTTTCAAGAGCATTCCATGGATGCCCACTATGAAGCTGTTCAAAAACAATTCTATACCCCTTTATCGTATCCTGGTTGAGCACATCCAATCCAAACTCGTCCAGTACTTCCACATCACCAGATACATCTCTCTGATCTGCGAACATTGCACGGACTGCTTCTTCTGTACAAAGGAAATCGCCCTCGTAGTCTCTTTTATAAGTACCTCTCATCGGATCTGTTCCAATATAAACAGGTTTATCATGTCTGTCTGCTGCAGGAATATCAATTCTAAGTACCTTTTTATCTTCCACCTCGACTACCTGTACATGATGATTCAGTAAAATGTTCTTAGATATCTTATTTCTATCATTTAAAGTGCTCCAGAAATCTTTCTGATATTTAACAATCTGTTTCTCTGTCAATCCTTCAATAGTAAAGGAATCTCTGTGCTCCCTAATTCCAAGCAAAATAGTTCCACCATCGGTATTTGCAAAAGAAGAATATGTCTCCCATATGCTCTCAGGAAGCCCACCGATTGCTAGCTTACATTCTCTCTCATGATCTTCGCCAAGGTTCAATTTATTTAATATTTCCTGTTTCATCTAAATAAGACCTCCTGAACTTTTCTTCCCTGTAAGAAGCTAATTCTGCTTCATCATCAACAACCGATCCTTTTTTTCGCAATTGTTCAAGTCTTGTTAAAGCTTCCTGCCTTTCATCATTAGAATTATCCATACATCTTCCCCTCATATTATGTCGTTTTTCATTCATTAGTCTCATTGGTCATTATATCATATCAACTAATAAAAATGAATTATGGAACAAGTGACAAGCAGAAAAAACACAGCACCATATAGATAACTACCCCTCATCTACATAGTGCTGTGTTTTAATTTTATATTTAATATCTTCCCTGCCTATCGCCGTTTAAAAAAACACCATCTGCATTTTGAAAAAACACCAATTAATCGCCACAAAGTCATAAAATTACAAAAAATCACATCATATTACATACATTTATGTCTTTATTGATATGTAACGCATTCGGCTTAAAACCTCAGTTTTTATGCGGTCTCAGCGGCTGTTAATCCCACTTATACGGCGTGAGCTGATAAACATAGTAGTTCAACCAATTCGCATACAAAGTATTCGCGTGGCATCTCCACTTCTTCACTGGTTTCTTTTCCGGGTCGTTGTCTGGGTAATAGTTCACCGGGATCTGTGGATTAAGTCCCTTGCCGAGGTCTCTGTGGTACTCCTGGTCAAGGGTCAGCACGTCGTACTCAGGGTGTCCTGTGACAAATATGTTCTTACCGCCGTCACCGATTATGAGGTACGGGCCAGCCACGTCTGACTCGGCTACGATCTCAAGGTGCTCATTGTTTACAATGTCCTCCTTGGATACGCCCGTGTATCTTGAATGTGGCACGTAAAATACATCGTCAAAGCCACGGACAAGCGGTGTTCTCTTGTGGAAGGTGTGATGTTCGTATATGCCGGACAGCTTCTGCGGAAGATCGAACTTCTGCACACCGTATCTGTAGTAGAGTCCCGCCTGGGCGCCCCAACAGATGTGCATGGTCGATGTGACATTTGTCTCGGACCAATCCATGATCTCGCGGAGTTCATCCCAGTAGTCAACATTCTCAAATTCCATCTTTTCAACAGGTGCTCCGGTTATGATGAAACCGTCCCATTTGCGGTTCTTTACGCTGTCAAAATCCTCGTAGAATCTGTCAAGGTGTCCCTTTGTCACGTTCTTGGACTCGTAGGACATGGTTCTAAGAAGCGTGATGTTCACCTGAAGTGGGGTGTTTGACAAGCTTCGCATGAGCTGCAGCTCTGTGTCCTCCTTCAGCGGCATGAGGTTGAGTATCAGAATGTCAAGGGGTCTTATGTCCTGGCTGTGTGCCCTTCCTGTTCCCATGACAAATATGTTCTCGTCCTCCAATGTTTTCTTAACCGGCAGATCATCATCTATTCTTATCGGCATCTCTATTCATTCCTTTCCATTTACTGCTTATCCAAGCAAACATGCAGCAGCACACACCAAGTAATCTACCGCAGTTACCCTACTGTCCAATCAATTCTAAGAAATCCTCCTCAGATATGATAGGCACATCAAGACTTTTCGCCTTCTTGTTCTTGGATGATGTAGAATTCACATCGTTATTTATAAGATATGAGGTCTTGGCAGATACAGAACCTGTAACCTGACCTCCTCTGCTCTCTATCAGTTCCTTGAGCTGATTTCTGTTGTCAAAATGGGTGAGCGAACCGGTTATGACGAACACCTTGCCCGCCAGATCCTGCTCCGTATCAGAAACCTCATCCACAAACGTAAGCTCAGCCATCAACCTATCTATGATAGCACAATTCTTCTCATTTTCAAAGTATCTGACTATATCCTCTGCTATAACCTGACCGATTCCGTCTATCTCAACGTATGCTGACACATCTGCCTTCTCCATGGCATCCATATCATTTGCAAAATGCTTTGCCATGAGCTTGGCTGTCGCCTCTCCGACATTTGCAATGCCGAGACCATTGACAAGACGCCACATGTTCGTCTGTCTGGATGCGTCCACCGCAGCCACAAGCTTGTTGTACGACTTCTCGCCAAATCCCTCAAGTTCAACTATATGTTCTCTGTGAGCCGCAAGCTTATACAGATCAGGAAGCTCCTCGAGGATCTTCTCATCTATGAACTTCTCTATGGTCGCCTCTGAGAGTCCGTCTATATTCAACGCATTTCTGGACACGTAGTGTGAAAATGACTTGAGTTTCTTCGCAGGGCAGAACTGGTTTGTGCAGTACAGAGTCTCAACTCCTGACGCTGCACCGCCTTCCTCCCTCACTATCTCAGTCTCTCCTCCGCATGCAGGACACGCAGCCGGTATGATCACGTTACCGCTCATGGTTAGATTCCTTGCAATCTGCGGAATGATCATATTCGCCTTGTACACTGCAATCTCATCACCTTCGCCAAGCGCCAATGACTTAAGTATGCTGACGTTGTGTATGCTGGCACGGCTTACTGTTGTTCCCTCGAGCTCCACCGGGTCAAATACAGCGACCGGGTTGATGAGTCCAGTTCTTGATGGACTCCACTCCACATAGCGTAGATGGGTGATTGCCTCCTCATCCGCCCATTTGAACGCCATGGCATTTCGCGGGAACTTGGCTGTGGTTCCCAGGCTCCTTCCGTATGCCAAATCATCCAGCATGAGTACCAGACCATCCGATGGGAAGTCATTCTCCGTTATCTTCTCTGAAAATTCCCTCACCTTATCAGGAAGCGCCGCCGAGTCTGTCAGGTAGTGTTCTACCACGGTAAATCCCTGCTGCTCCAACCAGTCAAGCTGATATTTGAATGAATTGTGGAAGTCCACATCCTCACCGTCCACTAAATTAAAAGCGAAGAAATGTACATTTCTCTCTTTTGTTATCTTGTTATCGAGCTGTCTCACTGAGCCGCTGCACAGATTTCGCGGGTTCTTGTACTTAGATTCCGCATCCGTTATCTTCTCATTTATCGCATTGAAATCCGAGTATTTGATGACCGCCTCGCCTCTGATCGTCAGCTTGCCCTTGTACGGGATGTGATGAGGTACATTTGCAAATACCTTCGCATTGTTCGTGATGACCTCGCCTATCTCACCATTTCCACGGGTAACCGCTTTTATCATCTCTCCGTTCTCATATGTGAGAACAACTGTGAGTCCGTCCATCTTCCAGGATATTACGCCCTTCTGACCGCCAAGCCATGACACAAGAGCACCTACATCCTTTGTCTTGTCAAGAGAAAGCATTGGATGCTCGTGAGCCTCCTTCGGCAGCTCACTGACGACCTCATATCCTACCTTGACCGTCGGGCTGTTGCTCATGACCATCCCGGTCTCTTTCTCCAGGGCACTCAGCTCATCGTACAGAGCATCATATTCCAGATTGCTCATGATCTCTGTATCTTCCATATAATATTTCTTTGCAGCATCGTTGAGCTGCTTTACAAGTTCTTTAATTCTGGCTATCTTGCCATTATCGTTATTGCCACTAATGTCATTATTTTCTTTAATATTTTCACTGGTATTTCTACTAATATCTTCCATACACACCCCACAAAAAATCCTATATACACTCTCTACTACATCCCCACTATCCGTCTCAGCTCTGCCTCTTCCTCGCGGCTGAGCTCCCTTAACTCTCCAGGTCTCATATTGCCAAGCTTCACGTTGCAGACCCTGACTCTCTTCAGGTTCACTACCCTGTAGCCCAATGCATCACACATTCGTCTGATCTGCCTGTTGAGCCCCTGTGTCAGCACTATCATGAATGACCTGTCATCTATCTTTCGCACCTTACATTTCTTTGTCACTGTATCAAGTATAGGCACTCCTTCCGACATCTTCCTGATGAAGTCCTCTGTTATCTCACGGTTCACCCGCACTCTGTATTCCTTCTCATGGTTGTTCACCGACTTCTGGATGGCATTTGACAGGTCACCATCATTTGTCAGAAGGAGTAGACCCTGGGAGTCCTTGTCCAGCCTTCCCACGTACTGAAGTCTGATCGGATAATCTATGTGATCAAATATATTGTCTGGATCAGCCTTACTCGCTGTACAGGTAAGTCCTATCGGCTTATTATATGCCAGGATCACTGTCCTATCCTTCTGCTGAACCTTCCTGCCCATGAATGTCACCACATCCCCGGGCATGACCTTCTGACCCATGACTGCAGTCTCTCCGTTGATCGTAACCTTTCCATTCTCTATATGTGTATCCGCAGCGCGCCTTGAGCACACGCCCGCCTCGCTGAGATATTTGTTAAGTCTTATTCCATCCGCCATAATCTTTCCTCTATTATTATTTTCCTATATTGTTAATACATATCTCACATTCTAATTTCTGGCCAGCATACACCATGTATCAGCCAGACCAAGGCCAGTAAATTCTAACCAATATGCAGAACCATCATACCATTTATTTTTCATTTTGTGAACCATTCATCACACCATGTATAACCCACAGCAAAGATTCAGTTAAATTAATTTTGTAAAAGTCCTTGATTTTTTTTATCAATTAATGTATATTTAAGCAAACGCAAAGGTGTGTTTCTTCGGAAACGCACCTTTTTTTATTTTAGGAAAAGGAAGTGCATATTATGGATAACATCGACAGAAAAATCATTCATCTTTTACAGGGCAACGCCAGAACCCCACTCAAGTATCTGGCCAGCAAAGTCTTCCTTTCTTCGCCGGCAGTTTCAGCAAGAATAGAGAGACTTGAGAAAGCAGGAATACTGACCGGATATCACGCAAGCATCAACCATGAGGCTCTCGGATATCACATCACAGCATTTATACACATGGCTCTTGATCCAAAACAGAAGCCAACCTTCTATCCATTTGTTGAAGCATGTCCAAATGTACTGGAATGCAACTGTGTGACCGGTGCGCACTCCATGCTCATGAAGGTCTGCTTTCCTAATACCATGGATCTCGACTCATTTATCGGACAGCTCCAGAGATTTGGCAGCACAGAGACACAGATAGTATTCTCCACACCGGTTCCTACCAGAGGGGTTTTGATCGACACAGATACTGTAGACTCTTCAGAGGCTATGTAACAAAGTAGCTGTTCAGCAGAAAACGCAGGCATAAAGCCTGCGTTTTCTTTAATTATACATATTCTGGAACTTTCTAAATGTCTCATCCGTTCTAAGCAGATAATCATTGTTTTCTTTTACATGTTCATATATCGCCTGTATATCACCAGATGAGTTGATGGTGTTGATATACGAGCTCTCCTTGTCAGACAAAGCCGAATTGTTGATCTTGTAGCTTCCATCTGACTGTTTCGTCACATATAACGACCTTATATCGAGCGGTTCCGAGTTGACATCCTTTATCATCAGATTGGATAATTCGTACACGATATACGAATCTGCGGTATATCCGTTGGCTATATAACAGGTGGTCTTGTTGTACGCCGTTATATACTCCGCTGCTATCTCAATGCTCTTCATGTCGTCAAATTCCGACGGATCTGTGACCAGTCTCTGAAGTGTCGTCTGATCTGCCTTTGTTCTCGCCAAAAGATAATTGTTCACTAGCTGATTTATCTCATCAATCGTACACAGCCTGTAATTTGCTCCGTCTGGTATCTCCAGTCTCACCGTGTTATCTCTTCCGGTTATGTTCTCTGTGAACAGCTTATCGTTTATAAAAAATACATACACATAGACTCCGACAAGTATCAGAAATACCGCCCACAGCAAGGCAAGAACACCACCAGAGATCCCGCCATGTCTGGATCTTCTTCGGCCTTTCCGCGTCTTTGCCTTCTCTTCGGCAAAATAATCGTCATCGCCATACAGCTCTTCATCATCGAACATATCTCCGGTATCCGGTGCATCATCCATATCCTCAGGATCTTCTATGACATAATCCTCATACGGCCTTTTCTGTCTCGTCGGGGTCTCCTCAACCTCTGAAGCTCCGCCGGGCTCTGAGTTATCAGCCAGCTCCAAATCTTCACCGTCATCTAAGTCATCATCTGTCTCTGAATCTCCACCGATCTCTGATTTCCCATCCAACTCCGGCTCTTCATTTTCTATATTCTGTTCTTCCGCTTCCAAATTCTTTTTCTTCTTCATCACTGCATATCATCCTTTTACGAAATAAATATCAGAGTATAAAAAAGCGTACCAGGGCGGAGTCGAACCGCCCGTCATGGCTCCGGAGGCCATTGCCGTATCCGATTGGCTACTGGTACACAGTTGGTATGATACTACAAAAAACTCACTTTGGCAAATAAAAAAACGTCCCCGCACTTATATGCGGGAACGCTTTGAATTCTCTTGTGTCACTAAATAATTACATAGTTACCGAAACGAATTTTACTATGAATAAGAGTGCAATAATTGTCACTACGATATCCTGCTTCTTATACTTGCCTGTGAACAGTGTGATAAGAACATATGTGATAGCGCCAAGACCGATACCATTTGAAATAGAGTATGTCAGCGGCATCATAAGGAATGTCACGAATGCAGGAACTGCTGAACGCATATCCTCCATATCAACCTTTGCAAAGTTCTTAGCCATAAGTACACCTACGAAGATAAGTGCTGGTGCTGTTGCACATGATGGAATGATGTTGGCAACAGGGCTGAGGAACAGACATACTGCAAAGCAGAGTGCTGTAACCAAACTTGTAAGACCTGTTCTACCACCTGCAGCGATACCTGAAGCTGACTCTACAAATGTTGTACATGTTGATGTACCGAGAAGAGCTCCTGATACAGTACCTATAGAGTCACACATCATACACTCGTCAAGTTTCATTGGGTCACCCTTCTCGTCAAGCATATTAGCCTGGGAAGCTGCACCATAGAGAGTTCCGATGGTATCAAACATATCTACCAGACAGAAGCTGACAACAAGCATGATTGCTGAGAACACACCGCCGATATACTCAGCAGAGAATGCATCCTTCCATGCCTGTCCCTGGAACACTCCGAGGAATCCGACTGAACCGAAATCCTTGAATGACTGTCCGATCGATGAGAAATCAAAGTTAGGTGCCTGAAGCATCATAACATAATATAATACTGTAGATACAAGGATACCTATGATAATGTTACCCTTTACATTAAGCTTTGCAAGGATCGCAATTATTATAAATCCTACAAATGCTACTATAGGAGGTGCGATCTGTGCAATAGCCTCCTTTGTGCTGCCAGCGCTTGTGATCACACCGTGGAAATCAAAGAACTGAACAAATGTATATGGGTTGTCCTGGATAAGTGTTGCATTCTTCAGTCCGATAAGAGCTATGAACAGACCAATACCTGCCGGAATTGACTTCTTAAGGCACTCAGGCATTGCAACTGCAATGTACTTTCTGAGTCCTGTCACTGAAAGGATCAGGAATACGAGACCTGATATCAATACTATTACCAGACCTGCCTGATAACCTCTGATAACACTCACACCTGCAAATGCTGCACCAGCTACAAAGATAGTACAGAAGAATGAGTTAAGTCCCATTCCGCAGGCCTGTGCAAATGGCATGTCCGCGAGGAACGCCATGAGAAGTGTTCCCACTATTGCAACAAGAATAGATGCGATGAATACAGCATTCCATACTGTTCCAAGCTCACCAGCCATGTCTGGAACTGCCCCTGCCAGCCAGCCATTGCTGCCTTCTCCTGCAACCTGATTTGGATTGACCAGAACGATGTATGCCATGGCGAAGAATGTTGTAAGTCCTGCCATGATCTCGGTCTTGATTGTAGACCCACGCTCTGAGATTTTGAAGAATTTGTCCATGATTACTCTCCTTTTCTCGTTTTAGTATAATATAAACAAATACTTGTCCATTCTATATCACTTAATGATACTTTTTCAACTACTTTTAAATAATTTCTTAATGTTCCTTACAAAAATTAAATAACATATAAACAAATAATAAAATAGTCCGGCCGGGTATTCCCCAATCGGACTATCGTATATATGTATTACTCTGTACTATTTTACTTTTTTGACAACAAGACCTCTCACTACTTTATATCTTGAACCTGATATCTTAACTATACCGGTAACTTCTGTGGCGATCTTGCCCTTCTTCACATAGTAGTTCTTGTGATTCTTAGGACTCTTTACTATTCCCGTCTTGCCTGACTGGAATACACCCTTGTAGATATAGCATTTAGCACCTGTTGTGGTACTCTTGAAGAAGCCTGTATAACCTGACTGGATTATACCTTTCTTTACATAGTAATACTTCTTATTCTTAGTGCTTCTGACAAGTGCTGTCTTGCTCTCTGCAAATTTGCCCTTTATTATGAGACACTGCTGTCCCTTTGAATTTCTGTAGAAACCTGTGTAAGCTGTATAAATCTTGCCATTCTTTACAAGATATGTTTTTCCCGTCTTAGGGCTCTTTACAAGTCCCTTGTATCCTGTCTTTACCACGCCATTTACAACATAGTAGTTGACTCCGGCACTCTTGACAAATCCTGTGTAATTCTCCTGAACCACGCCCTTCTTATAGAAGTAGGTCTTTCCATTCTCCTTCACAAGACCATTCTTGCTTGTATCAATAGAAGGAGTTGGGTCTGGTGTTGGATCTGGATCAGGTGTTGGTATTGGATCTGGTGTTGGATCCGGGTCCGGTGTCGGATCTGGGTCTGGTGTTGGATCTGGGTCCGGTGTTGGATCTGGATCCGGTGTTGGATCTGGATTTGGATCTGGTGTCGGTGTGATATCCGCATCCTTGTAGAGATATGCGTCATCCCATGTTCCCCATGCCTTACCTGATGCGGTTGCTCTCATTCCGACAACAACCTCTGTTGTCTCTTCCACTGTAAATCTAATCTCAGGATGCTGCCATATCTTCCATCCCTGTGGAACTGCTGAAGCTGATGCAAGCTCTGTGTCTCCTGCCTTTGCATATACCTCGTATACATCATTGTCTCCATTTGCACCGCCCTGGATATATGCGCTGAACACATACTTGCCCGGCTCAAGTGTGATGGTCTGATACATGTCATATGTGAAATCTGAAGCATTGTAGTAATGTGCACAGTATGCTCCGTTTCTGTAGTCTTCCTTTGTCTTTATTGCAAGTCCCTTGCTGGTATCTGCGATCGTCCAGCCCTCATTTCCTGACTCAAATCCAGGATTTACAAGAATGTTCTCCTTTAATATTGTTACATTGCACTGAACCTCGACAGTCTCATCATTTACTGTCACAATTCCCTTTACAGTACATGTTCCTGCACCGTAGTTCTTTACCTTCTCAAGTGCTCCATCCTCCCAAGTGATGTCTGCGCTCTCTGAATTGCCATCATTGTAAGCTACTGTTGCTGCAGTCGGCAGAGCTACATTTGCAATATCTGTTATCTCGATCTCAACATCATCAACTGTTATTGAGACTACCTCTCTCTTTGTCTTTGTTCCTGTATGAACATAGGCAAATGTCTTGAGCGACTCAAGTGGGTGTCCTGTGAAGTCAAACAGTGCCTGGTTGTCAACTGCTGAACCGCCGTACCACTTGCCGGCGTCTGCTGCGTCGTACTCTCCTGCGTATGATGAAGCCCAGCCTGAACCGTACTTCTCCCATGCCTCCTTGTTGGCTGCAAGGACGTCTGCTGCATTCTCTGCAGATGAATCATACACATTTACAGGAAGCCATGCAGGCTCCCAGTAGAATACACCGATTCCTGATGAACCTGTATTCTTTACAGCCTTGATAACTGAGCTGATCTCATTTGCCTGTCCCTGAACTGATATGTCGTAGGTTGTTGAGTCATTTACGCCCTTTCTCACGGTGTTGTCATGTCCATCTCCGTCATCCAGTGTGTATGCCCATGATGTCTCTGCTACCATTACCAGCTTGCCGTATGTGTCAGCCACATTCTTGAGAACTGATGTGAGGTTGTCAAGTGTGCCATGCCATACAGGATAGTATGATGATGCAAATACATCGTAGTCTACATTGTATGTATTAAGTCTCTTTGCAAAATTTGCGTAATTGCCACTTCTCTCAGGATTGGTGAAATGGATGGCAACAAGGATATTCTTGTCAATGGCTCTCACCGCCTCGCTTCCGGCACTGAAGATCTTTGCCATGTTTTCCCAGTTCTTTGATGTCTCACCGCATATTCCGTTGGTCGTCTCATTTCCGATCTGAACCATACCCACATCAACGCCAGCATCGAGCAGAGTCTTAAGGCTCTCCGATGTGTATGACTTAACTGCAGCTACCTTCTCGTCAAGAGTAAAGTCAGCCCAAGCCTTTGGCACCTGCTGCTTACCTGGATCAGCCCAGAAATCTGAATAATGGAAATCCACAAGAAGCTTTATTCCGGCTGCTGTTGCATACTGTCCGATCTTCTTGGCTGTCTCCAAATCATTGTTACCGCCGCCGTAACCGTTTTTGTCTGCATCATATGGATCATTCCATACACGGACACGCACATAATTTATTCCACATGAAGCAAGGAACTTGAAGTATCCGATATCGTCAAGCTCATTGCCATCGAAGTCATAATACTTAACTCCACTGTTCTTCAGTGACACATAGGATGATACGTCTACACCCTCGATAAATGACTGCTTCTCTCCGTTCAGATCTGTGTATGTGAGATCACTCACGCGGTCCACATATATTCCAGCCTCCACAGGCTCAACTACATCTTCCTCGTCTGTAAGCTTGCAGAGCTTTACATTGTCTATCTTGCCCCAATATCCCTTGGCAAGACTGCCCTTGAATGAAATGCTGACATCAGTTGTATCCTCAAGAACGAACTCTTCTGTCTCATTTGTCGCCCATGCATCCCATCCGGTCGTGGCTCCGACAGCCTGTGACTTATCAGCGACAGATACTGTGAGCCCTGTATCCTGGGCATCGCCCTCGACATCATACTCCAGCTTGTATGTTCCTGCAGGAACAGCCTCTACAGTCTGTGTGATGCTGACATCAGCCGCATCAGAAGCCCAGATATTCAGATAATATGTGGAGTTTACATTACTTCCACCATTTTTTACAACAAGCTCAGCTCCCGATTCACTCTCTATAGTCCAGTTACTGCTGTCACCTGTTTCAAAATCGCCATTTGCAACCTTGAGTGTGTCCACCCAGCTCTCCGCAGCCTTCGCTGTTATCAGTGAAGCTCCAGATCCAAAGATCTGCCCTACCATAAGCGCTCCTGCAAGAACTGCACAACCAATCTGTTTTACAATTCTCTTTCTTCTCATATATGCCCTCCTAATAAGTATTATTACGCAGACGCATCCCAATGCGCTCCGCGCGGCGTCTGCATTATCACAAGGATTCCTCCTTGCAATAATAATGTTGATCAACAGTTGCGCAACCGTTTGTCCTCATGCTGATATATTAACATATTTGAGTTCTGGTTACCATGTCGCTTGTAGACAATGTTTTTGGGAATTATTTGTGTATTTTGTATATGTCAAAGCGCAACTTAAGCGCAATTTGTGTGCAATTTTGTGCGCAACAGGATAATATTATGTTATGTATTTTCAAATATGCACAATAAATCCCAACGCTTACACAAAGAAAACGCCCTGTCCATGATATGTTATGTAAACTTCATATCATGAACAGAGCGTTTTAACGTATACACACTGTATTATTCTATAATGTAACCTGGAATGTGATGTATCCATCCCCGTCACATCTTGCTGTTATCCTGCCCTTGTGAGACTCAACTATCGATTTGGCGAGAGAAAGTCCTATTCCCGAACCTCCGGTCTCCGAATTTCTTGAGCTGTCAGGTCTATAGAATCTCTCAAACAATATATCCTGAGAGCCCTCTTCCATGCCATCTGTGAGGTTTTTGAGAACAAACTTCACCTTTCTGCCATCACGCTTCAAGGATATACTTATATCCGCTGATTCAACAGCATACTTCATGGCGTTATCCACCAGTATGCTTATGAGCTGCCTGATGGAATTCTCATCTCCGACATACTTTATTCCATCTTCGATATCCGCGCTGATCTTCTTGCCTCGAACCTCTGACAGAGACGAGAAATGATCTATCACCTCATACGCCACATCAGACAGATCAAACTTTGCCTTCTCCTTCGGTTCAGGATTCTCATCCAGTCTGGAGAGAGCCACCATCTGATTTGTGAGCGCTGTCAGTCTCTTGACCTGATCCCTGGTGTTCTTCGTCCATTCACTCTCACCGTTCACCATCTCTATAACCTTGGTATTTGCATCTATGATGGTTAGGGGTGTCTTGATCTCATGGCTTGCATCGGTGATAAACCGCTTCTGCTTGGCATAACTCTCAGCCACCGGCTTGAATATCTTCTTTGACCAGAACAGCACCAGCATGAACACCGCAAGGAATCCCAGAAGTGACACTCCTACACTGTATACCAATGTATTTCTGAACGACTCCAGCTCCTGACGGCAGTCGACAAATATTATCCTGGTTCCATCCTCACAGTCCGCTACCCTGTATCTGTATATATCCGTAAATCCACTGTCTGAACCGTCCCCAAGTATCTTCAAAGCATACGACTCGGCTTCCGATTCATCAACAGCAGCTATATTGTCAAGGCTGTAGGACTCAACAGCCCCATATCTTCTCCATCATAAGCTCTGCTGATATTATCGCATTCTGATTTGCCATCAGCAGTTCCATGATCTGATATTCCTTGTTCTGCAGCTTTACGCTTCCACCAGATGAACTGAGCTCATAATTCAGGCTGTTTAACGTGCAGTCGCCATACTTCATCTCCGTGCTGACCGCCTCACTCTTTCTTCTGGTTATCGCACGTATCCTTGCCAGGAGTTCCTTTGTCTCAAATGGCTTTGCAAGATAATCGTCCGCCCCCAGATCAAGGCCGTTGATCTTGTCATCAGTCTCAGCCTTGGCCGTGAGGACTATGATCGGAATCCTCGTTGCAGCCTCACCCGGCAGCATTCTTATCCTCTCTGCAGCCTCCACACCGTCAGGCATAAGGTCGACCAGAAGCCCGGATGCCGATTCTATGTGTCCCTGCTCGTTACTCAGCTCGTTTGCGATCATCTGAACCGCAATTATATAGATTATATTTTATACAGTGCCGGATTTCAGCAGAAACAGACAATAAAAAAGCCCCACGGCCAGCTCAAAAGCCAACCGCAAGGCAATTATTCATTTATTCAGATACGGGATATGATTAAACGTTCATCTGCTTAGCAACCTCGGCTGCGAAGTCCTCGTTCTTCTTCTCCATTCCCTCTCCAACCTCGAAACGAACGAAGCTGGCGATCTTGAGATCCTTGTTAACTGACTCAAGGTACTTGGCAACTGTCTGCTTGCCATCCTCAGCCTTAACGTATACCTGATCAAGAAGGCTGATCTCCTTAACCTGCTTTGAGATACGTCCCTCAACAAGACCATTGAAGATCTTATCTGCAACGATAACATCCTTATCAGCGATAGCAAGCTCTGCAAGCTGTGCCTTTGCCTCCTTTGAAAGGAAGTTGAATAAGAAGTTCATGTTGCTCTTCTTCTCTTCGTAGATAGCTACATCCTCTGCGCTCCATACGCCGTCAACAGCCTTTGCGATAAGCTTGTTAAGGATTGGTTTTGGAAGTGTATCAGGTGCATTAAGTGCACTGTCAACTGTGATCTCCTTAAGCTTAGCCATAGCGTCTGCTGAGATATCAGCTCTGCTGATGTACTGTGGGTTCATAGCTGCGATCTGCATAGCTACGTTCTTGAGTGCTTCCTTAGCAGCGTCATCGCTTGCGCCGTTACCAGCTACGATAACACCGATTCTTCCATTGCCGTGTAAGTAGTCAACTACTACATCGCCTGAAAGCTTCTGGAATCTACGGAATGATAACTTCTCTCCGATTGTTGCTGTCTTGTCAACAAGGGCTTCCTTAAGACCATTCTCTCCGAGAAGTGCCTCAACATCCTCGCCATCCTTGCCACCAACAAGTGATGAAGCAAGTGCCTGATCAGCGATCTGCTGAACAAATGTCTGGAATATCTCGTTCTTAGCAACGAAGTCTGTCTCTGAGTTAACCTCTACAACAACACCTGTTGTACCATTAACTGCTGCACGGCAGATACCCTCTGCTGCGATTCTGCTTGCCTTCTTCTCAGCCTTAACTGCACCGCTCTTACGAAGTACATCTACTGCTGCTTCCATATTACCATCAGTCTCTGCAAGTGCCTTCTTGCAATCCATCATACCGGCACCTGTGAGCTCTCTTAACTCTTTAACCTGAGCTGCTGTGATTGCCATCTTATTTTACCTCCAAATTTGAATATTGACATATCATAATAATGGTTATGTCGTTTTATTAAAGCTTTTTCAGCCTGTATATGTCTCTTTAAAAGTCACGGGATAATACTTTTTATATTACCCCGTTACCTTTTATAATCATTTATTAATTATAATCAATGATGATCAATATCAACTACAGATTACTCCTCTGCAGCCTCCTCAGCCTCTGCCTCATCTACTGAATCAGCATCAACACCCTGCTGAGCCTCGATAACAGCGTCTGCCATCTTTGAAACGATAAGCTTTACAGCTCTGATAGCGTCGTCGTTACCAGGGATTACATAATCAAGCTCCTCTGGATCACAGTTTGTATCAGCGATACCAACAAGCTTAATTCCAAGTGACTGAGCCTCCTGGATACATATTCTCTCCTTCTTAGGATCAACAACGAAGATCATGTCTGGGATTCTCTTCATGTTCTTGATACCGCCAAGATTCTTCTCGAGCTTCTCCATCTCCTTCTTGATCTGGATAACTTCCTTCTTAGGAAGAACGTCAAATGTACCGTCCTGCTCCATCTCCTCGTACTTCTTAAGAGTAGCGATTCTTGTCTGGATTGTCTTGAAGTTTGTAAGCATACCTCCAAGCCATCTCTCATTTACATAGTACATACCGCAACGCTCTGCCTCGCTCTTGATTGAGTCCTGAGCCTGCTTCTTTGTACCAACGAAAAGGATTGTTCCACCGTTTGCAACACAATCACCGATTGCATTGTAAGCATCGTCAACCATTCCTACTGACTTCTGAAGATCGATGATGTAGATACCATTACGCTCTGTGTAGATGTATGGCTTCATCTTAGGGTTCCATCTTCTTGTCTGGTGTCCGAAATGTACACCTGCCTCTAATAACTGCTTCATTGAAATAACGCTCATTTTTTCTACCTCCATGGTTAAAATCTTCTGCCGGCATCAACTCTTTGGACCACCCGAGCACAGGCACCACGCCAACTATCAACCAGCATGTATATTTGTTATGCGCACTCACGCAATCGACATTGTAACACAAAAAAAAAGTGCATTCAAGCACTTTTTTCTGAAAATATATGTTTTATAAGAAGTATTCTGTCTGCCGGTCCGTGTTCTATTTTGCTCTTGTCCTGATGCTGTTTATTATATATGAAACACTGGCTACAACAAACAGAAGATAACCGACCGCAAGCTCACCCCAGAATGAACTCATAGTATCTGCAGCATCCAGCACATCATACATACTCTTATAACAGTCAAAGAAGCTCACATCATATCCATAATCACTAAATTCCTGATATAATTCCATGCTGACACTCAGTCTCTCTGAAATGTATATCATTCCTATACACAACACTACGCAGATTATTATGCCCTTCAGGTCAAGTTTCTTTCCAAACTTGTTGTACCCCATCATGGCACATATGACCATAACCGCTCCTGATATGCCTGCGATATAACCAAGCTTATACACAACAAGCCAGAGCACAACTCCGACCAGTGATCCAAGAAACGCTCCTACCAGTCCTGCCAGAACATTTGATCCGGAACTCTTTGCTTTTTTCCCCTGTGGATTCATAGTCTCCTGATCGTAGCCCTGGCCATATGGCTGACTCTGTCCATACATCTGGTTCTGTCCATACTGTGGATTCTGACCATACATCTGGTTCTGGCCATACTGATGATTCTGACCGTACTGCTGTCTCGGATAATAGTTGTCCGTCTGTGAGGCAGCTCCACAATCCGGTTCAGCCGGATTGTTATACCGGTACATAGGACTGGTCTCACTGTGAGTTATTCCAAATTCATTCGGTACATACTGCAAGGCTGCCGGATTTGGCGCAAACGGATCCATACTACTACTACCACTACCCGCACTGAAACGCTGTCCCGGATATCCCATCTCCTCATTATTCATATTGTCTCCCATAATTGATTACTCCTCCCTTTTCTCGTATCTTTACTGATTACCTAATAGTATCCATACTATTCCGCCGTTTGTCTCATTTCCGGTAAATGTGTATGTTCCAGGTACAAGACTCTCAGAATATCCCGATCTGAGAAGCCAGTCGTAATACTCATCTGCATCCCTGATGCCTATCTGTCCAAGCAACTGGCATATCTCGTATGCTGATGTGCCGGCCCCAAATGTGATCTCTCCGCCGCCATTGTCATACTTGATGGCACTCGCTTTCACAGCCTCTGTCGCCGCCTCGGTAGTCTTATTTGTGCTGCTTCCTGAACCGGTCTGCGAATTCTTATCCTCTGTATAGCCGTTGTCCTTGGCAGATGGAACTCTCTCTGTCTTATCAGAAAGGCCTCCGTTGTTATCTGTTGTGCCGGTTCCATTTGACTTGTCGGAGCTTCCGGTCGTACCACTGTTGCTTCCACTGCCGCTCTCTGCATCGCTCTTGCCATTTTCTGACTTGCCTGTCTCTGTTGTAGTCTTATCGGCATTGGCATTCTTTTCCGTGGTTACTTTCTCTGTCGTTGTCTTTTCTGTCGTCTTATCCTCGGTCTTCTTCTCTGTTGTCGTCTCTGTGGAAGAATCCTCTGTGCTCTTATCCTGCTGCTGACTTACGACCGCCGTCTTGCCCTGACCTGAATCAGTTTTTCCGGCATTTCCAAAATTAAACGCAACAGTCATGGTAAGTGCTCCTATCACCAGCCCTGTACCAAGGCCTCTGAAATAACTTTTTTTATACATAGCTTACCTCCCGGACTGATTACTGTTTGTCAGCCTCATTGATCTTGTCTATCATAACCTTAGCCTCCCCAACTCCTATTCCAAGTTTGTTTGCGATCTCCATGATGCTGAGTCCCTTCTTGTGCAGGTCTGCAACCTGTGACTCTACATCTGTGCCTTCATCCCATATATCAACAACCTTGTTCTGAGCGGCTTTCTTCTTTTTTCTCTTCTTTGAACGATTGTTTCTAGATCTGGCAGCATTGTTATTCTCAGCGATTGCTGCGGCTGCCTTCTCAGGATTTTCAGCCTCTACCACTGTAAATGCACTGTCTGTTACCGGTGCATCCTCCACACTGACTGCTTTCTCGGCAGCCTCTGCATCTGCAGCAGCCTCAGTGCTGCTCTCTGACTCGGTATTCTCTTTCTGCGCTTCACCCTCGGATGTCTCCGACTTATCATTGTCAGCGATACCGTCTGTCCTTACGTCATCTTCTGCTTCAGCATCAGCTTTAGTCTCAGCTCCATCTGCTGTCTCTGTCTTATCTGCTGCCTGAGAATCATTTTCTGACTGAGCTTTCTCTGCATCCGGCTCAGTCTTCTCTGATCCGTTATCTGCCTCCGCAGGCTCTGACTCGGAAGTCTCTACAGTCTCAGGCTCATCGTATGTCACAGGCTCTTTCTCGCTGGTGTCATCCGGATCATATGCCTCGTATGCATCCTTAAGGCTCTGGTTGATGTAATCTATCATCTGCTTCTTGGCCTTCTCTGACAACTGTTTCTCACAAGCCTCAAGCTCTGTCTGCATCTTCTTCTTTGCAGCCTCTATACCCTCCTCGTATGCCTTGACTGCATCATCTATCTTCTTCTGGGTATCAGCCTGGGCTGTCTCATTTGCCTTGACTGTGCCGGCTCTGAACTCATCCAGCTCCTTCCTTGTGCTGTCCATGAGCTCACTCATTTCCTTCTTTGAACTCTCTCTCATCTCAGCAAGCTCTTTTTTCGATGACTCCCTGACCTCATCAAGGCCCTTTTTCATGTCTGATTTCACAGCTTCGCCCTGTTTCTTCAGCTCATTCTTCTTCTTCTCTACAAGGCTGTTACAATACTCATCAAGCTTCTTCTCCAGATTCTCCCTGCTCTCATCCATCACAGAATTCTCTGTATTCTCTTTTGGACTGTCAGTGAGGAAAAAGCTTACTATCACTATCGCTACACCTACTATCAATGTCACTATTGCCGGTATCATATACGTCTCTCCTTTTCGATGTATTTATAATTCTGTTCTCAGGCATTCTTCAGTTCATCAAACACCACATCATTCAGCACTTTTATGTACGTGCCCTTCATTCCCGATGATCTCGCCTCGATAACACCTGCGCTCTCAAACTTTCTGAGTGCGTTCACTATAACCGATCTTGTTATGCCTACCCTGTCTGCGACCTTGCTTGCCACCAGTATTCCCTCTTCGCCGTCAAGCTCGGAAAAAATGTGTTTGATCGCCTGCAGCTCTGAAAACGACAGAGTGTTGATTGCTGATCTCACTATGGCCAGCTTGCGGTTTTCCTCAGCATTCTCCTCATTGAGCGCCCGCATCATCTCAAGTCCCACAACGGTGGTTCCATATTCGCCAAGAATGATGTCATCTATATCGTACTCAGTCTGAAGTCTGTACAGAAACAGAGTTCCAAGTCTCTCTCCTGCTATATCAATAGGAAGGAGCAGACCATGATACTTGTCTATATCCTTTCCATCAAATCCAAGTGTCGTCAGATTAACATTCTCCTTAGTGGACAGGACGAGAAGAAGACGCTCGTTGAGCATGTTGTCTATGAGACTTCCTACCTTACCCTCAATGAGCTCATGGATCTCCGGAATATCCTCTCTGTTCTTGAGTCCGAGTATCTTGCCCTTCTTGCTTATTACCATCACGTTTGAAGCAAGAATGTCGCTGAGCACATCACAAATGTCATTAAAAACAACCTTATGTGAATTGTTATTGTGCAATAACTTGTTGATTTTTCGTGTTTTATCTAACAATTGTACACTCATAAGTTATCCTCCATTTTTTTATGTAACAAAAAGTATCTTTTGCTCGAAATATTATGACTATTTGTGATTCTACCACAACAAGATTGACATAACAACCATATTTTATGTAAAGTTGTCCTAAAAACAAAGATTTAAGAAAGTGTTGATTTTACTGGATTTTTCAGCCACAACATATAGTGGTCAGTCTTTTTTTCGACACAATTTTAATAATTATGACAACCATACACTTCTTTTAATTTTTCTACAATTCAACAAAAAAACAGACAAATTCACTAATTGTCTCCAATTAGGAATCTGTCTGTCACATATCTTATATCTTAATTATTTATCAGCAGTCTCCGCCGCCTTGTTGTTGCAGGTATAACCACACTCCTGATCTGAGCATACCAGCTTATTGCCCTTTACTATCATGTACTTTCCACATTCAGGACATTTCTCATTGCTTGGCATTGCCCATGACATGAAATCACACTCAGGTGCATTGATACATCCATAGTATCTTCTGCCCTTTCTCGTCGTCTTGATGACCACGTCTCCGCCACACTTAGGACAGGTAACACCTATCTTCTCGTAGAACGGCTTTGTAAATCTGCACTCAGGGAATCCAGGACACGCCAGGAATTTGCCGTGAGGACCATACTTGATGACCATGTTTCGTCCGCACACGTCACACACTTCCTCGGACACCTCATCCTCTATCTTGATGGACTCAAGTTCTGCCTCCGCCTTCTTCACCGCCTCGTCGAGATCCGGATAGAAATTGCGGACAACCACTTTCCAGTCCACAGTTCCCTCTCCTATCTTATCGAGAAGGGACTCCATGTTAGCCGTGAAATTCACATCTATGATAACCGGGAACGCCTGCTCCATGCTCTGGTTAACCGCATCACCTATGGCTGTCACATATAACTTCTTCTGTTCCTTCGTTATATATCTTCTCGCAAGTATGGTCGATATGGTTGGAGCATAGGTACTTGGTCTTCCAATTCCAAGCTCCTCCAATGTCTTGACAAGCAATGCCTCTGTATATCTTGCAGGCGGCTGTGTAAAATGCTGTTTCTCCTCAAAGCCGTCAAGCTCCAGCACATCGCCCTCAGCAAGATTGTTGATTCCCGCAACTGTCTCTCCTCTGTCATTGTCCAGATTGTATACAGCAAGGAATCCGTCAAATGCTATCTTTGATGCAGATGTCTGGAATGTCGCATCGCCGCAGCTTACCTTTACACTCTTGACAGAATATACCGCCCCCGCCATCTGGCTTGCAAGGAAACGATTATATATGAGCTGATACAGTCTGAACTGATCCCTTGAGAGCTGTTCCTTTACCATGACCGGTGACAGAGTCACATCTGTAGGTCTGATAGCCTCATGAGCATCCTGTATCTTCTTGTCTGTCTTGGCGCGTCCATTTGAATCGCCAATATATATATCACCGAAATTGTCCGTTATATATTTGTCAGCAGCAGCAACTGCTTCCTCTGATATTCTAGTGGAATCTGTTCTCAGGTATGTTATGAGACCTATCGTTCCACGGCCCTTGATATCAACGCCCTCATAGAGCTGCTGTGCGATTCTCATCGTCTTGGATGTCGCAAAATTGAGCTTCGATGAAGCCTCCTGCTGCAGCGTACTTGTTGTAAATGGCAGCGGTGCCTTCTTGTTTCTCTCACTCTCTTTTATGGACTTTACAATGTACTCTCCATCTTGAAGACCGCTGAGTATCTCATCGAGTGCCGCTCTGCCTGATATCTCTTCCTTATTCTTACCATCTCCGGTAAACTTGAACGTGATAGGCTTCTTGAGCTTGCCGCCAGTCAGATTCGCGTCCAGTGTCCAGTATTCCTGCGGGATAAAATCATTTATCTCCTTCTCCCTGTCACACACGAGCTTGAGTGCAACAGACTGTACACGTCCGGCAGAAAGACCTCTCTTGATCTTTGCCCAGAGAACCGGGCTGATCTTGTAACCAACAAGTCTGTCGAGCACTCGTCTCGCCTGCTGGGCATCCACAAGGTTCATGTCTATGTCCCTTGCCTGCTTTATAGAATTCTTTACCGCATTCTTTGTGATCTCATTGAACGTAATTCTCTTGTAATCCTTATTCTCCAGCTTAAGTGCTTTCATCAAATGATAGGATATAGCCTCTCCCTCACGGTCCGGGTCAGTTGCGAGATAGATCTTGTCGGCCTTCTTAACCGCTTTTCTCAGAGCGGCAAGGATATCACCTTTACCCCTTATAGTGATATATTTGGGCTCGAAATCATTATCGACGTCTATTCCCATCTGACTCTTTGGCAGATCTCTCACATGGCCATTCGAAGCAATCACCTCATAGTTTGATCCAAGAAACTTTTTTATTGTCTTAGCTTTAGCCGGAGACTCAACAATAACAAGATTTTTTGCCATAGCTATCTGTCCTTTCTGTAGGTTTCCTGTAATTCTTATCATCCCAGAGCATCTTCCGGCAGTGTTCATTTTCATGGTCAGGCTCTGACATAATAATTTCTTACCAACTGTTTTATCAATCTTTTCTGTTCTAATTCATACAATATCTGAGTCACCTCAGACACTGAAATCCCAGTCTCGAAGCATATATCATCTATATGCCTTGATTCCAAACGTACACAACTATACACTTTTTTCTCTGCAGGCGCAAGTAAATTTTTGTTAAACGCCTTTGATTCAGCTCGGTTTATGCCCATTTCATCAAGTATATCCTCCACCTGTGTGACACACACCGCCCCCATTCTGATAAGTCCGTTACAGCCTCTGCTGCCCGAATCCGTGATCCTCCCGGGAACAGCATACACTTCCCGCCCCTGCTCCAGCGCCTGGTCCGCAGTGATCAGAGAACCGCTTTTTTCCCTCGCCTCAACGACGAGCACACCGGACGAAAGTCCACTGATTATCCTGTTCCTGTACGGGAATCTGAAAGCATCCGGTCTTATGTCAAGCCCACATTCCGACAGCACTACTCCGCCGCCATTTCTTATGTCGTGATATATATCATAGTTCTCCCTCGGATACGGAACATTTATACCACTTCCGAGCACAGCCACAGTCTTTCCTCCGGCCTTCATGGCAGCTCTGTGCGCAGCACCATCTATTCCCAGTGCCATTCCACTGACTATAGTAACCCCTGATGCTGCAAGCTCCCCCGACAGCCTGTCGGCAGCTTCCCTTCCGTACACAGAGGCCTTTCTTGCCCCTACCACCGCAACCGCAGGGTCCAGGTCCGCCAGCACATCCACATCCCCTGCTGCAAACAGAAGCATAGGGGGGTCCGGTATATCATACAGCTTCCCGGGATACAGCTTATGTCCCGGATAAATATATGTAATGTCATTTCTTCGAAGCTCCTCTGCATATGCCGCAACTTTCCCGGCATCCCTGTGTTCAAGGAATCCGTCAGCCTGAGCCTGTGTGAGTTCATCCCGAAGCTGTTCCTCAGAAGTGTTCCACAGTCCTCTTATACCTCCGTATTTCATGGCAACGTTCATCTTCACAGTGTGAGTCATTCTGCTTATCATCCCAAACCAGAGATAAAGTAATTCCTCCGTCATGTCACACACCTCCCTGAATGTCCGCATTTCTGAAGAACACCGCTTCTCTCAGGTGTTTTATCCCGACCTCAGGATCTCCATCGAGATCCGCAATAGTCCTGGCTATCTTGAGTACCCTGTATGCTCCTCTCGCAGTCATATCCATATCAGCAAAACAGTCCTCCATGAAATTCTTTGCCTCGCCGTCAAGCACTACATATTTACTGCATAATGCCGAATCCATCTGGGAATTGAACCGTATATTTTCACCGCTGAACCTTTCACTCTGTATCCTCTGGGCTCTCAGCACACTCTCCCTCATTTCTGCTGAATTCTTCCCTGTCCGGCCACCAAATAACTGTCTGCAGTCCACCTTCCTAACATCCACATTTATATCTATCCTGTCAAGCAGAGGCTTGCTTATCCTGGCATTATAATTTCTGATCTGCCTGACCGTGCATGTACACCTGTTCATATCCGGGTACTGTCCGCAGGGGCATGGATTTCTCGCCGCAACCAGCATGAAGTCCGCAGGAAATCTGTATATTCCACCAAGCCTTGATATACTGACCTCACCGTCCTCAAGGGGCTGTCTCATGACCTCGAGCACGTTCCGGTTAAACTCCGGCAGCTCATCGAGAAACAGCACACCACCGTGTGCAAGACTGATCTCTCCTGGTCTCGGATTATGCCCGCCGCCGGACAGGGCATGCAGGGATATCGTATGATGAGGTGCCCGGAATGGACGGCGGTTTATTATATGACAGGATTCATCCAGAAGTCCCGCCACACTGTACACCTTCGTTATCTCTATACTCTCCTCAAGGCTGAGTCTCGGAAGTATCGTCGGGATACGTCTGGCTATCATGGATTTGCCTGCCCCGGCGGAGCCTGTCATGAGTATGTTGTGCATTCCCGCCGCGGCTATCTCCACTCCACGTTTAAGGGATTCATGCCCCATTACCTCAGAGAAATCCACTTCAGCTTCATCCCCTGACGTATCTAGCATGGCTTCTACATCAACATATTCAGGATCTATGGTCTGTATACCACTCAAGTGATCGACCAGCTCTCCTATACTTGTGACCGGTATAACAGTCATCCCACGTATAATGGCGGCCTCCCTGGAATTCCCCGCCGGCACTATACAGCTCCTCACACCTTCGCTGTACGCAGAGTGAACTATGGACAGCACACCGCTCACCATATTCACATGTCCGTCAAGCCCCAGCTCTCCAAGAATAAGTATGTTCTTTATATTGTCTGTTGGAATAACGCCCATGGACGCCAGCATACCCGCTGCGATGGGCAGATCGAAGGCAGTGCCTTCCTTTCTGATATCCGCCGGAAAGAGATTGATCGTTATTCTCTTCGGAGGAATGTTGAAACCGGAATTGCGCAGTGCAGTCCGGACCCGTTCTCCTGCTTCCTTCACGCAGGAGGACAGGTATCCGACCATATTCATAACGGGAAGCCCATCGTGTATATCCGTCTCCACTGATATGAGCGTCCCGTCGATTCCCTGTACAAGTCCACTTAATACTTTACTATACATAAGCAAGTGCTCCTTCCCGCTCTGCCGAGCAGCCTCTCCATCGGAGCACATATTACACTAAAAAGGATATCCCATAATCAAACACAAGTCAAACTCCATTTTGTATACCTGTTTGGAATATCATATCCTTGACTTTTTCCTTTTTCTGCTGCCCTTAATCAGCTTCACCGAAGCCACCTTAAGCAACACAAATGATGCTGCGAGATTCACACACACTGAGATCACGGCCATATGATCCACCACGAAATTCGTGTATTTACCGTATCCCGTCATGGTTTCCACCACAGATTCATCCTCGAGCAATCTGACGAAATTTTCTGCTATCCATATGGCAGGATTGACTGCATAGCACACTGCCTTTCCCATCATATAAGCAGCATAACTGCTTCTTGAACCGTCCGACATATACATCATGGATTCAAAAACTTTTCCTATCGCATATGATAAAAACACAACAGCCGCTATAGTCACTATGGTTGATATGGCCGCCGACACAGAAGTTCTCTTCACGCAGGAGTAAAATATTCCGATACTACCAACGTATATATCTATAAAGAGAACCATTCCAAGGTATTTGAACAGTTCGTCCCAGCCCATTCCTCCAACTATGAATGCAACCGCCATAAACGGAAGAGTTGCTATGACATACATTGCCGTGGTGGCAACTGCCGACAGGAGCTTTCCGGCAACTATCGATATAGGTCTTACCGGAGTCGTCAGCATGATCTCAAGCGTCTGTCTCTCCCTCTCACCGGATATCGAGGTGGATGTGATTATCGGAACTATGAGTCCTATTATGCACAGCTCACACACCGCAAGCACAGGAAACATCTGTGCAATATTTGAATAATATACCTGATATGCTGAGCCTCTGCTCGTCATGAAGAGCATTCCGACAACCAGCGCAAACAGGCAGTTGATGACTGTTATCGTCACGACCATTCTGGCACTTCTCGCATTTACCAGAATATCCTTCTTCAATATGGGATTAATAATTGTTCTTCGCGCCACGATTCTCACCTCCCGTAATCTTAAGGAACAGGGATTCCAGATCTTCCTTCTCCCTGAAAAACTGATGAACGTGCACACCGTTGTCCACAAGACTTCTGAGAAGCTCGGCGTCAGACTCCCTCGTGCCTGAATAATAGACAAGAATTTCTCCATCTTGTATACTTATGCGATCCACATTGAATCTTTCCTTCACAATGACAGATATCCTGTTGGCTGAGGCCTCCGCATCAAGTCCCAACATATATCCCTTTATCCTTACAGGAGGCATGTTCTTATCACCATTTACAATCTCATCCACGCTTCCGCTGGCCACTATCTTTCCGTGGTCTATGACACCTATACTCGTACACATCTCTGAAAGCTCCGGCAGAATATGCGAGCTTATCACGATGGTCTTGCCCATCTCCTTCAGATCACGCAGTATATTCTTCATATCATGTCTTGACCTTGGATCCAGACCCGAACTCGGCTCATCGAGCACCAGAAGCTCGGGATCATGTATGAGCGCTCTTGCTACACAAAGTCTCTGCTTCATACCTCTTGAAAGGCTGTCGACGAACTCGTCCTTTTTATCCTGAATGGCGACAAGCTCCAGATATTTATCTGCGACCTTCTCCACTTCCCGCTTGCTCATGCCGTACATGGAGCCATAAAAATCCATGTACTCCATGACCTTCAGATTGTCGTACACACCGAAAAAGTCAGGAACATATCCTATCTTCCGTTTCACATCCGCAGGTCTGCCAAGTGCGTCTACACCGTCTATGGTGACCTTTCCCGATGTGGCTTTAAGGAGTCCGCACATGATCCTCATGGTTGTCGTCTTACCGGCACCATTTGGTCCGACAAATCCGAATATCTCGCCCTTATCAATATGAAGGTTCATATGATCGAGCGCAACAAACTTTCCATATCTCTTGGTGAGTTCTTCTATATCAACCATTACCGGACACCTCCCCTCGCACTGATATGTGGAAGGTAACTGTCCACATAATAATCTCCCTGCTGAGGAGATATAAATCTCATAGCCAGGCATCCGTCCGACATATATTTGTCAAGTTCCTGCCCCTTTATGATCGTCTGTCCATCGGCAAATACCGTGTCATATTCGCCGGTCTCTCTGTTGAGCATCTGCACTACGACCTTGTTCTTGCCGCTTCCCGCCTGGGTCTTATCGTATATCAGTTCCGTTATATCATCATTCTTGCCAAATCTGATGTTAACGTCCACGGTTTCAGAATACATTAACAGATCGTCATCACCATAATCTGATCCGCCGATTCCATTCTCATCCCTGTCATAAATGCTGTAATAATAAACTCCATCCACATCCTCATATTTAAGGGTATCTATGTCGTATACCATATAGCTGCCATAATTTTCCGTATCGGCATCACTCATCATATCCGGATCCCGCTGTATGGTTCCCCACACAGCCACAACGCCGTCATCTGCAGCGAGTCTACTGTACTGGGCAAGCCGGAGCTGCATGTAATAATTTCCGGACCATTCCGTCGACGATTCATCATCTCCGAAATAATCCTCACCATACTTCTTCGTGTAATATGATCTCATTCCGTCAAGTATGGAGCCGCCGTCAAATTTGTGGGTATTCTTCCTGCTTATCCGTATGGTATCTCCCGCTCTCAGGACATCAGCAACGTAATAATATCCCTCGGACATGACCACAAGATTCTCCACATCGTACGAGGTGTCATTTGTCAATGTTCCCTCAAAGCCATCTGTATATAATGTCAAATTCTTCCGAATCCTTCCAATATCGTTGCTTCCAGCAAAGCTTGCATTAGCTGATATAGTGCCAAATGAACGATTGCTGTAATAATTCAGTGTAACGCCATCTTTTCCATCATTTTTTACCGCATTGAGATTGTCATAAAAGCTGGATTCCATGGAATTATCCACCTCGATGTTGGAATATTTGCTGTTGATGTCTATCTTGTATTGTCCAGATTTTCCGCCTATTATATATGAATATGCGTTCTCCCGCTTGGTATCACCGCTTATATCCGCAGCCACAAATGTAAGTCCGATAGGCTTTGTAACTCTGTACTTGAGGCTTACCATATATATGGCACCTGTACCGATAATTGCACATACCGGGATAACTCCCCATATGAGCTCCTTCTTTTTGAGCCTGCTGAGGACGATGTACGCCACAGGACCACACACAATGATATATATGATCAGCACGAGCATAATGACAACAGGTGACGGGGTGCTTCTCTTGTTGGCTGCATTTGCCACATCATATCCATAATATGTGCCACCATAATACCAGCCTCCATCGATCCAGTTATGTGTCATATCCGTAAAGCCTGCCTCCAGAGCAGCCTGCGCCTGGGCAGTCTTATCCTTCTCATCAGTCTGTGCAAGTGAATATGGGAGCACCACGATCCTGCCATATCCCATATTCAGATAGGACCCATCTGAGCCGTCCAGCTCATGAACCTTCTGTGTGTCATTCACAGCGGATACAAAATCGCCGTCAAAGCTGCTGAGTTCATTTTCATCTGACGACTTGGCCAGTATCATAGCTCCACCACTGTACACCCATTGTTTTATGGCAGCACTCTGCTTCTCTGACAATCCCGACAGATCATAATCATCCACCAACAGGTACTCTATAGCCTCCAGTCCCTCCTCGGACTCAGGAATGTCTGAGGGTGATAATGCAACAGTCTCTACCTTTGCATTATCATACACATTGTCCATGGAGACATCCTCTATATAAGACATGGCATCCTGTCTGTCACTAATCACTCCCACTGCGGCTACCATATCATTGCCCTCTATACTCAGTGAATCCCGCTCTGAGTACACCAGCTCTCCGTCACTGTCCTTGATCTCAACCTTTGCTATACCGGAGCCCATATTATCGACACAGAATTCCAGCTCTGTATTTTCTCCTGCCTTTAATTCCACATCTCTGGCATATGTCATATTCTTCGTGCCAAAGCCTTCGGAATAGCTCGTCTGTACAGACACATTTCCCGCAAAATCTGTGTCACACACAATATCCAGCCTGATAACACTGCCTCTGTCATTTACCGCATATCCATTGAGTCCATACTTTAGCTGTATATCAAAATCAGGGTTATTTTCAATTATCCTCTGTTCAACCCGTCCATATGCACTATCTGTGTTCGTTTCCGCCATAGCTGGACAGATCATACCTCCAAGCAGCATAAGTGCAACCGCACCGCCACACGCAAGTTTCGCCGATCTGATCATAAGTCTTTCCTTCCAATTTGACTTTATTTTTTACACTAAACTTATAATAAATTCTGCCGGTAAATAACGCAACTTACACTTTCGTAAGGACACGTCAAAGCTCTTCCGGCATTCTCCGGCCGCGCAAAAAAAGCTCCCCGGATACATCAAATATCATGTATTCAGGGAGCTGCTCAACTCTTAACTGAAATATACTACCTCTTCATCAGGCGCACTTGTGAGCGTGACCTTCTCTGCTGTGAGAACAGGTCCTTCACCTTCAAAATCTGGGTAATACTCGTAGCCTATCTTGGCTGTGACATCAACCCACTGTCTGTCCACAAGATTCTTAGCACCCTGATAATAGCACTTGAATCCGACAAACTGGATATCCTCAACACAGCATGTCATGGCGAATCTTCCAGGAACAAATGCATTGCTGCCGTACTGCTTAGGTCTAAACACCATGGCCTTGAAGTGGATCTTCTTGCCGTCGTATCTCTCTTTCATGTCAGATGCATCCACATACCAGATACCGAAATCGTCATCCGGCAGTTCTATCACATCTGCGCTCACATCGTATGGCAGATCCTCAGGTTCATTTGTCTCAGGTGCAATGGAGCCATCTTTCATCTCAAAGATGATCTGTGCTCTTCTGTTCACCGCCTTGATGGATCTTCTCCACTCAGGAATCTTGGAATTCTCATCACATCTGTTGAAGATGACCATATCCGCACTGTTGAACTGCTCAACCATGGTTGCCTTCATGTTCTGTGAGTACACATCGTATGTCTCCGCATTCACAAATGAGATAACCTGGACAACCGTCCATCCCTTTGGAACCCTTATCTCAAATATCTTATCGAGCTTCCACATACCATTGTACTCGATCATGACCTGTTCCGGATTGTATTTGTCCTGAAGGTCAAGGAGATGGTCTGTGGTGAGCTGATCTTCCTCTATGAACTCTGTATATATATTAGCCTTCTTCAGAGCCTCAAGATCATACTCCTCCTCTCCGTCCTCACAGACGAGAAGAAGTGTCTTGGCTCCACCTGTAAAGCCTCTGTCCATCAGGGTCTCCTTGGCAAATGTTGTCTTACCGCTCTCAAGGAATCCCATGAACACATATACAGGTATCTCTTTATTCTGACGTCCCATCATATTAACTCCTTATCATAGAACAACCTGCTTAAACCTCGAACAGTTCTGCAAGGTCGTCCTCCTTAAGCTTGCTTCCTATTACGCAAAGCTTACCAGTGATGTCAGCCTTGCCCTTTCTGATCTCGAACTCGCCTGGTACAAGATCAAAGTACAGCCACTCACCTGCATCGCTAGGAACGATACCCTTTGCTCTGAGGATGACACCGTACTTCTCTGTGTCAGCCAGAGTGTCAAGGATCTCTCTGAGCTTGTCCTCATTGTACTTGTGAGGAGTCTCCTTGCCCCAGCTTGTAAATACCTCATCTGCGTGATGATGGTGGTGATCATGGTCATGGCAGCCACATGTACACTCATCGCCATGGTCGTGATCATGATGATGATCGTGGTCATCGTGATCGTGGTGATGCTCGTGCTCATCGTGGTCGTGATGATGCTCATGGTCGTCATCATGGTCGTGATGATGGTCATGGTCGTGACAGCCACATGTGCACTCATCGCCGTGGTCGTGGTCATGATCATGTCCCTTCTTAGCCTCATCCATCATTGTCTCCTCAAGAGACTTGTAGTTCTGCATAGCCTCTCTGATGGCTGCTCCATCGATCTCATCCCATGGAGTTGTGATGATGGTTGCATGATCGTTCTTCTCTCTGATCATGGCTACAGCCTTCTCGATCTTATCCTGTGTGGTTGTCTGTGTTCTGCTCAGGATGATAGTGTTGGCACTCTCGATCTGGTTATTGAAGAACTCACCGAAGTTCTTCATATATATCTTAACCTTTGACACATCGGCAACTGTTGTGTAGCTGTCGAGCTCAACATCAAGATTGCCTGATACATCCTTTACTGCCTTGATAACATCAGACAGCTTACCAACTCCTGACGGCTCAATGATGATCCTGTCAGGCGTGTAATCTGTGATAACCTGCTTGAGTGCAGTACCAAAATCTCCGACCAGTGAACAACAGATACAACCTGAGTTCATCTCTGTGATCTGAACGCCGGCATCCTTCAGGAAACCGCCATCGATTCCTATCTCACCAAACTCGTTCTCTATGAGAACCAGCTTCTCGCCCTTAAATGCCTGCTCAATAAGTTTCTTGATCAACGTTGTCTTACCGGCCCCAAGGAAGCCTGAGATAATATCAATCTTTGTCATATCAATCACTCCTTAAACAAATTTATATTAAGACTGTGCAATAAATACACGGTCTTTGATACCTACATCCACATGATTATACTCGATTGCCTTTATTTTTGCAAGAAATCAAGCATTTTATGTGTGTTAATGAACTATTGTCTCATGTGCACATCCACCTGATTGAACGGAATCTCTATGCCGTTCTCATCAAATGCCTTCTTGAGCTTCCACATGGCATCCCACTTGGCATCGAAAAACTTCTCTATCGTCGCATAGAACTTCACATACATATTGATACCGCTGTCAGCAAATTCATCTATATAGAAGAGAACCTGCTCATCCTTAAGGAAACCGTCAACATCCTTTATGGTCTCAAGTGTGACTCTCTTGACCTTCTCCATATCGGAGTCATACGCAACGGAAAATGGTATCTCCACTCTCCTCATATCGTGCTCAGTCACATTCACAAGGGATGTATTGGATATGTTACCATTCGGTATGACGACTGATTTGTTGTCGAGGGTTATAAGTCTTGTATAGAATATATCTATGGACACTACTGTTCCCTCACAGTGGGTATTGTTCTCCACTATATAATCTCCGACCCTGAATGGCTTCAGTATGAGTATCAGCAGCCCGCCCGCAAGATTTGACAGACTTCCCTGGAGTGCAAGTCCAAGGGTAACGCCTGCTGTACCGAGTATGGTTATGAATGATGTGATCTGAAATCCCACGATACTCGCCGCAGTGAGCACGATCAAAACATTCATGACGATCCTGACCGCCGATATGAAAAATCCTGCAACACTCGGATCAAGCTTTGATCTCTCGAAGCTCTTCCTGAGTATCTTGAGCAGAAGTTTCACCAGCTTGAAGCAGACAACCATGAATATGACCGCCACTACTATACTGCCCAGCTTGGACATGCACCAGTCTGTAAGCTTCTGGATATATTGTCCTATGATGCTCACCTGATCCGTTGCCTCCTTCACAGCATCCCCGACCACACTCTCTGTGGTCGCAGTATCAGCCGCCATGTTATACAGATCACCAATCAATAGCATAAATGTCTATTCCTCCTATTTTACATGGGCAAACACTGCAAATGACAGTGCAGGAGCACTCACTTCTATCACGCCATCCGCAGCAGTCTCATATCCTTTGTTATTGTTGCCCTCGCCTCCATATTTCAGGTTATCACTTGAGAAGATCTCTCTGTACTTTCCATCCGTCTCAACCGGAAGCTTATATCCTGTCACATTTTTAAGTCCGAAGTTGCAGACAATATACACATCATCTGCGACATCCAAACCATGTCTTACAAATGATATTACCTGTCCCTTCTCCTGTATATCAAGTGCACTGCCGGCAAGGTCCCTGCCATCACCGCACAGAGCATTCTTTGTATCGTATAATTTGTTGAGTTCCTTTATATATTTCTGAAAATAGCTGTTTGCATCGAACTCAAGAACCGACCAGTCGATCTGGGTTCTTCCGTCAAACCCGGCAAATCCGCCTAATTCCTGTCCCATAAACGTCAGCTTTCTTCCCGGTAGTGACATGGTGAGACCAAACAGAAGTCTGAGATCAGCATACTTGTCCTCATAGCCACCCGACATCTTGGATGCGTAACTTCCACGCTCATATGCAACCTCATCATGGCTGAGCGCCCATACGGTATCATCCTTCTCATCAAATGGTATACCACATGTATAATCCGTAAAGCTTCCTCTGTTCACAGGAGGTATCATCATGAAATCTGTCACTCTGGACACAGCCTCATTATTCCACCTGAGATCTGTCATAACATCATCACCTGCAGTACCGAGGTTTGTTCTCAGCGCTCTGATAAGCTCCTCATCCTCCAGCCTTACTCCGTCCAGATGATATGTATCTATCCAATATGCGATACAATCCACATCCCTCACAGATACCATATCCATGATAACGCCTATTCCCTTGCTGTGGAAATGATCGACCATGGCCATGAACTCCGTAGGTGATCCAAATCTCGATGTCGGAGCGAACATTCCCACGGTATCATAACCCCAGCCATTGTCATCTCTATATTCCATAAGTGGCATAAACTGTATGTAGTTGTATCCCATATTCTTCACGTACATGGCAGCCTCTTTGCCAAATTCGAGATAGTTAAGAGGATATCCATCTGAGTTTCTCTTCCATGTCGGCATGTGGACCTCATATATATTTACCGGGGCAGATACACTGCCTCTCTTCTTCATATATGAAGAGTCTGACCAGCTATACTCAAGCTTTGCAAGTACCGACGCATTTCCCGGTGCCACCTCATAAACCTCAGCGTAAGGGTCTGCAAATATATCTGTATTTCCATCTCTGTATAATGCCTCGAATTTGTATCTGGTATTCATGAGATCGCCCGGAATGAACAGCTCAAACATATCAGTGTAGTCAATCCTTCTCATAGGATTCACGCGTCCATCCCATCCGTTGAAATCTCCGACCACACTGACCCTGGTTGCCCCCGGCATATTCATGCAGAACGATACACCCTGTACACCATCGAGCGTGATCTGTCTTGCTCCAAACAGATCCTTTACATGGAAATCCGACAATATTCCATCGTCTCCATTTACCACCTTCATGACATTGACCGGATCCACGCTGTATCCGAATGAATACGGATCATAGAATTCAGCCGCCTGCTCGCCTTCTGTTATGAGCTTATATGCAAATGCCCCGCTATCCTCGATCTTCACTGTAAAAAATCCCTGTGAACCTATCTCGGTCATAGGATATTTAAATATCGGCTCGCCCGTTTCTTCATTTATCCTGAGAACAAACGCAGCCGTAGCCCTCGGAAGGTATGCATTTACATAGCAGTCATTAAGACACTGGTGCATACCAAGAATATGATGAGGGTTGCCATGCGTACCCCTTGTTATCGCTGCAACCTCATCTGATTTCAATACAAATATCTCCATAAAACCCCTTCTCCTAATGTTAGTCTATCTTGTGTATAAATATTCCGCTTCTGAGCTTTGGCTCAAACCACGTTGACTTTGGAGGCATGAGAAGTCCCGCATCTGCAATGTCGAACAGTTCAGTGATGGATGTCGGATACATCGAGAATGCAACCGCCATTCCTCCATCCACCAGACGCTCAAGCTCTGCAAGTCCTCTGATTCCACCTACGAACATGATCCTCTGATCAGTTCTCGGATCCTGTATTCCAAGTATCGGTGCAAGCACATTGTCCTGAAGTACCGATACGTCAAGTCTGCCCACGACATCATCCGGAACAATACCTTCTCTGACATCCAGTCTGTACCAGCTTCCATCCATGTACATTCCCACCTGTCCTTTGACCTGTGGTTCCACCGGAACATCACTGGCTGTCACATCAAATATCTTTGAAACCTCATCCATGAATTCCTGCTTGTCATGTCCGTTGAGATCCTTTACCACTCTGTTGTACGGCATGATCATAAGCTGGTCATGAGGGAAAAGTACAGAGAGGAAATAATTGAATTCCTCATCCCCGGTATATCCCGGATTCTTCTCTCTCATATGGATTCCCGCCTTGACGGCCGATGCCGCCCTGTGGTGTCCATCCGCTATATAGATATCGTCCACTCCTTCAAATGCAGCTCTGATGGTGTCTATATCTTCCTGGCCATCTATTATCCATACGTTGTGAGTGATCCCGTCAGGTGATGTGAAGCCGTACAACTTATCACCCTTCTTCACTCTATCGATGATCTCGTCAACCTTATCTATCGCTCTGTACGCAAGGAATATAGGTCCCGTCTGCGCTCCGCATGCCTCGACATGCTTTATTCTGTCTATCTCCTTGTCCTCTCTGGTATTCTCATGCTTCTTGATGACTCCATTCATATAGTCATCTATAGAAGAACATGCCACGAGTCCTGTCTGATGCCGGCCATCCATGATAAGCTCATAAATATAATAGACTGGTCTGCGCTCCATGATATATGTTCCATCATCTATCATGCCCTGAAGCAGCTGACCAGCCTTATCATATACACATGGAGCATATGTATCCACATCTGGTCCAAAGGATGTCTCTGCTCTGTCCACTTTCAAAAATGATAATGGTTCGCGCTTGACCTCTATCTCTGCTTCCTGACGGTTATACACATCGTATGGCAAGGCAGCTACTCTGCCTGCAACATCTGGTCTCGGTCTATAGGCTCTAAAACTTCTGATTGTTGCCATATTCTCTACTCCTGTCATAAATATTTTATTGTATGTGCCAATTAACCTCTTACAGCCTTGACAACCTTCTTGATCGAATCCTCATATTCCTCCTCTGATGAGTTCTCGAAAATGAAGAGATCCTTGATGTTTGTAGGCGGATTGAAGTTCTGGCTGTTGATGTACTCATCCCAGTGCTCAAGCTTCCATGTATCCCTGTCTGAAGCTCTCTTGATCATTCTCTCATGACATACATCTTTTCTTGTATTTACCCAGATAACGAAGAGCTCTGCATCTTTCTCTGCAAGCTTAGCGCGAAGATTGTCAAGATACTCATCATCTCTGATCTCCTCTGTAAACGGAGCATTGATGAGAACTGTATCATTGTAATCCAATGCCTCAAATGCAAGATCCAGCACACAGTAATACTCGTAATCTCTGATCTCCTTCTGGAAGAAATCTGATGAACGGTTGTACTCCTGTCCGGCAACCACAAATATCTGCTTTGAAAGCACGATAAGTGTATCCTTGTCAAGGTATACACAATTGTGAAGTGCCTTTGCAACCTGCTTTGAAATAAATGTCTTTCCACATGCTGGTGGTGATGTAACTAAAATAAGCTTCTTCATATCTATAAATGCCTCCATGTAAATGAAATCAATTTTTCTAATAGTTTATCACAATTGCTATTTGCTTACAACATTTTTTAACGTTAAATAAAAATAAAGAACAGCAAAGAACAATATACGTAAAAAACCGTCAGACCTGTTTTGCAGGCCTGACGATTAAGATCATATATTCCAACTATATGTTGTTATATTTTATTTTACTATGATTGTACACTTTGCGTACTTACCACTGCCATCCTTAGCCTTACATTTAATTACCACACGGCCCTTCTTCTTACCTACTACTGTTCCACTTGTTGTTACGGTAGCTATCTTCTTATTTGAAGAAACCCAGATAACTGCCTTGTTGTTTGCAGTTGCAGGACCTACTGTTGCCCTGAGTGTTATCTTTCCCTTTCTCTTTATGGTTGCTGTCTTCTTGTTTAACTTGATCGAAGAAACCATAATAACTGAATTGATTGTACACTTGGCAGTAATATTGCTTCCGTCCTTTGATTTACATGTGATAACTGCCGAACCCTTTCCAACAGCCTTGACAACTCCTGTTGACGAAACTGTTGCAACCTTGGTGTTCGATGATGACCATGTAACCGCCTTATTGTTTGCCGCTGCAGGACCTACAGTTGCCTTGAGTGTGAATGTAGCACCCTTCTTGATAGTCTTGTTTGTTGCATTGAGCTTGATGGATGTTACAGGCTGTGAAACCGTAACAGTACACTTTGCAAGCTTGCCGCTTCCATCCTTAGCCTTACATGTGATAACTGCTGTTCCCTTTGATACTGCTTTGATCGTACCATTGTTTACTGTTGCTACCTTGCTGTTAGAAGTTGTCCACTCAACATTTCTGTTATTTGCGTTAGCAGGAGCTACAGTCGATGTTATTCTGCCCTGTTTACCCACAAACAGATTCAGTTTTGTCTGATTAAGTTTTATTCCTGTAACCGGCTGGTTAACTGTAAGTCTGAGAGCTGCCTTGGCCTTTCTTCCTTCAATGCCTTCGACAGCCTCGCATGTGATAGTCGCTGTACCTCGGGATTTTGCTGTTACCTCTCCATTCTGATCTACAGATGCTACTGCTTCACTCGAGCTTGTCCACTTCAGCTCTGTTTTTGAAGCATCCTCCGGATTGAGAGTCACATTCGGGGTAAACTTATCACCTACATTCACAGTCTTAGTGCTCTCACCCAATACTATTGATGATATCTGCTGGACTACTGTAACTTCACATGTTTTTGATACTCCACTTCCATCTCTTGCAGTACATGTTATTGTTGTTGTTCCGGCTTTAACACCTGTTATTGTTCCGTTTGATACTGTTGCAACACCCGGATCACTTGACTGCCATATAACATTTCTGTCATTTGCATCTTCTGGAAGTACGGTCTGCTTAACAGTTCCTCGTTCACCCACATACAGAGTGAGCTTCTCCTTGTCAAGTGTTATAGCACTTACATACTTCTTTACTGTAAGAGTGAATGATGTTGTTTTCTCACTTCCATCAACTGCTGTAGCTGTGATAACTGTGGTTCCTCTGTCGAGGGCTGTTATCAAACCATCCTTGTCAATGCTTGCAACACTCTCGTCTGATGATGCCCAGATGACTTCCTGATTCGATGCAGTTGCAGGAGATGCAGTAATTGTAACCTGCATCGTGTCACCTGCATATATGGTTGTCTTATCTCTGTTTATTCTAAGGCTTGTAACTCTCTGCTTTACTGTAATGTTGCAATCCACATACTCATCATCTGAAATTGAAAATCTGATAACAGCAGTTCCTGCTGATCTGGCAGTAACTGTAGCCTTTGTCTTATCTGTTGAACTATATGACACCGAAGCAACGTTTGTATCTGACGATGTCCACTTCAAATTCTTGTAAATACTTGCATCATCCGCATCGATAACAGCCTCAAGTGATACTGTTCTGCTTTCCGTATCTGCTCCGAGCAGCAATTCTGCACTGTTCATATTGAGAGTCAAACCTTTTACAGGCGGCTGTACAGTCACATGACACTTGCCGTACACCTGCTCAGTATCAACAGATGTACATATGATATCAGCTTCTCCCGGATTGACTGCCTTCACATTTCCCTCGGCATCGACCGTAGCAATGCTCTCATTTGATGATGACCATACAACGCTCTGCTCCACTGCAGTATTTGGAGAAACCGTAGCAACGAGATTACTGCTTCCACCTGCAATGATCGTCATTCTAGACTGTGAAAGTGTCACGCTGTTTACTCTCTGTTCAACATTTACCTGAATTACTGTCTCTACATCAGGATTATCAGTTGATGTAAAATGAAGGAATGCGATTCCTGCACCTCTTGTTGTTATAGTCTTACTTGATGTATTAAACGACAAAACCTTATTGTTTTCTTTGCCATCCGCATCAGTCACCTTACAAGTGAATCCTGATATCTCTTTGGACGCAAGACCATCCTCGGTAACACACTTTACATCCAGCTTCTTAGAGCCATTTCTTGGATATGTTCCACAGTCCATGTTGATGACTGCGCCATTCTCGTATGTTATCTGGTTGCCTGCATCATCCTTCTCGTTCTGATCTACAAGATAAAGTCCGGTAACAGGCTTGTGACACTCCATATTCACATATCCTATAGCACGATCATTCAGCAGAATGTTAATCTGAGCTGTTCCCGCCGAAACACAGGTCAGTTCTCCTGTCTCCCTGTCTATCTGTGCAACTCTTTCATTTGACGAACTCCATGTTATGTTCTTGTGTGGATTCTTTTCGTCATCCGTAGCTGTAAGTGTAGTCGTATCACCAACTCTGAAGCTGAGTGTAGAACTGTCTGACTTTACAACATTTCCATCAGTTGTATACCATACTGTGACCTTGAGCGGGTTAAGAATGTTGAGTGTGAACTTGACCTTCCCCATTCCTGCTCCTGTATAGTAATTGTATGTAATCTTCTCCGCATCCGGCTCCGCTGTAAATATATATCCATCAAGCTGTCCTCCGGTCACGGATGACGCCTCATTGCTGGCATCTATGCCCTGTATTCCTGCGTATCCTGTAGTATTCTTGTTTCGTTTATGAATTTCAACCCCATTATCATCTGTTAAAGGCTTGCCGTTGTTATCTACAGCAACAGGAAGTTCATAGTCATACCACGCCTTATGCAAACCATAGTCTTTTGAAAAATCGCTAAAATCATAATCATAGTTCGTAGTATCAAGTGTTATATCCCTGCTATTCCCACTGCAACTGAACACACCATCATCGCCATAAAGTTTAGGACACACTGATATATCTATGGCCACAAGATTGTTGTTGTCAATCTCAAGTTCTTTCAGGTCAGGATGACCATCAAGCTTTATACCCTGGATATTATTGTCTGAAATATAAAGCTTCTCCAATAAACTGTTTGATACTATATCAAGCTCTGCAAGAGAATTTGATGATGCGTCAAGATTAACCAGATTGGTGAGAGTAGATACATCAAGCTTATTTATGCCAGTATCCTTGACATAAAGCTCTCTAAGTGCTGTATTCGCAGTAAAATCCACCGCACCCAGAACATTGCTGCTGACATCAAGGTAGCTAAGACTTGTGTTCTTTGACACATCTATTGATGTAAGTCTCGTGTTAGAACAATCAAGTGTTGTAAGCGCCGGGGTATTGTCTATGTTCAGCTCAGCCACATAGCTATTTGAACAATCAAGCGAACCAAGGACTATATCACCGGATACGTCAAGCTTGGTAATTGACGAACGAACAACAACTCCACTGTCGCTCTTTGCTCCAGCACAATAAAGATTCTTAAGCTTCTCATGACCTGACACATCAAGGACAGGCAGTGAACGCATGCTGTCACAATAAAGTGTTGTAAGCTCCATGTTTGAGCCAAGATCAAGTGTTGATATGGTGGTTCCACTTACGCCAAGCACCTTAAGCCCCTTCATATTGCTGACATCTATCGATGAAAGGTTTGTTGAATTGGCATTGAGCAGTACAAGATTATTGTAATCAGCCAGAGATGTAAGGCTTGTGATCTTGTTTCCACTTATATCAAGATATGTAAGTTTCTCTGCACTTACCGGCAATGTAAGACTGTCTATTCTGTTACTTGAGACATCTATATATTCAAGATTCTCAAGATTCTCTATATCAAGATTCCTTATAGACTGCTCATTACAATCCAGCTTTGACAGATTGGTGAACAATTCTACGCCATTCAAACTTGATATAGCAGGAGAACACTTCGAAACATCTATAGATGTTACATTCGAGATCTCCGCATCTGACAGATAACCATTACTGTCTGTATCGAAATTACTCGACACATAGCTTCTAAACGACGAATCCGTAAACGTGTCAGCTATGGATACGCCATCATCCGCTGCATAAACCGGGCCAACACTGGCCAGTGACTGGACAATCATCGCTGCACTCACAGCCGCTGCCAGCCATCTCTTCCCTTTTCTCATAAAATACCTCCCTTAGTAATTCATGGTTTATTTACAATTAATCTAATTTTAGTATACCTGTTTGTGCAATGTCAACATAATGTTATCAATAATACTGCATAATATAACGCCATGCAAAACAAAAAAATTGCCGGAACATGTTCAATTCATAGCAGCAACATTATCCCGGCAAATCTTTATGATATTGTTAGCACAGACACTTCAAATATCCATATAATTTATTACTTCTTTGTGATATATCCCTTAGCCTTCAGAAGCTCTGCACAGAGAACTGCACCACCTGCAGCACCTCTTACAGTGTTGTGTGAAAGGCCAACGAACTTCCAGTCATATACTGAATCCTCACGGAGACGTCCAACGCTGATACCCATACCTTTCTCGAAGTCAACGTCCAGAGCAACCTGTGGTCTGTTGTCCTCCTCAAGGTACTGGATAAACTGCTTTGGTGCACTTGGAAGACCAAGCTCCTGAGGCGCGCCCTTGAAGCTTGTCATAGCCTCAATAAGCTGCTCCTTTGTAGGGTTCTTTCTGAACTTTACGAATACAGTTGCTGTATGTCCGTTGAGAACTGGGACTCTGATACACTGGCTTGTGATAGTGATTCCCTCTGCAGGAACGATCACACCATTCTCCTTGTCTACCTTACCCCAGATTCTGAGTGGCTCCTTCTCTGACTTCTCTTCCTCACCACCGATATATGGGATGATGTTGCCAAGCATCTCAGGCCAATCCTTGAATGTCTTACCTGCTCCTGAGATTGCCTGATATGTGCTTACGATAACCTCGTATGGCTCAAATGGCATCCATGCTGTAAGTACAGGTGCGTAACTCTGGATTGAGCAGTTAGGCTTAACTGCAACAAATCCTCTCTCTGTTCCAAGTCTCTTCTTCTGGAACTCGATAACCTCTGCATGGTCTGCATTGATCTCTGGAACCATCATAGGAACATCAGGAGTCCATCTGTGAGCTGAGTTGTTTGAAACTACAGGAGTCTCTGTCTTGGCATAAGCCTCCTCTATAGCCTTGATCTCATCCTTTGTCATATCTACTGCTGAGAATACAAAATCAACTGTGGCAGCAACCTTCTCTACCTCATTGACATTGTATACTACAAGCTTCTTAACTGCCTCTGGCATCGGTGTATCCATCTTCCATCTGTCACCAACTGCCTCTTCGTATGTCTTGCCTGCGCTTCTTGGGCTGGCTGCAACTGTAACGACCTCGAACCAAGGATGGTTCTCAAGAAGTGAGATAAATCTCTGACCTACCATACCTGTTGCGCCAAGGATACCTACCTTTAACTTGTCACTCATTTTTCTTCTCTCCTATTTATCTTTTATTACTTTATGACTCTTACCTTAACAACTCCCTCGATTGCTGAGAGTTCTGCGATGTCGTCTGCTGTTGGCTCTACACCGATATCAAGGATAGAATATGCGTAATCGCCCTTTGCCTTGCTGATCATTCCTGATACATTGCCGCCCTTCTTGGAGAATACTCCTGTGAACTGGGTGAGCATGTTAGGGATGTTCTTGTGGCAGATAGTAACTCTGGCTACATCACTGCACTGTCCCATGTTTACGTTTGGATAGTTTACAGAGTTCTTGATGTTTCCATCGTTGATGTATGCCTTGATCTCCTTACAAGCCATAACTGCACAATTGTCCTCTGACTCTGCTGTTGAAGCTCCAAGATGTGGGAATGCTACCACGTTCTTGTAACCTGCTATAGCTGGGTTAGGGAAGTCTGTCATATACTTTGCAACCTTGCCTGAGTCGAGTGCCGCCTTCATATCCTCATCGTTGACCAGTACATCTCTTGCGAAGTTGAGGATCTTCACGCCGTCCTTCATCAGTGCAAATGCATCTGCATTGATCATTCCCTTTGTGCTGTCAAGAGCTGGAACATGAACTGTTATATAATCACAGTCTCTGTAGATATCCTCTACATTTGTGATGTGCTTTACATCCTTTGAAAGTCCCCATGCTGCATCTACTGACACATATGGATCATATCCGTATACCTGCATGCCGAGCTTAAGCGCAACATTTGCAACCTTTGCTCCAATGGCACCAAGTCCGATTACACCGAGCTTCTTGCCAAGGATCTCATTGCCTGCGTAGTTCTTCTTCTGCTTCTCCACCATCTTGGCGATATCTGCCTCAGCGGCATTGTCCTTGACCCAGTTGTAACCGCCAACGAGATCTCTTGAAGCCATGAGGAGTGCTGCTACTACAAGCTCCTTAACACCATTTGCATTTGCTCCTGGTGTGTTAAATACTACGATACCCTTCTCAGCGCACTTATCAAGTGGAATGTTGTTGACACCTGCACCTGCACGGGCTACTGCCAGAAGGTTGTCTGACAGCTCAAGATCATGCATGGATGCACTTCTGACCAGAACTGCATCTGCATCTGCGAAATTGTCTGTTACTTCATATGTATCAGGTAAAAGCTCCATACCGCACTTGGCGATAGGGTTTAAGCAATTAATCTTTACTGACATGTCTTTTTCTCCCTTTTCTGTTACTATATATTACTTGTTCTCTGCCTCGAACTTCTTCATGAACTCTACAAGCTTCTCAACACCCTCGATAGGCATTGCGTTGTAGATAGATGCTCTCATACCACCTACTGTTCTGTGACCCTTGAGGTTGACAAATCCAGCCTCTGTAGCCTCCTTGACGAACTTTGCATCAAGGTCTGCGTCACCAGTTACAAATGGTACGTTCATGAGTGAACGGTCTTTCTTTACTACAGTTCCCTTGAAGAGCTCTGAGCTGTCGAGGAAATCATAGAGAATCTTGGCCTTTTTCTCGTTGTGAGCCTTCATAGCCTCAAGGCCGCCCATCTCCTTAACCCACTTGAATACCTTGCCACAGATATAGATGCCGTAGCATGGAGGTGTGTTGTAGAGTGAGTCTGCATCTGCCTGAGTCTTGTACTTGAGCATGGTTGGTGTAAATGGCATTACGTCATCTCTGATAAGATCCTCACGGATGATAGCCACTACTACGCCTGCAGGACCAACGTTCTTCTGAACTCCGAAGTAGATCATACCGTAATCCTCAACATTTACAGGCTGTGAGAGAATGTCTGATGACATATCTGCAACAAGTATCTTGCCCTTTGTGTTAGGAAGTGTGTGGTATGTTGTTCCATATATAGTGTTGTTATGACAAATGTATACATAATCAGCATCGTCATCTATTGGAAGATCTGAACAATCTGGGATATATGAGAAAGTCTTGTCTGCTGATGATGCAACTGCAACTGCCTTTCCATATTTCTTTGCTTCTTCGTATGCTTTCTTTGCCCACTGACCTGTGATGATGTAGTCAGCTACGCCATTCTTCATGAGATTCATTGGAATTGCTGCGAACTGCTGAGAAGCTCCTCCCTGAAGGAAAAGCACCTTGTAGTTGTCAGGTATGTTCATGAGATCTCTGAGATCCTTCTCTGCCTCTTTGATGATATTGTCGAAGGCCTTAGATCGATGGCTCATCTCCATTACGCTCATGCCTGTTCCCTTGTAATCAAGCATTTCTTCTGCTGCCTCTTTTAATACCACCTCAGGAAGAACTGAAGGGCCTGCTGAAAAGTTGTACACTCTTGCCATTTTTGTTATCTCTCCTTCTTTTTAGTTGTGACGATGATTTTTCCTTCCTGACGAACAGATTGTCAATACTTGTATTCCTTTCTGGGGACGCTCTCGCTCGTTTCGGTCTGCAGCGGTACTAAGGCTCACTTTGTATCGCCAAGTACCGGCGACCTCAAATGCCCTGCGAAAGGAATACAGCAATTTCCAATCTTGTTCTTCGCTCAAGGCAAAATCATCTGTTGTGACTTAATTAAATGTGTGCGAGATATTTTACTTAACAAAAATGTCCTTCGTTCCCATTTATGTGAAAATTCTGACTTATATTTGTTCTTTTGGTGTATCCCGCTTGCGATTGTCAAGTTTTTTGTCTTAAAATCTTATATTTTCAAGTGAATAAACTTGTTTGTCGCTTATATCCCTGTACTATAGCACTCTTTTCGCCTGTCGGCAAGTGGGGATTATATATAAAGGCACCATATTTATGTATGTATGCACACAAATATGGTGTCTTTTCATCTTGTGCCGGCGTATATATTACATATCGTCCTCTGAGAAACAGGTGTCGATGGCTGCTCCCGGAGCTACCATTGGCCATACCTTGTCGTCTCCCGCTATTGTTACATCTATTACCACAGGTCTGCCTGCTGTCAGGGCTGTCTTCATTGCTGCCTCGAACTCATCAAGGGTGTTGGCTCTGATTCCCATGGCACCAAGTCCCTCTGCTACCTTGACGAAATCTACCGAATCGTCAAGCACGGTGTTGGAATATCTGTGGTCATAGAACAGTGTCTGCCACTGTCTTACCATTCCAAGTACGTGGTTGTTCAGGACTACCTGGATGATAGGCACGTTGTATCTCGCAGCTGTTGCTATCTCGTTCAGATTCATTCTGAAGCATCCGTCACCGGCTATGTTGATGACTGTCTTATCAGGTCTGCCGTACTTTGCTCCGATAGCTGCGCCAACACCGTAACCCATGGTTCCAAGTCCGCCTGATGACAGGAATGTCCTAGGCTCCTTGAATGTATAGTTCTGGGCTGCCCACATCTGATGCTGTCCGACATCTGTTGTGATGATCGCATCACCCTCTGTAAGCTCGTAGATTTTCTTGATAGCTGCAGGTCCGTTCAGTGTGTCAAAGCTGTACACGTCAGGATTCTGCTTCTTGAGGTCTTCGATCTCAGACATCCATGTCTTGTTGGACTGGGCGGCAAGCTTGCTGTTGAGGAGCTTCAGGACCTCCTTTGCGTCGCCGACTATGCTGGCATTTGTAGGGATGTTCTTGTCTATCTCAGCTGCATCTATATCTATATGTATGATCTTTGCATTTGGCGCGAACTTGGATGCATTTCCGATAACTCGGTCTGAGAATCTGGCACCAACAACGATCACAAGATCTGCCCTTGACACACCGAGGTTGGACACCTTTGTTCCGTGCATACCGATCATGCCTGTATATCTCTCGCTTCTTCCGTCAAATGCGCCCTTGCCCATAAGTGTATCGCACACTGGTGCATCCACCTTATCTGCAAATTCTGCAAGCTCTGCTGATGCGTCAGAGATGATACATCCACCACCTGCCATGATAAATGGTCTTCTTGAAACCTTGATCATCTCAAGGACTTTGTTCACATCCTCCTCGCGGATGGTGTCTGTCTTTCTCTCGATGACCTCCGGTGTCTCTGGTATATACTCTGTCTCCGCTGCGGTTACATCCTTTGTTATATCCACAAGCACCGGGCCAGGTCTGCCGCTCTTTGCGATCTTGAACGCACGTCTGATGGTCGGTGCAAGATCATCTATGTGCTTCACGATAAAGCTGTGCTTGGTGATAGGCATAACGACACCTGCAATGTCTACCTCCTGGAAGCTGTCCTTACCGAGCATATTTACACCTACATTTGCTGTTATTGCCACAACAGGAATGGAATCCATGTATGCTGTAGCTATACCTGTTACAAGGTTGGTGGCACCCGGACCTGATGTGGCCATACATACTCCGACCTTGCCTGTAGCTCTGGCATATCCATCTGCCGCATGGGCAGCCCCCTGCTCATGTGATGTGAGCACATGGTTGATCTCATCCTGGTGCTTGTAGAGGGCATCATATACGTTGAGGATAGTTCCTCCCGGATAACCGAACACGGTGTCAACGCCCTGTTCTTTAAGGCACTCTATAACAATTTCAGAACCTGATATCTTTGACATCTTACTTTCTCCTTTTCCCTTAATTGTGATCAATTAATTCTTTGGCACCTCAAGAACAGCACCTCTGTTGCCTGATGTAACCATAGCTGCGTATCTTGCAAGATAGCCTGTTGTAACCTTTGGCTGTCTTGGCTTCCATGCAGCCTTTCTCTTTGCAAGCTCCTCGTCTGAGACATCGAGCTTGATGCTGAGGTTGTTGATATCGATCTCGATCATATCGCCTTCCTCAACAAGAGCTATAGGTCCGCCCACAGCAGCTTCAGGTGATACATGTCCGATGGACGCTCCACGGCTTGCTCCTGAGAATCTTCCGTCTGTGATAAGGGCAACTGATGAGCCAAGTCCCATACCAGCGATGGCTGATGTAGGGTTGAGCATCTCTCTCATACCAGGGCCTCCCTTTGGTCCCTCGTATCTGATGACTACCACGTCACCCTCTACGATCTTGCCGCCCTTGATAGCTGCGATTGCGTCCTCCTCACAGTCAAATACCCTTGCAGGGCCCTTGTGAGCCAGCATCTCAGGCACAACTGCTGAACGCTTTACTACAGAGCCGTCTGGTGCAAGGTTACCCTTGAGTACAGCCAGACCACCTGTAACTGTATATGGATTGTCCATAGGTCTGATGACCTCAGGATTCTTGTTTACACTATTGGCAACAGCCTCACCTATTGTCTTGCCTGTAACTGTCATGCAGTCCTTGTTGATGAGTCCTGCATCTGCAAGCTGCTTGATAACCGCATACACACCACCGGCCTCATTGAGATCCTCCATGTATGTGTGGCCTGCAGGAGCAAGGTGACACAGGTTAGGTGTCTTTGCGCTGATCTCATTTGCAAATGAGATATCAAAGTCGAAACCGATCTCATGTGCGATGGCTGGAAGGTGGAGCATAGAGTTGGTTGAACATCCAAGTGCCATATCAACTGTAAGAGCGTTGATGATTGACTCCTTTGTGATGATGTCTCTAGGCTTGATGCCCTTTCTGTACATATCCATAACTGCCATTCCTGCATGCTTTGCAAGCTTAAGTCTCTCTGAATATACTGCAGGGATTGTTCCATTTCCAGGAAGTCCCATTCCAAGAGCCTCTGTCAGACAGTTCATAGAGTTTGCTGTGTACATACCTGAACATGATCCGCATGTAGGACATGTCTTGCACTCATACTCGTATACATCCTCCTCAGTCATGGTTCCGGCTGCGTATGAACCTACAGCCTCGAACATGCTTGAAAGACTTGTCTTATTTCCCTTTACGTGTCCGGCAAGCATAGGGCCGCCAGATACAAATACTGTTGGAACATTTACTCTGGCTGCTGCCATGAGAAGTCCTGGAACGTTCTTGTCACAGTTAGGGATCATGACGAGCGCGTCAAACTGATGTGCTATAGCCATAGCCTCTGTTGAGTCTGCGATCAGATCTCTTGTAACCAGTGAATACTTCATTCCGATGTGTCCCATTGCTATACCATCACACACAGCGATCGCCGGGAACATAACAGGTGTACCACCTGCCATGGCAACTCCCATCTTTACTGCCTGTGCTATCTTGTCCAGGTTCATGTGACCTGGAACTATCTCATTGTATGAACATACAATACCTACTAAAGGTCTCTCCATCTCTTCCTTTGTCATGCCCAGTGCGTTGAACAGAGATCTGTGTGGTGCCTGCTGCATTCCAACCCTAACATTATCACTCTTCATCTTATTCTCCTCCAATAATGGTCCTTTCTATATTCTCTCGCAGATAAGATCACCCATCTCGGAACAGCTTACGAGCTGTGTTCCCTCTGAGTGGATATCTATTGTTCTGTATCCGTCCTTGAGAACCGTCTTTACAGCGTTCTCAACTGCATCTGCCTCTTTGTCAAGGTCAAATGTGTATCTGAGCATCATTGCCGCAGACAGGATGGTTGCTATCGGATTCGCCTTGTTCTGGCCTGCTATGTCAGGTGCCGATCCGCCTGATGGCTCATACATACCGAACTTTGTCTCGTTAAGTGATGCAGATGAAAGCATTCCTATAGAACCTGAGATCATGGATGCCTCGTCTGAGAGGATGTCTCCGAACATGTTCTCTGTGAGAACCACATCGAACTGTGCAGGATCCTTCACAAGCTGCATTGCGCAGTTGTCTACGAGCATGTGCTCAAGCTCAACTTCTGGATAATCCTTTGCCACTTCCTCAACGACCTTTCTCCAGAGTCTTGATGAGTCAAGGACATTGGCCTTGTCAACGGATGTGACTTTCTTTCTTCTCTTCATAGCTATGTCAAATGCCTTGATGGCTATTCTTCTGATCTCGTTCTCGTTGTATGTGAGGGTATCAACGGCTGTCATAACTCCGTCAACCTCCTCTGTGTGTCTCTCGCCGAAGTAGAGACCACCGGTGAGCTCTCTCATCATCATCATATCAAATCCGCGCTCTGCGATCTCAGCCTTAAGTGGACATGCCTCCTTCAGCTCATCATAGAGATTGGCTGGACGAAGGTTTGCGAAGAGGCCAAGCTCTTTTCTGATCTTCAGAAGTCCTGCCTCCGGGCGGAGATTTGGAGGGAGCTTATACCATGGTGATGTGGATGTATTTCCTCCGATAGAACCGAGGAGAACTGCATCCTTTGACTTTGCAACTGCCACAGCCTCGTCTGTGAGCGGTACGCCTGTTGCATCTATTGAACATCCACCCATGAGTATCTGCTCATAGTCAAATGTGTGTCCAAACTTTTTACCTACTGTATCGAGAACCTTCATAGCCTCTGTGACTACCTCAGGGCCGATACCGTCGCCTTTTATTACGGCTAAATTACACTGCATTTTTGTCTCCTTCCTGTTTTGCCTTTCATGATATATCTTCACTCTGGCCAAACATGCTCATACTCTATTTATTTTTATTATTGATATAGTTGATTAGTCCCTCGCTCTTGATGATCTCCTGCATGAACGGAGGGAATGCCTGTCCCTTAAATTCTGTTCCCTGGGTTCTGTCATAGATCATACCGCTGTCGAAATCGATTTCCACGTCATCGCCTGCCTGGATAGCCTCTGCTGCCTCAGGGCACTCGATGATCGGAAGTCCGATATTGATGGCATTCCTATAGAAGATTCTGGCAAATGTCTCTGCGATTACGCAGCTTATTCCTGAAGCCTTGATGGCTATAGGTGCATGCTCTCTTGAAGATCCACAGCCGAAGTTCTTTCTTGCTACCATGATATCGCCCGGCTTTACGCGCTTTACGAAATCCTTATCTATATCCTCCATACAGCTCTTTGCGAGCTCTGCAGGGTCTGATGAATTCAGGTATCTTGCAGGGATGATTACATCTGTATCTACGTTGTCACCGTATTTGTGTACTGTTCCATGTGCTTTCATAGTCTATCTCCTTTATCTCTTTTATAATCCAAGTTCGTCAGGACTGCTGATCTTACCTGTGATAGCTGAAGCTGCTGCAACAGCAGGACTGGCAAGATACACCTCTGAGTCTACGTGACCCATACGTCCTACGAAGTTACGATTGGTTGTTGATACAGCTCTCTCTCCTGCTGCCATAACGCCCATATGTCCTCCAAGACATGGTCCGCATGTAGGAGTTGAAACCACTGCTCCGGCCTTGACAAATATAGTCATGAGGCCTTCCTCAATACACTGAAGGTAGATATCCTGTGTTCCAGGGATGACGATAACTCTGACACCGTCAGCAACCTTTCTTCCCTTGATGATATCTGCCGCAATTCTCATATCTGATATACGTCCATTTGTACATGAACCGATGACTACCTGATCGATCTTGATATCTCCGACCTCATCGATAGTCTTTGTATTCTCTGGGAGATGAGGGAAAGCAACTGTCGGCTTAAGCTGTGACAGGTCGATGGTGTACTCTGCATCGTATACAGCGTCCTCGTCTGCCTCATACTTTGTATATGACTTTGTGCTGTGCTCCTTCATGTACTCCTCTGTAAGCTCATCGACAGGGAAGATACCATTCTTGGCACCTGCCTCGATGGCCATGTTCGCAATTGTAAATCTATCGTCCATTGTGAGGTTCTTGATTCCCTCTCCAACAAACTCCATAGACTTATAAAGCGCACCGTCAACACCGATCATACCGATGATGTGAAGGATGACGTCCTTACCACTGATCCACTTTGCCTTCTCTCCAACGATGTTGAACTTGATGGCTGATGGAACCTTGAACCAGGCCTTGCCTGTCACCATTCCTGCTGCCATATCTGTACTTCCGACACCTGTTGAGAATGCACCGAGTGCTCCGTATGTACATGTATGTGAGTCTGCTCCGATACATGTCTCACCAGCCACGATAAGTCCTTTCTCCGGAAGGAGCGCATGCTCGATACCCATTGCTCCGACATCGAAATAGTTCTCGATCTCATTTGCCGCTGAGAACTGTCTTACACACTTACAGTGCTCTGCACTCTTGATATCCTTGTTAGGTGTGAAGTGATCCATGACAAGTGCTATCTTCTTCTTGTCAAATACTTCCTTCTTGTTGAACTTCTCCATCTCGTGAATTGCGACCGGAGTTGTTACGTCATTTCCTAATACTAAATCCAAATCTGCCTCGATAAGCTGTCCTGCTTCAACTGATGGCAGTCCTGCATGAGCAGCTAAAATCTTCTGAGTCATGGTCATACCCATATTTATAGTCCTCCTATCATTTGTTTCTAAATACAAATTCTTACTCTTGATAATATCACTCATCTAGGTATAATTACAATATATAAAAAGAATAGTTATTATAACCTGGAGGAATATCATGATAAGTAATCTGAACAATTACGTTATTTTTCATACAGTTGCCAAAGCCGGCAACATCAGCAAGGCCGCAAATCAGCTCTACATCAGTCAGCCCGCGATAAGCAAGGCTATTTCCAAACTTGAAGAAGAACTCGTCACTGCGCTTTTTAACAGAAGTTCCAGAGGGGTAACTCTGACTGAAGAGGGACAGGTTCTCTATGAATATGTTGAGAGGGCATTTGACTCTCTGAATATGGGTGAGGAAAATCTGAAGAATTACAAGGAGCTTGGAATCGGTCACATAAGAATCGGAGTCAGCACATCGCTGTGCAAGCACATCCTTCTGGATTACCTGAAGGACTTTATAAAGGAGAATCCGAACATCAAGTTCAGCATCGACTGCCACTCAACATTGAATACCATCAAGCTTCTTAAGAATGACGACATAGACATAGGTCTGATTTGCAACACAGAGCTTCCAAAGGGGATAGTCTACTCTCCTGTCAAGGAGATACATGACGTATTTGTGGCAAGCCCTGAATATCTGGATAATTTCTACGAGCGCGCAAATGGCAGAGATCAATACAGCTTTGCCGATGAGCTTTCAGGCAATATCAAGGGTAACATTATACCGCTGCTAAACTCAGGCTTAGCCTCTGCCACACACGGCGATGCAACAGATCAAGGTGCGGATAAAAAAAGCAGAGATAACGGACATTCATCCGGCGTCTCTGCTTCTACCACTATTCATAACTCAAGCAACTCAGGTATGTCCAATATATCAACAGTCAACATCCTTGAAGGCTCCAACCTCATGGTTCTGGAGGAGGCAAATGTAACCCGTACCCACGTGGACGAGTATCTCCGCTCACAGGGCATAAGCTGCAGCCAGGTACTTGAGATCAACAACATGGATCTCCTCATCGACTTCGCCGCCATCGGCATGGGCGTTGCCAGCGTGGTACGTGAATTCGCACATGAACAGCTCTCATCCGGTGTTATAACCGAACTTCCGCTTGACACTCCTATTCCGAGCAGGAGTGTCGGCTTCGCTTACTCAGGAATGAAGAATCAGAGCACGGCTATGAAGAAATTTATGGAGTGGGTAGGGGTGTGATTACATGCTTCTGTTTACTGTCCCACCTCAGCATAAATAGCATGATGCATATTCCAAACAGCGAAACCAGTGCGCCAGCCATAAGCCCAGGTGTTCTGTATGCAATTTCTATATCGTGACTGCCCGCATATATCCGGACACCCATATTGCCTCTACCAAGGCGAATTTTTTCTGCCGGTTCTCCATCCACATATATCTTAAACCCATCATTATATGGATATGCGATATACAGGATACCTGGATTTTTCACATCCACACTTCCATAGAAAGTATTTTTTACAAATCCTGTGCACTCAAGCGGACTATCAAGTATCTTCTCTTCTGCTTTCTCAAATTCATCTGCATTGTAATTGTATACCTTTACAAATCGCTCTCCGACACTTCCTGTTTTAGAGCTGGTCGCACCTCCTATAGTTATCCTGACATGTTGTCCTTTCTTTACGAGGCCGACATGTGACAGCTGTTCTGTAACATATGACCCATTCGATACCCTGAGATCTCCGTCCACGATCATCTCCACATAGTGATCGCGGCTATCCTTACTGTAGACATACATATCCATATCAGATTCAGCATCAAACTCATACCGGGTCATCGGCACAAATGCATTTGACGTTCTGTATATGCAATAACCCACTGATTCCTTAAGTGTGTCCTGATTGAGATAAGAAGTACTCCAATCCGATATATCAATCTCTGTAAATACATCTGACGACAGACCACAGCCACTCTTCATAAAATCATTCTGATTTTCAAGAGGTGTCCTGTCTGCTTTCCAGTCTACGATACCATCATCCAACATAAATCCCATCATCTCAGGAGTTTCTGCTTCATACAGATTGTATACGTCATTCTCAGCAACAAGGTTATATCCTGCGTAAGTACCATTCTCCGGACTCAGCACATATCTGACATTGTACATGAGCGCTGTAAGCGGTGTAGTTCCCGAATATATATATTCAACATTGTCAAAGTGGGCAAGTCCCATACTGGAAAACGCTCTGATCGTATTTCCATTTGCCATGGATGAATACCAGTTTGTCTGAGAATATGGCGCATAATTCTCATAAACCATAGCGCTCTTTCTGGTGCCATTTTCTGTATCCAGGGAATTGTATACTGATTCCCACTGATCTAGTCTTACAGCATCTGTCAGAAGACAGTCCTCCGTCTTGCCCGGCATTACATATAATGCATTTCCCATAATCTCAGCTATCCAGCAGCCACAGATAATGCACACAGCCACTCCCGGCTTTATGCTTCCTCTTCTGCAAAGCACGCACAGAATGGCTGCAAATGCCAGCATAAGCATAAATATAACATAGCCAAGCGGGGTACTCATCTCTCTGCTGTCAATAAGACTTGCCACAAATATTACGCCTGCCACCACAGTACTTACAGCAATATACCTCAGTCTCAGCTTACCAAGATTCATGAGAATTCGATATGCTGCAGCAATTAATATAAACGTTAATATAAATGCAAACCTGTTTCCAAGTCCATGTGTGATCGTCATGCCATGGAACACGTAATTGAGCGGAAGATAGTTCAGGGCAAGCACTAACAGGGCCATGGCTATACAGTATTTCACCCTCGTCTTCCAGTCGCACACATCAGACAGAATAAAAATGCAGGCAGCAAATATAACAATACTTCCACAATAACTGTTATTGCTGAACATAGATACACATTCCAGATCCTTCAGCGGATAGAATGAAGATATATACGCTCCAAACTGTCCCCACATCTGTGTTCCTTCAAGCCCCATATCAGTCACCGAAGACGCCGCTCTCATGACCACCAGTCCGGCAGGAACCAGAACCACTCCTGCGAGCAGAGCAGACAGCACCGAGCAGCCGGCAAACGAAAGTCCTCTGCGTAGGAAATCTTTGACATTTTCCCGTTTTTCCAGCAAGAAATATATCACGGCAAACACACATATATAGAATGAGAAATAGAAATTGCATATGATCGACGCTGCCAAAGACAGCGTGTATAACATCCATCCTTTTCCATCTGACAGATGCTCTATGCCAAGTGCCACTATCGGAAGCAGAATAAGCCCATCAAGCCACATAATATTATGTCCATATGCAAGGACATACCCGGACAGTCCATATGCCATACTGCATGCCAGCTCTATGAACGTTGCAACTGTCTGGCTGTACCCATTCTCTGTATTTTTCTTATTGGTATGTCTGAAAAAGTAAAGCGCCGTGACCGGCAGGCAGGCGGATTTTATGATGATAAGCAATACCATGGAAAGTTCCAGCCTGCTCTCTCCCAACATCAGAACGATGATATTGAACGGGCTCAGGCAGTAATACAGTAACTCCTGTACAGCATCGATTCCCATTCCCATCGACCAGATAAAGCTTCCTTTGCTACCTCCCGAAATCCATTCAAATAACATATGAAACATATTCTTATACTGCACATATGCATCATACGTCAGAAAACTTTTATCTCCAAACGGGTATGCTTTCTGCAGGAGCAAAATTACTGTATATACCAGAACTGTAACTAAGAATACAGCAGCATACATAATCCCGCTCTTTTTATGTTTGTTTACTTCTCCTTGCTTTATACCCATATCAATCCCCACTTAATTTATTGCGCTATCTGTTCTATGCAGCCTGTACCTTCTTTTTCCTGCTGCGTCTAAGATTCACCATGTATAAGACAGCTATGAGCCATCCTGCTGCAGATAATATAAGACCAAGCTTGAATCCATATGTTACATACCTGAATTCTATTGTATGTGTTCCAGCAGTCAGCTCCAGACCCACAAGTGCACCATTTGCCAGTGTTGTTATATCAGTCTTCTTTCCATCAACATACGCTGTAAAGCCTCTGTAATAAGGAATTGATGTATACAATATACCATCCTCATTTGCTGTCACCGTACCCTTTACATATGTAGATGTCACTGTGTCAAGTGAAAGCGTCCTATCCTTAATTGATTCCTTGCATTCCTGCATCCTGTCATCATGATATTCATAGAAATCTATACACGTTACTCCCTTTTTTAGGACTGTGGACAGATTGACTGCCTGTATCTCGACCTTCTGCCCACTCTTCAGCTCACCGAGATCAAGTACATCTTTTGGCGAAGGATAAGCGTCATACTCGTTTATATCTGCTATCACGTTTCCATCTACAGTTACAATATTACACAGCTTATTTGCATCCTCAAGGCTCACATACAGATGCATATCCCTCGGAGCTGTAAACGTATAAATCTGTGAGGCATGGTAATCTTCATCAAGTGACACATTCATGTATGTATAAGCATTTTTATCAGTCTTTCTCTCCAAAGTTACTCCATCCGGCAAGATCTGTCTATCCGGAGCGCTTCCTCTGTATTTCACATCAAAATCAGTCAGTTCATCCGGTGAAACACGGGTGAACACTCCTTCAACTCCCGACACATCTTTCACGAATTCATTCTGCACCTCAAACGGAACTACATCTGACACATTCCAATCTTTTATGCTGCCATCTGTAGAAAAGCCCGCTCCCACAGCATAGTCTGTTGTATACCATGCAATCTCATCGTCTATATCATACACATCGTTCTTCAGATTATATCTTTGCTCCTTTGTATACCCACCATAATATGCATCTGCATCCGATAATACATTTCTTACATTGAACATAAGCGCAGTTACCGGTGTAGTATTTCTGTATGCATATGTAGCGCCGTGATCCTGATATACCATTCCAAGCGCATCAAAAAGCCATGTCACTTTTGTATTTATGATTGAAGAGAATATATTAGTGTCTGAATAGACTGTATTATTTTGTGACAAAATCCAGGATGTCTTTCTATTAAGATCACTGTTGTCCTTTTCATTATATATGGCTCTCCATCCGTCAGTTCCGCCTAGATGCTCCTTGCCCGTAGTATATGCATCCGTATTCACATATACGGCATTGGATATCAGCTCCGCAAAAAGTATTACTATAAAATTCACAATCAGAGAATTTATCTTTATGCTGTTTCTGGCCTGTAATACAAATACCATAAACAAATATATAATAAGCAGGATCGTAACCATATAGCAGACTACATTCTGCACCTCATTATTTTCCAGAAAAACGCCCCCAAAGAAAGCCAAAAATACAACTGCGGTCAGTATCACCTCCCGAACCCCCGGCTTCGTCCAGTTCACAGCACACTCAAAAGCTGAAACAATAAGAAGTATGACAAGAATAAAAGCATATCTGTAAGAATATAGATGTGGATATGTGAACCCATGAAGAACATACAGTGCCCCTGTCAGATTCAGACAGGCAACAAGCAGCGCTATCTCCACCAGTCTCTTAACTCTTGCCCGAAGCTGTATATTCCTGTTAAACACATATACAACCGCAAGGAAAAGCAGAGACAGTCCCATATACATATTCCTTGCATACAGAGTTCTTCCAGCTATATCTATATCATGTCCCCAGAAAAAGCTCTGGAACAAATTTGCAAAATTACCAAACTTGCTAAATGGTATATCTTCTGTGAGTGAACTTGCACCTTCTCTTCCAACTATCGCAAGGAAACACGGCACAAGTACAACACATGCACTGAGTGCAGCCGTTATAGATGTGAGTGCAAACTTCACTCCACGCTTCCAAAACATTTTCCAGCTATCCTTTTTCACATCGATAAACCATATCACAGCTATCATAGCCACAAACCACGAAAAATAGAAGTTGAATACAAATGACATGAAAAGCATCACAAAATAAAGTCTCACATCACCGCCCTCAATAAGTCTCTCAACGCCAAGCATCATAACAGGCACGAGAAGAAGGCATATAAGCCAAATGAGATTATACTGATATGCAAGCATATAATCGCACATGGAATAAGCCATTCCCATCACAACACAGAGTATGTCATTCAGCCATCCGTGCTGCATTTTATTTCTGCTGGTATGCGATAAGAAATAGGTCATAGTAACTCCGCAAAGTCCAACCTGAATACACATACTGACAATCATTCCCAGCTCCATATGTGAACCGCCGAACAAAACTGCTATTAGATTGACAGGACTTGCCAGATAATAAAAGAAATTAGTATAGAAATCATATCCTAGTCCCATGTCCCAACTGAAAAAAATTGATTTTCCCTGTCTTATCCTGCCTGATAATTCCACAAAAAACGCATAATACTGGGTATTAGAATCTCCAAGCAGTATAGTATTCTTTCCAAATGGATAGCAGCTTGTCATCATCATATGTATCACTATACATATGATAGGAATCAGAAATGCCATTCCATACTTAACAATTTTTCTTGACCTGATTTTCTTTTTTTCCATAATTACTCCATCACTCCATATAACTTTGTATTTTTCCTTTTTCGACAGCATGTTGCATTATAAGTATCAATAACATAAGCAAGACCGCTGAAATACTTATTCTCCATGACCAATGCTGAATCTTTGTCCCCTTATATTTTACAACAACTTTACCTGCCTCTGGCGAAACTGATATTTCTACCAATCCATCATTTAGACATTTGCTTACCGTCAGTTTCCGTCCATCAGCCATTATTGCTTCATATCCCTTATAATAATACTTTGGAACTATGCACTCCCCCGCAGTTTTACCCGCATCAAACTCATAGCTTCCGTCTGATCCATAGCGCCCCCGTATGTAAGTATCTTCGCACTTCACCATCCCGCTGCTTTCTGCTCCGACAGATGTTGCAAGATCCCCTTCTTCTGGAAGCCACTCCCAGAACCCTATGCTGTCTGTACTTCCTGCATTATCCGCATAACCTTCCGGATAGTTCACATAGCCACCAAGTTCTATATTCCATACCATATTCAGGCTAAAAATACCGATAAGTATGCTTCCAGCCGCACATAAACATGCATTTCTTCTGTATGATGGCAACAGCTTTATTATATCCACTGACTGAAGTGCAAGACCAAGTGCCACAAAGAATTCTGTGAACATATTCAGTCTCCACGGAAACTGTATACTGACAAATGGAGTTCTGTCGATAAGTTTCCATGGAAAAATCTTTGTCTCGCATACAAGAAGCACCGCCGCTGTCACAAGGCACATCAAAGCCTTTTTATTATATACTTTTTTATATATACTGACAAATACCATAAGTGCCAGTATTCCAATCTCAATGAATGCAACCGAATACTTTCCACTCACTATCGCGAGCAGTGTCTGAGTCTCCTCATGTGTGTAAAATGCCGGTTCATTGCTTACATAGAACCTTCCATCTGCAAATTGTTCAAGTACAGGAAGCCAATAATAACATGTAAGTACTGCACACGCAAGAGCTTCCATACACACAGCCCCAATAAGTCTTCTGCAAGCCGCAATTCTTTTCCATCTCGCACACACCCAGATTATTCCCATTACTACACATAATACAAAGCTTATCGTGTGTGAAAGCATAAGACACGAATATGATACACATAAAAGGCCTTTTCTACTGTGTCCCATCTCAGTCAGGTCGTAAAGAGCAAGAAACGCCAGTGGAATAAATACCATGGCAGCAATTTCGCCAAGTGCAAATCTGGTATATACATCCTCAAGATGATAATGTCCCATTGTGTAAAGCACCATAGTGACAACACCCGCGCAACGGCTTCTGCCAATGCTCCGCCCTGTATAATACGCAGTAAGTCCCGTACATATCATCAGTACATATATATATATCTTCATTGCAATCCCCGGTGATGCCCCCAGAAGTCTGAAGAGAACGGCTGGCAGCAAGAACAAATCAGGGTAAAATATTCCCATACCGTAGCCATACCCTTCCAACATAGTCTGATATATATATACAGGGTATCCCTGCCCTGACTTTAGCGCTTTGAGGATACTCTCCACCCTGAGCATATGAACCTGCTGGTCATCACCGTATGGCAGGCCTGTCTTAAAACAAGGGATCATACATACACCACTTATCAGAAGCACCAGCAGTGCAATTCCCAGAATCTCTATTCTGTTTTTCTTTTTTTCTCTCACGCAGAATCTCCTCCCGGTCGTCAAAGCTCTGCCACATCATCCCCGGCAGTCAGTACGCATAAATATAAAGACAAACGGGGACAGGTATGGAATCTACTCTCACCTGTCCCCGTATTCTCAGTCATCTAAAACTGTTTATGACTCCTGCACATCTGTGCTATTTTTATTGGTATATCACCGGATATAATCCGTGTGACATGATTTCATCTTACTTAAAATACTCCACACCACTCTCAAATATCTTCTGGTTCTGGTCGCCATATACATTCACAGCTACAGCCTGTCCGATACGCTCTGAGTGTCCCATCTTACCGAGTACACGTCCGTCAGGACTTGTAATACCCTCAATTGCGTAGTATGAACCGTTGACATTGTAATACTCGTCCATGGTTGGGTTGCCGTTCATGTCGACATACTGTGTTGCAACCTGTCCATTTGCAAAGAGCTTCTCGCACCATTCCTTGCTTGCAACGAAACGTCCCTCACCGTGTGAGATAGGAATTGTGTATACTCCGCCGAGCTCTGCCTTCTTCAGCCATGGGCTCTTGTTTGTTACAACCTTGGTGTATACCATCTTGGACTGATGACGTCCGATGCTGTTCATTGTCAGTGTAGGTGAATCATCTGTCTGTGGTCTGATCTCGCCGTAAGGCACAAGACCGAGCTTGATGAGTGCCTGGAATCCATTACAGATACCAAGTGCAAGCCCGTCCCTCTCGTTCAGGAGCTTCATAACTTCCTCGGAGATCTTCGCATTACGGAATGCAGTTGCGATGAACTTACCTGATCCGTCTGGCTCATCACCGGCTGAGAATCCGCCTGGGAACATGATGATCTGTGAATCACTGATTGCCTTTGCAAATGCGTCAACAGAATCTCTGATTCCCTGTGCAGTCATATTTCTGAATACTATCGTCTGTACGTCTGCACCAGCTCTCTCAAATGCCTTTGCTGAGTCGTACTCACAGTTTGTACCAGGGAATACAGGTATGAATACCTTTGGCTTTGCAACCTTGTTCCTTGATGTGTAAACTGTCTTGGCATCAAAGAGTCCAGTCTTGATCTCTGTCTGTGGAACATTTGACTCTGTTGGGAATACCTTCTCAAGAGTCTTTGTCCATGCTGCAAGAGCCTCGTCCATAGTGATTGTGACATCCTTGTATGTAAATACAGGCTCCTTTGTAACCTTACCTATCTTCTTGACAGGAATTCCGAGCTGATCAAGATCTGCTGCCTTAACCTCAAGAATGATAGCGCCATAGTTCTTGGCAACAAGATCCTTCTTGCTCACTGTATCCTCAAGCTCAACACCGAGCTTATTTCCAAATGCCATCTTGCTGACAGCCTCTATTATACCGCCAAATCCAACTGCATATGCAGACTGGATCTTGCCCTCCTTGATCTTCTTGTTCAGGAGGTCATACATGTACAGAACATTCTCATATACAGGTATGTCGTTCTCGTCCTTCTCTATATCCATCTCCACAAGAACATTGCCTGCCTTCTTGAGCTCAGGTGTCACAACGTCCATGTAGCTTGCCACGTCAACTGCAAATGATACAAGTGTTGGAGGTACATCTATATCATTGAATGTACCTGACATACTGTCCTTTCCACCGATAGACGGAAGTCCAAGTCCTATCTGAACATCATATGCTCCGAGGAGCGCTGCCAGTGGCTGTCCCCATCTGTATGGGTCTGTTCCAAGTCTCTTGAAATATTCCTGGAATGTAAGTCTGATCTTGCTTACATCTCCACCTGCTGCAGCTATCTTGGCTGCTGATGTAACAACCGCATATACTGAACCATGATATGGGCTCCAGCTTGACAGATATGGGTCAAATCCGTAGCTCATCATGGTAATAGTGTCTGTCTTACCCTTGAGTACAGGCAGCTTTGCGATCATTGTCTGTGTAGGTGTGAGCTGATACTTACCACCGTAAGGCATTGTGACTGTTCCTGCTCCGATAGAGCTGTCGAACATCTCCACAAGTCCTTTCTGTGAGCACACATTCAGATCTGACAGTGTATCGAGCCATGCCTTCTTGACATCCTCAGGCTCCTTAACTGAATCAAAGTAATTGTCTGCCTTGCTTGGAACTTCAACCTTGACCTGTGTCTCCTGATGAGCACCATTTGTGTTGAGGAATGCACGTGAGATGTTCACGATGTCCTTGCCTCTCCACTTAAGGATAAGTCTAGGCTCCTCTGTAACCTTTGCAACTACTACAGCCTCGAGGTTCTCCTCCTCAGCGTATCCGAGCATAGTGTCAACATCCTTAGGATCGACAACTATAGCCATACGCTCCTGGGACTCTGATATTGCAAGCTCTGTACCGTCAAGACCTGCGTACTTCTTTGGCACCTTGTCAAGATCTACCACAAGTCCGTCTGCCAGCTCTCCGATGGCAACTGACACACCGCCGGCACCAAAATCGTTACACTTCTTTATAATAGATGAAACCTCTTCTCTTCTGAAGAGTCTCTGGATCTTTCTCTCTGTAGGTGGGTTACCCTTCTGAACCTCAGCACCACATGTCTCGAGTGAGTGTGATGTGTGAGCCTTGGATGAACCTGTTGCTCCACCACAGCCATCACGGCCTGTACGTCCGCCGAGCAGGATGATTACATCTCCCGGATCAGATGTGAGACGCTTTACAGCACGTCTTGGAGCTGCACCCATAACTGCTCCGATCTCCATTCTCTTTGCAACATAATCTGGATGATATATCTCATTTACAAGGCCTGTTGCAAGACCGATCTGGTTACCATATGAGCTGTAACCATGGGCTGCTGTTGTCACGATCTTACGCTGTGGAAGCTTGCCCTCCATTGTGTCCTTGAGAGACTTTGTAGGATCAGCCGCACCGGTAACTCTCATAGCCTGGTATACGTAACCTCTTCCTGAGAGCGGATCTCTGATAGCACCGCCAAGACATGTAGCAGCACCACCGAATGGCTCGATCTCTGTAGGATGGTTGTGTGTCTCGTTCTTGAAGAATACGAGCCACTCTTCCTCTACTCCGTCCACAACTACAGGAACAACTATAGAACAAGCATTGATCTCGTCTGACACTTCCATATCATCGAGCTTGCCTGCTGCCTTGAGCTGTTTCATACCCATAAGGGCTATATCCATGAGACATACAAACTTGTCATCTCTGTCCTTGTACATCTCCTTCATCTCTGCTCTGTATGCGTCAAATGTCTTCTCAAGAAGATCCTTGTAATCTCCATCGTCGAACTCTACATCTGTGAGCTCTGTTGAGAATGTTGTATGACGGCAGTGGTCTGACCAGTATGTATCGAGAACTCTGATCTCGGTCATGGATGGATCTCTCTTCTCCTCACTCTTGAAATAGTTCTGGATGTGAAGGAAATCCTTGAATGTCATGGCAAGTCCAAGTGAGTCATAGAGCTCCTTAAGATCTGCCTCTGCCATGTCCTTGAATCCGTCAAATATATGAACATCGGCTGGCTCAGGGAACTCTGTAACCAGAGTCTCAGGAATCTCCATACCGCATATTCTTGAATCAACAGGGTTTACACAGTAGTCCATGACAGCCTTCATCTGCTCGTCTGTCACGTCGCCCGAAAGTACATATGTTGTGGCAGTCTTGATAACAGGCTCCTCATCCTCTGCAAGAAGCTTTACACACTGCTCTGCTGAATCGGCTCTCTGATCGAACTGACCTGGAAGTGCCTCTACTGAGAACACCTTATCTGTGGCAGCAAGCTCAGGCTCACCCTCATAGATCACATCTACAGGCGGCTCAGCAAATACTGTCTCAAGAGCCTTTGCATATGTCTCATCTGATATGTTCTCAATATCATATCTGACAAGCACTCTCACATACTCAGCCTTGATACCCAGATAGTTCTTAATCTCTTCGTGAAGTTCCTTCGCCTTGACCGCATAGTCAGGCTTTTTCTCAACATACACTCTCTTGACCTTACTCATGTCATACCTCCATAGTAAAAGCGTTTTTGTTATTTTAATTCTTTAATAATAGCATTTATCTTGTTTTTTTTGTAGTAGTTTTTATCTTTTTGCCGATTTTCAGCTTATTTAAGCATAAAATTGTATCTTAACCCTGCATTTTCACCAAATATGTCATAACTTTCCATGCTAGTTATGCAGTCTTCGTATCATCTTAAATATCACCGAATTCTGGTATATCATAGGTGAATTCTGACAGTAGAATATGATTCCGTCCGTCGGTGCGTATATGTCCGTCGTATTCTCGCCCGTCATCGGATTGATGATATTTGCAATTATGTCGCCTCGTACAACCTCGTCTCCCGGCTGGACAAGCTTCTTGAAGAAGCCGGCGGCATGCTCGGACCTTATGCTGAGCAGATCCTCCTCGTCCATGATGGTGGAAATGTATCCCGCATGGCAGTTGTATCTTATAACGCCCATACGTGTCAGGAATCTGAGCACTGAGGACACCGCCTGATTGGCACTCTCACCATTGATGGTGTCGGTAACTCCCGAATATACCGAGAAAGCCTCCGTGCCGCGCATCTGCCAGTTGTAGTTGAGCGTTGCCTTATCATATGATCTAGGCTCCGCTGTCAATACATACGGCATACCGAACTGGCTGGCAAGGCTGTTGCTCTGCTTGCCTGTCTCTATCATCCTGACGTGCGGGATAAACTCACCATCCATATAGAAGCTCGCAAACTGTATTCCGTATGCGTAGCCGGTGACCTTCTCCATCACCGCCGCTGCAATACGGCTTGTCGCCTGACCTTCAGGATTGCCTGGGAATGATCTGTTTATATCTGAATTGTCTGTTATCCAGTATTTCTTGCCCACATTGAACGAGCTGTAATTGATTGATGGTATCAGAAGTATCTTCTTGCCCGACACTATGGCGCCCCTCGCCTCCAGCTCCCCAAGCTTCTTTGCCAGAAGTGAGCTTATGTAGAGCTGCTGAAATTCATTTCCTCTCATAGCACCAACTATGCATGCAGCCTTGTCTCCGCTGCCATAGGAAAATCCCTGTATCTCGTACTCTCCTCTGTAGGCTGTATTCATGGAATATATGATCTCTTTATTCATGGCCACCTCCGAAAATTCTGGCCACAAGTGACCCCTCTTCTATAACCGGATATTCTCTCAGTGAGAACACAATGCCGCTTCTCGGCGACCTGATGGTCTCCTCCACCGAGCCCGTGAGCACATTTACAATTCTTCCTATGATCTCTCCCTGCTGTATATATTCTGAGTGCTTTGCCACAGGAAGGAAGATTCCGCTGCTCTCAGCATTTACAAATACAACATCCTTGTCTTTTGCAAATTTAGGCTTATGTGCAGTCTCGACTTCGCCTTGCCATATTCCCATCTTCTTCATAAGAGAGAACAGTCCGTCCACTATCTGGTTCGAGTAATCGTAATCTATCTTGAGGGCAACTCCGGACTCCACTACCATACTCTTGACTCCGATCTCGTTGAGGGCATGTGCAAGACTTCCCTCCATGACCGTAGACGACGGATGTATCCATACAACATCCACATTCATGCACGCAACATACGGAGCAAGATCCGATGCCACGTCAGAATTAACCCTGACCTGTGGGATCTCCTTGATGTACACACTGCTGGAATGGACATCAACACAAATGTCCGCCCCCTCTATGTCCTTCATGACCTTTGCCGCTGTATACTCTCCCACAGTTCCGTCCTTTGATCCCGGAAACAGGGTGTTCATGTCTATGTCAAATACAGGCACATCCCTGTACTGAGCCTCAAGTCCCATAGGATTGATAAATGGATATACATCCACGATTCCAGTAAGCTTGTCAAAATCCTTCTTGATCCTTCTGATCAGTTCATAACATATGTACTGTCCGGCAACCTCATCCCCATGTATACCGGACACAATACACAGCCTCTTTTCATTTCCAGTTGGGAAATCCGGAGCCAGATGGTTCTTCTTCACCCTCATGACTTCCCCGATCAGCATGTTAGCTGATACTACAGTTTCTATCATATTTTGTCCACCTTGTATTATTTATTCGTTAGTAATTTTGCAAATTATCCCGGTACATAAAGAAAAGCAGGGTACTTGCCGTATCCTGCTTCTTGTACCTAAGTTATTATACATGATAACTGTCAGTTCTTCAAGGTATGTTGCCTACTCTGTGAGCCTGTTATGCCCTTTTCTTATACTCTATTCTGAGCTTGTCCGCTATGAGTGCGATAAACTCGGAATTTGTCGGTTTGCCTTTTCCCGCATTCACTGTATATCCAAACAAATCGTTGATGGTGTCTATCTGACCTCTGTTCCACGCCACCTCTATGGCATGTCTTATGGCTCTCTCTACGCTGGAGGATGTGGTCTTATATTTCTTCGCTATCGTCGGATAGAGAAGCTTTGTTATGTAGTTCAGCATGTTCACATCGTTGACCGCCATGATGATGCCCTCACGGATGTACTGGTAGCCCTTTATATTTGCAGGAATACCTATATCCCTGATGATATCCGTCACATCGCTCTCTATAGTATTCTCTATCTTGTGTGCCATACTCTTCTCTGTGAGACATGTAAGCTTGTCGTTCAGCCCTGACTCAAGCTCCTTCTTCTTCATATACATCTGTCTGAGTCTTGTCACAAGCTGCACCGGATTGTATGGCTTCAGGATATAATATGTCGCACCCATCTCAAATGCACATCTTATAAGTCTCTGTGATGACACCGATGTGAGTACCACAAATATCGTATTCTGATATTCAGGCAGTTCACTCATATGCTCCATCACTCCCAAGCCATCCATTCCCGAAAGGCAAATGTCCAGTATCACTATATCCGGCTTGTAAAGCTTTATTGATTCCACCGCTTCATCCCCGGTGCTGACCATATCAACTACTCTCATCTCGTCCTTTGATGCATATGTGGCGATCTGTTTTGCTATCTGTGTGCTGTCGCCATCAGCAATTACAATTTCGATCCCTTTGTTTCCCATAGTATCTCCCTTGTTATGTATAAATTTACAGGATTAAGCGCTTATCCCAACTACTTTATAATAATATTAAATATGATGTAATTTGTCAAGTGCTTTTAATATCATTTTTAATATCACATATTATGACAACATTTTACTACAAATTACCCTGCATTTCTCATCTTCGCTTCCAGTCTTATCTTGTCGGCAATGAGAGCGACAAATTCTGAGTTCGTAGGCTTTCCTTTGCCCGCACTTATGGTGTAACCAAACAGTTCGTTGATAGTCTCTATCTTTCCTCTGCTCCAGGCCACCTCTATGGCATGTCTTATGGCTCTCTCCACCCTTGATGCAGTTGTGCCGTACATCTGGGCGATTGTCGGATAAAGCTGCTTTGTTATAGAATTCAAAATATCCATATCCCCCACAGCTATGACTATCGCGCTTCGGAGATACTGGTAGCCTTTGATGTGCGCCGGAACGCCTATCTCGTGGATTATCCCGGTCACCACCGCCTCCAGCTCGTCCGTCTTCTGCTCATTTTCATCCATCTTCAGAAGCTGAGTCGTATTGCTTCCGTGACCTTTATATGCATCATCAAGCACACCTCTGACCTTCTTCTCATCGTATGGCTGTTCAAGCAGTCTCACCACTGCCTTGTCACCTATCGTCGAAAATACAAAGTCCAGATAATTTCTATGCTGCTTCGATGAACAGAGCACAAATTTGACATTTCTCAGGTTCTTATTTCCAGATACGCCTTCGACCATATCCGTGATATCCGTACCGGGTATAACCTCGTCCGCGATCACTATGTCTGGCTTATCTTCTGCAATTTTCTTAACAGCTTCGTCACCCTTCTCACAACATCCAATGTACTCATAATCAGGCATATCCTCAAATACGTGCTTTAGCTGTTCAATTTCTCTTTTGTCATGTTTTACCATCATAACTTTAACATGACTCATGTTATACTCCTTCCCAAGTATAGTGACGGAATAACAATATTTACTTTTTTATTCCTGTTATTCCACTACGAACATTATATATAAATGTAGTTTTCTTGGGAATATATAGAACTTCGCAAGTTACGACAGCATCAGCTTCCGGAAAACATTTTTTCTACTGCGACTGACACCAGCAGACCACATACGCACATTTAATGAAAAAATGCGGCATATCTTCCCTTTTCGGGTCGATATGCCGCGCATGATCACTTCTCTTTTGTATGTTCTTTTTCTCTGAGTCTTATGATCGCATCATAGGCCGCCGGATTGTGCTCCTTCAGGTGCTCATCCATTCGTTTTCTTCTCGCCTTATATCTGTCGACAAATTCAGGATGCTCGCTCTCAAGCCTGTGAAGAAGCTGGCTCCGCCTGCGCTCGATACGCTCTGCAACAGAGTCCTCATCCTCGCCTGTGGCCCTCACGATCTCCTCTATGTGGGCCTCCATATGCTCAAGCCATTCTTCCTCATCCTGTATATCCATCTGCTTCCAGAAACCGGTCATAAGCTGTTCAACCCCGGTTCCGTTCTTCATACTGCCTATGGATTCACGGATGTGCTTCTCTATGACATCTTCCGCATCATCGCCAAATGCCCACACAAGCTCCTGAGCCATGTGCTCCGCTCTCTTTCTCCTGATGTCATGATAACTGTTATGTACACCAACTAGTGGATATGGAGTCTCAAGGCCGCAGTCTGACAGTGCTCTCTCCATGGTCTGTCTCACGCATCCTGCCTCTATCATGTCGCCAAGTCCAAGCTTTCTGAGCTGGACGTTGAGCTGGCCTATATGCTCCGTGATATAGAGCTTCACCCCCTTCTCTTTCAGCGTATCATACATGATCCTGAGGGTCTTGGCAGCCGTCACATCCACGCTTCCCATGGCGGACGCATCCACTATTACAGCCTTTGTGTCATCCTGTACCGCATCCATGATATCCTTCTGGAATATGGCTATATTTGCAAAGAACAGATTACTGCTGAATCTGTAAATAACTATATTCTGTATCGGGTATGCATGCTTGAACCTCTCGAGCGCAAGGAATTCCTCATGTCCAGGTACCAGTCCAAGGAAGCTTCTCGGAGGGTCCGCAGCCTTCCTTATGACTGCGGCAAATGAGAGTATGATTCCTATAAGAACTCCATTTATCGTTCCAAGTACCAGCACACCTAGGAAAGCTCCGCAGAATATGTAGAATTCCACCTTACTCACCTCCCACAGCTTTGCCGCCAGATCAAATTCCAGAGCACTGTAGAGTGCGGAGATGACGATTGCCGTGAGCACCGGAACCGGCAGATAACCTATAAATCCCGTTCCACACACGAGGATCACGATCATCACTACTCCTGCAAATATTCCAGTGAGCTGTGTCCTGCCTCCATACTGCTCACTCATTGTGGTTCTGGACACGGAACCGTTTATCGGACAGCAGCCTGTGAATGCCGCTGCAAGATTTGCCATTCCAAATGCCAGAAGCTCCTGATTATCGTCTATCTTATATCTGTTCTTCTGGGCGAAATTGTTCTCAGCCAGAAGCGTCTCCGCCATGATTACCACTGCTATCGACAGACTGACCGTCATGATATTTGGAAGCATCCTCTCATCTATCTGTGGTACAACGATCTGTGGAAGTCCTCTGCTCACCTCCGACAGACATACTATTCCGTATTCATCCATATCTATCACGCAGGACAGCAACGCTCCCGCTGTCATGACGCATATCGCCATCGGAAACTTTGGTATTAATCTTCGTGAAACAAGCAGTACCGCAAGAGCCGTAAGTCCCATGATTATTGACGGCACATTTACATCTCCTATCGTCTCTGCTATGTGCTCCACAAGCTCGAACAGCTCTCCTGTTCCCGCTCCGGCTCCATAGAGCTTCGGCACCTGCATAAGTATGATGGTGGTGCATATTCCTGATATGAATCCGCCCATGACAGGAGTCGATATGTAATTTACAAGCTTGCCCGCCTTGAACAGGAAGAATACCAGCAGCCACAGCGCCGTAAAGAATGTTATCACAGGAACGACCTGCATCGCCTGCTCCGTTCCCGGCGTAACCCCCAGCGTCACCAGTGCCGCTCCGACCAGCGCCGCAGGCGCGGCATCCACACCGAACACGAACTGCCTCGACGTGGACAGCAATCCAAATATTATGATCGGGAACACCGAACCATACAATCCATATACCGCCGGCAGCCCGGCTATCTGTGCATACCCCATCGATATCGGTATGGACACCGCCGCTATGATAATTCCTGTCAAAAGATCAGGAAGCAAATTCTCTTTTTTATAATTCTTTAGTGTATGACATAATGAAATTTTTGAAACCTTGATTTTCTTGCCCTCCTGGGATGTTTGTGTGTGCCGGTCTGCCTTATGCTAAAGTCCGGCACTTCTGTTCTTAATTTTATCACTAAACAGGATTAATTTCACTCCTCCAGCATATTTTCAATAAAAATCCCATACCCCCTGGTTGGATCGTCTACGAATACGTGGGTGACGGCGCCGATTATCTTGCCATCCTGGATGATCGGGGAACCGGACATTCCCTGTACCACTCCGCCCGTCAGGTCTATGAGAGCATCATCGGTCACGTGGAATTCTATATTCTTGTCGGATGAATTCCTGTCCACATACTCTATGTCTATCTCATACTTCTCAAGCTCGCCGCTCATTCTGGAATTTATATAAGCCTGCCCCTTGCGGACTTCATGACCTCTGGCTATATACATACGCTCCGCATCGCCGTATTTTGCCTGGCAATAGCTTGTGTCCAGATGACCATATATTCCACTTGCACTGTTGCCGTCAATAATGCCGACCAAAGATCTTCTATAGGCAATGCTTCCCTGAAGTCTGCCCGGTTCCGAGGAGTACGACTTGCTTATATTTGTAATATCCGTTGTGTACACACCGCCGGTGCTGCACCGCATCATAACTCCCGTATCTATATCCGACACACTGTGTCCAAGGGCCATGAAATTTGTTCCGTCGACAAATGTAACCGTGCCTATTCCCGACACATCATCCTTCACCCACGCGCCCAGCAGATAAGCGCCATTCTCGTTTTTTTCCGGCGTTATGCTACAGACCTTCTCCTCCCCATCCCTTATATATCTCACGGACAAGCTATCACCCTGGCTTTCAGCAACAATATCAAGCAGCTCCGACCTCTTAGATATCTCCATACCGTCTACACTCACAATATAATCCCCTGTACAGACCTTTCCATCAGCAGGGCAACAGGACTCGCCATTTTCATTTTTAAAGCTGCATACATCCACCACCAAAACTCCATCCGTCTTCATATAGATTCCCATCGCCTCGCCGGACGGAACTACAGGTCGGTCAAATATATCACTTCCAAACTCCGCATCCTTCGTGGTCGCCCTTGACACTACCCCATCAAGTGTTGAGCTTGTCTTCTCTGACCTTTCAACATCCACTCGTCTGTCCACCAACACACATAAAACCAATAGTGCTGCAAGGAGCAACAGATCCGCCACAGCCACCCATATGATCACTTTCTTATATCGCCTCATAATCTATTCCTCCTACATATACTTAAAAACAACTAATAGCTTATAAAAAAAGAGTAACAGCCTTGGCTGTTACTCTTAGTATGTTGTGTTAGGAATAACTTTATATCAGTATTTTTTTGTCTTTTCTGCCATTTGTTTCATCTCACGGGCATTGCTCATGACTGCCTCAGTTATGGTCACGCCGCCGAGAAGTCTTGCGATCTCCTCTGTTGATTCCTCGTCGCTTAATCGGACGATCCTTGTCACTGTCTTGCCCTCGTCGGCAGACTTTTCTATGAGATAATGACTGTCTGCCATCGCTGCGATCTGCGGAAGATGGGTTATGCTTATAACCTGATGGCTTCTGGAAATAACTGCCATTTTTTCAGCAACCTTCTGAGCTGCACGGCCGCTTATTCCCACATCGATCTCATCGAATACAAGAGTGCCGATATTGTCCTCGGACGCCATGCAGGATTTGATCGCCAGCATGATCCTTGAGAGCTCACCGCCTGAAGCCACGTCATATAACGGTCTCAGCTTCTCGCCGACATTTGTCGAAATGACAAAATAGCAGTCATCGATTCCATTTGCCGTACACTCCGGAAGCCTGTCAAATACCATGTCGAACCGAACCTCCATGAAACTCAGATCAGCAAGTGCATCTCTGATGTCTCTGCACAGATTCTCAGCCTGCTTCTGTCTCTCAGCAGTAAGCGCATCTGCTGCCTTGAGCATGGCTTTCTCCGCCTTTTTTATTTTGTCTGAAAGTCCTGCTATATATTCGTCATATTCAGACAGCCTTTCATATTCCTTCCTGCTGTCCTCCAGATATTTGAACACCTCTTCCAAGGTGCTTCCATATTTTCCCTTTATATCATTGATGACGTCAAGCCTGGACTCAACACTTCTAAACTCAGAATCGTCAAAGTCCATGCTCTGCATGTAATCATTTAATTCAACGTTAAAATCATTCAGCAGCGCGTCAATATTTTCCAACTGACTATACAGACCGTCTATCTCTCCGTCGAGATCCTTTATACCCTTCATCGATGCCAGCGCTCTGCCGATCTCATTTCCCGCAGATGAAGAAGATTCATAACCTGTAACGCTGTATACATCCGAAGCTGCCGCAACTATATCGCGTGAATTGACCATCCTGTTGTACTGATGCTCAACATCTTCGTCCTCACCAGTCTTTATATTTGCTGACTCGATCTCCGCAATCTGGTACTTGAGGAATTCTACCTTTCTGCTCCGCTCCGCCTCATCCATCGAGAGCTCGTCCATCTCACGCCTGAGTGTGACGTACTCTCTGTGACACTCTGCAACCTTCTGCTTCAGGGGATCTATGGATGCTCTGCCATATTTATCCAGAAGCTTCATATGCTCCGCTTTCTTAAGGAGCGTCTGCTGCTGGTGCTGCGTGTGCATATCTATGAGAAGCGCAGATACCTCCCTGAGCTTTGCGGCGGTCACCGCCATATCATTTATAGTGTTTATGGTTCTGGAATTATTTATTCTCCGCGTGATGAGTATCTCGCCATCCTCCGATGGCTCCACTCCCAGATCTCTGATCTGCTCAATCACCTGGGGATCATCCACCAGGAAAAGCAGTTGACAGAAGCCCTCCTTGTCAGGCTCCCTGACTATATCCTTCGGAAGCTTATCTCCCATACCAATCTTCAGGGCTCCCATGATTATGGACTTACCCGCACCGGTCTCACCGGTAAGTATGTTGAGATTATCGGTAAAATTAACATTTGCATCGTCTATGAGTGCAATATTCTTGATATGTACATTAAGTAACATTTGTATCCTCCTGTTGACGCACAGACTTTATTACACATAACATATTACAGAGAGCTGTCATCTCTGCATCTTATCTATCGTCTTCATGACCGAATCGGTCATCTCCCGGCTTCTGACCGCCAGGAATATGGTGTCGTCCCCGGCTATACTTCCGAGGAGTCCATTTATCTCCACATTGTCAAGTGCTGCGGCAACTGCCATCGCCATGCCCGACACTGTCTTGATCACTATCAGATTCTCCGCCGGCACCATGGATAATATGCCAGCCCCGAGAACCTTTCTGTACGACTCTATGGACTCATGTGTTGCCGACTTTCCCAGAGTGTACTTCTGCCTGCCACCCGCCACGGCAACCTTGGTGAGGTTGATCTCTCTTATATCTCTCGATATGGTGGCCTGGGTCGTGGAAAAGCCCGCCTCTGCCAGCTTCTCCAGCAGTTCATCCTGAGTCTCTATATCATATTGTTCGATTATCGACAAAATCTTCGCCTGTCGCTTCTGTTTCATATCACTTTCCCCCAAGCTTGTTTCTAAGTATCTCGTAGAAATTCACATCACTCGCCTTTACGAGCTGCGTGGTTCTCTTTGACACGCATATATCAAGGATATCGCCTGCTGCCAGCTCGAAATCATTTCCACCGTCAAATGAAACTATCGCCTCGGTGTCCTGCGTCTTCCTCTTCTTGGCGATCTCTATTGAAACCTTTGCATCACTAGGAAGCACAATACTCTTCGAAGTCAGCGAATGTGGACATACCGGAGTGATGATCATCAGTCTTGCCATAGGATCCACGATCGGACCTCCGGCTGAGAGATTGTAACCCGTGGAGCCAGTGGGGGTCGATATGATGATTCCATCTCCATCATAGGCATTCAGAAAGCTTCCATTTACATAGACATCAAGACCTATAAGTCTTGAAAATCCTGCCCTGCTGATAACTATATCATTGAGTGCCCTCTTCCTGCACTCCTTGCCATCTCCTGTTCTGACTGTTCCCCTGATCATCATTCTGTCCTGCATGGAATAATCATCCGCAAGCAGTCTGTCTATGATGGTCTGCCAGTTGGTGATCTCCCCCTCAGTGAGGAATCCCACCGTTCCAAGATTTATCCCGAACAGAGGAATCTCCACATGGCTGGCACTGGATGCCACATTGAGGAGTGTTCCATCCCCTCCAAGAACAAGTATACAGTCAAAGCTCTCAAGCTCATCCGTAACCTGCTGCTTGTCACATGCACTGAAGCTGTAGCAGTCCATGGCTTTACACGCACCATTTTGCGATTCAATATACGCTGTGAGCTCCGACGTTATACGATTATCCTCATCCTTATCCGGGTTATATACTATATAAAAATTCTTCATATCGTATCCTCTATGACTTGTTCAGTTCGTTGTGGGACTCCTCCACCAGAGCCTTTATGTCGAATTCCTCATCCGTCTTCGACTCATCCTTTGATATGTGGAGCAGATATTCTATGTTGCCCTCAGGTCCTTTTATAGGTGAATAGCTGAGGTGCAGTGTGCGGAATCCTATGCTTCTGGCATAACCGACTATCATCTCCACAACCTCAATATGGGTTGAAAGCTCTCTGACAACGCCCTTCTTGCCGACCTTCTCTCTTCCCGCCTCGAACTGCGGCTTGATAAGGCACACGATCTCTCCACTATCCGTAAGCAGCTCCTTTACCGCTGGAAGCACCTTTGTAAGAGATATAAATGACACATCTATCGAAGCAAATTCAATCTTATCGTCAATATCCTCAGGTGTGACATATCGTATATTTGTTTTCTCCATACAGACAACTCTCTCGTCATTTCTGAGCTTCCATGCAAGCTGTCCATGACCCACGTCAACGGAATACACCTTCACCGCACCATTCTGCAGCATACAGTCGGTAAAACCACCAGTGGAAGCACCTACATCCATGCACACCTTACCCGCAAGTTCCACGCCGAAATGATCCATAGCCTTCTCAAGCTTCAGGCCTCCACGGCTCACGTATTTGAGGGTGTTGCCCCTGACCTCTATCTTAGCAGTATCGTCAAATGTCGTGCCGGCCTTATCCTCTTTGTTATTGTCAACATACACTATTCCTGACATGATGATGGCTTTCGCCTTCTCTCGTGAATCTGCCAGTCCCTGTTCTACAAGGAGAACATCAAGTCTCTTCTTCATCTGTCTTCCTCTTATTCTGTACAATCTGTCGATATTATATGTTTTATCCTGTCATACAGCGAATCCGCGTCAAGCTTCAGCATCCTCCTGAGCTCATCCACGCTTCCATGCTGTACAAATGTATCCTCAATGGCACACACTGTCACATCCACATCAAGGTGTCTGTCCATGACATACTCCTCGACCAGAGATCCGTATCCGCCATGCTTTATCTCTTCTTCAATAACCACTATATGTTCATGATCCCTGCTGAGCTCATCTATCATATCAGTATCTATCGGCTTCAGAAATCTTGCATTGACAAATGTGACATTTGTTCCCTCTGCCAGCAGTCTGTCATATACCTTCTCGGCCTCCTGAACCATGTTGCCAACAGCCACTATGGCAAGCTTCTGTCCCCTGTGGATCATCTCGCTCCTGCCATACTCAATATCCGCATTGTATTCCTTAAGTCCATAATAAGCCTCTCCTCTGGAATACTTGAGCGCAACCGGACCATCGTAAGCAACAGCCCACTCCATCGCTCTGGTGAGCTCATATCTGTTCTTCGGCGCAATGATGGTCATGTTCGGAATATGTGACAGAAACGCAGTGTCAAATATGCCCTGATGTGTATCGCCATCTGCACCGACAAGCCCTGACCTGTCAATGGCAAATATGACATGCAGCTTCTGCAGGCACACATCGTGTAAGATCTGATCATATGCCCTCTGCAAAAATGACGAGTATATCGCAACCACTGGCACCAGTCCCGACGCAGCAAGTCCCGCGGCAAACGTCACCGCATGTTCCTCCGCGATGCCAACGTCAAAAGCTCTGTCCGGGAACTCCGCGGCAAATGCCGCCACTCCTGTTCCCTTGCCCATGGCAGCCGTTATGGCCGTTATCCTTGGATCAGCCTTGCCAAGCTCCACCAGCTTTCTGGCAAACACTCCTGTGTTTGTCATGGCCTTCCGGTCCTTAATAACCTTTCCAGTCTGTATATCAAACGGATCAACGCCGTGGAAATAGCTAGGGTGTCTCTCGGCATGGGTATACCCCTTGCCCTTCACTGTCTTCACATGCACAAGGATCGGTCTGTTAAGCTTAAGCGCCTTTCGGAAAGTGGCCTCCATCACATCTATATCGTGTCCGTCTATAGGTCCTATATATGTGACTCCCAGCTCCTCGAAGAACATCCCCGGCACAAATATCTGCTTGATGGAATCCTTTGACTTCTTCAGTCCTCTGGCAAGATGTTCTCCAGCCACAGGGATCTTCATGAGGATCTTCTCCACATTGCCCTTAAAATCATTGTACTGCTGCCCAACACGTATCTTGCTGAGATATGTGGACATGCCGCCAACATTCTGATCGATGGACATATTGTTATCGTTCAGCACAACAAGGCAGCCGGTCTTGATATCCGCCATATTATTCATGGCCTCATATACCATGCCACCTGTGAAGGAGCCATCTCCGATCACTGCGGCAATCTTCTCATTTGTACCCTTGATACTTCTGGCACACGCCATTCCAAGCGCAGCGGAAATGGATGTTGAGCTGTGTCCTGTATTGAACGCATCGCACGGGCTCTCACTGGTCTTCGGGAAACCGCTCATTCCTCCAAACTGTCTGAGAGTGCCCATCTCATTCTTCCTGCCCGTCAGTATCTTGTGGACATAGGACTGATGTCCCACATCCCATATAAGCTTATCCTCAGGGAAATCCAAAACCCTGTGAAGTGCCATGGTAAGTTCCACGCATCCAAGATTCGGAGCCAAATGTCCACCGGTCTCGCTCACATGCGACACCAGAAATTCTCTGATCTCATCCGCCAGCTCCGGCAGATCTTCCCTGTCTATATCCTTTATATCGTTTGGTTTATTTATTCTATCCAGTATATTCATATGCACACCACGAGAGGAGTCCTATTTATCCCTGTTTATCAGCCAGATGACCAATTCCTTCAGAAACTCATTGTCCCCGCCTATCTCTTCCAATTCTCTTACTGCTCTCTCCGACAGCTCAGTCACATAACGTCTGGATTCATCAATTCCATGTATCGTGACATATGTAACCTTGCCATTCTCCTCATCACTCAGCGTCGGCTTTCCAAGAAGCGCACTGTCTCCACAGACATCCAGAATATCGTCCTGGATCTGGAATGCCATGCCGACGTCCGATGCTATCTTGTGTACCGCCGCAACCTTAGCCTCGTCTGCCCCCGCAAGTATCGCGCCTATCATCATGGATGCCTCTATGAGGGCTCCGGTCTTGTTCTCATACACATATTCAAGCTGCTCCTTTGAGAGCTCCTTGCCGGTCATCTCCACATCGACAACCTGACCGCCTATCATGCCGTTTATCCCCGGCTTCTGCGCAAGCACACACATCGCAGACGCCACAGCATGTATATCCTCACCCATGCCAAATGCCTTACATGCGGTCTCATATGCATAATTGAGCAGCGCATCCCCCGCAAGAATGGCCATCGCCTCGCCAAATACCACATGGGATGTCTTTCTTCCGCGCCTGTAATCGTCATTGTCCAGAGCCGGAAGATCGTCATGTATGAGTGAATATGTATGTATCATCTCTATCGCAGCCATGAACGGCTTTATAACCTCTGACTTGCCGCCGAACAGCCTGTATGTCTCCTCCATGAGCATGGGACGAAGCCTCTTTCCACCCGCCTCTACCGAGTACGCCATGGCCTCACACACTGTCCTGTTAAATCCGTCTGCAGGTGGCAGATAGCTCTCAACTATATCGTTGATCCTTGCCGCCTTCTCCGCTATAAGTTTATCTATCATGCTTCCTCCTGACCCGAAAGTGTTATCATCTCTTTCTCAACATCGCACAGGTAATTCCTGCATCTGTTTATGAGCTGGACGCCCTCAGAATAAAGCTCCATGGACTCCTTGAGCCCCGTATCAGTATTCTCAAGCGCAGCCGCTATCTCATCAAGTCTGGCAAGAGCCTCCTCTATGGACACATCCTGAAGAGTGTCCGCTGTATCCATATTCTGTGTATCTTCTGCCATATCTATTCCTCCTGCCCGGTCACGTCAGCCACGACCGCCTGTATTCTTCCATCATGAAGAGTTATCTCTATATCATCCCCAGGTGTGATCCCTGACACAGATCTGACAGGCTCACCATCCGATGAAATATATCCAAATCCATTTATGAGCTTAGCTGTAGGCGAAAGGCCATGTATCCTCTCCGTCATGACCGCCAGGGCATTCCTTGTCATGTCGTACTTTCTGCCCATCGCGCTCTTCATCCTGTCATGAAGCCTGTCACAGTGCACCGATCTATCCTCTATCTTATCCGCCATCAGCCCATTTATCTGCTTCTCTATTCTGTCAAGCTGCTGCCTCTGACTGTCCATTCTTCCGGATGGACTCAAAAGTCTGAGCTGCCTGTCATAACCATCCAGACTCCTCGCAAGTCTGTCTATCCTGCCGGATATCAGCATGGTGAGCTGTTCAAGTCTCCTGTCAAATCCGGCAACTGTCTCTGCCACCACCGGAAGCGCATGCATGACAGCCGTGGACGGATTGGATTCTCTCCTGTCCGCAACCATGTCCGCAACTGTGGTGTCTATCTCATGCCCCGTAGCCGATATGATAGGCGTCTCCGCATTGAATATGGCCCATGCCACCTGCTCCTCATTGAACGCCCACAGATCCTCCTTGGAGCCTCCGCCTCTTCCAACGATTATGAGGTCGAGCCCCATGGAATCAAGTATCTCGATTCCTCTGGATATATCCGCCGCCGCATACTGTCCCTGCACGGTCGCAGGATAACAATAGAGCTGGGCATACGGATCCCTCCGTTTTGCCACTGCACGGATATCGCTTATCGCAGCCTTTGCCCCCGCCGTCACTATACCAATACGCCTCGGGTAGGCGGGAATAGGCTTCTTGTATTCCTGCGAAAACAGCCCCATGCCGTCCAGTCTGGCTATGAGTCTCTCCAGCTTGGCATTCACCTCGCCGTCACCCACACGCACCAGCCTGTCTACATAGAGCTGATACTTTCCGTCTCTCACGAAGACATCAATATGACCAAATGCATGAACCTTGTCTCCGTTCTTCGGAGCAAACTTGAGTCCATATACCTGTTTTCCCGCAAACATAACAGCCGCCAGAACTCCGCTGGGATCCTTGAGACTGAAATACATATGACCTCTCTTGTCTGTTCCGAGTCCTGTGATCTCTCCCTCAACCCCCAGACTGCCAAGCCACGGCTCGCCGCTGACCAACTCCTGTATCCTCTCATTGAGTTCCTTGACTGTATATATGTTATTCTGCTGTGGCATCTGCGCCACTCTCCTTCTTGTCCTTATCACCGGATACAAGCTTTGCAAGAAGTGCATTCACGAACTTGCTCGCCGATGCATCACAATACTTCTTTGCCAGCTCAACCGCCTCATTGATGGCGACCTTCTCCGGTATGCTCTCATCGTACTTCACTTCATAGACACCAAGCCTTAATATAGCCAGCTCCTCCTTGCCTATACGAGGAAGCTTCCAGCCTTCTGATATCTGTGAAATGATCTCATCTATCTCTGCTTTCTTAGAGATGATATTCTTAACCTTGGTGGTTATATAATCTCTGTCCTCATCGCTGACTATTCCGTACAGAAGCGGATCGTCCTCCTCATCTCCCGGCATCTCAGGGTCAAATGCAAAATCAAGCTGATCCTGCATGCCCTCAGCGTCATTGAACTCCAGTGTAAATACTATCTTGAATATCCTGTCTCTTATCTCTCTTCTAGTCATATCTTCCTCTCCACTATATAAAGCTTTATCTGTATCCTATCTGCCGTCTCCAACACGTACACCGGCTATCCTTATGTTGACTTCCTCAACACTCAGTCCTGTCATAGTCTCTATAGCCTGCTTGACCTTATCCTGAACCTGGCCTGATACTGATGGTATGCTGTACTCGTACAGAACCTCTATCGCAATATCAACCTTTACCTTGCCGGGAAGAAGCTCTACCTTAACGCCCTTTGCAGGGTTCTTCTTTCCGAACTTTGAGGCAAGCTCATTTGGAAGGTTGCCTGTAAGTCTGTATACACCTTCAACCTCTCCGGCTGCAAGCCCTGCTATGATAGCCACTACGTCATCCGCTATCTGGACTTTGCCCAGAGAATTGCTCTCTTCTATATTGTAAGAATTATCCTGAACCGCGCTGCCTTCAATCACGATATCATCATTCAACTTATCACTCATGGTCATACCTCCCGTTTCGTATGGGTTATTTGAATCTTATTATAATCTGAAGGCAGCTATTTTGCAAGTATATGCGATTCACGGCTTATCCTTCCGCTGTCTATTTGCCACCCATGACAGATATTGCAACACTGCTTATATCATACCCTGTTTTTCGGATAACTATGTCCTCTATCTGTGCTCTCTCGGTATCCGACAGCGATTCCACATTCAGCGACACGTCAACAGCCTCATCACTTATCGTCACTATGGCATCGCTATACCCCTTTGCCGCCAGAACTGTCTCGACATCTGTCTCCTTCTCTATGGTATCGTTCAGCTTCACATATGTATCTGTCGCCTCCTTCTTTGCCGAATCGCTGAGTGCCTCATCACCTATCACATCCATCAAAGCTTCCTTGCTCCTTGATCTGCTCTGCTCACGGTTCAGCTTTGCCGCGGCCATATTGCTTGTCACCTGTGCACTGGTGAGTACAGCGTCACCGATCTCATCCTCCTGGCCATTGAGCTCCACATCCTCGGTCTGGCCATTCTCATCCTTCACCGCCTGTGAGTTCTCATTTTCCGCCATGGACGAGAGATCCTCATAGTTGATCACCTCCACCTGTTTTTTGTCAGCTTTTTCCTTCTTCTTGTCCTTTCCTGCATCCGCAAAGCTCATGTAACCGGCCACCCCTATCATAACTGCAAGTGCGATGACCGCCAGTCTGTTCTTTCCACTGAATTTCTTCATAGTCCCTCCACATTAATTTGCTTCTAATATCACAATCTTATGCGTCGGCACGTCAAATAATGCCTGCACTGCATTCGTTATCTTCAGCGTTGTATCGCCATTTTCCACCCCCTTGCAAATGATAACCACACCCTCGGTCTCCGGCTCCCTGTACCTGACCACATACGGCGAGCTCCCACTGCCCTCACTCACCATGACCGTCTCCTCCGACACGCTTCTCTGGCTGCTGTCGCCGTTCTCACTGGAACTGCTTCCGGAGTCCTTGAGTGCTATGTTCTCACCGCTGTCCTTGACCGTTATCATCACTCTCACATCCGATATTCCGTCCACCTGCTCAAGCACTGATGTGAGTCTCTCCTCCATATACTCCACATAATCCGTGGTATCCCCTGACATATTCCGGTCATTTCCGCCGGTCACATCCGCGTCTGTCTCATCGGACTGTCCGGTCCATCCGCTCTTTTGGTCATTTTTATCAGTCTTGCTGTTATTTGCCGGCCACACAACTATCATCAGACATATCCCTGACAGCAAAATGAGCAGCAACTTGTATAATCTGTTGTTGCTGCTCTTCAATATATTCATAATCCCCGATATTCCCTTTTTCTTAGAATCCTCCACTACAGTCCCTCCTGCATATGATCTGTATTGCCCCTCCTGATGGTAATCCTGTTCTCATCAACGCCGTATTCCTCTGACACCGCAGATCTTATCCCGTCTGTGTCTACTTTATCAGACTGTATGGATATCTCCATGCTGTCTATCCCAAGCTCCTCCCCGGTGACTATACGCACCACCGCATCGGCATTACAATTGTCAGATATAAACCGCTCCACTACCTCCTCCATGGCCCTGACATACATCTCATCATCGCCCTCGGCCACGTCCATTCCAAGCGATTCACTGTATGTATTGAACTCTATCCTGTCCGCATACCCAAGCCAGCCTATTACAGGATTTATCACAACCATCATCATGACAAATCCCACAGCCGCCTGGACATATCTGCGCATCTTTGGATCCGGGGCAATATACAGCACGACAGAAAAAAGTATACTGCACACAACTATATTTTTCAGCCACTCAGCAAGCATGGGCATCCTCCATCCGTTCTATGATATGTTCACCGACATCAGGGCTATGCTTATGATGAACATCATCACGCTTATTCCGCACGCCCTCAGCATAAGCTCCACTGTCTCCGCCATGATGCCTGCTGCCTCGGCATATCTTTTGTCTCCTACCGGCTGCACCACCGCGGCGATGAACCTTAATATGAACATGATGACGATTATCTTGATCATTGGCACTGCGGCCAGTATGACTATCATGATCGTACACGCCATCCCCATACAGTTTCTGATAAATTCTCCTGTGCTCACCATCACACTGATGACAGCGCTCACCGTGGACATCCCTGCACCTTTTCCCAATGTCCTGAGTATGCCATTTCTTGAAAGCCTGTCCATGGACGGTGCTATCATGCTCTTGACCACATTTATCCCGGTTACCACCGCAAACATTGTCCGCATTCCCCACACCGCCAGGCTCTTCATAAGCCCCGCCATCCGGGAGAAATAATCCTCGCTTCCAAGATTATTTATGAGTGCTATGAGCCCGCCGCATTTGATGAGGGGGAGTATGAACCTTATTATCACATTCTGGCAAATGTATATCACCAGGATTATGACCGACTGTGAATATCCGGCACTCTCCGGACCGCTCACATATAACACAGACGAAGCATACATGGGATAGAACGCTTTCATGAACTCCGTGACATCTCCTATGGTGTCCTGCACGATGGACTGCACTAGGACGAAATCCCCCAGCAGCAGCGATAACAACACCATGTATGTAACCATGAAACCATGGGCGGATACATACTCGCCCATATTTCCCGCAAGCTGGGCAAATGTACTTCCGAGCACGATCACCGCTATGATCTGCAGCGCCAGCCCCCTGCTTGTCCTGACCTCGTATATGACACTGTCGGAAAACACTTTTAGTGCCATGTCTATGGTGTAATCCACGTCACCACTCTTTAGGGACTCGTATATGTCGTAGAAGGTCACGTCGGATTTGTCTTTTGTGATCTCATTGAGGCTTCCGATGACGGAGTCGTCCTCCAATATATCTGAGTTAATATCAGAGTCTCCTTCCGTGGTATTTTCCTTTTCATTCTCAGCATAAAATTCTGGACAATATTTGATATCTGTATCATATGATTCAACTTTACTCTCATTACACACATTTGCCGCATCAGGCACTGACACCCCCATAAAGAGCATCATCACCACCACTATCAAATTACCCCTCAACTATGGTCACCACCAGATCTATAACTCCCATGAGTATGGGCATACTAAGCAGAATAAGAGTTATCTTTCCCGCCATCTCCACCTGGGATGCCATGGCATTGCAGCCGGCATCTTTGCAGATATCTGATGAAAATCGGCATATATACGCTATACCTATCATTTTCAGGATCACGTCTATATATGAAATATTCACCGACACGTACGCAGTCAGCCTGTCTATGTACGAAGCTATAAGTCTGAACCTGCTCACAACAAAATACATGAGCATCACACACCCGGCTATGGACAACACGATCCCGTACCCGGAATCCAGTTCTTTTATCTTCACCGCTATCAGAACCACGATCACCGCAGCCAGAGAAACCGCCATGAGATTCATCATTTACCCCCACATCTACTCTCATTTATTGTCCTATATTTACAATATCCATGATCTCGTTGAACAGGTCACTTATGTACGGGATAACCCAGGAAAGCACAATGATGAGTCCCGCCAGATTGAGCAGATAGGCGTGCTCCTCCTTGCCTGAATGTTTTAGTATCTGGTTGAGCAGTGCCACCAGAATTCCCACTGCACCTATTTTTAGAAGTATCTGGATCGTCATCGTCTCTCCCTCTTAACCTACATGAGCAATATAACTATGAATACGCCTCCAAGCAGCCCAAGTGAATTGGCAAGCCTCTTTATCCCGGAACTTCTGGCGCGTTCCCGCTGGTATCTGTCCGTAATTATATCTTCCACAAGATTTATCCTTGAGAGCTGTGCCTCAACGTCCATATCTCCCATTATCTTTCCAAGCCTGTCCACATCCGCCAGCACCTCCAAGCTCAGGGCACTGTCCCGCCTCAGCATCGCCAGTGAGTCTGTCCACAATTCTGCAAATGGCCTATCCCTGTTCTTCTCAGACATCTCCGCCAGACCGTTCACCCATTTACCAACATTTCCCTTAAGACGCTTTGCACTGTCGGCGAGTATCTCCGGGAGCTCCGATCCGGCATACATGATCTGCCCCTTGAACAGTTGTATGAAGAGCAGCATTTCCTCCATCTCCTTAACCATGCGCCCATGCAACTGCCCTATGGCATGTCCCACCATAAATGAGGCATATACGATCAGACAGCCTCCTATCGCCTTAACCATGTCCTTGCCTCCCATCTAATCGTACCAGCAAAGCCGGTTGCCCTGGCCGTCAAATATATCAGAGATCTGTCCTGCCTTATCGCCTCCAAGCACAACATACCTCTCAAAAACCCTGTTCTCCACAAGACGCCTTATCCCTGCCCTGTCTCTCACATCATCCATGGAATAGCCATGTGCAGTTGCAAGCAGACGGCAGCCACAGTTTATCACGCCGAAAATAGCATCTACATCCTGCTGCCCTCCTATCTCATCGACCGCTATGAGATCAGGCGCCATGGTTCGAACCAGCATCATCATTCCTGAAGCTTTTGGACAGCAGTCAAGAACATCAGTCCTCATTCCGACATCATTCTGCGGAACACCCTTGTAGCACGCCGCTATCTCCGATCTCTCATCAACCACACCAACTGTCATTCCTCCGTCAGACACTACTCTTATGATGTCCCTGAGCAGTGTGGTCTTGCCGTGACACGGAGCGGACACTATGAGCGTGTTCATCAGCTTGCCATCACCGTATATGTATGGCAGGACATCACCGCTGCATCCCTTGATCTCATGTGCCACCCTGATATTTAGAAATGATATGTGTCTGATGCATTTGATCCTTGTTCCATCGAGTATGATCTTGCCCGCAACTCCTACCCTGTGTCCACCGCACACGGTGATAAAGCCCTGACGTATCTCATCCTCATAGGCATACAGGGAATGATTGCAGATACATTCCAGAGTGTCGTTCACATCCCTGGCAGTCACTATGTACGCATCCTTCATATTACAGGTTCTTGATCCGCAGGAATCAACATATATCTCCGAGTCCTCGTATCTAAGTATAAAGGGACTATTCACCCTCAGACGTATCTCCCACAGTCTCCCATAATCAAGCCTCAGCTTCTCAACCATGCACCTGATCCTGACGGGAAGCAGATGCAATATATCTTCTCCACACATATGTATCGTCCTTCTTCTATATAACACTGTCTGTACAGCTACATAAAAAGTATATTCAGAGGGTGGATAGGTTAGAACCTTTGGTTGCTTACAGCGCAAAAAAGTCCCGGCGATTCAAATATCCTGAATCACCGGGACTCTTATTCTTCTTATATGTTATCGTAGGTAGTTATATCCTAATGCTGGTAACAATTATTATACTCTTGAAAGATACTCGCCAGTACGTGTATCGATCTTGATCGTGTCACCCTCGTTAACGAAGAGAGGTACTGATACCTGTGCGCCTGTCTCAACTGTACATGGCTTTGTTGCACCTGTAGCTGTATCACCCTTAACACCTGGCTCGCACTCTGTGATAACAAGCTCAACGAAGAGAGGTGGCTCTACAGCAAATACGTTGCCATTGTGTGAACAGATCTTACACATCTCGTTCTCCTTAACGAACTTAAGTGAATCACCTATAGCTGCTGAGCTGATAGGAATCTGATCATATGTCTCTGGATCCATGAAGTAATAAAGATCTCCGTCATTGTACAGATACTGCATGTCCTTTCTCTCGATGTGAGCCTTCTCACACTTCTCTGTTGGACGGAATGACTTCTCTACAACACCGCCACTCTTGATGTTCTTAAGCTTTGTTCTAACGAAAGCTGCACCCTTTCCTGGCTTAACGTGCTGGAACTCTATAATCTGATAAATATTTCCTTCGAATTCGATTGTAACGCCGTTTCTAAAATCGCCTGCTGAGATCATCTCTGCCATAACTATCTTATCCTCCTTAAAGATATAAACTTCTTGTCACATTTTATAATATATGAAATAAATTTTCAACTATTTTTTACCATACCATCAACCTTTATCAGGTAAGTCTACGTTTCTGCGCTTTCTACTGTCGTATATACACAGCAATACAAACGCACATACTCCTACAGCACTCACGATGACTCCCGGTATAAGACCTGCGGTATGATACCTGAGTTCTATATCGTGATAGCCGCCACTACTAAATCTCTATCAGCTTCTTCTCTGATCCTGTAAGATTCCTGTAACCATCCTCCGTCACAACAACCAGATCCTCTATCCTGACACCAAACTGTCCAGGAATATAGATTCCCGGTTCAACTGTTATGACCATGCCAGGTTTCAATATGTCATCACACTTAGGTGAAAATCTCGGATTCTCGTGTATAAACAATCCCACCGAATGTCCAAGTCCATGTCCAAAGCAATCTCCATATCCGGCATCGGCTATTATACGTCTAGCAACAGCATCAACATCGTTACATCTGACTCCTGGTTTTATCATGTTCATAGACTCCGTCTGAGCCTTGAGTACCGTATCATACACATATTTCATTGAATCAGATGCCTTTCCTATTGCTACGGTTCTGGTCATATCTGAACAATATCCCTCATATATACAGCCAAAATCCATAGTGAGGAAGTCCCCCTTATTCAGAGTCTTATCCGTAGGAATAGCATGCGGCATGGATGAATTCATTCCAGATGCAGCTATGGTGTCAAAACTCAAGCCTTCCGCACCATTTTTCTTCATATGATACTCCAGTTCAAGCGCAACATCCTTCTCTGTAATGCCAGGTCTGAGATATTCCAGTATATGTGAAAATGCCTTGTCTCCTATCGACTCCGCTGTATGGATATTCTCGATCTCCTCATCTGTCTTTATCTCTCTTAAGGAATCCAGCTTACCATCAAGACTTATCCATTCCACACCGGATATTCCTGTCGAATATTCCGAATACTCTCTATAGCTGATGCTAAGATTCTCAAATCCAACTCTCAGATTCCCAGAATTTTTTCTCTGTCCATCAAGAATAGATGAAATACACGCAACATATCCTTTTCCAGCAATATCCGCACATTCATATCCTTCACACTCGCGCTGAACCTGCTCTGTATATCTCGAATCCGTTATGACTGTCTTACCTGATCCTGCCAGAACTATAATGCCCTCGCCGCGGTACGATGCTATATATCTCATGTTGTACCTGTCAGTGATCAATATCGCATCAAGATTCATCTCATCTATTATCCTTCTGACCTTTTCATAAGCAATTGCTGTGTCCATAACCATCATCTCCCACCTTCTATATAAGAACTTATTTCCTGTACTATCTCATCTATTTCAATTCCTGTAACCGGAACTATGATATCAGCGGCAGCTTCATACACCGGTCCTCGCTGTCCCATAAGTTCCCTCACTCTCTGATCTACATTTTCTCCCTGCAGAAGAGGTCTGGTCGTATCTCCCGCCAGTCGTCTGACTACCTCCTCAGGCTTAACATCCAGATATATTATTCTTCCCATTCGCCTGAGTTCATCCACATTCGCCTGTCTCATAGGAAGTCCACCTCCAGTGGATATAACCGTATGTGACAGCCGGCTGTTCAATTCCTTAAGAGTATCTGTCTCAAGCTGTCTGAAATACTCTTCCCCCTTGTCGGCAAATATCTGCTTTATGCTGCAACCAGCCTTGTCCTCTATATAAGAATCCACATCCAGCAGATCAAAGTTCAGCTTTCTCGCAAGAGCTTCCCCGACAGTTGTCTTACCACATCCCATAAATCCTATGAGGATCACATTTTCTCTGATTGACTGCAGCAACCTGTCGTACACAATATCAGCAACATCCTCTGATATAGATATATCATTCCAGAGCTCATATGCAATTATTCCCTGATAAAGGAGCATACGCAAACCATTGTACGCCAATGCTCCAGCCTGTCTGCAAAGCTTGATAAACTTTGTCTCAAACGGATTATATATGAGATCGATTCCCACACTGACTCTGTCGTAAAAATGTGGATCATCGATGACTACCGCCTCATTTTTCGGTGCCAGACCTATCGATGTGGACTGGAATACCACGAACTTATTATCTACATTCTCCTGCAGTAACTGTCCATAATCACCAAGTCTCATGGCAGTCATTGTCTCTCTGCAAAAATGACCATTCATGTCCTCTGCTATCGTCTGTGCCTTCTCGATCGTTCTGTTAAGGATATATACCTTATCCGCACCCTTATTCATGCACATATATGCCACAGCTCTCGCTGCACCGCCTGCGCCAAGTATGATAACCTTTTTACCGTCAAGTTCCACTCCGTAGGACTCCAGTTCTCTGGACAGCCCCATCATATCTGTGTTATATCCCTTATAACCGTTTGCAGTCCTGACAAGAGTGTTGATCGCACCTATTGCCGCTGCCCCCTCATCTATATCCACAAGTGAAGCCATTATCTCATTCTTGTGAGGTACAGTGGCGTTCATTCCCAATATATTCAGTTCAAACGCTCCCTTTACAGCATCCGCCAGCCCCTCCTTATGGGTGTGGAACGGCACATACACTTCATTGATTTCCAATATATCGCTGAGTGTGTTGTGTATAAGCGGTGACATGGTGTGCTGAACCGGATCACCAAGCAAACCCAATAATCTTGTCTTTCCATTTATCTCCATATGTATCTCCATCCTTCAGTCTCTTATTTTGAACAGAGTCAGTATAACACAAAAAGAAACCGGAGTATATAACCACCCCGGTTTCTATATTTATTGCTATTATTTATACTATATACGCATTATGCAAATACATTCTTCTTCTCGGCAATGAAATCTCCAAGTGCCGGAACGTCTATAGTATTGTCTGTCAGGTCGAACAATGGATCTGCGGCCTTAACCTTGATCATTGTATATACAGGAACTGTCTTGCCCTGGTAATATACCTCCACAACGATGTATGTGTAATTTCCACCATATGGTGCATAACACGAATCATCAGGTGTAAGGGCTGTACCATTGCCATTTCTCACAATATCCTTTATATCGCCTGCAATTGATGTTAACTTGGCTGTACCAATCTTATCGTATGACTTAATCATCTTATCAGTATTCTCTGTATAGCTTGGTCTGATTGAGTAATCGGAATCATCGTAATCCAGATCATAGTAAATGTTAACCTTTGTTACCTTTGTCTTCTCCGGAATTCCAATCTTATAATCAAACTCAGGATCATCTGTCTTTGAGTCAACCTCACTTACATATACAGTCTTTCCTGATGAAGCAAGTGCCTCTGCATCCTTTGGAAGCTCATCCTCTGCAGCCCATGTCTGCTTTGGATCGTAACACTTGATAGTTGGCATCTCTGGTACTGCTGATGCACTGTTTACAATAACGTTGATGAACAGCTTTCTCTCATCATTGTTTCTTGTACGTCTACCTGTAACTGATGAATGTCCGGCACCACAATATGTGATCGCACCACTGCCATAAGCTGTAGTGTAGATGAAGTAAGCCTCCATTGCATCTCCAGGATCCGCTGCATACTTTGATGAACGCATCTTACTGTTCGATGAGTTATTTGAACCTGCAAGAGTATACCATACTGTTATGTTGTCACTCTCAAGATCAAGTGCAAATGCCTGCTGATGTGTACCCGATATGTTCAGTGATGAACTTATGTTGTATGGATACAATGTTACAAGACCTGAGTTAAGCTGTGTAGCCTTAACTGTCTCAGCACAAGCTGACTGATCCTGGTTTGAAGCCTGTGACCAGGCTGTTGCTGCCTTATATGACTCCTGTGCATATACATATGGAAGTGTAGTTGTTGCACCAGCCATATTACCATTGTAGTAAAGTGCTGTCATTGCAAGTGCACTTACATATACCTTCTTATCTTTTCCAAGATATGGCTGCCAGTATGCGTTCTTCTCAACAAATACATCCATAATGTTAGAATTCATACTGTTCAGTAATCCTTCGCCTGCAGTAGGATTATTTGCATATGGTGTCAGGTAATACAAGCTGCTATCCGGTGATGTATATGTCACATCATCAACTGTTCCATCTGCTGTGTATGTAACTTCCAGTGTACTTGTATTAACAGAAGCCTTGCTGTAAGAAACACTCTTAACGTTATACTTACCAAGCTTAAGTGGATTGTCATACTTAACAACATTGTCTGTTATATCAACATGGAATCTGTTCATTCCTACTACTGATAAAAGTGACTTTGTAAGGTTAACTGCACCTGCATTTGCATATGGTGACATTGAATCATGGAAGAAGAATAAATCTCCTCCTGCTGATACATAGTCAAGTATGTACTGACATGTTTCCTTCTTGAAGTCAACCTTAAATCCACCAAATGAATCCGATGGTCCAAGAACAAGTATTGAGTACATGTTCTTCATAAAGCTCTTACCATATGAACGTCTGAGGTAAGTATTGTACTTATCCTTTGCCTCAAGTTCTGCGTTCTTTGCTGTCACATAATCTGAATAATACTTAGCAAAATCAGCTCCGAAATCATCTGACATCTTTCCTGCTTTGAAGTCACCCTCACAGTGATTCATTGTGTTGTACTTTGGCCAGAATATCAGATAATAATCGCCTGTATCCTGCATATACTGAAGGACTTTCTTTGTCTCTGCATTGCTTGTCCTGAAATTATTGATAAATGTACTGTAATTTGTAGTTCCTGTATATTTACCATCAATATAGTCTATTGCATTCTTGAGATAGTTATCAAGAATCTTCTTTGGCGTTGCAACCTTTGCTGACGCTGCTGAATATTCTGTAAGTGCAACAGCGGCAAGGCTCTCGTACTCTTCCTGACTATGTCCATCAACCTTCTCACCCTTGGCAAGCTTCTCAGCCTCTTCTACCATAGTATCAAGGCAATCATACTGAGCATCTACTCCATCTCCTGTCTTGAATGAAGCTCTATCACTTGAAGCAACCACAAGATCAAGATTTATGTCATAATCCTCTGAAAGCTCATCTGCAAGATTCGAATAATAATCATCCGCATCTGTGTTTGTATCAAACTCATATACGCCGAATCTGTTTTCATGTCTTCCAAGAACTGCATACTGAGTAGTTGAAGCGTTATCAAGCTCTGCCATGTTTGCAAATACATTGTACTTTGCAATCTTGTGAGCTGTCTGTGACTCAATATCAAAGTAAAGTGTATCAGTTGCTCCCCATGAGGTTGCCGTCTGTCCCTCTGCCATTGTCTGAACCTGAAGAACATTTATCTCACTCTTTGATACGTTATTATTTACTATCTTGCTGAGACCTGTAGAAGAAGCAACTATATTGCCATCCTCATCTGTTATCTCAAGATACCATGCTGCTGATCCAAAGAACTCAGAGTCAAGCGCTACTGTCAGTGATTTCTCCTGACCGTTTGTGATCTTATCCCCAAGACAATAATCACCGCCGCCCTTCTCGAACTTTGTATTCTTATCAACATCTACAAACAACTTGTAGTTATATACTGACTTGTCACCATCAACCTGGAATGTAAACTGTAGTCTGTTGGACTTGATATAAGTCTGCTGTATTCCCTGCTGATATGTAACTGGTTTTGTAGTGATAGTAAGTCTTGTTCTATGTGCACTTCCTGTCACCAGTCTGTTAAGAGATGCTGAAGTTGCATCATCATAGACTACCTTGTAATTATAATATACAGTATCTGTTCCCGGACGCTTATACCATGACTGATCCTGTACGTCTGAGTCCATATAATCAGTTTCCTTGAACTTACCTCCAGCAAGTGACTGAACACGCTTTGTCCATAAACTGTTACCGTATATTCCATCCTTATCACTTATATACTGTGTTGCATCCTTATCGAATCCCCACAGAATATTTGATCCATTTGCTCCTGTATGTCTTGCATAGAGAGTATCTACCAACTGATACATTCTTGATGATGGATCGAGATAATAATTCTTTCTCTCAAGCTTTCCATCTTTATACCAATATCCCTGAAGGAGCTCAGCCTGTGAAAGCTTATCACCATTTGCATTTGTACCCTGCATATTCTCATATACGCTGGTAAGCTCATCACTTATGATCATCGGTCTGCCTGATGCCATGTATGTGAGAAGCTCCTGATACTTTGTATTTGTCAGGTCGTTACCATTCTCTGCAAGATATGTTGTTGTGTAATACTTGTCACCAACCTTTGGTGATGCAAGCATATTTGTTGATCCTGATATAGGTGCTGTATCTGGGCTATATGTAGATGCATTCATCAACTGACTGAGTGTACCTGTGTGGTAATACATGATGAATGTTGGGAATATCTGATATGTGTAACCCGACGTAGCATTACCGATATCATTCTGTCCTTTGTACATCTCCGCTGGATTTCTATCCATAGCACTTATATCGCCACCGATATATACCAGATCGTATGTCGCTGCTATATCTTCCTTCATACCAATGAGCTGCTCGGTCGAAACCTGAGTGAGCTGAATATCTCCAATGGATATACCATCGATAGCGTACGCTATCTTCGCCTTGGTAAGATCAAAATCATAATACTCTGTTCTGGCTGCCAGCTCCTGCTTGGACTTACCACTTACTACATCAGATGGAACTGTATAATAGTTTCCTGTTATTTTAGTTGTTCCATCACTTCTTGTTGTATAAGCTGTACTTACAGTATCCTGAAGTGCTGCCACCTCAAGATCAATCGGATAATCCGGCTGAATCTCAAGTACCTTGAACTTGTTATCAGAGCCATCGCGATACACACTGGCATTGATAACATCAGCCACTGCCTTTGCCGATGGTGAATCAACTACCGGAATGGTTGGATCTGAATCATCGCCACTGCCATCTCCTGAGCCCTTTCCGTCACCGGCCTTAGAAGAAACTATAAAATACTGTCCACTCTCGACTGCACTGCACAGATCCTTGAATACCGCTGTGCCTATCTCCTTGTTATATGTACCCTTGTCAATAAATACAAAGTCATACTCTGAGAGATCAAGCTTATCATAAGTACCATTCATGAATACTGCCTGGGTTTCGAGATATTTGTCATGCAGACCAGTAACATACGAAACTACCTTTGCCGCATCTGAGAAATCCAGATTAGTATATACAAGATCACTCTTATACTCATAATTGAGATCTGCATTACCAATATTCTCCTGGAAATCCTTATATGTAACTATTACATTCTCATCTGTTGTTCCTGCTGCGTCTATTCTGTATGTGTATCCTGATACATTGTCCTCGTCAACTGTCTTAATATTGAAATCATACTGATAATCAGTATCACTTCCGTCAACAAGACCGGAATTATCAGCTACTCCAACCACAAGATCATCATAAGAGAACTTGTCATCACTGACATCTCCTCCAACTACAACCTTGTAGCTATATTCAGGGCTGAGTCTGTCAAAGCTGTATGTGTATACAGTCTCCATAACTGTGTTGCCATCAGCATCCTTTATCTCCTGACCATTCTCGTCAAGTTTCGGAACCTCTTTCATCTCAAGAGGAGCCTTCATAAGAATATCTACTGATGTTCCTGCCAGATTAAGCTGTGTTCCATTTTCTACTACAAGATATGCATACATATCTGCTGCTGGATCCACTGCATCACCTGCATCATCAGTACATCTCACTGTACCGGAAACTGACTTTGTCTTGACATCCTTATAGTATGATGTTGCAAAGTTGACATTCTTAAATGCCTTACCGCCATTGGTCATCGCCTCTACAAGATCGGCACTGTCAATAAGGTAAACATCAGCACCACTTGGCACATATCTTGAAAGACCTGTACCACTGCTTGAAGTACCATTCGCATACATATGTCCTGTCAGATCGCTGTTTGGAGCCTTCTGTACAGATTCCCATGTATTTGTCTTCGCATTGAATGTGTAATCAGCAGAAGCCATGTCTCCACGTGTAGCACTGCTATTCTTCTCTGTGATTTCACTGAACATTGCACTGCCGGCTCCGTCCTCTGAAATCACAAGTATCTTGGCATTATCAAAGTTCCACGACTTTCTGTCTCCTGTAAGACCTGATCTTGAACCAGCCTTATCATATGTGGAATCCTTGATATTATCCGGTATGTTACCATCAAGGAAATCAAGTATTGATACACCCTCATACCACTTATAGTATGTTCCATAGTTAAGGTAATCGCTACCACCCTCGCTGGCTTTTCTCTCTGCCTGAAGAATAAAGTCAGAGATCGTCTTTGTTGTCTTGTTTATATCAGGAGTCGTCTTGTTATCATCTGCCTCCTGATAAAGTGTCTTAAAGAAATCCGGCTCTGTAACAAGGACATTATCATATCTTGCCACAGCACCCTTGGTGATCAGCTTGTATGCAAGTGCACCCATTCTGTAATCATCATTATTTCCTGTTATAAGCTCTGGCTCTGATGTACACAGAGTTCCTGTACACAATGCTATAGGATGTGAGTTTGCTGTAGCATACGCATCCAGCCAGTTATACAGATCCTCGCTTATATCATTTGATGTGCTGGCATAATCACTGGCACCATTTGCCCAAATATATATGAAATCCGCCTGATTGAGGATTCCCTGGGCTGTTGTATCCATGCTGTTCAGCTCGCTGACTGTACAAGTTGTAAGAGTCACCGCACCGGCAGCCATGTTATCGCTTATCGTCTTATATCCATTGAACACTGCAAGTCTGAAATACTCACCTGCATATACATATCTCCAAAGATATGTTGTTGAATCGTATCCTGTCAGCTTCTTCGCATCACCTGAAAACTTGCTATCAGTGACAGTTTCCTTCAGCTTCTCATCCATATCTGCATTGCCACTATATGAATCAGGTACTATCTGGACGATTCTGAATTTGTCCTCTCCTGTCTGTTTCTTGCCAGCATCGTTGGAGTTCTTAACTGCCAAATCGATATTGGACAATCCCGTCAGACTTGTAGATGTACTTCCGCTGCCGTTCGTATCACTCAGGGAAGCCTGAGAATCGGAGTTAGCCAGTGTATAATTCACAAATATAGAGCTGACTACAAGTGCGAATATAATAGCTATAGATGATAAGACTATTTTTTTATTCTTAAACACTGTATTTTCCTCCTCTATTAATCCCACTCATGCTTCTTGAGCACGAATGAATTTCTGAGTCCAACTACACTTGTTACTTTATATGTCTCTTTTGTTTTTGTGTCTTCAAATCCAATAATCACTGCAACACTATTGTCTGCAGGATTGACCTGAAGCTGAAAGCTTTTCACGTTGTTAGCAAGCACTGTACCTTTCTTGGAGCTTGCATCCACATACTTTGTACACGATGAAAGCACCGACTGTGCCTGATTTACCTTTGCTGAATCGCTGCTCTTGAGATCCTGCTTTGCCTGATTAAGCGTTTCATCACTCATCTCCTGTCTGAAAACATACAATTTCTTGTCTGTCTTGCTGTAGGTAATCGTACAGAATGCAGTCTTATCTAGCTCAGATGAATACTGAACCCACAGATAATCAGCATCTATAAATGTGTGCACATCCTCTGAAGCACCAGCGCCGCCAAAAGGCTTAACATCCGCTATATCATAGCTATTGCTTTTTTTCTTTATCACACCGCTATCTGACACTATATCCTGGATTACATCAGCAACGCCTCCCTGCTTACGGAGTGCGCTTCCCGATCCTGCGGATTTCACATACGTATCCTCAGGAACAATAAAGCTTCCTGTAACCTGAGTGAATGATGTTCCAGTCTGTACGTAAGCAGTTCCATCAATCTTGATATCACTTGCCCCCATCAGTATGTCTGCTATCGCATCATATGTCTCAGTCGCCTGAGACTGAAGCTTCTGTCTGGACGACTGCTTCTTATGTGACGCAACAGTTGTAGATATAAGGGACATGACAGCAACCATGAATATTCCCAAGATTGCCATATACAGTATAAGCTCTATGAATGTGAAGCCCTTGTCTTTATTTCTACATATCATTCTTCACACCCCCTAATTCTTTCCATATGTATGACCGCCTGTATACTGGTTCAGGTTGACCCTTCCAACAGTATTGTTGCTGTTATACTTGCAGAAACGATACTCTCCATATCCAGTCAGCACCTGACTGTCAGATTTCCTGATAATAATAACCTGCTCTGAAAGAGGAGTAGTCACTGAATCTGCATCGTAATCGTCAGCATAATATATCGTAACTCTCTCCAGCACCTTGTCAGGTGCAGATGAATTAGCAGTAAATGACTCCGCCCTTCCATCAGCGCATATACCATAGAAAATATCGTAATTAGCACCATTCTGGACTATCCTTACCGCCTCTCCACTTTTTTGCGTCCTAGTTCTCATCTCAAGCGCCGACAATTCACTGTCAAACTTCTGCAGTGAAGCAGTTGCCTGAGACGCTCTTATTGATGATATAGTGAGAAAGCCCACGCCTGACATTACTGCAATTATAGCAATAACAATTATCATCTCTATAAGCGTGTATCCATTATTTGATTTTATACAATTCTTCATCAGCTACACCCCCTATTCAACATTCTTCTTCCAGTTCTGGAATACAAGAATATCTTCATATGAGATGTCTGATATTGATGCTCCTGTTACCTCTGTGTTACCTTCGCTCTTGGATGATGTATAGTTCTTCAGCACCTTTGTTGTAAGCGTATTGAGCTTTTCGTCTGTGCTCTCTGAACACTGTTCAAGAAGATTTGCAACAAATGCAGCGTCTGCTGATATTGACATATTATGGTCAATTATAAGCTTTGATCCAGTGATTATCATACCTCTGAAGCTCTTAACATTCTCATCAAATCTTACATTACCACCGGCAATTATAATTCCCTGGAATGATCCATCACCATTGTTTGGCTGGAGCTTAACATCACCAGAATTGATAACTATGGTTTTAGCCTCATTATCTGTTGCATTTCCAATTGTATTCTCAATTGAAAGGTTCCTGCTAAATACATAAGCAAAATCAACATAGTGATTTAAAGGAGTGATACTGTAATCATATGAATATTCATCTTTATCCTTATTATATGTACTTGTATATCCACTTGCTGACTTGCTATAGCCTGCAATCTCCCACGCATTTACATCAGGCTTAGTTGCCTCATCCTTCTTGTTGAGAACTGACAGATGATCCTTCATATTTATATACATATATGAGAGGAAATTACTTGTAGTCTCTTCATCATTTGCAACTGAACTTCCTGAAAGCTCTGCAGCATCCGCCTTGAGGTCATTAAATACCTTTTTATTGTTGTCTGAACCCTTGTTACCAAGGATGTTAGTAAACACCTTGCCTGTTGAAACATTATCAAGCGCTGTAGCCACATCCATTGTGGTAGTTGTGGATGCTCTCAGGAACAGCGAATCATCGTTATTCTGATCTGTGACAGCACCGCTTGCATTTATCTTGCCCTCTGCCGGAAGAACCAGCTTAACCTGGAACTGCTCATATTTCTGTACATTATAGAGTTTACTGCTTATCTCATCACCGTAATCCTGAAGAAGCTTGTAATATTTCTCAGCAAACTTCTCAGCATTGCTTACATTGGATGAATCCTTTCCATCCTCAATATACAGATAATAATAATCATGTCCTGAAACAGTCTGCTTAATTGCTGTTACACCCTTATCTCCCTCTGTAGCAAGATCATTGAGGAAATCATCATACAGATCAAGTATGTTCGCATCTGCCTCAAATGTCTTTGGGAACTGAAGTGTAACTGTAGTGATTCCTGTGTCAGGGTCAACCTTCTCAGTGTTGTTCACTACAGACCACTGGGTAAGGAACATAAGCTGGTTTGTCTTCACATCAAGAGACTGTCCTGTGGAATAATCCTCCAGTGTGGTGAATGCATAATCTGCATTCTCATCAACTGTTATATTCTCGTCATCCTCAGGAACACTGGACGCTGCAATCTTAGAGAACTCAATGTATGACTTACCTGCTATATACAGTGAATTAAGTTCCTGAAGATCAAGTGTTGAATTCTTACCATTTACTATGATCGCACTGTCACTGAAGTGTGATCTCAGCTTATATCCGGTTGCCAGGTATCCCTTCTGTCTAAGATAATTCAGGCTTCTTGTATCCTGAGCATTGTAGCTATATCCAAAATAGCTGCCCTGAGTAAACTTAAGACTCGCCTTCTCTGCGTTAAGCTCTGTATCATCAAATATGTATGCATCAGCAGAAGCCTTAAGAGAACCGCCATCCTTTCCACCTATGACAATATTGTCTGCCCAAAGCTCTGAAAGAGTCTGTGTACGACCTGAAAGGTTTATCTCTGCTCCATTGTATGCTGCAAGAGAACCTGAACACACAACAACATCAGAGTTGAGTGTAAGTGATGTATTTTTTCCATTTACAAATATTCCGGAATAAGCACTGCTGTCCTTTGTTCCCCACATTGTACTAGGCTTACTCTCATATTTGTTCGTAACCTTTGTCTCGGCTACATCGTTATAATCCTTATTGTAATAATCGCTTGCTGCGTAGATATTACCCTTTACCTGCGCATCTGTTGTCTTATTATCATTGTCCTCGCCAACTTCAACACCCATATCTGCAAGTATCGCATACTCATACAATGTATTGCTAGCTACACTGCTTGTATCAAACGATACATTATATTCAGGCTCCGTGAGAACAATATCCGTAGTGATAGACTGCTCATAGGTTCCTGCTGTTGATCCCTGCAGATCCACACTTCTCTTAACACACACATTCTTGAATGTGACAGACTGAACCTTGTCATTTTCGTAACCCGACTGCTTCTCCGTCTTAATTTCTCCATTATTCTTATAATACTGAGTTGTTGTCTTGTTATTAACATCAGTATATATAAGCTTCATGTTCGATGTATCAAGTCTGACACCATCCGGATTGTCCACTGCATCATACTCATTAGATATGAAAGACTGAAGTGTATCTGTCACGTTCTTAAGACTCTTATAGTTTGTATCTGCAACAAAGCCTGTCATGAAAAGCTTTTTGAAAAGCTCATTTGCCGATTTATTGTCAAGGGTAGTATACGCCTGAGCCTTAGTATCATACACAACAACCAATTCAGCCGTAGTTGTATACGCTGAATAAAGGTGCTCATTGGTCGCTGCGCCTACCCCCGCATACATCTCATCAAGTGCAGTTTCTACCTCATAAAAGTTATTCAGGGAATTCAGCTTATAAAATTTGAGCTTGTATGTCATCATAGCTCCCATAAGTATCGCTGAAGCAAGAATGCACATAAATGTGGTTGCGACTATTACAAGGACGAAACTTGAACCGTGATCATCGTTATGCCTAAGCTTTCGCTTTAATCTCTCAATCATCTGTTACTTCCCCCTTGTTCCAGTAACCGTCGTCTTGTTTCCTTTACTATCTGTCAAAGTAACTGTTATATCGTACATATATACACTGTCACTCTGATCCTCTGTCAAACGAGCTACAGGATAGTCAGAATTAACATTGTCAAAGTCAAAGTTGGCATATACATTAAGATCTGACGACTTTGCTCCCGCTGCCAGCTTAAGTCTCACCTTGACATCTGACATCTTGGTGTCCTTTCCTGCATTCGTATATGTAAGATCATCAACGTTCGCCACATTGAACTGCTCACGTATGATCTTCTTGTATGTATCGCTGAGCTCTGCTGTCGTCTCGAATACATACACATCCGCCTTCTCAGATATTCCTGAATTATCCACCGTTATGGTATCTGTCGTACAGTATGAACCATTGTATATCGCCGGAACATAGAGAAGATACACAGGTGGCAAACCATTCGTAAACTCCTGCTTGTATACTATTCCATCACCATATAAGGTGGTAGGCTTGTATACATTTTTGCCTGAGCTCTCATACTGTGATCTGATAACTGAGACCGTTGTATAATCTGTGTATTCCACATAACACTCAACTGTATATGTGGATCCCAGCTTTGATATCTTGATCTTGGTATTCTTCTGGAAATGATCCTCATCGAATGTTCCACCACCGGAAAGATAATGGTTGTACTGCACATCATACTTTCTCAGCACGTCAAGCTTCGCATCCAGGAAATACTGATATGCGAGATTATCAAGATTGCTGCCTGTTGCGGCTACATTATAGGTGGCACCTATAATGATAGCCGACTGTTTGCTGTCCAGATTTCTGATAGTTCCCGATTCCGTAGCATTAGTCTGTATGGCGCCACTTTCATCGCTTTTGAATGTCGCACCACCATCAAGACCTGCAAGCACATATCCATTCTTAAGGACCTGATATGCCGCATCATTCACATCCACCTGACAGGTGTAGGTCTCATAAGATTTTCCTATGGATACATCGTTGCAGGTATAGGTTGTGTCCGAATATTCCGCCGTTTTAGAATTCGGCAATGTAATAGACTTTCCCGATGGTGTTCCCTTTGTAAAGGAATATGTCTTTGTTCCATTGCCATCAGGAATATTCACATTTCCTGACAGATCAGCGGTCTTAAAGATCTCCATGATCTCCTCAGCCTTCTCGACTGCATACTGCTTCTTCGTCGATGTAGTACCCGTCTTCGTGGCTGTGATCAATGCATTGGTTATCGGATAGATCAGAATGGCAAATATGGCAGCAGCGATTATAATCTCTACTAAACTAAATCCTTTATTGTTTGATTTAACCATTTATTTGTTCACTCCATTTAAGTGTATGCATCTACTGGGCTGTTGTTGTGGTCGTAGTCGTAGTAGACTTTACTGTTGGGTTTCCAAAGATGTTGTTTGTACCTGTCTGTACATTCACATCTGCGTGATCTGTAGTTCTGTCATCACCGTTTACTGCATATGAGGTTATCGTCATATCTCCCTCATACTTTCCTGTCTGTTCGTTGAATGCTATAGTGACATCGTCAAGAGTCATTCTGTAATCACCATTCTTGATGTAGTCGATGACATCCTTGATATCCTTGTAGTCTCCCTCGTATGTGACAGGGAATGATGCTGAATAGCAGTTGTAACCTGATGCTGTAGCTGCTGACTCATCTATAGTCACGTCAGATGCTGCTGCATCTGTTGAAGCACTTGAATTATCAGCAACGGTAACGTCGCCCACAGCGCCTGCGCCAAGTGTATAGAAAAGTGTCTCCTCACCCATTGTTACACTAGGAAAGTTGAACTTATACTTATCCTTTACACCCTGTAAATACATGATCGTGTTATCCTGATACAGCTCTGATGGAAATTCTGCAAGAACAGCCTCATAGTCTGCCTTGTACTTCTCAGTGTCAGCTATGTACTGCTGTCTGTTCGCATCCTTCTCAAGCAGGCTGTTGTAATATGTCTGTCTCTCGTTGTACTGACTCTCAATACTCTTCTTGTCATCGAAATTGCCCATGGCAAGAAATCTTATAGGAAGCACTAAGATAGCAATTCCCAATAAGAATAATAATAGATTTCTCTGTCCCTTTGTGATTGAATCCATGATAGTCCCTCCTTAATTAACTGATACTTCATCTGTTGAAGTCTCGGTATCATCTGCATTTACATCCTTGTAGATACATGTAACTGTAAAGTCGTATGTTGTATCCCCGCTCTGCTGATCCACATTCTCAGTGACAGACTGAACGAATGAATTGTCTATGCACTCTATATCCTTGAGGTTTATTGCAAATGCAGCTATATCCTCGTACGACTTCGTGTTACCTGTGAAACTAACCTCTGTTGAAGATGAATCAAACGCTGTAAGACTGATTCCCTTTGGCATCTTGTCCTCAAGCTCCGCAATAAGTGTTCCAACATTCTCATTGAGGTTCTCTGTGTAACTGTACATATTCTGAGCATCCATGTATACACTTTCTGCATCTTCATAGTCCTGAACAATCTGCTCTATATCCTTGATTGAATCAATATCTCTATTCACCTGATCAAGTTTTGACTGAGCCTTATTCTTAGCTATAAATGAGTACGCTGTAACACCACCTGCAACTATGACTGCTATGATGATAAATGCTATAACCAGTGGTGTTGTGTCAACACTGCTTGCACCACCCTTGCTGCCAGTCTCACCAAGCTCGAAGCCCATAGGGTCAAAGGCAGCTCCGATAGGAACCATGAGATATACAGGATTATAAATCTTGAGATCAATCTTTGGGTCAAATTTGATGTTATACAATGTATCCATTACTCTGGTTGATACATTGAGCTGAACCTTGAACAAGCCGTCGATTCCCTTGATAAGGGCTCCATCACCTGTGAGAAATACATCATCAATAGGCTTATCAGGATTCTTTGATGTGAAGAAGTCCATCACACGGCCGATATTGTTGATGAGATATCTGAATGCTCCTGTTATAGCATTGTCATCGAAATCAACTGTGAGAAGTCTTTCGTTCTGGAGAAGAGTCATAGCTGTAGTTGCATCCACGCCCTTCGCATCCATAACTTCGTTGACTACCACATTGGTACCGTACGGAACTGTTCTCTGAAGGAGAAGTGTATCTCCTTTTACGATGTTGAGCACTGTTGATTCACTGCCCAACTGGATTACCATAGTTGTCATTGCCTCTGTTGTCTGAGTCTTGATCAACTGAAGCATTGCATTACCAATATAATCAAGTGCTACTACTTTCAGTCCAGCCATAGCTGCGAGATCATAGTATGATCTTACCATGTTCTCTGGTGCAGCGACTGCAAGAACTCTGAGCTGCTTGTTATTCTCTTCATCAGTAACTGTCTCAAGCACTGTATGAGACACTACGTAATCCTCTATATTAACAGGGAAATACTCTGATGAGTTTGCATTAATAATTCCTTTGATTTTGTTCTCCTTAACGAAAGGTACAAGAACCTCTCTGTTAACGATCTTTGTAGAGGTAAGAACGAATATCGCGTTCTTGTTTGTTATTCCATTTGCTGAGAGCTGAGACTTGATTGCCTCTGCTATTCTCTCTTTGTCTCTGATCACGCCATCCTCATAGGCATCTTCCGGTGTCTCGAAGATGATAGCGTTGTGTATCGTTGACTGCTTCTTGTTTGAAGGTGTAACTTCAACGATAGTAATACTTTCATTTGTAATGTCGATTGTTAAGACTTTATTATTACTCGCCATTTTTATAGCCTCCCTCGCTAATCAGTAGTTTTGTATGGAAAATTCCACATTGCTTTGAGTACCAGCTTACCGCTGTTCACCCCATTCATATAATTGTTCCGGATAAGTGCTTTCCGGATAAAGGTCAACATTCTGTCACCCTTTTAATAGCTCATCTCATCCACATAATGACCCTTTTATATAGAAGAAACTCACCGAAAAATAAGTACCAGCTCTACCTAGGTAAGCCAGTTGCCGCCATAAGTCATGCTATGTGACTTGTCACATATACAAAAAACCGCTGACTGCAAAGAAAGAGTGAGTACAAAGGATCAGACTGTATAACAATTATTCCTTCATATTCAGCTCCGTGTAAAGATATAGCAACCGGGGAAAATCCCCAGCTACTATAAATATAAATAGTAGAAAATGTGTCAGCACCTGACGATGATCACACTCACTGCCTGTACGAGGTTGCAATAGGTATAATCACCGTCTTGTGCTACACTTATGTAACACCTATCTTGTTCTCATGAACAATCCGTAAGTTTACACAAGTTTGTCAGGATCTTACTTGTACTCAGCACATACATCTGGGTAAAGCTCTGAACCATTAACTGTTACAGTGAAAGTAGACTTGTCTGAGCTAAGTGTAAACATAAATGACTGATTCTTATCATACTTTGGCTTGTATGCAGCTGAACCAAGCTGTGATACAACCTCGCTTGTAAATGCAGCACCAGTTCCTGTTACTGCAACAGGCTTTGTTGTTGATAATGTATAATCACCAGCATCTGCTGCATCGTAAGCTGCCTCTACTGAAAGTGCGTTTGTAACTGCTGTTGCGATTGTCTGTGCGTTTGATACATCTGTTGATCTTCTTGACTTAGCGATGTACTTGATAAGTGCTGGTGCAAGAGCTCCAGCAAGGATTGCCATAATAGCAATAACGATAATTAACTCTACTAATGAGAAACCTTTGTTGTTTTTCTTCATAATATTACTCTCCTTTTTAGTTGTTTATTGTGTGTTGTTATGTGCTTTGCACTATATCAAACCGGCATCCTCGTTCTACCGGGTTTAACCTTTTTAGTTATCATGCAGGTCATACATGATATATCAAATAGCTACCAGACGTATGTTACTTGTAAGCATCACACACATCCGGATACAGCTCTGAGCTGTCCACCTTTACGGTGAATGTAGCCTTATCACTATTGACTGTGATAGTGAACTGCTTGTCCTTGTCATACTTTGGCTTGAATGTACTTGTCCCAAGCTGACTTGTGACTTCTGATGTGAACGCATTCGATGTGCCAAGCTGTGTGCCATCGGTATTCACCGGGTAATCACCAGGTGTGGCATCATCATATGCCTTCTCTACCGATAAGGCATTGGCGACTGCCGTCGCTATAGTCTGGGCGTTCGACACATCGGTCGATCTTCTTGACTTTGCTATGTACTTTATGAGCGCCGGTGCAAGTGCTCCGGCAAGAATAGCCATGATTGCTATGACTATGATAAGCTCCACCAGTGAAAAGCCTTTGTTTCTGTTCATCTAACTTTCCTCTTTTGATTATACATTGTCCATAGCGTTGTACATACTCATGATAGGTCCATATACCGCTGCAACTATCATGCCAACAACACCTGCAAGAAGAACCATAATCATAGGTTCCATAGCTGCTGTAAGCGCATTTGTTGCCGCCTCAACTTCTTCGTCATAGTAGTCAGCAACCTTGCTGAGCATCTCCTCTATATCTCCTGTCTCCTCTCCAATCTTTGTCATGGCTGAGAGCATAGGTGGAAGCATCGTCATATCCTTAAGAGGCTTTGAGAGTGGCACACCCTTGGATACCTGAATCTTAGCATCCATAAGACCATCTCTGATAATCTTGTTGTCCATCATCTTCGCAACCTGCTCAACCGCATCTATCATGGATATACCTGACACCATCAGTGTGCTCATGGTCCTGGCAAATCTTGCACACGCCGTCTTCACATTCAGGTTGCCAAATATAGGTGCCTTAAGTCCTATGTTCGCAAAGAGCTGTTCACCAAACGGCGTCTTCTTGAAGAACTTAACACCGAATACTATCGCCGCAACTATGATTATGAGCAGCCACCACTTATACATGACAAAATCTGCCGCAGCCATCATCATACGAGTTGCGAGTGGAAGCTGAGTTCCCATCTCTTCAAACATACTTGAGAAGTTTGGTATAACCGCTACCAACACTACTATGATAACTATAACCATAACACAGAGAACTACGATAGGATATGTCATGGCACCCTTGATCTTGGATGACAATGCATTGTCCTTCTCGAAATGCTCTACCAGTCTGTCCAAGCAAATCTCAAGATTACCAGACATCTCACCGGCTGCCACCATGTTGATCATGATAGGCGGGAATACATCCGGGTTAACTCTGAGCGCATCCGCCAAAGTTCCACCTTTCTCTACATATGTACGCGCATCTGCTATGGCCTTTCTCAGTGTCTTGTTCTCGATCTGATCTCCCATCAGCTCCAGTGCGGATATGATGGTAACACCAGCCTTGATGACCGCTGAGAACTGTTTACAGAATACACCCAGGTCTCTTGACTTGACCTTCTTCTTAAATCCTATACCCCCAAGCGGGCTGCTCTGCTCTGTCAGGCTCATAATCGAGTAGCCTTCTGACTTCAGCTTCTTCTCAGCACCGTCTCTGTTAGGGGCCTCGATGGTACCTTTTTTATTCTTACCATCTCTGTCAACAACCTTGTAATTAAATACTGCCATTGTCTCTCCTCCGACCCAATCTTAATATTCTTACGTTTTCATGTATCTACACTTTAAAAGCGCAATAATGCAACATAAATTATATGTAAAATATCTTACTATACCACACAGATTTAATCAACATTTAATTATTTGCACGTTATTTTTTAGGCAATATGCACAATGCAACTTGGTTATTATACCACATTTTTCCATATGGTAATCGATTATTCCATATATCTTACTGTCCGTTGATCTTCTTTCTCAGGTACTGCTGATCCTGTGCGTATGTCATGGCAACCTCTCTTGTGACGGTTCCTGAAGCATACAGATCATACAATGCATCGTCCATAGTGATCATACCTAAGGCTCTGCTTGTCTGGATAGTTGACTGGATCTGATGAGTCTTGGCTTCTCGTATCAGACTTCGTATAGCAGGTGATGCAAGCATTACCTCGAAGGCTGCAACTCGTCCGTTGCCGCTCGCTATAGGAAGAAGTGACTGTGAGATAACTCCCTCAAGAACCATCGCGAGCTGAACTCTTACCTGCTGCTGCTGGTTTGTAGGGAAGATATCTATGATACGATCGATGGTACTTGCCGCACCGATTGTATGCAGTGTGGAGAATACCAAATGTCCTGTCTCGGCAGCGGTTATGGCTGTGGAGATAGTCTCAAGATCTCGCATCTCTCCTACGAGGATGATATCAGGATCCTCACGGAGTGCTGCACGGAGTGCATTCGCATAGCTGAGTGTATCCATACCAACCTCTCGCTGGTTAACTATTGCCTTGTTGTGATGGTGAATGTACTCTATAGGATCCTCCAGTGTGATGATATGATCCGTAAGGTTCTCATTCGCCTTATTTATAATAGAAGCAAGTGTGGTCGACTTACCAGAACCTGTAGGTCCTGTTACGAGAACCAGTCCTCTCTTTCTCTTGTAGAGCTCCACAACCTCCCTTGGAATACCAAGCTGGTCAGGTCTTGGGATCTGTGTCTCAACTCGTCTGTACGCTGCTGCCATGTTTCCTTTGTCCATGAATACATTGACACGGAAACGTCCGGTCTCAGGTGAGTCGAATGAGAAATCGACCTCTCCTCTGTCCTGAAGTATGGCCTTATGCCTATCCTTCATAGTAGATCCAATTGCCTCTGCCGCATCAGCAGGTGACAGTGCCGGAACCTCAACCTCGGTGAGCTTACCGTTGATTCTGAGCTTAGGTGGTATACCTACAGCTATATGAACATCTGACGCCTTTGCTTCTACAGAGAAGGCAAGTAATTCCTTCATGTCTAACATAACTTGTCCCTTCCTTTCCCTTTTGCATTAATAATTACAATTTATATATAATCTCATTATATATCTCTTATATCTTACAGCTCTCCCATATCCACTCCCTCGGCCACGGTCACTGTACTGTGAACAATCTTGTTCATCTCTGCTATGGATGTGATGCCATCAAGAACGTGCTTGGCAGCTCCCATCTTCAGTGTGAGCATTCCTTCCTTGAGGGCCTGCTTCTCAATGACATCCGCTGTGGCTCCGGAAGCGATAACAGCCTGAAGCTCTCTTGATACAGGCATCATCTCGTATACACCGATTCGTCCTGAATAGCCTGTGTCGTTACACAGTGGGCATCCCTGTGGCTCGTAGATGATGACATCCTCCTCGTCAGCCGGAACACCGAGCTGAACTCTCTCATCATCCTCCACAAGTCTCGGCTGCTTACATGTGGTACAAAGTCTTCGCACAAGTCTCTGTGCAATAACTCCAACAACAGCATCACCGGCGATGTATGACTCAATACCCATATCGATAAGACGGGTGATGGTCGAAGCCGCTGAGTTAGTATGCAGTGTCGATACAACCAAATGTCCTGTGATAGCGGCCTGTACGGCGATTCCTGCTGTCTCACCGTCTCGGATCTCTCCTATCATGATGATATCCGGATCCTGACGAAGGATAGATCTGAGGGCTGCCGCGAAAGTCATGTCCGCTTTGTTATTAACCTGCACCTGATTGATACCGTTGATGTTCGCCTCGACAGGGTCCTCAACGGTGATGATGTTAACATCCTCTGTGTTAAGCTCACTGAGTGATGTGTACAGTGTAGTTGATTTTCCTGATCCTGTAGGTCCCGTTACAAGGATGATACCATGTGGGTTGCTGAGGATATTATCGAAAACCTTCTCCTGCTCTGCATCGAAACCAAGGGCACTCTTCGGTTTTGTCAGACCGTCCTTGGATGTAAGTCTCATAACCGTCTTCTCTCCGAAAACTGTTGGAAGGATAGAAACACGGACATCAAACTCTCTTCTGTCAACCATGATGGTGATACGACCATCCTGTGGTTTTCTCTTCTCTGCTATATCCATACCGCCTATGATCTTGATACGGGCTGTGATACCTGCCAGTATGCTGAGGTCGTATGACATAACCTGCTTAAGTGCACCATCTATTCTGTATCTGACTCTGACGCTGTTCTCCAGAGCCTCTATATGTATATCTGACGCTCTCTGTCTTACTCCGCCTTCGATGATCTGCTTAACCAGAAGTACGATAGGGGAATTATCGATTTCTTCGTTGCCCTCTTCCTCGTCGCCTCCGCCGAGCACATTCTGCTGCTCCTGTCTGTAGGCCTCAGCAGCCTCCATAGCCTGAGCGCTTCCGTAGTACTTATCTATAGCGTTCTTTATACCCTCCTCCGAGGCGAGCATCGGCTCAACCTGAAGGTTGGTGACAAGTCCTATATCGTCCATGGCCATGATATCCATAGGATCCGCCATGGCTACCTTGAGGATGTTCGGGTTATCAGGATCTATCTCTATAGGTATGGCCTGATACTTGGTGACCATGTTCTCAGGCACCATGTGTATAACCTTCTCCTCGATCTTAGCTCCCTTGAGCTCTATGTAGTCAATTCCCAACTGGGTTGTAAGTACCGTAATCAGCATGTCGTTACTTATAAATCCCAGATCAACCAGGGCGTTACCGAGCTTTCTGCCGGTCTCCTTCTGCTTTGCAAGTCCTTCCTGAAGCTGCTCCTCCGTGATAGCCCCCGCTGCTACAAGGACATCTCCAATTCTGATCTTCTTACGTCCCACGCTTAATCGCATTCTCTAAATACCCTCCTCACGTCTCTCGCAATCCTGCGCACAGGCAGAATTATCCAAATACCTAAAGCGTATTATATCACAGTATTTTCACATTTTAAACATTTTGTACATATTTTGATATATTTTTTTGCACATTTATCAGATTTCGGCAATTTTACAGGGTGGATAAGCACTATTTCTGCACAATAAACATATTATATAAGCAAGCTGACTGTACTAATTGTAAAATAGCCCGTCCAACAAATGTGCAGCCGGTACAATCAATTTACGGGAGCAGTTAATATATGGAAGCGTTTAAAAACCCACTAACTCCCGAAGAAGAAAAAAAATATATTGCGCTGTGCCTGTCCGGTGACAAGGCTGCCCGCAGCATTCTGATAGAGTACAATCTCCGTCTGGTCGCCCACATATCCAGAAAGTACAATTCCGCCGTGAGGGATCCCGAGGATCTTCTGTCCATAGGCACGATAGGTCTCATCAAAGCCATAGACAGCTACAGACCCGACAAAGGCTGCAAACTGTCAGGATACGCCGCCAAATGTATCGAAAACGAGCTTCTCATGACTCTCCGCCACGAGAAGAAGAAGGCGCGTGAGGTCTCGATCTACGATCCCATCGGCACTGATAAAGAGGGTAACGAGATCGTCATCCTTGACATCATAGGTTCGGAGAACGTCAACGTTCTGGACAAAATGATACAGGATGACCACCTGTGCCTGCTCCCCTCCTGCATATCATCGCTCCTCTCCTCCAGAGAAAGAGAGATCATATATATGCGCTATGGTCTCGGCGGGCAGTCACCTCTCACCCAAAAGGAGGTCGCCTGTACGCTCGGAATCTCCAGATCTTATGTATCGCGCATAGAGAAAAAGGCTCTCGGGAAATTAAGAGGATGCCTGGATTGACATCCAGACATCCTTATGATCACTCTTTTCTTCTCAGTATAATACCGGTCTCAAGCTCCTTATCAAGCTTCACCCTCAATTTCTGCTTTGGATGTGGCGCAGAGTCCATACTGTTTCCTTCCTCGTCGTATATCGCCTGAACCTCGCACTCTATATTTGTTCCATCAAAGCCCATGGCTTCAAGCTTCTCTCCCACCAGAAACTTATTCTTCTGCTCAAAGCATACACAGCCATCCGGGGTAACCTCTCTCACAGTTCCAATATACGTATAGTTTTTTACATATGTGTTGCTATCATATATCTGTGATTCTGAGTCTGTCTTCCCGAAATAAAATCCCGTTGTGAACTGCCTGTATGTGCATTTGGCTATCTCTCTCTTGTAGTATTCCATGTTTGCTCTGTACTTCTCTTCTGACTCCATATAATCATCTATGGCTTTTCTGTAGGTTCTGGCAACGGTCGCCACATACAGAGCAGTCTTCATACGCCCCTCTATCTTGAAACTGTCTATTCCGGCTTCCATCATCTCCGGGATGTACTCTATCATGCACAGATCCTTGGAGTTAAATATATATGTTCCTCTGTCGTCCTCGTTGACAGTCATATACTCTCCCGGTCTGGTCTCCTCGACGATGGAATACTTCCATCTGCACGGATGGGTGCACGCACCATGATTCGCATCCCTGCCTGTGAAGTAGTTGCTGAGAAGGCATCTTCCTGAATATGATATGCACATAGCGCCATGGATAAATGACTCTATCTCCATATCGTCCGGTATGTTTGCTCTTATCTGTGATATCTCCGCAAGGGACAGTTCTCTGGCAGACACAACCCGCTTTATGCCGTGGTCATACCAGAACTTGTATGTCATGTAGTTCGTGTTGTTGGCCTGTGTGCTTATGTGTAATTCCATATCCGGCATAGTCTCCCGAGCTATGGTAAACACACCCGGATCGGATACAAGAACAGCGTCCACACCTGTATCTTTCAGCTCGCCAAAATAAGCTCTTATTCCATCCAGATCATAGTTGTGTGCAAATATATTAGCTGTCACATACACCTTGGCATTATGTGCATGGGCATATTCCACGCCCTGTTTCATCTCTTCTATGGAAAAGTTGTCTGCTTTCGCTCTGAGGCCAAATGCCTGTCCGCCTATATACACTGCGTCAGCTCCATAGTCCACGGCCACCTTGAGCGTGTCCAGTCCGCCCGCCGGGACAAGAAGCTCTGGTTTCTTATCTCTCATATCGTTTCCTCCAACCATTTTTCGTTTATTTCCTGATACTGAGACTCATTCCATCCCCTATATTGAGTATGGCCGTCTCCAAATGTTCATTGTGGGTGAGCTCGTACAGGTATTCTCTCATCCTTGAATGTATCGTTCTGTTTCTTCTGGTAACTGCAAATCTGCTCTCAAGGACATCTCCGTCCTGAAGCACGTTGTCACAGAGCAATACCCCCTTTGGCGCAAGCAGCCGTATAGCCTCCGTGAAAAAATTGCCATACTGACCCTTAGCTGCATCCATGAACACCATGTCATAGCTTTCTGTCATCTCTGGTAATATCTCCAGTGCATCGCCCTCAAGCAGAGTAATCTTGTCTGAAGCCCCGGCTCTGACTATATTCTTCTTCGCCTCTTCTATTCTCGGCTGATAATTCTCTATAGTTGTTATATGTGCGTCATCATCCAGAAATCTACTCATAAAAATGGCAGAAAAGCCAACGGCTGAACCTATCTCAAGAATCTTCTTCGGCCTGTTCATAAGAATCAACATCTTGATGAACTCTCCAGCCTCTCGTCTTATGATAGGTACCCTGTTCTCTTCTGCCTCTCTTCTGATCGAGGTCACAACCTCATCGTAGTCTGTATTGAAGGAATTGATAAATGACGCAAGTCTTTCATCACATACCATAATTATCCTCTCTGTCTATTCCTCAGCACTGTCCTCGCTGGAGGAGTCATCGCTGCTGTCTCCGCTGCTATCCCCTGAGGAACTCTTGCCATTTCCCGTTATGATCTCTATTATCTCCTGATTTGTATCGCTCGGTGCTATCTGATATGTACCAGGCTGGATATCATCTGCATATCCGCCTATTCTGACCTTCAGTATAAAAGCGTATTTGTCCTTGATGACCTCCGCTGTCTTAAGGGAATCCGCCACATCCAGAAGCGGCTCGTCCTGAGTTATCTGTATAGTTGCCTTCCGGTTGCTGCCCGGATCCGCAGCCCTTGTGGCAAACACCTGATACGCAAAATCATACGAGTATGAGAAAGCCTTTACCAATATAAATAAAATACATACATTGATGAATAGTCCAAAAAGGAATCTCAGAATCTTCTTCATACTTCTAGCACTATCTAAAGCCATAATCGTTATTCTCCTTGTTCACAAATACATCCCAGCCAGCGCGAATCACCGGGCGTCCTCATCTATGATATCGAAATCAAGATCGTCCGCTATCTGTTCATATACAAGCTTCATCATTCTCACCAGCTTCTGCTCCGCCCTGATAAAGTCATTGACTATAGTATCATGGACTATGGAGTCATATTCCATGAATAGATTATTAACTTCATCATATGGATTGTCAAGCATTTCGTTATTCTGTATTTCATAATTTTTCTTACGAAATTCCATGAGCTGCTGAAGTTTTTCTGGTTTCTGTCTAAGTTTATCCTTGCAATACTGATAATTCTTGTAGACATCAGAATCCTTGATGCACGCATTCAATTGTCTGCTAAGTTCCAATGTATCTGTCATTTTCTCACCCTTCTACACCTCTGTGATTATAGGAAGGATCATAGGGCTTCTCTTTGTCCTCTTCCAGAGGAACTCTCCCATGTCATCCTTTATCACGGATTTGATCTTACCCCAGTCTGTCACGCCGCGGCTCAGGCATCTGTCGAGAGCCTCCTGACATGTGATCCTGCAGTCTTCCATAAGTGTCTCAGACTCCCTGACGTACACGAAGCCTCTTGACACTATATCCGGCCCTGCAACAAGCTGGTTGCTGTATCTGTCCAGGGTCACAACTATGATTATGAGGCCATTCTGTGACAGAAGCTGTCTGTCTCTGAGGACGATATTTCCAACATCTCCAACTCCAAGTCCATCCACAAATACTCCCTGTGCAGGAACCTTGCCGACAACGTCGAACTTCTCCTCACCGATCTCAAGAACATCGCCTGTGGTCATGATCTTGACATTCTCCTTAGGGATTCCCATCTCAACTGCAAGCTCTGCATGTCTCTTGAGGTGTCTATACTCACCGTGGACAGGTATTGCATATTTCGGTCTTGTGAGCGCATATATAAGCTTGAGCTCCTCACGGCAGGCATGGCCGGATACGTGTGTATCCTCAAATATAACGTGTGCACCCTTCGCCTCGAGCTCATTTATAACCTTGAATACCGCCTTTTCATTTCCCGGTATAGGATGTGAGCTGAAAATGACCACATCACCAGGCTTTATGGCTACTTTATTGTGTATGGATGCAGCTATACGTGACAGCGCAGCCATGTTCTCTCCCTGACTTCCCGTGGTGATGAGAACAACCTTCTCATCCGGGTAGTTCTTCATCTCGCTTATATCTATGAGTGTGTTATCCGGTATGTTGATATATCCAAGCTCGGACGCCGTGGTGATGATGTTCACCATGCTTCGTCCCTCTATGACAGCCTTTCTGCCATACTTGTAAGCTGAATTGATGATCTGCTGTACTCTGTCAACGTTGGATGCAAATGTCGCTATGATGATCCTGTGATCCTTGTTGTCGTTGAACAGGTTGTCAAATGTTCTTCCCACCGTCTTCTCTGACTGTGTGAAGCCCTCCTTCTCAGCATTTGTCGAGTCAGCCATGAGTGCAAGCACACCCTTCTTGCCGAGCTCAGCAAATCTCTGAAGATCTATGGTTCCACCAAATACCGGTGTGTAGTCTATCTTGAAATCTCCGGTGTGGACAATAAGTCCGGCCGGTGTGTATATGGCAAGGGCCGCTGAATCTGCTATGGAGTGGTTTGTTCTGATGAATTCCACTCTGAATGCCCCAAGATTTATATTCTGACCATACTTTACAACCTTTCTTCTGGTGTTGTTCATAAGGTTGTGTTCCTTCAGTTTGTTCTCTATAAGACCCATGGTCAGCTTGGTCGCATAGATCGGCATGTTTAATTCTTTCTCAATGTACGGTATGGCTCCTATGTGATCCTCATGTCCATGGGTAACCACGAGTCCCCTGACCTTGTCCGCGTTTTCCTTGAGATAGGTGACATCAGGAATTACCAGATCGATTCCTAACATGTCGTCCTCAGGGAATGCCAGTCCGCAGTCAATGACTATGATAGAGTCCTCATACTCTATCGCAGTGATATTCATTCCAATCTGTTCCAGACCGCCCAAAGGAATGATCTTCACTGTCTCTTTATTATTCTTATTCAATTTTCTTATACCTCCAAATTTACGTCCTCAAGCAGCTCGTCAAATATCTTGATGACCGCCTCTAATTCATTTTCATCTTCCACAATATCGTATGCTGCCATCTCTTCCGTATCAGCTCCGTTGTTCTCGCGAAGGATAAGGAATGATTCATCATCCGCCTTGTCTATAACGAACAGATAATTCACGCCGCCAAGTGTGGTCTGCTCCACAACCGAGAATTCCACTTCTGTTCCATCTTCTGCTTCAAATATGATACTGTTGTCCGTCTTCCTGTTCTCTGCCATATAAACCTCTTAATACTTCTTCAGGCGTACACAAAACAAAGGCAGAAGGTCTGTGTCTATCACAGACTGCTGCACTTCGCATCAAGATAGTTCTGCAGTATGACCGCAGCCGCCATCTTGTCTATGTACGTCTTCCTGTTCTCTCTTCTCACTCCGCTGTCCATAAGGATCCGCTCTGCCTCCACAGTGGTAAGGCGCTCATCCCACAGAACAACCTCAAGTCCTGTTCTGCGCTCAAGATCTTCCTTGAATGCCTGGGTGGCCTCGCATCTGTCTCCCTCTGAATTGTTCATGTTCTTCGGGTAACCAAGCACTATCAGCTCTATGCGGTCGCGCTCTCCTGCCGCTCCATACTCTTCAAGTATGGCCTCTATGCGGGCAAGTGTCTGTCTCAGCTTGTTCGCCGACTTTCTCTCTATCGTCTCCAGCGGCTGGGCAGTCATCTTGAGCGGATCGCTCACGGCAACTCCCACCGTCTTGGTTCCATAGTCAAGTCCCAATATTCTCATACTATTCTTTTCCTTTACACGAGGTTATTCTTGATATAGTCCTCAAGTAAAACCTCAATGATCTCGTCTCTCTCCACCTTCATGATCAGGCTTCGCGCATTCTTGTAGCTTGTGATATATGTCGGGTCACCGCTCATTATGTACCCAACAACCTGGCTTACCGGATTATATCCTTTCTCGGTAAGTGCATCGTATACTTCTCCAATTATCTCGCGTACGTCCACTGTCGCGTCCTTGATTGGAACAATATTCTGTGTACTTTCGTTATTCATCAAATCACGTCCTCATCTTGTTATTATCTCATGAGCCAATTAACATTCCTATTCTAATATAAAAAACTACAAAAGTAAAGGAAGGTTTCCCCCATTTTGGGTATATGTCACATACACAAAGCTGTTCACAAAACTCTCCGGCATGGATATGTCGCCCACATCTATGAGTATATCCATGTATCTCTCCGTATGTCCCCTGAGATATGTCTTATTGTTCTTTTTTACAACCTCTTCCACCAGAACTTCAAGCTCACAGCCCTCAAACTGAGATTCATACGCAGTCTTGTTGTCATGGGCAAGCTTAAGCAGCACATCGCTTCGCTCATTCTTTATCTCAGGGGCAACCTGCTCTTTCATGGCGGCAGCGACTGTTCCCTTTCTCGGAGAATACTTGAATATATGCATCTCATACAGATTGAGCTCCGTCAGATATCTGACAGTCTCTGCAAATTCTTCCTCAGTCTCTCCCGGGAAGCCCACTATCACATCCGTGGTGAGTGCAGGGGACTTATACGCCTTTCTCAGCATGTCACATTTTTCAAAGTATTGCTCGCAAGTGTACTTTCTGTTCATTCTCTTGAGCACTGAATCACAGCCGCTCTGCAGGCTCAGATGGAAGTGTGGACATACTTTCGAATTGGATGAAATTCTCTCCACAAACTCCTCTGTTATTATCCCCGGCTCAAGTGAACCAAGCCTTATTCTCTTGATTCCTTTGATTTTTGAGATAGCCTCTATAAGCTCTATAAGTGCTCCCTCATTATTCTTATCTTTGCCATATGACGATATGTGTATACCGGTAAGCACAACTTCTTTTATTCCTGCCTCCGCAAGCTCTGATACTTCTGCAAGGATCGCCTCCTGGCTTCTGCTTCTTATCCTTCCTCTTACATACGGGATTATGCAGTATGAGCAGAACTGATTGCAGCCGTCCTGGATCTTGACATATGCCCTTGTGTGTCCCACAGGGACATGGCCGCCCATCTCCTCGTACTCAGTCTCTCTGGATATATCCACGAAGTATTCCATGGCTTCATGATCTTTACCCGGGGCATTTTTTCCATTGTTTCTCACATTAATATAATCATTAACTATTTCTGTGATACTTTTCTTCTTATTGTTGCTTATTACTATATCTATAGCTTCATCCTGCTCGAGAATCTCTCTGGCTGACTGCACATAGCATCCTGCGGCTATCACTATTCCATCAGGATTCATCTTTCTGGCTCTGTGAAGCATCTGCCTTGATTTTTTGTCCGCAATATTGGTCACAGAACAGGTATTTACTATATATATATCTGCTTTTTCGTCAAATTCCACTATATTTGCACCGGCAGCCTTCAGCATGTCGAGCATGCTGTCAGTCTCCGCCTGATTGACTTTGCAGCCAAGTGTTGTGGCAGCCACAGACATTCCTTTTAGCATGTATTTTACACTCCTTATATTGACTTTTGTATTCTATAAAAATATAATAATGACAGTACATAAAAAACTTACAAGGGTTAGGAGGACTATTTATGACAGCAGTTAAGATTTCTTTAAACTCAATCGATAAGGTCAAGAGCTTTTGCAATGACATTGCGAAATTTGACGCAGAATTCGACCTTGTATCAGGACGTTACGTAATTGACGCCAAGTCAATCATGGGTATTTTCAGTCTTGATATCTCAAAGCCTATCGAACTTAACATTCATGCAGAGAGCGGTATCGATGAGATCATGGCTACTCTGAAGCCATACCTTGCAGAATAATCATATTTCTGCCCCGTATGTTATATGGATCTGATAATCAAAGAGATGCTTATTATGAAGCATCTCTTTTTTGTTGTCTTTTATCACTGTTTTATATTGTTTTACTGCTTTGCGCGACACATAACGACCTCTGCCGTATCTACAGCCTTGCGGTACAATGGCTCGATGATTCCGTTAAGCTTTGCCTCCGACTTCTCTATCGCAGATAGAACCGGATGTGTAACCGGATGCTTTGCAACAAATGTCGTACAGCAATCCTCGTATGGCAGTATAGATGTCTCGTATGTTCCGATCTTCTCTGATATGTCTACTATCTCCTGCTTATCCATACCTATACATGGTCTGAACACCGGCATGGTGCTGACCTGGTTGATAACGTTCAGGCTGAACACAGTCTGGCTTGAAACCTGGCCTATGCTCTCTCCTGTTATCGTACACTGACAGTCATTCTTCTCAGCCAGCTCCTCCGCTATCTTGATCATGTATCTCTTCATGATGATCGTAAGCTCCTCATGAGGACAGTTGTCGTATATTGCCATCTGTACATCGGCAAAGTTGACAACATGGAGTCTGATGGCTCCTGAGTAGTCGGCCACAAGACATGCCAGATCTATAACCTTCTGCTTTGCTCTCTCGCTTGTGAACGGAGGTGCGTGGAAATATACTGCCTCCACAACAACTCCTCTCTTGGCTATCATATATGCCGCAACAGGGCTGTCTATACCGCCTGACAGAAGTGCCATTCCTCTGCCGTTCGTTCCAACCGGCAGTCCTCCCGGGCCAGGTATGGTGATCGAATAGATATATGCTACCTTTCTGATCTCCACATTGATTATCTCCTGAGGTGAGTGCACATCCACTGCAAGATCAGGGAACGCCTCAAGGAGGAAATGTCCAAGCTCGGCGCTTACCTCCATGGAAGTCATAGGATATGTCTTGTCATTTCTTCTGGTGAACACCTTGAATGTGAAGTTCTTTCTGTCGTATGCCTTTTCAACATAATCTATTACCTTCTGCTTGAGGTTCTCAAACTCTGTGTTCTCCTCAACCACAACAGGGCATATTCCAACAATACCAAATACCTTTCCAAGGGCATTTACCACATCCTCATAGTCGTAATCCGACTTGCACTCAACGAATATTCTTCCCTGCTCCTTGCGGATATAGAAATCTCCGTAAGGCTTCAGCTTTCTGTTGATGTTCTTGCAGAGTATGTCTTCAAATATATATCTGTTCTTTCCCTTTGTGCCTATCTCGGCATACTTTATCATAAATGCCTTGTACTGCATATTTCCTCCTATTTCTTCCTCACATATCTTCTGAGTATCGGTAAAAGTTCCTTGCAGCACTCGACTGCATAATCTATCTGTTCCATTGTATTCTCCGGTGAAAAACTGAATCTCAGTGTGGACTCAAGCTTCTCAGGTGGCAGACCTATGGCCTTCAGCGTGCTGCTTGTGGAATGTTTATTCGACGAACATGCTGAACCGGATGAGACATATATGCCCTTCTCTTCCAGAGCATGAAGCATGACCTCACTTCGCACTCCCTTGAAGGTTATGCTGGCTATATGGGGCGCATCCCCGGAATTACTGTACACATCGTCTATCTGTGTGAGTTCATCTATAAGATGTTCCTTGAGTTCTCTCATGTGCGCTACATTTGCATCGAGATCTCTGTAGGTCATCTCGGCAGCCAGTGCCATTCCGGCTATTCCCGGTACATTCTCTGTTCCTGACCTCATTCCGCCCTGCTGGCCTCCACCGTATATCACAGGCTTGACCTTGACTCTGTCCTTTATGAACAGTGCTCCAACGCCCTTTGGTCCGTGGAATTTATGGCTGCTTATGGACATCATGTCTATTCCCATACGCTTCGGGTATATCACATATTTGCCAAATGCCTGTATGGCATCCACATGGAAGAGTACATTCGGATTCTTCTCCTTTATGCGTCTGGCAATATCCTCCACCGGCATGACAGCACCTATCTCATTGTTGACGTACATGACTGACACTATGATCGTATCGTCATCTACCTCATCTACCAACCGGTCAACATCTACCACGCCATCACTTCCGGTCGGGATCCTGACAACATCAAAGCCCATATCCTCAAGGAATGTCAGCGGACTGCCGACTGACGCATGCTCGACTACAGTTGTGATGATCTTGTTGCCCGCTCTCCTGTTGGCAAGTGCTCCTCCTATCAGAGCCATGTTGTTGGATTCTGTTCCACCCGATGTGAACACAATCTCCTTCGCCTGAACCTTGAGCAGCCTGGCTATCTTATCCCTGGCATCGCTCACGTATCTGGCCGCATCCACACCCTTCTGGTGCAGTGATGACGGATTGCCATAGTCCTGTTCCATTAACTTTACCACAAGATCTCTCACCTCTGGATAAACCGGGGTGGTCGCTGAATTGTCAAAATATGCTTCCATGTTGTCTTCCACCATTCCGAAACCGATATACGTCCGGCTTCAAGCTTCTTTCTTTCACTAATCTCTACAATATTGTTCTAATTGTCCCTGTCGGCACTGAACATGATGATCGACATAACCGCCAGTCCGGCCGTCTCAGTGCGCAGTATCCTGTGTCCAAGAGTTATACATTCCGCCCCGGCCGCCATTGCCTGTTCCACTTCTTCCCTGGCAAAGCCACCCTCCGGGCCTATGAATACCCCCAGACTTCTGCGGGCAGAGGACGGTGCTGTCACATCAGCGATGATCTGTCTGGACTTTGCAAGTCCCTCCGCCTCCTCATATGGAATTATATTCATATCAAGAGTCTTCGCCATCTCTATCGCCTGTGCAAATGTTACCGGCTCCGTGATCTCAGGGACGATTCCCCTTCCGGACTGTTTTGCAGCAGACTCCGCTATGATCCGGCATCTCTCGGTCTTCTTTGCAGCCTTCTTCGCATCAAGCTTCACTATGGTGCGCGCAGTGAATACCGGAACTATCCGGCAGACACCGAGCTCCACCATCTTCTGTACTATAAGATCCATCTTATCCGACTTCGGATATCCCTGAAACAGGGTAACCTCCACTGGAAGCTCTGCAAAGTTATCATTCACATCCTCGACGCGGCACAGAACCTCGTCTCTGCCAATCTCCGATATACTGCACGTATAATCTCTTCCTCTGCCGTTACTGACAGTTATCTCCTGACCCACTTTAAGGCGGAGAACGTTCTTTATATGGTTAACGTCTCCGCCTGTTATGCTTATATCTGTTCCTATATCTCTGCCATCTACATCTACAAAGAATCTGTTCATATTTGATTATTTCCTCTCACACGCTGGTTCATACATGCTTTTTTGCAACAAAGCTTACCCAGTCATTCATGTAGACAGTATCTACGATATCGAAGTTATTGTCAAGAAGAGCCTGTCTGACCTCATCCTCTTTTATGTTTATAATACCCGATGATATAAAAATACCATCATCCTTCATAAACTTCTGAACTACAGCCGACATTGGAATTATAACGTCTGCAAGGATATTTGCAACTACTATATCATAATTTGCGCCTATTGACTCTACCAGTTTCTGGTCCTCAAGGACATTTCCGCACTTGAATTCCACAGCCTCGGCAGGAATATGGTTCACATCTCTGTTCTCTCCCGCCACATCAACAGCGATCGGATCTATGTCTATACCGAGAACATGCTTTGCACCCAGCTTATTGCAAACAAATGACAGGATACCGCTTCCGCTTCCGGCATCGAGTATCTCATCTCCATCCTTCATGTACTTCTTGAGCTGGCCTATGCACAGTCTCGTCGTCTCATGGGAACCTGTTCCAAATGCTGTTCCGGGATCTATCTCAATAACTATATCCTCGTCCGTTGCATCCTCCGGCACTTCCTCCCAGGTTGGCTTGATGATGATATTGTCATACAGTCTGAATGGCTTGAAGTAGGCCTTCCAGTTGTCTCTCCAGTCCTCTTCCTTCGTCTCACTCTCGGTTATCTTGCCTGTTCCGACAGGAAGAAACTCTGACAGTCTCCTGATCTCTGCAGCCACCTTATCCTTTATCTCCTGCACGTCAAATGTATCGTCAAGGAAACAGGACACCTTTGCAGTTCCATCATTTTCCGGCATATCATCCGGCAGGAGATCGACAAACATCGTCTCCATCTCCTCCTCAGTGAGGGGAATATTATCTTCTATCTGAACACCCAAAACGCCTTCCTCTTCGAGGAAGGCGCTTATGAGGTCTTCAGCTTCACATGTTGTATCTATTGTGAGCTTCGTCCATTTCATATATTTTATACCTACTTTTTCTTTCTTCTCTTGTGATCGCCAAATGTAAATGGTCCTGCTGAATCTGTTGCAGGTCTTGTCTCTACAAGTGTTGCCTGCTCATACTGGTTTAGGATCTTCTTCTGCTCCTCTGTGAGCTTCTCCGGCACCTGTACAACAAGTGTTACATAGTGATCGCCTCGCTGAGTTGGGTTCTTGAGGTTAGGTACTCCTTTGCCCTTCAGCTTTATACGTGTATCTGTCTGTGTTCCTGGTGGTATGGTGTAATCAACCTCTCCTTCGATGGTGTTGATCTTGATAACTCCACCAAGTGCTGCCTGTGTAAATGTGATAGGCTCTGATGAATACAGATTGTACTCCTGTCTCTGGAAGTTTGGATGACGATCAACAAGTATGGTAACTGTAAGATCTCCTCTCTCACCACCGTTGATACCAGGCTCACCCTTTCCTTTGATTCGGATGTTAGTACCATTGTCTACTCCTGGTGGAATAGCTATCTGTATCTTCTTTCTGCTCTTTACATATCCTGTTCCTGCACAGTTGCTGCACTTGTATCTGATGATCTTACCAGATCCACTACAATCAGGACATGTCTGAACATTACGTACAACTCCAAAAAGTGACTGCTGTGTTGTCACTATCTGGCCCTTACCGCCGCACTTGCCGCAGACCTCAGGCTGGTGTCCCGGCTGTGAACCGGTTCCCTTACATACATCACACTCATCCTTCAGTGGGAGCTCAAGCTCCTTCTGGGTTCCGAATATAGCCTCCTCAAAGGCTACTCTGATGGTTGTCTTGATGTTTGCGCCCTTCATAGGACCATTTGTATTTCTCTGACGGCTTGCGCCACCGAACATATCTCCAAATATATCTCCAAAGATATCTCCCATGTCCGCGAAGTCAAATCCACCAAATCCGCCGGCACCGCCGCCGTTCTGGTCGAATGCTGCATGGCCAAACTGATCATACTTTGCACGTTTCTCAGGGTCACTGAGGACTGAATAAGCTTCAGCTGCTTCTTTGAATTTCTCTGCAGCCTCTTCATCACCAGGGTTCATATCCGGGTGGTATTTTTTTGCTACCACTCGGTATGCCCTTTTGATCTCGGCTTCAGAGGCTCCCTTGGTTACACCAAGGACTTCATAATAATCGGTCTTTGTCTCTGCCATAGCCTTTACCTTTCATCCTCTATATATTAAACCTCTGTGAAATCTCCATCTACAACATCGCCATCTGAGTAATCAGGTGTGCCTGCGCCTGTTCCTGCGTTTGCTCCAGGACCGTTCTGCTCATAGAGCTTTGAGAACAGGTTCTGTGCGCTCTCCATCAGCTTATCCTTTGCAGCCTTGATCTTATCTACATCTGCATCGCTCATATTCTCTGCATCTGTGCTGTCTATTGCTGCTCTTAAGGAGTCAAGATCTGCCTTTACGCCAGCCTTGTCAGAATCTGAAAGCTTATCTCCTACCTCACCGAGTGCCTTCTCTGTCTGGAATGCAAGTGCATCTGCCTCATTTCTTGCCTCGATGCCTTCCTTACGCTTCTTATCCTGAGCCTCGTACTCTGCTGCTTCCTTAACTGCTCTATCGATATCATCATCTGAAAGTGATGTTCCTGATGTGATAGTAATGTGCTGCTCTCTTCCTGTTCCGAGATCCTTTGCTGATACATTTACGATACCATTTGCATCGATATCGAATGTAACCTCGATCTGTGGAACTCCACGTCTTGCTGGAGCGATACCATCAAGTCTGAATCTGCCAAGACTCTTGTTGTCCTTTGCGAACTGTCTCTCACCCTGTACTACGTTGATATCAACGGCATCCTGATTATCCTGTGCTGTTGAGAAGATCTGGCTCTTCTTTGTAGGGATTGTTGTATTTCTCTCGATAAGGTGAGTAGCTATACCACCCATTGTCTCGATTGAAAGTGTAAGTGGTGTAACATCCAGAAGAAGGATCTCGCCTGCACCGGCATCTCCGGCAAGCTTACCACCCTGGATACAAGCACCGATAGCAACACACTCATCAGGGTTGATTCCCTTGAATGGCTCCTTACCTGTAAGTCTCTTAACCTCTTCCTGTACTGCGATGATACGGGTTGAACCACCGACAAGAAGTACCTTGTCAAGGTCTGCTGCTGTAAGTCCTGCATCAGCAAGTGCTGTGTTAACAGGGCCCTTTGTTCTGTCTACAAGATCTGCTGTAAGCTCATCGAACTTAGCTCTTGTAAGGTTCATATCGAAATGCTTTGGTCCATCCTGGTTTGCTGTGATGAAAGGAAGGTTGATATTGGTTGTTGTAGCTGATGACAGCTCCTTCTTTGCCTTCTCTGCTGCTTCCTTTAATCTCTGCATAGCCATCTTATCGCCTGAAAGGTCGATGCCCTCTGTCTTCTTGAATTCATCAAGCATATACTGTGTAATTGCGTTATCGAAGTCATCACCACCGAGCTTGTTATCGCCGGCTGTTGCAAGAACCTCGATGACACCCTCACCGATCTCAATGATAGATACATCGAATGTACCACCACCTAAATCGTAAACCATGATTCTCTGCTCCTGCTCGTTGTCAAGACCATATGAAAGAGCTGCTGCTGTAGGCTCGTTGATGATACGCTTTACATCAAGACCTGCGATCTTACCGGCATCCTTTGTTGCCTGTCTCTGTCCATCTGAGAAGTAAGCAGGAACTGTGATAACTGCCTCTGTAACCTTCTCTCCTAAGTATCCCTCTGCATCTGACTTCAGCTTCTGAAGGATCATTGCTGAAATCTCCTGTGGTGAATACTTCTTGCCATCTATCTCTACTCTGTAATCTGATCCCATGTGACGCTTGATAGATGAAATTGTCTTATCTGCGTTTGTAACTGCCTGACGCTTTGCAGGCTCACCTACTACTCTCTCTCCTGTCTTCAGGAATCCTACTACTGAAGGTGTTGTTCTCATACCCTCTGAGTTAGCTATAACTACAGGCTTACCACCTTCCATAACTGCTACACATGAATTTGTTGTACCTAAGTCAATACCTATAATCTTACCCATTGTCTTTTCCTCCTAGAAAAAAATTTCATGATTGATTTAATTTGCGACCTTTACCATGCTGAATCTCAGCACCTGATCCTTGTACATGTAACCCTTCTGCATCTCTTCAACGATTACATTCTCTTCGTAGTTGTCATCCTCTACATGCATCACTGCATTGTGGAATGTAGGATCAAACTGTTCCCCGGCGCAATCCATAGGCTTTACACCTATGCTTTCCAATGACGTCATAAGCTGCTTATATATATTTGCAACTCCCGACTCGAATGGTCTGTCCTTATCCTCATCAGGAATGGCTGCCATTGCTCTCTCAAAATTGTCTACCACAGGAAGGAGCTTCTCAAGAACTCCCTTTGCACCTATGTCGTACAATTTGCCTGACTCTTTTTCATTTCTCTGGCGGATGTTCTCACACTCCGCAAGAAGTCTTGTGTACTTTGTCTCTGCATCCTTGCAGCGTTCCTTGAGCTTCTCGTTCTCCTCACGGAGAGCCTTGCCTCCACGTCTGTTCTCCTTTGCAACATGCTGTGGCTTTGCAGCCTCTGCCTGCTCCTCCGGAACGTCAACGGTCTCATCGATCTTGACTTCTGACTCAACGCCATCCTTTATCTCTGCTGAAGCATCTCCAACTATGGTCTCGGCTGCTGTCTGCTCTGTCTTAACCTTCTTGTCGGATGCAGTACTGTTATTGCTATCAGCCATTACATATCCTCCTATTCATCGTTATAATCTTATCTGTCTATCCATTGCTGTTAAATATGTCATCAAGCTCCCCGGTGAGTTCCTTGAGCATGCTCACAACTTTCTTGTAATCCATCCTCTTCGGTCCGATTATTCCTATCGTTCCTTTTGCGCCCTCCGGCATCTTGTATGTTGCTGTTACAAGGGAGCAATCCTTCAGGTTTTCATCGCTGTTCTCCTGTCCTATCAGGATCTGTATGTCGCTGTCCTGCTGGATCACATCCTCCACATGTTTTGCAAATTCTTCTTTGTCCTCTATGTCTTCCAGTGTTCCGAGCAGCTTCTCTGCGGATGACGTGTTCGCCAGCTCAGGGTACTTGAGTACATTCGTTGCTCCACTGGTATAAACCTTGAGATCATCGGCCTCATGGATCGCCTCCATGATTCCCTGGAATATCGTCTCAAGGATCTCTGCATATTCACCTGCCTGAACCTTCATGGTCTGTATAAGTTCAAGATTGATATCCTGAAGTGCCGCGCCCTGAAGGAAGGTATTTAGCAGAATATTAAATTTTAAAATATCTTCATTCTTCAGGCTGTACGTCGTCTTGATCAGCTTATTCTTGACTATATTGCCATCAACCATGATGACCGCCAGCAATGTGGCCTCATCAACCTGTGACAACTGGATGAACTTTACTGTGTTGTTGTACTGTGGCATCGTAACCAGTGTTGCGTACTGTGTGTTCGCCGCAAGCACCTTTGCCACCTGCTTGAGAAGCTTCTCGAGCTTATCAACTCTATTCAGCAGATTCTCTCGTTCTGTCTGATCCTCTGCTTTCTCTTCATCCCTGTCTGCCATGATGCTGTCAACATAAAACCTGTAACCTGCATCCGTTGGGACTCTTCCTGCCGATGCATGTGGCTGGCATATATACCCCATATCCTCAAGATCTGACATCTCATTTCTTATGGTAGCCGGGCTGACATTCATGTCGGCCAGCTTGGAAATGGTTCTCGATCCAACGGGCTCTCCAGTCTCCAGGTAATTCGAAACGATCGCTTTTAGAATTCTGACTTTTCTCTCGTCAAGTTCCATACTCTCATTCCTTTTTGCTTTTAGTCTTATTAGCACTCAACATATCCGAGTGCTAACCACTAAACATAATCTAACACTGCCGCCCCCTTTTGTCAACAAAATAACGAATGTTTTTGTGTTTTTTTTATGTTTTGAAGGACGGTCGTGCCAGTATTATTCTATTAAGAAGTCCGCCAGGATCGTGTTGCTTACGTCGATGCCTTTTTTTGTGAGGCGGATCAGGCCGTGGTCATCTTCGAGGTGGCCGGTGGACTTGTATTTATCTATGACGGGGCCGTATATGTCGTAGATGGAGTGTCCAAAGTAGTCGTTGAATTTTTCTGCACTCACACCGGATATCATACGCAGGCCGAGGAACATATATTCCTCCATCAGCCTGTCTGCGTCAAGTTCTTCTTCCACATTGCGCATGTGTTCTATTATATCTCTTGCCTTACCCAAATTTGCGACGGGATCTCCGAATGTCATGAGCTCCCTGTGTCTTGCCATGCCGTCTATGTAGTCTTCCAGACTGGATGTGTTGGTGTAGCGTCTGCCGTACAGGAAGGACGCTGCTCCGATTCCGATTCCTATGTATTCCCCGAGGGTCCAGTAGACTATGTTATGTCTGCACTCGTAGCCAGCTTTGGCGTAATTGGATATCTCGTATCTGTGGTAGCCGCCGGTGCCTAAGAGCTTATTTGTTATGTCGTACATCTGCCTGTCCACGTCCTCATCCGGGATCTGTGACAGCAGGTTCTCATCTGCTGCCAGAGGAGTTCCGTCCTCCACTATGAGGCTGTAGGACGATATGTGCTCCGGCTTACACCTTAATACCTTGTCAAGGGTGTCCAGATATGACCTCATGGTCTGTCCCGGTATGTCTGACATCAGGTCTATATTTATATTGCGAAATCCGGCCTCCCTAGCCATGTCAAATGCGGCGAGGAACTGGTCATAATTGTGTATCCTGCCCAGAGCTTCCAGCTCATTTTTCTGTGCGGACTGAAGGCCTATGCTCATCCTGTTTATTCCATTTGCTATATACTCTGCTGCCTTACGGCTGGTCAGGGTGCCCGGATTTACCTCTATGCTTATCTCCGCATCCTCTGCGACATCGAACAGCTTCCTCACCGTCGTCATTACAAGTGTGATCTCGTCCGGCTCCAGTATGGATGGGGTTCCGCCTCCTATGTATATTGTCCTGACCTTGTGGGTCTCCGCCAAATACGAGTAGCTTTTCAGCTCCTCGCACAGGGCTTCGATGTATTTCTCACGGTACACTCCATATCCCGACATGCAGGCTGCCACCACCGGAAATGACAGGAAGTCGCAGTATGCACATTTCTTCACACAGAATGGGATATGTATGTATATGCTGAGCGGCTTCTTCTCATATGACTCTAAAACTTCGTCATTATTTGCATCGCCGAAATCCCGATCTGAATTTTCGGTATTTATTATATCTATCATTAGTATCCTTCCTTTTTATTTCAAATATCATCACCGCATGAAAAAAGCCGCTACTAAGAATGCTCCTGTCAGAATGCTCTCATTAACGGCTTTTCTACGATTCTATTATTTCTTATTTGATATAACCGTGTCACTGTGTTCCCGGTCTTTTCTATTCCTCATCAAGCTTCAGGACAGACATAAATGCCTTCTGTGGTATCTCCACATTGCCCACCTGTCTCATTCGCTTCTTTCCTTCCTTCTGCTTTTCAAGGAGCTTTCTCTTTCTGGATATATCTCCGCCGTAGCACTTGGCAAGGACATCCTTTCTCATGGCCTTGACTGTCTCGCGGGCTATTACCTTGCCGCCTATGGCCGCCTGGATCGGGATCTCGAACAGATGTCTCGGGATCTCGTCCTTGAGCTTCTCGCACATCTTTCTGCCCCTTTCATACGCTGTATCCTTGTGTATGATAAATGAGAGTGCATCGACCTCTTCCTTATTGATAAGGATGTCCAGCTTCACAAGCTCTGAGCGGACATAGCCCTTCATCTCATAGTCAAATGAAGCATAGCCCCTTGAACGCGACTTAAGTGCATCAAAGAAATCGTATATGATCTCGTTCAGTGGGAGGTCGTACTTGAGAAGCGCTCTTGTCTCCTCCATGTACTCCATGCTCTTGTACACGCCTCGTCTCTCCTGGCAGAGCTGCATGATGGCACCCACATACTCTGTTGTGACCATGATCTCCGCATCGACAAATGGCTCCTCCATGTACTCTATGGTGGATGGATCCGGCAGATTCGACGGATTGGTGAGCTCTATCACATTCCCATCTGTGGTATGTACCTTATATACAACGCCTGGCGCTGTGGTTACCAGATCAAGATTGAACTCCCTCTCCAGTCGCTCCTGAACTATCTCAAGGTGAAGCAGTCCAAGGAAACCACATCGGAAACCAAAGCCCAGTGCTATGGATGTCTCCGGCTCAAAGCTGAGCGCCGCATCATTTAACTGAAGTTTCTCAAGGGCATCCCTGAGATCCGGATACTTTGCTCCATCCGCAGGATAGAGTCCGCAGTATACCATAGGCTGTGCCTTCTTGTATCCAGGAAGTGCCTCGTCACATGGCCTGTCCGCCTGTGTGACTGTATCTCCCACTGTTGTATCCTGTACATTCTTAAGGCTGGCTGTTATGTAACCAACCATACCGGCTGACAGCTCATCACATGGGACAAATCTTCCCGCTCCAAATATTCCGACCTCAACCACCTCAGCCTCAGCTCCGGTGGCCATCATCCTTATGGTGGTTCCCTTCTTCACGCAGCCGTCAAATAATCGGCAGAATATGATAACTCCCTTGTAGGAGTCATACAGACTGTCGAATATAAGTGCCTTGAGTGGAGCCTCAGGGTCACCGTGCGGTGCCGGCACCTTCTTCACGATCTGTTCAAGCACTTCTTCTATATTAATTCCATTCTTTGCCGATATCCTTGGGGCATCCTGTGCCTCTATTCCAATTACATCCTCGATCTCGTTCACGACCCTCTCCGGATCTGCTGACGGGAGGTCTATCTTGTTGATGACTGGCATGACATCAAGGTCATGATCCAGCGCCAGGTATACATTCGCCAGGGTCTGCGCTTCTATGCCCTGTGCGGCATCAACCACAAGTATGGCTCCCTCACAGGCTGCCAGACTTCGAGATACCTCATAATTGAAATCCACATGTCCCGGAGTGTCTATGAGATTGAATATGTACTCCTGTCCATCATTGGCATTGTACACGATCCTGACACACTGTGCCTTGATGGTGATTCCACGCTCCCTCTCAAGATCCATATTGTCAAGAACCTGATTCTGCATCTCCCTGCTGGTCAGAGTTCCGGTCTTCTCTATGATCCTGTCGGCAAGTGTTGATTTACCATGGTCTATATGCGCTATTATACAGAAATTTCTTATCTTTGACTGGTCTAAATGCTCCATGTCTTCACATCCTTATCTATGTCCCGCGCCTTGTATGTGCAGGCTCTTTTATTCTTATACTTGTCTTACTCGCATTTGACGTTAATATAACATGTATGAGCATATAACTGCAAGTGCCAATATGCCACTTAATCCTCACTTCAGGAGCACCTTTGCAAGCATTGCGGCAAATGGTTCGATGGCGTTGTATTCCTCCTCCACCGTGTTAGTCTGTGCGCCTATCTCAGCCAGCATGGCGTGCGGCATGAGATCCATGTTGTACCGGCTCGTACTTATGTATATCTTGCGCATCATATCGCCGTAATTTGCCCTGCCCGCCAGATAGGTCTGAAGTGCAAATGCCATATTGTCGACCTTGTTGTCATTGCTCCAATAGTCCACATCGTTGCCATCCTCGTCACGACACATGCCATTTAACAGCATGATCTGTGCTGTGGGCTTTCCATCCACATCTGTAACCAGATGTGTGTCATCCGGCACACCATCCCTGTGGAGATCTATGATGACCTCTATCTCAGGATTGTCCTTAAGTATCTGTGACACACCTTCCCTCGAATAATCATAGGAAGCGTTCCTGTCAAGAACCCCTGTCATCATGTCATATGCCGTGGTGTCGTGGTACACCGGTATGCCATATGTATCCGTGAGTATCTCCGCCAGGCGGTTGCCAAGTCCTATCACCGTGTCGTCCACCTCGCCCGGTCTTGAGTCCGCAAATGCCTCGGAGCCGTGGGTATGATATATCAGAACTTTGTATCCGCCCGTGTCCATATCCAGCGACAGATCTTTGCCGAGCAGATTTTCCGCATCCAGCTCGTCTTTTTTTACGCACTTAGGGTATGTGGCGTTATAACAATATGAAAGGAGTGTATCTGCGTCCATACCTATATAAGAGCTCATTATATCCGCCATGGCCGACACAGTCCTGGCATCAGCGGATCTCTGCGCAGCTTCTGTGGTCTCAGTGCTGGCAGGCGCAGAAGTCTCTGAAGTCTCCGCCTGCGATGATGCCTCACCTTCGGAATCCGCATCCTCCGTCTGGTATGTCCTGCCCTCCTCGCACACCTCCCTGACCTGGGATTCCCAGTAATCCATGTAACAGTACACATCCGGCTCAGCCGCACCGGGGCTGTATATACTCTCGCCTGTTTTACCCGAAGAACTGCCATATATCCCGCTATACACCAGCTTCCACACATCATCAGTTATCCCGGTCTTTATCAATATCCCCGCGCACACCAGAATCACCCACGCAAGTATATACACAGTCTTCGTATGAAGCTTTCTGTCCGACATACATTTCCACCCCTTTTGAATATGCTATGGCCTCTGTTATCCATTATTCAAATATATGAGTGTACGTGCCAAATGATTCCCTGTATTTTTCTCTACATCGCTATGGCATTTATCGCCTCAGATATCGTAAAGCTGATGCGGCGCACTAGCTCGTCTATATTTTTCGGGGTCACAAACATATCCGCCATATCCTCGTCCAGGAGATTGCACGCTATCTGGTATCTCTGCTTCTCCGTGAACTCCCTCATGATCCTGCGCCCGTAGGTCTCGTTAAATGCATCAGCCACCTCATCCAGCGAATCGTCTATGATGGATGGAACGGAGATGACTGTCGGAACACCGACTGCGATCACGCGTCTGCCAAGGTTGTCTGAGCTCAGTGTCTTTCTGTTGTTGCCGACACCGGAGCCGGGGCTTATACCTGTATCCGTGAGCTGGATGGTGCATCCGAGTCTCTTGCTGCTTCTGGCCGCCAGAGCGTCTATTGCAACCACGATCTCCACGTCTATCTCATCGCATATTCCCCTGACTATATCCACAGTCTCTATTCCGGTCTGTGCCATGACTCCCGGACATATGGCACTCATGACCAGATCTGGCTTTCCCGGAGTGTCCAGGTGCCTTGTCACATACAGATTGTCTATGACCAGCGGGCCTATGGAATCCGGGGTGACCTGCCTGTTGCCAAGTCCGACCACCAGTATATTTCCCGCATGCCCCATGAGCTCCCTGAGTCTGCCCTCAAGCTCCGCCCTCAGAGGTTCATGTATGGACTCCTCATATTCCTTAAGCTTGGAACACTCTATCGTTATATATTGTCCCTTTGCCTTTCCAAGATTTTTCTCCCCTATCTCATCCAGCACATTTATGGTGGTAGTCTTGATGCTCCTGTCCTCATTCACCACCGTCTTCACCTTTACCCCAGGCATATTTCTCCTGTCGGCTACATTTTCTCTGAGCTCTATCGCAAGATCCGTACGTATCTCCCTGTTCATATGCGTCCTCCTTACATAACCCATTACATGTATAATAAAATACCCCGGCGGATGCATTTTTATGTATCCGCCGGGGCATTCCATGGTAAATCTTACATTACCTTGCCAAGTATTCTGTTGATCACTTCAGGATATCCGCACACCCTGAGGACAGGTGGCTCCCACTCCAGGGATGCCGTCTGATAAAAGCATGTCGACACACCGACTTCTATTCCGCCCTCCATCTCTGATGATCTTACGATCCTTCCAAATTTCTTCTTGTCCTTAACAAGTCCCCAGGCGGCTTTGTTGATGGTAAATTCCACCACCGGGTAGCCTCCCACATATCCTGTCACCTTTGCGTCGTCCACATATGACAGCTCGTCCTTCCAGTATTCAACCGCTTCGTCTATTGATGCAAACATATATCTTCTCCTGTTTATTCTGCACTTTTTTATATTTATTATGCTTTTGAATCATACCGTTGTCAATTTACTCTTTCTGATTTTTTCGTTCACGTTTATTAATTTTTGTTTTGTTGCAATATTTTTTTCTTTATTATTATACTGTTATTTGATATACTAATTTGAAGTGTATATTAACGGCAGTAGTCTGCCCTTATTTAGAATTTACTTTTACAATTAAATAGCGGGGATCTATCCCCCAGGTTTTAAGGAGGTCTTTTTATGGATTTTACTAAGAAGGGAGCGGTGAAGGCTCAGAAGGAGCTGGTATCCAAGCTTCCAAGAAACCGGCGTAAGCTTAACATTTCTGTGTTTAAGATTATACTGGTGCTGGTGCTCGCCATTGTGATAGTCGGTGTCGGAGCCGGATTTGGTGCCCTCAAGGGTATTCTGGATGATACGCCGAACATCAACGCTGACGCTCTCATACCTAAGGGATACAAGACAACTCTTGTATACCAGAATGGAAAGGAGATCACGACACTTGCCAATTCCAACTCCAACCGAGAGTATGTGTATTACGACTCTATTCCTGAGGATCTTGTGAATGCATTTGTCGCTATAGAGGACAGACGTTTCTGGGAGCACAACGGAATCGATGTACAGGGTATCGCCAGAGCATTTATAAAGGGTCTCAAAAGCGGAGACTTCGATGAGGGTGCTTCCACTCTTACACAGCAGCTCATCAAGAACAACGTGTTCAACGTCGGACTGAATGAGTCAACTTTCCTGGATAAGCTTGAGCGTAAGGTTCAGGAGCAGTACCTGGCTGTGGATATGGAGAAGAAGATCGACAAGAAGTCGATAGTCGAGTATTATCTGAACACCATATATCTCGGAGAAGGCTGCTACGGTGTTGAGACCGCTGCCAAGACTTACTTCGGCAAGGGGCTCAGCCAGTTATCGGTATCTGAGTGTGCCGTGCTCGCAGCAATTCCGCAGAACCCTACCAAATACGATCCTCTCCTGTCGCCTGACGACAACAAGACCAGAAGGACCCAGGTTCTTAAATACATGCTGGATCTTGAGTATATAACACAGGCGCAGTATGACGAAGCAATAAATGATAATGTATACAAGCGTATCGCTTCCGTATCTAAGAAGGAAGAAAAGCAGCAGAAGACAGAGGTCAACTCCTACTACACTGACGAGGTCATCAAGCAGCTTCAGAATGATCTGGTTGCCAAGGGCTACTCAGAGGACGAGGCAGAGTCACTGATCTGGTCAGGCGGACTCAAGGTCATCGTTTGTCAGGATCCTGAGATCCAGGAGATCGCTGACTCAGTTGTAAATGATACATCCTACTGGCCTGAGCCTGTATATCAGCTCAACTACGCTCTCACTCTTGCTGACAAGGAGACAAAGGTCCAGACAAACTACAGTGTAGAGAATCTCGAGAGCTGGTTTGCTGAACAGCAGGGCTACGATTATAGTGCAAGATATTACAGTGAGGATGAAGCCCGTGCAGCGGCTGACGAGTTCAAGGATGCCATGGTTGCCGAGACCGGCGACGAAGTCTTCATGGAGACATTCAAGCTTGTCATACAGCCACAGGTATCATTCACTCTCATGGATCAGAACACCGGTCAGGTCAAGGCACTTGTCGGAGGCCGTGGAGAGAAAACTGAGAACAGATCATTCAACCGTGCAACTGAGGCGACCAGACAGCCTGGTTCTTGCTTCAAGATAGTTGCCACATACCTTCCTGCACTGGACGCGTGCAACATGTCTCTTGCCACCGTATACGATGATGCACCTTACTACTATGAGAATGGTAATCAGGTATTTAACTGGTACGGCGGATACTGGGGACCTAAAACTATAAGATATGCTATCATGGAGTCTATGAATATCATAGCTGTAAAGTGTATCACAGACGTAACTCCACAGCTCGCATATGACTATCTGCTGAAGCTTGGATTTACAACTCTTGTTGAGAGAAAGACAGACAGCGATGGTCTCATCCTGTCAGATATCAACCAGTCACTTGCACTTGGTGGTCTGACAAATGGTATTACCAACCTGGAGATCACAGCTGCATATGCAACCATCGCCAACGGTGGTAATTATATAAAGCCTGTGTTCTACTCAGAGGTTTACGACCATGAAGGCAATCTTCTGATAGACAACAGGGAACCTGAGAAGACACGTGTCATATCAGAGCAGACAGCATGGCTTCTCACAAGTGCCATGCACGACGTTGTAACAGGAGGTACCGGTTCAGGTGCCAACTCTTACACAGGTATGTATACAGCAGGTAAGACAGGTACCACATCAGGAGACTTTGATAACTGGTTCTGTGGTTATAACCCATACTACACAGCTTCTATATGGCTTGGAAATGATGAGAACATCACATACAGCCCTGGTTCTATCAAGTGCTATATGTGGAGAGATATCATGGATCAGGTCATTGAGAAGAAGGGACTTGATACATCAGCTACATTTGAGATGCCGGACGGAATCGTTCAGGCAACTGTATGTTCAGATACCGGACTTCTTCCATCGAACGGATGTCCAACAGTTACGGATTACTTCGATGCGACAAAGATACCTACAAAGTATTGTCCAGGTGTCAAGAAGGTAGTGGTATGTAACGAATCACACATGCTTGCCAACAAGGAATGTCCTGAGACAACAACCTTCATCTACAAGCTGAACGATGACGGTGAGTATGTCCTTGAGGGATACACCTGGGATGAATCGCTTCTGAAGGAGCATTGTAACATCCACGGCAAGAAGAAGGATACAAAGAAGACTACCAAAGCAACCACGACAACCGAAGATACATCGGAGGATACATCAGAAGATACAACAACCGAGGAGCCTACAACGACTGAGGAACCTACAACTGAGGAACCTACGTCAGAGGAGCCTACCTCTTCAACAGAGATAACCACAACCGAGGAACCAAGCTCGGATGATTCAACCGATACAACTCAATGACGGAAAGCCCCATCATACAATTCAATGTATGATGGGGCTTTTTATATCCTGCCTGTCTTCTATTTCTATTTTGTCATCTTCGGCTTGAATATCAACGATGCAAGATATCCAAATATCAGTGCGGCCGAGCTTCCAACCGCCGCCATCTGGAAGCCTCCGCGGAACAGTCCGATAAATCCATCCTTATCAACCGCCTCAGTTATGCCCTTCCACAGATTATATCCAAATCCCGTGAGCGGCACCGACGCTCCGCACTGCGCGAAGTCCAGAAGCGGCTTATATATTCCAAGCGCTCCAAGTACAACACCTGTGCATACAAGTATGACCATTATTCTTCCCGGAAGAAGCTTTGTCTTGTCCATCAATATCTGGGCAAGAACACATATTATTCCGCCAACCACAAACGCTTTTACATAATCCATTTACATCTACTCTCCTTTCCTGCCATGATGCTCTATCATGACCGCATGGGCGATTCCGGGTATGGTCTGCCCCTCGTTGTAGCTCACAGTTGATAGCAGCGCTCCCGTTGGAACAAACAGCACTCTCTTCCACTCTCCAGAGCTGACCTTCTTCAATATATATCCGGCAAGAACAGTCGCCGAGCAGCCACAGCCCGATCCGCCCGAGTGGGTATCCTGCTCCTCATTGTCAAATATCTCTATACCGCAGTCCATATGATTTGCGGATATATCCACATTGTTCATGCTCAGAAGATCCTCAAGTATGGTCTTGCCGACCTTGCCAAGATCACCAGTTATTATCCTGTCGTAGTATGTGGGCTTTATGCCAAAATCCTGAAGATTCTGATATATGACGGCAGCCGCCGCGGGTGCCATACACGCTCCCATGTTGAGCGAATCCTTCACTCCATAGTCCATGATCTGCCCTGTGGTTACTCCCTGGATACACACATCTGACTCTCTGTCTGACACCACAAAGGCACCACTTCCCGTAACCGTCCAGGTAGCCGACAGGGGACGCTGATTTCCATATTCCAAGGGAAAACGGAACTGCTTCTCCGCACTTCCATAGTGGCTTGACGCCTCCGCAATGACGTTGTCCGCATACCCCGCCGCCACAGTCATGGATGCAAGTGACAGCGCTTCTCCGCACGTCGAGCACGCGCCGTACAGACCGAACACCGGTATCTCCATATCCTTGATTCCAAATGTCGACGCTATGAGCTGTCCCAGCAGATCCCCGGCAAATATATACCTTATATCCTGCTTGACTATTCCCGCCTTCTGTATGGCAAGGGTCACCGCCTGACGCACCATCTCGCTCTCGCCTTCCTCCCAGGAATCCTTGCCAAAGGTTGCATCCTCACTCACTCTGTCAAAATATCTCGCCATGGGGCCGTCTATCTCCTTCGGCCCCGCCACCGCTGCTGCCCCCAGTATATATGGGGGATTGCCAAATTTTATGCTCTGTTTTCCTTTTTTCTCATTCATATCATGCAACTCCCTTATATGGATAAATGTAACTGTTACTATAATTCCCTTATGCACCGCAGATTATAATGGTAGTATTTGTTAACATCAGCACTGGACAAATTCATTTATTTGCTTTAACATTACTAAAGCTGCTTTACAAAGAAAAAGGAATGGAGAATCGCCGTGGAATTTACAAAGGAATACTGGGTAAACTGTTTTAGCAGATGTGTCAGATATGCTACGACTTTTTTCAAATGGATAGTTTTTTCACTGATAATGGGAACGATATGCGGGCTTGTCGGAACAGCCTTTCATATATGCGTAGAGTACGCCACCGGCTTCCGTGAGAACAATCATATGATAATATATTTTCTGCCGCTTGCGGGAATCGTGATCGTATTTATATACAGGATCTGCGGAATAAGACATTCCAAGGGAACCAACCTTGTCATCGGTTCCATAAGAAGCGTGGAGGATGAGATTCCCTCCCGTATGGCACCACTGATCTTTATATCGACGGTCATCACACATCTCTTCGGAGGTTCCTCAGGAAGGGAGGGTGCAGCCCTTCAGATAGGTGGAAGCATCGGTGTGTCCATAGGCAAACTGTTCAAGCTTGACGACAGTGACAAGCATATACTCACACTTTGCGGCATGAGCGCTGTCTTCTCAGCACTGTTTGGAACCCCAATTACTGCCGCGCTGTTCAGTATGGAGGTCATAAGCATCGGTATCCTCTACTACTGCGCATTTGTGCCTTGTCTGTTCTCGTCAGTCATAGCATACGCCATAACACGAAAGCTTCACGTTGTACACGACCACTACAATATAGCCGGCATGCCGACATCCGTGGATGTGCCTTTGGTGATCAAGGTCATCGGTCTGGCTATCCTGTGCGCAGTGCTCAGCAGTCTGTTCTGTATATTCATGAACGTTGTGCACAAGCTTTTCCGCAAATATTTCAAGAACCAGTATGTGCGCGTATTCGCAGGAGGCGTGATGCTCGTCCTGCTCAACATAATACTCAACACCACCGACTACAACGGAACCGGTATGAACATCATCGCCCAGGCGCTCAACGGAGAAGCAAAACCAACGGCTTTCCTTCTCAAGGCGCTGTTCACCGCCATAACAATAGGCTGTGGATTCCGAGGCGGTGAGATCGTTCCATCGTTCTTCGTCGGTGCCACATTTGGATGCGCCATGGGTGGACTCATGGGACTCGACCCGGGCTTTGCCGCTGCCCTCGGAATGGTGTGCTTCTTCTGTGGCGTGGTAAACTGTCCTCTTACATCTCTGTTCCTGAGCATAGAGCTGTTCGGAGCGCACGGAATACTTCTGTTCACCATAGGATGTGCCGTCAGCTACATGCTGTCCGGCTATTACAGCCTGTACAACGAGCAGAAGATCATCTACTCCAAGCTCCGCCCTCACTATGTCAATCTCTACACCAACCAGGAGATAAAGACCAAGGAACCGGGATTCCTGGAAGGCCTTATAAGGATCAGGGAGGACGACTCAGACGACATTGAGGAGTAGCCGGCAGCTACTCTTCCTGAGTATCTTACTCAGACTCAGTCGTCTTCTTATCTGTGTCTGAGCTGTCACTCTTATCTTTGTTCTGATCCTTATCTTTGTCTTTATCCTTGTCCTTTGGAAGCTTTCCTACCTTGTACACCTCGTCACGCTTAGAGTACACGCTTATCGCCTCAGGATTGTCCGATATGACATTTCCATCGCCGTCATACACTCTTCTGTAGGACTGCACTGTAAGGCCCTCTATTCCCACTGTGTCAAGCACCTGCTCATCCTTGCCAAGACTCTTGTCCAGCTCATACTTGGTCTCATATGGCTCTGTCTCAACGGTCTCCGTGTAGAGCTCCACGCTGAACGGCTCCGTGATGGTGCCCCATATCGTACATGATGTGGAATATCCATCGTAGCTTGTGCTTATCTTTATCGGGTAATCCGTGTCATTTGTAAATACAAAGTCACATCCGCCCCACGCTACAGTGGCGTCAAGTCCCGCAGGAACATACGATGAAGGGTATGGATGACAATGTCTCTCATCTATCTCGAGATTCGCATACAGGCACGCCATGTACATGGTGGATGACACCTGACATATTCCACCGCCCATGTCCATGACTGACTGTCCGTCAGCATATGATGGGCCCGGAAGGAAGCCTCTCTCCTCGGTGAGCTCTCCGACTCCGAGGTTATATGAAAATGACTCTCCCGGCATGAGTATGGTTCCATCGCAATACTGCGCCGCCAGCTTGACATTTGTCTTTCTGTTCTCTGAACCCTCAACCTCTGTGCTGTATGAACTCATCTCGTCTCTGAACAGCATCTTCCTGTATTCTTCCGTACTCATATCCGCCGGGGTGTATGTGAGCGGGATGCTCACATCCGTTCCCTTCTTGGCAGATTCAAGGCTCTTCTTTGCCGCCTCCAGATCAAAGTCCACACCGTCCTTGGCCTCAACTACCTCGTAGTTCTTGTCCGGGTCAAGCGTTGGATTCTGCGGCTCACAATGTACCTTTTTGTATACCTCGTCCAGATCCACGTCAGCAGACACGACAGGACATTCCACCACAGTGCCATAGTCTCCTTTTGCTATCTGCTTCTTTATGCGGGTTACCAGCTTGTCTGTGTCTATCCTGTAGCTGCCCTTTCCCTTTGTCACAATGAGGTTCTTGTCCTCTATCCTGTATCCATCCTCTATATCCAGATCAACCTTCATCATATCACTGCTCTCGATGGCGGTCGTTATGATGCCGCTGTCGCCTATATATGGATAAATATCATAGCTGCTTCCAAGTGTCCATGATTCCAGAAGCCCATAGCCTCTTCTCCAGAAGCTATGTGAGTCATCCTGTATCTTCTGCACAGACTTCTCAGAATCCATATCCAGCGCTGCCGACACATCCAGGGTGTAAGTCTTGTCATCCAGCTTCACCTGTATGCCCACACTGCTGTAATCGCGTCTGAACTGGTCATTTATGTTCTTTGCCGCCTCCGCAGATTTCATTCCGCCAACGTCTAATCCGTTTATGGTGGTCTTTTTGTACAGCTTTCTGTTGCCCACACACGCACATATTAGCGCATAAAATATCACCATGAACACCGCCGTGAGTATCCAGCTTATCACTCTGTATCGCTGCTGTCTCTTCCTCCACTGCTCAGATGCACGCCGTCCTGAAGCTCTCTGCCTGTTCTGCGCAAGTCTATTTTCAGTTGTATGTCCGTTTCTTCTTTCGTCTGCCATCTACATTCCCCTCATCCTGTAGAATAGATATTCCTTTGCAAGCTCCGAGTAGAGCTGCTGTACAGTCCACTCCCTGTTGCTCCGTGTCACTACCGACTTCAGCCTTACTGCCGGAAGCCCGGTCTTCTTATACCTTTCAAGAAATATATCAAGTTCTTTGCTGCTCACTCCGTCAAATATGAGCATATCCATACTGAGATCTTCCGTCTGTCCGGTCTCATCTCCACAGCCAGATATGTCAGCCGTGTCGCACAGACTTCCGACCTTCATACCATAATGCTTTCTCTGAATGTCAACGCACTCCGCACCTATGTCACTGCATATATCCTGTACTGCACTCTTCTGCTCAGGTGCCAGATTGACTGTCATTAGCCTCTTCATGTCAGCATTTCTCCTGTCTTTCTTCTTTTGTCCAAATCTATACCCATTATGTTATTTTTTCAAATATTGTCAACCGATGTGGGGAAAATATGTTGATTTTTAATTTAATAAACCCCATTTCACCATATTGAGACTATCCAATATATAACACCGAGCAGCCAGCTTGTAAATATACCGTACAGTATAACAGGCCCCGCTATGGTGAACGCCTTCACGCCCTTTCCGAACACTTCACCCTCAGTCTGGAATTCCACTATGGGCGCACACACACCATTTGCAAATCCTGTGATCGGCACAAGTGCTCCGGCACCGCCGTACTTTGCTATCTTCTTGTAGAGATTCAGACTTGTGAGGATAACACTTGCGAGGACGAGTATCAGCGATACATACGCATACGCCTCGTCTTCCTTCACATCGAAGTGTACCAGCAGGTCAAATATTCCCTGCCCTATCGTACAGATCACGCCTCCCACAAGAAACGCCCACAGGCAGTTTCTCGGAACGCTTGATGTGGGTGTCACAAGCTCCACATATTCATTGTAATCGCTCTCTGTAGGTTCAAACTTCATAACAAATACCTCCATTCAACACAAAATATTTTTGATCTTATCACATGCCAAGAACGACGCTCAGCACCGAGCCCACCAGTTTTCCCGCGGCCAGACCGTATATAACGTATGGAAGATTTCTTCTCACACTGAATCTTCTGGCTGCGATTGGTATGACATTCAGCACCTCCGTAAGTGCCCCCGCCAGACATCCCACAAATATCCCTCCGAACAGACATATGATGGTATATCCCACCCATGTCACCGGAACCGATATTTTGAATACATATATCAGATTTGCCAGTGCCGCACCATATGCCAGCAGACACTCTATGAGCAGATAATGCCTTGCCCCCTTTACCTTCTCAAGAAGTTTTGGGAATATTCCTATCATGGATATAAATGCAAAATACCCGCCCGATATGGCCACACCGCTGGCAAAGCAGGCTATGGCAAGCATAGCGTATCTAATCAGCATCTCTCTCCGCCTTCTTTCTGGAGGCATCCGTTATGACTGTCTGGTTGACCTCCTGTTCATACTGTCTCATCTGAACCTGAAGCGGTGTAGGATCATCTGAGAATTTTTTCTTTGCACCGTGATTGAAAAATACGATTATACCGATGAAGAGCCCCAGGGAATATGCTATTCCCGCCACAGGATAGGCATCCCTGCCCTGCCCCACAAATATGTTGTGCATGACGTCAAGCTGTCCAACCATATTGACATCCGAGTTGTACGACATGATGGAAAAGCCTGCTCCGAAAAATGCGATGAAGCATATCATCAGAAATTTGAAGAACTGCTTTACTTTGTCGCTGGTGTCATATGTCCTGTAATACACGACAACGTCCGTCGCCCCTATGGTCTGTGTCTGGCAGTCCGGGTAGTGCTCCTGTATCACCTGCAGAATGTACATCACCGATATGACCTGCTGCTCCCTGCTGCCGGAAAAGCTCATGAGCTCCAGCTTCTCAACGCCGTATTTTATATCGGGATTCGGACTCAGCACCGTCGCCACATCCTTTATTTTGACCTTTCTCTTCTCCGCCAGGCAGCTCTCCGACAGTTTCAAATACAAAAGTTCAGCCATATACATGTCCCCTGTTCTTATATTCTAAGAATAGTCTGTCCATGTATATGGCTGATATTACTCCAATATTTTCCATCTGAGTCTTCCGAGTATCTTTTTCTCAAGCCGGCTCACCTGCACCTGGCTCATGCCAAGGATCTGACCTGTCTGTCCCTGCGTCTTGTCCTGAAAATACCTCAACACCACAAGTTTTCTCTCATCCGGCGTGAGCGTGTCCAGAAGCTGCGATACACACAGCCTGTCCACGATGCGGTCTCCATCTTCCGTGCCGCACATCTCCGCGTGAAGATCATCTATGCATGTCACATCCGATGCCGCGTCCATCGCCATCACAAGCTCTTCAGGAGTCGTTCCTATAGCCTCACATATCTCCTCCATTCCCGGCTCAGTCCCTCTGTTTTTTTCGACCTCGTGTCTGTATCTGTCTGCCCTGTAGTATATCGTTTTAAGATTTCTGCTGACCTTCACCATTCCGTCGTCCCTGAGAAAGCGTCTAATCTCCCCCTGAATGAGTGGAACCGCATACGTGGACAGTTTTACCTCATAGTCCATATCAAACCTGTCTATGGCCTTTACAAGGCCTATAAGCCCTATCTGTATAAGATCCTCAAGTTCCTGTCCTCTCCCCACATATCTTCTGGCAACGCTGACCACCAGTCCCATATTGTCCGTCACAAGTTTATCTCTGGCATCTCTGTCTCCATCTTTTGCAAGTTCAAGCAAACGATGATTATCCGCCATCAATATATCTCCTGACTTTTTCCTATTATCTTCTTCATATTTACCACGGTTCCCTCACCCACGCGGGATTCTACCTTTAGCTCATCCATGAAAGCCTCCATAAATGAAAATCCCATGCCCGATCTGCTTCCATCCGTGACTGTGGTGTAAAGCGGCTCCATGGCCCTGTCGACATTCTCTATGCCGCAGCCGTGATCTGTGATCGTTATGTACAGGGTGCGCTCCTCTATGTATGCCTCCAGGATTATGCTTCCCTCCCCGGATCCATATCCGTGTATTATCGAATTCGTGACAGCCTCCGAAACCGCCGTCTTGACATCCTCCACCTCACTGAGTGTCGGATTTGTCCTCGTCAGCATAGCCGCCACCACGACTCTCGCCACAGCCTCATTCCGGGCATCACAGCCAAATTCCATGATCAATCTGTTCTTATCCATACCATTCTCCTCGTTATCTATATTTTATCTGTCCAATCCTCAGCCTCATCCCGGACACCGCTGTCCAGCCTTGTCGCGATCCTGTATATACCGGACATGAGCAGTATCCTGTCCATTCTCGCATTTACATTTATCACCCCAACGCTTCCCCCTCTGTCGTGGAGCTGTCTGTACCTTCTCGTTATGAGTCCTATCCCCGAGCTGTCCATGAACGTTGTCCTGCCAAAATCAAATATGGCATGTCTCACCACCTCCTCGGCAAATACTCCGTCTATCCCTGCGGTCATCTTCACCGCCGCATAATCATCCACCTCTCTGGGCATATATACGATTATAGTATCCCCCATTTTCTCGTAGATATTCATCTTCAATCCCCCTGTCACAAAATAAAAGGCACAAAAGAAACGGTTAATCCTTATCCGTCTCTTTTGTGCCTTCTATAAATTATAATCTTTTTATATGTCTTTCGTTACTGTCCGTCAGTTGTATCTGTTCCATCGCCTGTATACGAACTGTCGGTCGTGTCTGTTCCGTCACCTGTATACGTATTGTCGATGGTGCCTGTTCCATCATCCGTATACGTGTTGTCGGTCGTATCCGTTCCATCACCTGTATACGAGCTGTCGGTTGTATCCGTTCCGTCACCTGTGTCCGTGCTGTCAGTCGTACCTGTTTCGTCACCTGTGCTTGATCTGTCGGTTGTATCTGTTCCGTCGCCCGTGTTCGTGCTGGCTGTACTTGCAGAATTTTTCTTTTCAAGTCCCGCCTGTATGGCATCTTCATCCGCATAATCACACGCAACCGTGTAGTATACGGAGTTCGGACAGTTCTCAACAAGCTGGTTAAATACCAGTGTGGCATTGTTATCATCAGAAAGCTTCAGATAACACATCGCCTTGTAGAACAGTGCCACATCGCTGTTAGGTGTATCCTGAAGAACTCTGTTCAGATCATCTATGGCAGCCTCATATGTCATGGCCTCGTACTTATAGATTGCTGACTGTACCCTTGCCTTATTGTCATCCGACAGAACCTGTGAAGCGTAATCGCCATACTTATCTATCTGTGTCTGAAGGTTCTTCGCCTCAGTCTCAGCATTTGTGAGCTTGGTGGTCATGCTGTCCACCTGTGACTGGAGCTCCGATATGGCCACATTCTTATCCGCTATCTCCTGACTGAATGTAACCTTCAGGTCTCTCTCTGAATTGTCAGCCACCTTATCCCTGTGCGGGATGATGAGCGTCCACATGGCCGCAAGTCCCAGAACAACTCCCGCTATGATATAAGCGATGGAATATTTGTAGAAATTGATGTCCTTGTATCTTCCAACCGGAATCGGATCCCCATCAAAATCCACCTCGCTGTTGCCGGCTATGAGCTTCTTCTGGTCATCCACGAACAGAGAATCCACATCGTAGTCCTCCTGCGGATAATCCCTGAAGTTCATGATCTCCTCATCAGTGTGGCCCATCTCATTGAAATATCTGACCGCCACTGGATTTGTCCTGTCTATCTTGATGACACGCTTGAGTGCCTTGCGAGCCTTGTCATATCTTCCCTCGTCGATGAACAGAAGTGCAAGGAGCAGGTATCCCTGTATAAATCTGCTGTTGTCGGAAAGTACCTTTCTGAGCTGTATAAAGGCAAGATCCTTGCTGCCCTGCTTCGCATATACCAGCGCCTGATTATACTTTCTGGTTACATTGTTCACCGCCTCCAGCCTGTGTGGGTTGGATTTTATCTCCTTGATGTATCTCTTGGCGACATTCTTGCCGTCAAAATAATTCACACTCACTACCCAGTGGCTGAGCGCCTGAACTATCTCTCCGGTCTCATAGTACACCAGTCCAAGAAGGTTCCGGGCATCTATATTCATCTTGTCATACTTCAGAGACAGCTTGAGCGCCTCCTCCGCACCTGACATATCCCTGACCCTCGCCTTATCAAGCCCTATGTTGTAATAGTACTTTGACGAGTTGAGAGCCTTGTTCACGTAATCTATCTTCAGTCCGCACCTGGTACAGTAGCCTGTGACGGCTATCGCTCCACCGCAGTGCTTACAATTCAGTACATCTGCCATATCTTAATCTCCCGACCAATCTGTGTTCTTTACTTCTCTGCTTCCTTTGCAACCCTCATCATCTCCTGCATGACATCCATGATGTCCTTGAGATCATTGTTGTATATTGCATCCTCTGCCTGGTCAAGTTCAAGTGCCGGCTTAAACCTCTTTATCTCTTCATCAAAATTGATCATGTCTGTTCCTCCATCTCTTGACACCGCCCACCAGATACAGGGAACCAACGCAGTATATGTTGGTATTCTCTCTGTCTCCTCTGAGCTCCACTGCCATATCCATGGCATCGTCAATCTCATCGCTGACCATGACCGGAGTATCCGTACACGCCGAGAATATCTCCGCCAGCTTTGCGGAATCCGCCTTTCTGCTGCTGTCAACGCTTGTGACTATTATCCTGTCAAACGTAATATTTCCAGCAAGCAAATGTATCATGGAGTCATACTCCTTATCCTTCACCGCCGCAAATACCAGTATCTTGTTATATTCCCCATGAAGCCTGTTCATGGTCTCTATATATGCATTTACAGCCTCCACATTGTGGGCACCATCCACATATATATGGGGAGCTATCTCCTCCATCCTGCCCTCCCAGTAGAACTGCAGGAGTGCATTCCTCACGGTCTTCTCTATATCCTGTTCCGGTACATTCCGCCTCTCCATGAGCATCCTGAATGCTGTCACGGCAAGGCTGACATTCTCCACCTGGTACAGTGATGTCTTCTGTATCTGTAAATTGCAATAACTATAATACCGATTATGCAATGAAAAATCAATGGTTTTGTTCCCCAAATGATTTATTATATAATCTGATTTTTCGACCGGAATTATGTCCGCTCCACGCTCTTTGGCAGTATCTTCTATGACCCGCGCAGCCGCCTCATCCCGCCTGAAATATATCACCGGAACACCCGGCTTGATGATGCCTGCCTTCTCATAAGCTATCTTCTCTATCGTGTCGCCAAGATACTCCATGTGATCCATTCCCACCGACGTGATGATCGTAAGCTCCGGCGTCAGGACATTTGTCGCATCCAGTCTTCCGCCCATTCCTGTCTCGTATACGGCAAAGTCACACTTCTGCTGTCTGAAATACACCGCCGCCATGGCAAACATGACCTCGAAGAACGAAGGGTGCTCCATGAACTGCCCCTTTACGGTCTCAAATGCCGACACAAAATCGTCATCGGATATATTTGTACCATTTATCTGTATTCTCTCGTTTATGGACACGAGATGGGGTGATATGAACAATCCCACTCTGTATCCCCGGGCTGCAAGCATCTGCGCCAGAGCGCGGCATGTGCTGCCCTTGCCGTTGGTTCCCGCCACATGTATCGCAGGAACAGCCTTCTCAGGGTTCCCCAAACGGCACAAAAGACTGGAAAGGTTCTCCTTGCCAATCTTCTGTGCAAAAAGCGGAATACCCAATATATAATCCACAGTCTCTCTGTAATCCGCCATTATGATTCTCCTATCTATCCGTCCGTGCGTGCTGCTCAGACCCAATTATCTATTGTCAACTTTCTCAGGGTAGAGGTCGTGGTTTGCCAGACGGTTCCAGGCAACCTCCTCCCACTTTGTTCCCGGTCTGCCGTAATTGCAGTACGGGTCTATGGAGATTCCTCCCCTCGGTGTGAACTTGCCCCACACCTCGATGTACTTTGGATCCATCAGTTTTATGAGATCCTTCATGATGATGTTCATACAGTCCTCATGGAAGTCTCCGTGATTTCTGAAGCTGAACAGATACAGTTTCAGCGACTTGCTCTCCACCATCTTCTCGCCCGGCACATATGATATGTACACCGTTGCGAAGTCAGGCTGTCCGGTGATCGGACAGAGGCTTGTGAACTCAGGACAGTTGAACTTTACAAAGTAGTCGTTGTCCGGATGCTTGTTGTCAAATGTCTGGAGCATCTCAGGTGCATAGTCCATGCTGTACTTTACGTCTTTATTTCCAAGGAGGGTCACACCCTCCATCTCTTCTTTACTTCTTCCCATTATGGTCTCCTATATTACTTTTATGATTCATGCTTATTCTGCTATATGATCACGCTGTATTACTACTCCTGCAGTGCTTCTGTCACAGACTTGATGAGCAGCTTAACAGCCTCGTCACAGTGCTCCTTCTTAACGATAAGTGGAGGTGCGATCCTTATGATGCTGTCTCTTACAGCTGTTATGAGGAGCTTGTTCTCAAACGCTATGTGCTTTACTTCAAATGCGATAGGCTTGTTGAACTCAACGCCTATAAGAAGACCACGTCCTCTGATCTCCTTGACACAAGGAAGTGCCTTGAGTTCCTCCATGAAGTATGCTCCTACTTCCTTTGCATTCTCGTAGAGCTTGTTATCCAGTATCTCATCTATCTCTGCAAGCGCCGCTGCACAACACACAGGGTTGGCTGCGTATGTTGAACCGTGGGCACCAGGTGTAAATGCTGCTGCTATCTTGGTGCTTGTACACATCGCGCCTATAGGCATACCGCCCCCGATGGCCTTTGCCATGGATACCATGTCAGGCTTTACGCCATATGTCATATATGCCATGATGTCTCCGGTTCTTCCCCATCCGGTCTGAACCTCGTCGAACATGAGGAGCATGTTCTTCTCATCACAGAACTCACGAAGTCCTTTAAGGAACTCAGGGTCTGCAGGGTATACACCACCCTCGCCCTGTACAGGCTCTACCATGATTCCTATGGTGTTCTCATCGCATTTGCTCTTGAAGTCCTCAAGGTTGTTATACTCTGCATATGTGAATCCCGGAAGGAGTGGTGCAAATCCCTTGTGGCAGGCCGAATCAGGCTGGCCTGTTGCCGACAGTGCACCGTATGTTCTTCCGTGGAAGCTGTTCTTCGCTGTCACGATCTTATATCTGTCCGGTCCGTAATTGTCCACGCCGTACTTTCTAGCCATCTTGATCATGGCTTCATTTGCCTCTGTTCCTGAGTTCTGGAACACGATCTTCTCCATGCCTATGGTGTCACACACCTTCTTTGCAAGGAGTATCATTGGAAGTGTATATGCATAGTTTGATGCATGTATTACATTTGCCGCCTGGTCAGCTATGGCCTTTGCAACCTTCTTGTTGGCATTTCCCGCGCTGCTTACCGCTATTCCTGCGAAGAAGTCGAGGTATTTGTCGCCGTTCTCAGCGTACACATACATGCCATCGCCCCTCTCCTCTATGAATTCCCATCTTCTGGACTGCTCTGCCAGATATGTATCTACTATCTCTAAAAGTTCTTCTCTTGTATAACCTGATTCACTAACCTTCATCTTTCTCTCCTTTTGCCTTTATCTACTTTATAGGCAATTGCGAAACATGATTACATATGCAGAGGTGCTTTAGCATACCAATCAGGGGTCGTTTCCACTTAACTCAGTCTGCAGCGGTACTAAAGATGCCGCTGACGCGCCATCTAAGTACCGGCGACTTCGTATTCCCCTGATCTGGTACGGCTAAACACCTCTTGCATGTTCAATTCTTGAATTTCGCAATTGCCTATAATCTACTTCACTGAGTATCGCATCTCGCACGCATACATTATATACACAAAGCCCGCCACTGGCAAGCGTTCGTGAAATATAACAGATAAATGCCGCAACGACTGTTAAAAAGGACTGTACCGTGAGGTATACCTCAAAGCACAGCCCTTTTATATTTATGCATTTCTCTGCATTATCTTGCAAACTGGGAATTGTACAGATTCGTGTAGAAGCCGCCCTTTGCAAGCAGTGTCTCGTGATTTCCCTGTTCGATGATGTGCCCGTCCTTCATGACTAGGATGACATCTGACTCCTTGATGGTTGACAGTCTGTGTGCAACCACGAAGCTTGTTCTGCCCTTCATCATCTTAGCAAATGCTCTCTGTATCCTTATCTCAGTTCTTGTATCTATGGATGATGTTGCCTCATCCAGTATGAGCATAGGTGGAAGATCCAGCATTACTCTGGTTATACAGAGGAGCTGCTTCTGTCCCTGTGACAGGTTTCCTCCGTCCTCGGTTATATATGTGTTGTAGCCGTCAGGAAGTCGCTTGATGAAGCTGTGAGCATGAGACTGCTTTGCAGCTTCGATGATCTCCTCGTCTGTGGCATCAGGTCTTCCGTATGCTATGTTGTCCCTTATCGTACCGCTCTTGAGCCAGGTCTCCTGGAGCACCATTCCGTAGTTGCCGCGGAGGCTCTTTCTTGTGACCTCTCTTATGTCATATCCATCCACGGATATGCTTCCAGCATCCACATCGTAGAATCTCATGAGCAGGTTGATGACTGTACTCTTACCACAGCCTGTAGGTCCCACTATTGCTATTCTCTGGCCGTTCTTCACGTTCAGATTGAGGTTCTTGATGAGCTCCACATCTTTGTTGTATGAGAAGTCAACATTCTTAAGGTCCACCTCACCGTGAACGTCTGTGAGCTCATGTGCGCCAGCAGGCTCTGCAGCCTCTGGGGCCTCGTCTATAAGCTCAAACACTCTGGCAGCGGATGCCAGCGCGTTCTGAAGCTCTGTGACAACGCCTGATATCTCATTGAACGGCTTTGTATACTGATTTGCATAGCTCAGGAAACTTGTGAGCTGTCCAACTGATATAAAGCCCTTTATAGCTGTTATGGCACCTATGATTCCAACGCCTGTGTACACGAGGCTGTTGACAAATCTTGTACTAGGATTTGTTATCGATGAGAAGAATGTAGCCTGAAGTCCTGCCACATTAAGTCTTCCATTGACCTCCTGGAATCTGTCGCAGGTCTCATCCTCCATGGAGAATGCTGTGACTACCTTCTGGTTCTCAACCATCTCATTTACAAGGGATGTGAGCTCACCCTTGATCTCAGCCTGCTTCCTGAACATACTGTATGTTCTCTTTGCTATGAATGACGCAACAAAGAGTGATACCGGAGTGATACATACGACCACAATGGCTATGATCCAGTTGATCGACAGCATGAAGCACAGTGTTCCTACTATAGTCATAACTCCTGTAAATAGCTGTGTAAATCCCATCAGAAGTCCGTCTGAGAACTGGTCTACGTCAGCTATGATCCTGCTGACTATGTCTCCGTGTGTATGTGAATCCACATATGAGAGCGGCAGGCTGCCAAGCTTCTCATATGCCTTTGTTCTTACATCATTAACCACCCTGTATGTGATCATGTTGTTGAGCACGTTCATGACCCACTGTGCAACAGCCGTTATAACGACCACAATCACAAGCTTTGCAAGCATTCCTTTAAGTCCTGTAAAATCTACTTTTCCCGGTCCAACAACCCTGTCAACTGCATGTCCCATGATGATAGGTGCATACAGTGTGAGCACGACCGATATGGCTGCACATATGAGAGACAGAACCACGAGGAACCTGTATCTCTTGATATACTTCAGTATTCTGAGTATCGTCTTTTTATTTACTGATTTATTCCCTTTATCTTTACTCATGAGACAGTTCCTCCTCCGAAAGCTGTGACTGACATATCTCCCTGTATATCTCACAGTTAGAAAGCAGCTGTCTGTGGGTTCCTATCCCGGCTATCTGACCATCATCCATGACGATGATCTTATCCGAATTCATGATGGTCGACGCTCTCTGTGACACAAGGAATACAGTCATGCCCTTTGTCTTCTCCCTGATTGCTTTTCTGAGAGCCGCATCAGTTGCAAAATCTAGCGCCGATGCGCTGTCATCCAGTATCAGTATCTCAGGCTTTCTGACGACCGCTCTGGCTATGGTAAGCCTCTGCTTCTGTCCACCCGACAGGTTCTTGCCCCCCTGGGTGATCTTGAAGTATATTCCATTCTCCTTGCCGTCTACAAACTCCTTGGCCTGGGCTATCTCAAGCGCCTCGTCTATCTCTGCTTCAGTCGCATCCTGCTTGCCCCACCTGATATTGTCTGCTATTGTTCCGGCAAACAATACAGCCTTCTGCGGTACCACTCCGACCTTATGCCTGAGCTCGTCCAGGGTGTAGTCCTTTACGTCAACTCCGTCTATGCACACGCTTCCCTGGCTGGCATCGTAAAATCTTGGGATCATGTTTACAAGAGAACTCTTTCCTGAACCCGTACCGCCTATGATTCCCACAGTCTCGCCCGGTGCCACGTCAAATGTTATATCTGACAGGGAATCTGCTCCGGCCCCAGCATATCTGAGATTTGCATCCCTAAAGCTTACCTTTACAGTATTTGCCGGTGATCCCGCTGCCTTGCCTGTTCCGTCTGTTATCGATGGTTGCTGATCCATGACCGCATTTATTCTCTTTGCGCAGGCAACAGCCTTGGTGATCGTCACGATAAGGTTTGCGAGCTTGATGAGCTCGACGAGTATCTGTGACATATAGTTGACAAGTGCGACGACCTTTCCCTGTGTGATGATTCCCGCATCTGTCTGTCCCGCTGCGATCCAGATTATAGCTGCGGTTGAGAGATTGATTATCACATAAGTGACAGGATTCATGAACGCTGATATACGTCCTGCAAGGAGCTGGAACTTCATCAGGTCATCCGTGGACTTGTCAAACTCCTCAAATTCCTTGTCCTGTCTGTTGAAGGCTCTGATAACTCTCGCGCCCTCAAGTCCCTCACGGGTGAGCAGTGTGACTCTGTCCAGTCTGTTCTGCACCTTCTTGAACAGAGGTATGCTGAGTGCCATAACACCGAACACAACAATTGAAAGTGCCGGTATGGTCACCACAAATGTCATGGCCGACTTCACGTCGATGGTGAATGACATGATCATGGCACCGAACACTATGAACGGTGAACGGAGGAACAGTCTGAGCACCATGTTGACTCCTGTCTGTACCTGGTTCGTGTCACTGGTCATTCTCGTGAGCAGTGTGGATGTTCCTATGCTGTCGATCTCTGTGTATGAAAGTGATGTAATATGCCTGAACAGATCATTTCGAAGTGCTGTTCCAAATCCTGTAGCAGCCTTTGCCGAAAAATACTGGGCGGTGATAGAACACACCAGACCGATAATTCCCAAAAGTATCATGACGAGACACATCTTCACAACGTAGCTTATGTCACGCCCTGCTATACCGACATCGATTACATTTGCCATGACGATCGGGATAAGCAATTCAAATGTTGCCTCCAACATCTTAAAAAGCGGGGCAAGTATGGACTCTTTCTTATAGTCCTTAAGATATCTAAGTATTCCCTTCATCTCTTCTCCTAACAATACTCATTCCGTATATAACAGACACAGATACCATCCATGTCGTCATTACTCAAATAGAACTTCCACACCATATATAAGGTGCGGAAGTTCTATTTCAAGCTATGCTGCAATGGTGCTGATTATCTGAGTAATTGTCTGTTACCAATGTTATCATATCCCTTGCAATTATATATCAGTCCTCATCGTCCTCTTCCGGAAGATTTGCATTGTGATATACTGCCTGAACGTCATCGTCCTCCTCAAGCATATCTATAATCCTTGTGAACTTCTTGACAACCTCAGGATCGTCTATATCAACATAGTTCTGAGGTATCATTGTGAGCTCAGCCTCAGCCATCTTTATGCCTTCCTTCTCAAGGCTCTCTCTTACCTGCGAGAAATCCTCAGGTGCTGTGATGATCTCGTAGCTGTCATCCTCGTCTGAGAAATCCTCAGCTCCTGCATCCAGTGCCATCATCATGAGGTCATCTGCATCTATATCACAGTCTTCCTTTGCAATGATGATCTGTCCCTTGTGATCAAACATATATGATACACAGCCTGTTGTACCTACGTTACCGCCACCCTTTGTGAAGCAGTTACGCACATTGGCTGCTGTTCTGTTCTTATTGTCCGTAAGAGTGTCTACTATGATGGCGGTACCGTTAGGACCGTAGCCTTCATATGTATTCACTACATAGTTTACTGAGTTTGCATCTCCTGCCGCTCTCTCGATACCACGCTTGATAGTATCGTTAGGCATGTTGTTTGCCTTTGCCTTGGCGATTACATCACGAAGCTTACTGTTGTTCTCAGGATTTGCTCCGCCTTCCTTTACTGCTACCACGATCTCCTTACCAATGATTGTGAAGATCTTACCCTTTGCTGCATCGTTCTTTTCCTTCTTGTGCTTGATGTTCGCAAATTTTGAATGTCCTGACATCGTTAATTCTCCTCTTTCTCTTGATTACTAGTTACGTATATTATCACTATTGCGGTGTTTTTTCAACCTTTGTGATCTTTACCTCACCGATCATGTTGTTATTTACCGACAGGGAAGTGAATCTGTAGTTCTGATACACTATCTCTATCTCCTCATCCGCATATGGAAGTCTCCCCAGCTCATACAGCAGAAATCCGTTCAGCGTCTGGAAGTCCTCGTCCGGGAATTCTATCCCCAGAACGTCACTCAGCTCATCCAGTTCAGCCTTACCACTGACTATGTACATATCGCCACGCTTCTTGATATCCTCGCTGGCGTCATCGTACTCGTCAAGTATGTTGCCGACTATCTCTTCCAGAATATCCTCCATGGTCACAATTCCCTCTGTCTGACCATACTCATCCACAACTATGACCATATGTATCTTTGCTGTCTGCATCCTGCGGAACAATTTTGCTATGTTGTACGTAGGATGTACAAATGTAGCCTCAACCATGATCTCAGCCAGTGATTTCGTCTTATCTCGCAGATATTCCTTCACAAAATCCTTGAAATAGATTATTCCAACTACGTTGTCAAGATCACCGTCATACACCGGATATCTTGAATAGTTATTCTCTATCATTATCTCCATGACTTCGTCCAGATCAGAGTTCTTGTCTATAGCCATGACGTTCAATCTGGCCGTCATCACATCTCTGCTCTCCTTGTCAGTGAACTCAAATATGTTTGTAATAAACTGGGCCTCAGAGTCCTCTATAAGTCCCTGCTCATTTCCCTCGTTCACCATGGATATGATCTCTTCTTCTACCTTTTCCTCTTCTGATTTTTTGTTAAAAATCTTCATATAATTGTCTGTATCACCTCATATATTATTTTATGCCAGTTCAAGACTTATCTTCAGAGCTTCATCAACACGCCTCAGCACATCAGCGTCAACGTGACACACCTTTTCTTTCAGGCGCTGTTTGTCTATAGTCCTGAGCTGTTCCAACAATATGACGGAATCCTTCGCTATATCACAGCTTGAAGAATCAAGCATGATATGTGTTGGAAGTTTTGGCCTCTTCATCTTGCTGGTTATCGCAGCTATTATGACCGTGGAACTGTGTCTGTTCCCAGCCTCATTCTGAACTACTATAACAGGTCGTATGCCTCCCTGCTCCGATCCAACCACCGGTCTTAGATCCGCGTAATAAATATCCCCACGTCTGATCACCAATTCTGTTCACCCCACAAATACTTTCATTGAATGTGGCTATATACTTATATAGTATGTATTCCACTCTAAAAAAAGTATTGCCCATGACAGTACCGGTTATTCGTTAATCCAGAAGATAGTTTACCTGTCCAAGCTCTCTGCCGTCCCTTATGTATGTTCTCGGAACTCGTCTTGATATGTTACATACCAGCTCGTAATTAAAACTGTTGGCAGGCGCTGCCACCTCCTCGACAGTTACCTCTCTGTCTCCATCCTGTCCGATGAGAGTTACGTCATCTCTTACTTTTACACCATCAATGTGGCTCACGTCAACCATGAACTGATCCATGCACACCCTTCCGATGATCGGAGCATACTCTCCATGGATGATAACTCTGCCTATATTGGACTGTGCTCTTGGGTATCCATCGGCATATCCTGCCGACACCGTCGCAACCTTTATATCATGATCCGCTATATAGGACCATCCATATCCTATACCTGTTCCGGCTTTTACGTCCTTCACAAATATAACCTTGGACATAAGTCTCATAGCAGGTTTCAAAGCCGCTATATTCTTATCTACCTCATCTGATGGATAAAGTCCGTATGTGACTATTCCCGATCTGACCATATCAAAATCCGAATTGTCCATCTCCATGATACCCGCACTGTTAGATATATGCCTTACAGGTATGTGTATTCCAAGTGCCTCAAGCTGGCTGTTTATCCACCTGAACTTCTCAAGCTGACCATTTGCAGCGGTCTTGTCGAGTTCATCAGCCTTTGCGTAATGGGTAAATATCCCCTCTATCTCTATGCCCGGCATCTGACTGATCTTTTCTATGTTCTTCACGCCATCTTCATCACATGTGAATCCGATTCTTCCCATGCCTGTATCGACCTTGATATGGATCTTTGCCTTTGTATTCATGCTCACCGCCAAATCCGAGAGCTTCTGTGCATCGTCCACCTCATACATGGCAGGTCTAACATCATATCTGATAATCAGTTCGTAATCCGAGGGATCTGTGTAGCCCAGTATCAATATGGGCTTATCTATATTTGCTCTTCTGAGCTCCAAAGCCTCATCGATGAATGCCACTGCAAAGAAATCCACCAGATCATCAAGTGCCTCTGCCACCTCGACAGCGCCGTGTCCATAGGCGTCTGCCTTTATGACCGCCAGCATCTTCTTATCACCGTCTATAAGCCTCTTCATAGCCGTGATATTATCCCTTATATTGTCAAGATTTATCACAGCCTGCACTCTGTTAAAGTTACTGTTGTCCATCATGTTCTGCTCCTTTTATAACCTCCGATATAGCGCTCACTATATCCCTGGCTATCATTGCATTTCTTCCTCTGTGCTCTGCCGCCATATCTCCTGCCAACCCATGTATATATACTCCCAGCTTCGCAGCCTCATACGCACCAAGTCCGGTGCAGACAAGCCCAGCTATTATACCGGCAAGCACATCCCCTGCCCCCGCAGTTGACATACCGTTATTACCGGATGTGTTTATGTACACATCCCTGCCGTCACTTACGCATGTTCTGGCATCTTTCAGCGCACTTACAACATTATACTCCATCGAAAAGTCTTTGCACACCTCTAATATATTCTTTTTTATATCCGGTATGGCGACGCCTGTAAGTTTTGACATCTCTCCTATATGTGGTGTTACGATCACCGGTCCTCTGTGTCTTCCAAGAATATCGGGCTTTTCGGATATTATGTTCAAGGCATCCGCATCCGCGATCACGGTCTGCACGGCCTCGCACATAATATATTCCACCATGCTCCTTGCCGCATCGCCTTTTCCTATACCAGGACCGATCAGTATGGCATCCGACCACTCCACGGCATCCCTTGCACACTGCTCCGCTTCATCTTTGTTGCTATAGCACATAAGCACTGCCTCAGGAATTCTTACTCCTGCTATCTCCTTGTTGTCGATATGTGTGTATATCTTCACAAGCCCTGTTCCCATCCTGTATGCAGCCTCCGCCGCAAATGTCATGGCACCGGACATGTCTCTGCTTCCAGCTATCACCGCAAGCTTTCCATATGTTCCCTTATTTGATGAATCACTCCGTCCCGGAAGCATGCACAGATCGTCTCTGTTGTAGGAATATGCCACCGGGTGTACTCTGTCCACTTCAGCCTGTGCAAATCCTATGTCTCTCACAACGACCTCTCCGCTTATCTCGCAGCCGGGATAAAATATCAGCCCTCTTTTATTCAGTCCAAATGTGACCGTCATGCCTGCCCTGAATGCACATCCCATGATCTGCCCCGTGCTGGCATCCACACCTGACGGGGTATCTATGGCAACCTTAAAGCCGACAAGTCCGTTCATCGTCTCTATGGTCTCTCTCCATATTCCCGCCACATCACGCTTGAGTCCGACGCCAAATATTCCGTCCACAACCACATCGTAATCACTGTCAATGATGTGATCCGTCACCTGTATGCCGATTTTTTTCGCTATTTCAAGCTGATATGAAAAGCTGTCGCTTACTCTCGATATTCCATTTATATAACAGACATGGACAATATCTCCCTGCTGGTACAGAAGTCTCGCAAGAGCCAGTCCGTCCCCGCCGTTATTGCCGCCTTCAACAACCACAAGGCACTTTAATTTTCTGTCCGCGTTTATAGACTTCAGTCTGGAATTTATCTCCTCCAGCACGGTGATCGCAGCTCTCTCCATAAGCAGGATCCCTGGCACACCCTTTTCCTCTATGGTCAGCCTGTCTATCTCCTGCATCTCTGTTCGGTCTGCAACATAAAACATATTTCTGCCTCCTTATTGAAGAAAACGGATAATTTCTCTCGAAATTACCCGTTTTATACTTACCTATAAAAATCTTCCGATCTCTTCCTTATCTCTTCTTGAGGAAATCAGGAATCTTGATACTCTCTGTCTTTGGTCTTGACACATGTGCCGGCTCAACTGGTGTTGATGTTACAGGTGTCTGCTGTGCTGGTGTCACAGGTGCTGTGTATGCTGGCTTTGCTGCCGGAGCAGTCTCAGTTGTCTGACCGCCGAGGAACGATGGTCTTGTGCTTGTCTGAGTGCTGTGTGTTCCAAGGCTCTGGCCTGCATATGTAGCAGTCTTTGGCTCTGCAACAGGTGTTGTTGTAACTGCTGGCTTAGGTGTGGTCATTGTTCCCATAGGAGATGCAGTACCTGCATATCTTGCGGTGACATCGCTCTCGCCTGATCTCTCAAGACCTGTAGCAATGATCGTGATGCTTATATCCTCACCCATGTTGTCATTGTCAACTGTACCGAAGATGATGTTGACTCCATCTCCAGCCTGCTCTGTAAGATATGTAACAGCATCATAAGCCTCAACGATACCAATGTTACCTGAGAAGTTTACGATGATATCTGTTGCACCCGAAACGGTTGTCTCAAGAAGTGGTGAATCCATAGCCTCCTTGATGGCGTCAACAGCCTTGTTCTCTCCGCTTGCTGAACCTATACCGATATGAGCGATACCCTTATCTCTCATAACTGTCTGTATATCTGCAAAGTCAAGGTTGATAAGACCCGGCTTATTGATAAGGTCTGTAACACCCTGAACACCCTGCTGCAGTACCTGATCTGCCTTCTTCAGCGCATCAGGAATACTTGTTCTCTTATCACAGATCTGAAGGAGCTTGTCGTTAGGGATAACAATAAGTGTATCCACATTCTCCTTAAGTCTCTCTATACCTTCGATTGCGTTTCTCATACGAGGCTTGCCCTCAAAACCAAATGGCTTTGTGACAACTCCGACTGTGAGGATACCAAGGTTACGTGCCATCTCTGCAACGACAGGGGCAGCGCCTGTTCCTGTTCCACCACCCATACCACATGTTACGAATACCATGTTGGCGTCCTTGATGATGTCTACGATCTCTTCTCTATTCTCCTCTACAGCGCTGGCACCGATCTCAGGCTTTGCACCAGCACCAAGACCCTTGGTAAGTTTCTCACCTATCTGGATCTTTGTTGTAGCTCTGCTGAGTGAAAGAGCCTGCTTATCTGTATTGATAGCGATAAGTTCCACTCCCTCAACATTCTCATCGATCATTCTGTTAACAGCATTGTTACCTGCACCGCCGACACCAATTACAAGAATCCTTGCCGGTGTTCTCTCGTCATTTGATTTTATCTCAAGCACGGTTGCATCCTCCTTATATACTTATTCTTTATCCATCAATCATTGTCATCTGCTCAAAAGCTGACCGTTTTATCGCATTAGTACCTATATAATACGATTTTTTATATCATTACGCAAGAAATTTTTTATTTATTTTCTTTAAAGATAACGTTCCTCTGCGATTCACTGTAATTCGACATATCAAGAGTTCCCTTTTTACCCTTCACGCTCTCAAGTATGCTCTCAAGATTCATGAATTTCGTCTCCAGGTTTTCACCGTCGCCGATCCTGATCTTTATTCCATCCTTGTGAAGTATGAGATTCTGATCTGTGTCATAAGTAATCTTGTCTATCTGTATTCCGCTCTTGTAAATGAGCTGTGTCATAGTCAGTATCTCCTGGAAGAATCCCGAATCACCGACATCAAGCTTCTTTCCCTGCTCCACGCTGTCACTTGTAAGTCCCTCTATACAAGGAACATCATCAAGCTTTGCATCGGATATCTCGAGCACGATACCGTCGCCATCAAAATATGCATACTGATCGTTGTACTTTATGCAGCCCGCCATGGCCTTCTCGTACACCGTGATCTCTACTGAATTCCTGTTCACATATGTGACGTCTATCTTATCTATAAAGGTTACATCCTGGGCAGGATTCAGTCTGCTCTCAAGTATAAACAGCAGCGTATTGCCATAATCCTTACCGCCGGTCACGATATCGACCATCTGTTGGTCAGTGTAGTGATCAGTTCCGGTCACTTTTATGGACTTCAATTTATAACATGTACGTATGTATACAAACGCTATAGCACACAGCACCACCAGAATGAGAAGTATCTTGAGAACTATCTTGAATATCCTTGCCGCCTTCTCACGTCTCGCCTTTCTTCTGGCAAGTTTCTCCGCCTGCAGCTTCTTCTTTCTCTCTATCTCCTCCGGGGTAAGCTTTCTGCGCTCTTTTTTGCGTTTTTTCTTGTTCTTCTTTTTTGCAGCAACCGCCTGATCTTGCTTACGCCTGCGTCTCTCCTCGGATCTGCGGTTTTCTGCATCCTCTCTGCGCATCCGGTCATCCGGTCTGCGACGCTCTCCATCCTGTCTCCTGCGCACCTGCTCATCAGATCTACGACGCTCTCCATCTGGTCTCCTGCGCACCTGCTCATCAGATCTGCGGTGCTCTCCATCTGGTCTCCTGCGCACCTGTTTGTCAGATCTGCGGCGCTCTCCGTCTGGTCTCCTGCGCACCTGTTCGTCAGATCTGCGGCGCTCTCCGTCTGGTCTTCTGCGCACCTGCTCGTCAGATCTGCGACGCTCTCCGTCTGGTCTTCTGCGCGCCTGTTCGCCTGTTCTGCGGTGCTCCCCATCAGGCCTTCTTCGTGTCTGCTCATCCGTCCTGCGGCGCATATCTCCGTCTGCTCTCCGCTGTCCATTGCGGCTGTCTGTCTGCTGTCTTCTCTTATCAACCGGAACCTTCACCCTTCCGTCGAGGCGTTTTCCGGTCATGACATCCACATAGCCGCTTTCACGTCTGGTCTGCGCAACATCAACATTTCTGCTCATTCTATTTTTATTAACATTTCGTCTATTGTTGTTTTCCATTCAAATCTTCCTTTAAAGGATCTGTCATATGTCTGTTTCGTCATACGAAATTCCTCTGGATACGGACATCACTATCCCCATCTCCATCAGAATGAAAATTATCGAACTTCCGCCATAACTGACAAATGGCATCGGCACACCTGTCGGCGGAATGGTATTCGTGACAACACTCACATTTATCAGCAGTTGGACCGCCACATGTGCCATCACTCCCGCTGTGAGCATGCTTCCAAATCTGTCTCTGGCATTCATGGCCGTCACAGCCATCCGCCTAAGTAATATAAGAAAAACGATAAGTATAAATGCCGCTCCGACAATTCCGAGCTCCTCACACACGACTGAGAATATCATATCATTATGTGACTCCGGAATAAACCCCATCTTTTGGACACTTCTCCCAAAGCCCACTCCAAACAGTCCACCGGAACCAACGGCATATAACGACTGAACCGTCTGATAGCCATCTGCGTAATTCTCAGGATCAAGCCATATCTTGACTCTGTTCGCCCTGTAGCCTGCGAACATTATGAAAAGCACACTCCCGACAACACCAAATATACCGATCAGAACAAAATGTCTGACCCTGGGGCTTCCCACAAACAATATTACAAAAAGGATTGCAAAACAGATTATAGCCGTGCTGAGATTCTCCACACCGATCAGGGCTATGGTGATCACGGGCAGGATCATTACCTTTATAAGGCAGCCCGGTCTGCACAGATTTTTGCTCTCCACGGCAGTCCTCGCCGAGGTGTAGATTATGATCGCCGTCTTGGCATATTCTGATGGCTGAAATCCTATAGGTCCAATATATATCCATCTTGCTGACCCATGGCTGGCCGTTCCTATTATCAGCACCACCACCTGAAGAACAAGTGATGACAGCAAAATGACCGCAGACAGCCTGAGCAGTCGCCTGTAGTCATATCTTGACACTATGTACATGGCGAGGATCGCCAGCAACATATAAAGTGCCTGTCTTTTAAAAAAGTACATCTGATCTCCGTACAGGTCGTACGCCCTGTAACTGCTCGTACTGTATATCATGGCAAGCCCAAATATCAGAATCATCCCCAGCGCCAGGAGCATGGTCACATCCACATATCCTCCCGGACACCGTTTTCGTGCATCTCTCACTCTATCTTCTGAAACCTCAGGACCTCCATGCAATCAGATCACTCCTTATAGCTTCTTACATACTCCTTGAACATATCGCCTCTCTGCTCGTAGTTGTCAAACTGTCCCCAGCTTGCACATGCAGGTGAGAGAAGCACCGCATCTCCGTCAACCGCATTCTCATGGCAATATGCTACCGCATCCTGAAGATTCTCCTCAAATATAATTGAGTTAAATCCATGTCTCTTTGCACAGTCAGCTATCTTCTGCGCAGTCTGGCCTATGAGAACAAGCCACTTTACCTTGCCGTCAAACGCCTCTATCCACTCGTCGTACTCAGAACCCTTGTCGTAGCCTCCACCTATGAGGAATGTAGGAGCCACCATGGCCTGTATTCCTTTTATGGCTGCATCAGGGTTTGTTCCCTTTGAATCATTGTAGTATGCGACACCATCGACGGTGTCAACATATTCTATTCTATGAGCAACAGCCTTGAATGATGTTGCAACATCTCTGATAACATCAACAGGGACTCCCATATAATATGATATTCCAACTGCTGCCAGAACATTCTCAACATTGTGAGCTCCCATGAGCTTAAGATCCTTAATGGCAAGTACATTGATCTTCTTATCGCCATCCTCGAGGATGATATCCCCATCCTCTACATATACTCCACCGGCCGGCTTCTCCAGTCTGCTGAAATATACTACATGGCAATGATCCTTTGCCTTCTCTCCCATGGCGCGTGTATGCTCATCATCATAGTTGAGGACTGTCACATCATCCATGGTCTGATTCTTTGTTATTGAAAACTTTACATTTCCATAATTCTCAAATGTATAGTGCCTGTTCAGATGATCCGGAGTCAGGTTGAGTATTGCACTGACATTCGGATGAAAATCTATAACCGTCTCAAGCTGGAAACTGCTTATCTCTGCAACTGTATCTGAATCATCGTCTGTTGTGTCGCACAGTTCTGTGTAAGGTATTCCAATATTTCCCACAACGATGGTCTTGGCATTGTGTGCCTTGACTATCTCTCCCACAAGGGCTGTAGTTGTAGTCTTGCCGTTTGTTCCTGTTATGGCTGCTATCTTACCCTTACCATAATGGTATGCCAGCTCTATCTCACTCCAGATAGGTATTCCCGCATTTCTCACCACATCTGTAAATGGCGCATCAACAGGGATTCCCGGACTGATGACCATGAGCTGTGATGATGAGAGGGCATCCTCTCCAAGCTCACCGAGTTCTATCTGAACAAGCTCTGAATCGCCTGTCTTCTCCTTTATCGCCTCTATATCTCTGTCCTTGTTCTCATCGAACAGATAAACCTTTACTCCATGATTTACCAGAAGCTTGGTTGCACTGATTCCACTCTTTCCTGTTCCTGCTACTATCGCTGTATTGATCTCCATATCATTTCACCATGGTGCACCACTGCACCATTTTCTCCTTTCTACATTACAGAGCCAGTAAACCTACCACACAGAGGACTGCAGTCACTATAGAAAATATAGCAACGACCTTTGACTCAGGCCATCCCCCGAGCTCAAAATGATGATGTATAGGTGCCATTCTGAACACTCTCTTGCCTGTAAGCTTGAATGAAACAACCTGTATTATAACTGATAATACTTCAATGAAGTATATGAAAGCTATTATAACTATGAATATAGGCATCTTGAGCATATACGCTGTTGATGCAACAAATCCACCGAGTGCCAGAGAACCTGTGTCTCCCATGAATACCTTTGCAGGGTACACATTGTACACAAGGAAGCCAAGAAGACATCCAACCGCTGCGCAGGCAACCGGAGCAACACTTGAGTCTGTTCCCACTGCTACAACCGCAAAGAATGTGGCTATGAGAACCGTGACTGATGACGCAAGTCCGTCAAGTCCATCTGTGAAGTTCGCACCATTAACTGTTCCAAGCACGATGAAGAACAACAGTATCACATAGAGTGTGCTGTTGAGCTGAACCGTCTTGCCAAGGAATGGTATTATAAGCTCATTGTTGATATCTGAATACTTCTCTACATAATATGCAAATACTCCCGTAACGACAATCTGTCCGAGCATCTTCTGCCATGCGTGAAGTCCCATTGATCTCTTCATAACAACTTTGATGTAATCATCGATAAATCCGATAAGTCCAAATCCAAGTGTCACAAAAAGCACCGGAAGGACATCCGGATATTTCTTCATATAGATAAGCGTCGTGATCGTAAGTGACAGAAGGATTATAAGTCCACCCATGGTTGGTGTTCCGGCCTTCTTCAAATGTGCCTGTGGGCCGTCATCCCTGACAAACTGACCGAACTTGAGCTTCTTCAGGAACGGTATAACTATAGGGCACAGCACCACGCTGATACAGAATGCTATCACTACCGGTAAAACAATCTTTAAATCTAAATTCATTTTGTACTCCTTACCTGCCCGCACACCGCGGACTATGTATTTCTTAAACTGTTTTCAGACTGAGATAAATTTAATACTCATTTGTGGCTTTGTCAATTCCCAAATAGGGAAGAATATTCAAAAAAATATCTCTCACAACAGGGGCCGCTATGGTTCCTCCATAATATGTGCCCTCGGGCTCATCTATTAGCACGACCGTCAGGACTTGAGGATCATCCGCCGGCGCAAATCCTATAAAAGAAGATATGTATCTGCCTGTTCCTCTGGGAAGTTTCTCACTCGTGGCGGTCTTTCCGCCTATCCTGCAGCCCTCTATGGCACACTTTGATCCGCCGCCCTCGGCAACGACTGCCTCAAGCATCTCCCGCATCTTCTGTGATGTCCCCTCATCTATAACCTGTCTCTGCTCGTCAAATTCAATGGCTGTAATAGTTTCTTTACTGCTGTCTATTATCCTTTTTCCCAAATGTGGAGTTACCGTATGCCCTCCATTCACAACCGTGCACACTGCAGATATGAACTGTATCGGAGTCACCTGGAATGACTGTCCAAACGACATGGTGGCAAGCTCTACCGGCCCGACATTTTCCTTCTTATGCATGATGGAGTTTGCCTCTCCGGGAAGGTCTATTCCGCTCTGACTGAACAATCCCAGCTTGTGATAATACTCGTACATGCCATCCACACCTGTTCTCTCTCCTATCTCCATAAACGCCGGATTGCAGGAATTCATGAGCGCCTCCTTAAGGCTCTGGCTTCCATGGCCCGTGGTCTTGCTGCACCTTATCCTTCTGTCCTCAACTATCTTATATCCCGGGCAGAAAAAGTTTGAGTTGCTGTCGACCGCTCCCTTCTCGAGTGCTGCCGTCAGTGTTATTATCTTGGCGGTTGATCCCGGCTCATATGTGTCGCTTATCAGATAATTTCTCCACATATTGTTCAGCTCATCCATATTGCCGGCTGTAGGCAGCAACATGGATGTCTCGGATGCGCTGTTATTCCTCTCTGCATCTTCCCTTGTGTCTGTCTCTCCATCGTTCTCTGGCTTAACCAGTTTGAACGGTTCGTTCAGATTGTATTCCGGCACATCCACCATGGCATATATCTCGCCATTTTGGGGATTGATCGTTATTGCACACACCCTGTTTGCTTTTTTCTCGATCAGGACTTTCTCTGCAGCCTGTGTCACATATCTCTGTATATTGAGATCCAGTGTTGTCACGAGATCATTTCCGGAAATGGGCTCTGTCCTGGTTTCTGAATATTCCGCAAGCTCTATTCCCCTTGCATCCGTGACCGCATTTATGCTTCCATTTGTCCCTGTGAGCACACTGTCATATGTCACCTCAAGGCCCAGTATTCCCTGATTGTCAGCACCGGTGAAGCCTATAACCTTCGATGCAAGGGTATCATATGGATAGCTGCGCTTGTAATCCTCGTCCACCTTGATCCCCGGAACAGCAGCCGCCTTGATTTTTTTTCCGGTCTCCTTGTCTACATTTGACGCTATGAGCTCCCTTGAGGATACCTTCTCCACCTTCTTCCTGATGTCTGCCGGATCCTTATCCAGATATCTTGTAAGAAGCTCTGTGACCTCCGCCTCATCCTCTATCTGGCTGTGTATCACGGATATTGAACACACCGCCTTGTTGTCCGCTATGATATTGCCATTTCTGTCGTATATCCTTCCCCTGGGAGCTTTTATGCTTCTCTCCCTCTCATGCAGGGAATCTGCTTTCTCACTATAGTATTCTCCCCTGTAGAGCATTATGTATGCAAGACGGCCAACTATAACTCCCAGCGCTAGGGCCGCCATAACGAACACAAACTTTATCCTCCGCCTGTTATAACTGTATACCTTCAACTCTTGATCCCGGACTTTTTTATTATCATATTAGCCGGATGCCTCATGTATTCGCCTATTCGTGTACAAATCTATCTCTGCATTAAAAAAGCACCGGAGGTGTATCTGCACCTTCGATGCTTTGGTTTACTGTGTAAATTATCATTCGCCGGAATAGTCCTCGTCACCGCTCCACGTATCCGTGTCATCGCCTGTTCCGCTGTCATCCTCCCATGTATCGTCCGCCGTATAACTGTCGTCTGCCGTATCGTCATACGACGTGTCATCCGCCGATGTGTCGTCGGTCGATGTATCATCCGCTGATGTATCTTCCGCTGATGTGTCCTCAGCAGCCGCATCCTCTGTTGCCGCCTCTGTATCTGCAGTCTCTGTATCCGTGTCAAATGCTGATGATAGCGGTTCCTCCGTTCCGTCATAAGCCACATCATCTCCGTTTGTTGAGTATACATTCAGGTATGGAAGGAGATCCTGCATAACCTGATTGAACAGCTTTGCTCCTGCTCCTGATCCTGACTGATCCTCAACATGAGGCTCATCAACTACAACGTAAAGCATGATCTGAGGATTCTCAACAGGGGTGAATCCTATGAATGACAGTACGTATTTTCCATTTCCTCGAGGAAGCTTCTCGGCTGTACCTGTCTTACCACCGATGGTGTAGCCCTCTATTCCAGCCGCATATCCTGTACCTTCCTCAACAACCGCCTGGAGGTATGTCTTCATGTAATCCGACACTTCCTTGGATATGGTCTTTCTGACAAGCACCGGATCCATATTCTCAACCACATTTCCGTCTGAATCCAGAAGTCTCTTGACAACATGTGGCACATAATAATTTCCGCCGTTTATTACAGAACAGAATCCCGCTGCCATCTGGATCATGGATGTTGTAACACCCTGTCCAAATGAAGATGTCGCAAGCTCTGTAGGATTAAGATTCTCCACATCGTACTTAATACCTGTCGTCTCACCTTCGAGATCTATTCCTGTCTTGGAACCAATGTTAAATATCACCTGATATTTGTCAAATGTCTCTGGTCCCTCCTTGTCCGCTATCTGCATCAATGCATCATTACATGAAACAGCCAGAGCTCTCTTGACGTCTACCATTCCGTGTCCTGCTCTGTAACTACAGTAAATAGGGCTCTCTCCCTCGACTACGACCTGTGAACCATCACAGAGGAATTCATCTCCGTCTGAGATCACTCCATCCTCCATGGCTCCCGCTATGGTAAATGCCTTGTATGTTGAACCCGGCTCAAACACATCACTTATACAGTAATTCTGCCATACATAGTTGAGTGCCTCATATAACTGGTCTGATGTAAATCCATCTATCGTGCTATGGAACTCTTCATCCGACATCTTTGAGAAATCGTATTCCACTTCCTCAGTCTTTACATTCTTCTGTTCGGTGGTCGCTTCTGTGGATGATTCTGTGGTAGTGCCATCCTCGCTGCTCTCCGTTGTTGCTGTTGTATTTTTCTTTGCACTCTCAACGCTTATCAGGCTGTCCGCATTCTCATCTGCACCCTCGATCTCAACCTCCTGGGTGACGGTGACTGTCATGTTCCTGAGCGCCTGTGTGTTCATCGGGTCATTTGGATCGTAGGTACGTGAGCTTGCCATTCCAAGTATCTCGCCATTGTTTGGATCCATTGCTATGATACCTATCTGCTTAGCACCTGTATTCTGCATATACTCAGTGATGTTGTCCTCTATAATCTTCTGTATGTTCATATCTATGGTGGATACTACTGTCTCACCATTCTGGGCTGCCACAGTCTCCGAGTCAACGCCGCCTAATCCCGACATATATCTGTAAGTCTTGCCATCCACACCGTTTAAGTAGTCATTATAATAGCCCTCAATACCACCCTGTCCAACATTTCCGCTGGCGGTGTATCCGAGCAGGTGACACGCCAGAGATCCATTTGGGTAATTTCTCTTATACACCGTCTCGAATCTCACTCCTATGACATCTGCGCCCTCATCGGTCTTACAGTAATCCTCAAATGCCTTAACCTTTGTATATGGAAGATCCTTGAGGACTACCTCATAATAAGAATCCTCATTTGCAATGTGCTTGTCAAAATCGTCTCCTGACACATCGAAATACTCCAACACCGCAGCTCTTGTTGCCGCCTTTCCCTTCTCCGTGATCAGAATATTCACAGGCTCAAGTATCAGGCTGTAGGTCTTCTCACTGTTTGCAAGGACATTTCCATTTCTGTCCAGTATCTCGCCTCTCTCATACGGAATATCCGTGGAATTGTAGTCCATCTGCAGAACCACAGCCTCCGAATACTCCTTTCCATTTGCCACGTTGATGTACACAACTCTTATGGTGAGTGCCACCAGAACTCCCACCACCAGCAAATATGCGATCTTGGTCTTTCTTCTCATTCCTTTTAAAAATAGCTTTGATCTCTTTGACATTTTATCTTTCCACCTTAAAAATTAAATATCCCTAAGACTACTTGGCCTTAGGGACATCCTTGTACTGTACTACGTAATCATCATTATTCTGTGAATAGTATAATGTTTGTCCCGGCTGTGAGTATACCATGCCGAGCTTAGTAGTTGCAATATTATATATCTCATCCAGATCTGTCATGGAATCAAGTCCTGCGCTGTAGCTTGCATTCTCGTCAAGCTGTGTTGCCACCTGGCTCTTCAGCGTTGCCACTGACTCCTTCTGTGACTTGACATCTGATGTAAGTTTCAGAAGATAACAGCACAGCGCCACCGCAACGATTATCGCAGCAACCATGCCCGCCGTATATCTTATTTGTGCATTTGTAACTGCCTTTCTCTGTGCCTTTCTGGCTGCAAGCTCTCGTCTCTCTCTGTCAGTCAGATGAGATGATCCCTGTTTCTTTCTTCGCGCCGGCTGTGGAGCTCTCTCAGGTCTCACTGAAGGCTGTGGTCTTCTCGCCGGAGCGGCTGAGCCTCTGACTACAGCTTCGCGGGATCTGTTACGTCCAGCCCGGTCATCATAATTCAGTTGTCTTGCAGAACTACCCTCTGTGTAGTATCTTCTATCTGCCATCTATATCGCCTCTTTCATTTATATCTGTCAAATTGCCTCAAACACTCTGAGCTTTGAGCTCTTTGATCTGGAATTCTCCTCAAGCTCCCTTTCTCCCGGTATGATCGGTTTTCTCGTTATCACCTTGCCGAGAGGCTTTCTTCCGCATGTGCACACCGGAAAGTTCGGTGGACAAATGCATGGATTTTCATTTTTCCTGAATGCTAGCTTCACTATCCGGTCCTCAAGGGAATGGAATGTGATGATACACAATCTTCCTCCCGGATTCAGGCTTGCTATCATGCCGTCTATTGAATCCCTGAGCACATCAAGCTCTCTGTTAAGCTCTATCCTGATCGCCTGAAATGTCTGCTTGGACGGATGTCCCTGTCCATTCCTTGCCTTTGCCGGTATGGAGCCACGGATTATATCGTTGAGCTCTTCGGTGGTCTCTATCACCTTGTTCTCACGGTACTTGCAAATGTGGTATGCAATACTCTTTGCATATCTCTCCTCTCCGTAATCCTTAAGTATACGGAACAGCTCAGCCTCGGAATAATCATTGACTATATCCTTTGCAGTCTTTGTCTGCCTGTTGTCCATCCTCATATCCAGTGGAGCATCAACCCGATATGTGAATCCTCTATCCGCATTATCGAGTTGATATGAAGACACTCCCAGATCAAGGAGTATCCCGTCCACCTTCTGTATGTTCAGTTCATCCAATATTCTTCTGAAATTCTGGTAATTATCCCTGACTATGGTCACCTTATCCCCATACGGCTCAAGTCTCTTCGACGCTGCAGCTATGGCATCCTCATCCTGGTCGATACCTATAAGCCTGCCACCCTCGCCAAGCCTCTTCACAATCTGCTCTGAGTGTCCGGCTCCACCTAATGTGCCATCCACGTAGATGCCATCCGGCTTGATATTCAGGTTGTCGATGGTCTCCTCAAGCAAGACCGACTTGTGCGCAAATTCCATAATCAATTACCATTCTCTTCTAAAAACTAAAATCAAGTGCATCAAGCTCATCTGCAAGCTCGTCCATGCTGGCCTGATTATCACTCATGTTCTCAGGGCCATCCCACTCTTCCTTGCTCCAGATCTCCGCTTTCTCACCGTTACCGATGACATACACATCCTTGTCTATATGAGCATATTCTCTCTGCTTCGGAGATAGAAGTATTCTTCCCTGTGCATCCGGCTCACACTTGACCGCTCCGGCAAGGAAACCTCTCTTGAAGGCTCTGGCCGTTCTGTTGGTCATAGGAAGCTTGTTCAGCTTCTCAACGAACTCCTCCCACTCTGTCATTCCATATACATAGAGACAGCAGTCTATTCCTTTGGTTACCATGAATGACTCCCCGAGTTCCGAACGAAGTTTTAATGGCATGATCAGTCTTCCTTTTGCATCAAGCTTATGTTCATATTCACCTGATAAGCATCTGGACATCCCGATCTCCTCCTTTCGTATAACTCCGGTTCAATCACCACTTTCCACCACTTAGTTGCACAGTAATGCCACTTGTAACCACTATTCTATACTATAGCCCCCCAAATTGCAACCCTGTTATATGAAAAAAGTGTGTGCAAATACGCAAAAAAGCCTGTAGATCTAACAGTTTTCACTGTCAAACCTACAGGCTTTTTATGGTGGAGACAAATCCCAGTTTTTTCCCATTTCGTGGGGGATATCTCCACCTTGTGGGTATTTATCTGTATTGTCTCCCTGTTATATTATTTTTATTGCCACTTTTTCTGCGCTGAAATGCTATTTTGTGGCATCTTTGTCATCTTTCTTTTTTTCTCCAGCGTCATCTGATCCACCACTGGTCTCCACTTCTGTACCGGCAGCGTCTGCTTCACCACTGGTCTCCACTTCTGTATCCGCAGGATCACATTCGCCACTAATCTTCACTTCTGTGCCAGCGGCGTCACCCATCACTGCAGCAGGCCAGCCACGCTTGGCACATCTTACATAATTTATGACAAGCAGTACCACGGCAGTTACAAAGCATACAAGTGCAAGCGCCTGGGATACCTTGATCCCTGTATTGCCGATCATCAGGGAATCACTTCTGAGACCTTCGACGATAAATCTTCCGAGTCCGTATCCTCCCACATATATAAGAGCGAACTCTCCTTTGAATTTCTTGTGCTTTCTATATATAAATAAGAACACAAGTAGCATAAGATTCCATAAGGACTCATACAGGAATGTCGGATGGACCGTTATGCAATCCATGCCGTCTATATTCATCACATTGTCCAGCATCTTCTGTGTGATGACCCCGGTTCTCTCCAGATAGTCAAGATTGCCATCAGATCTGTAGTAATCAAGCGGAATCGCCATGGCCATCTTACTGTTCGTATATGCGCCAAATGCTTCTCTGTTGAAGAAGTTTCCAAATCTTCCAAGTATCTGTCCGATCAGTATTCCAAAAGTGGCTGTATCCGCCATGAGTACAAAGCTGACTTTTCTCACCTTGCAGAATATTACCGCCGTGATGACTCCCGCTATGATTCCACCATATATGGCAAGTCCACCGCCTCTGATGTTCAGCATGGCTTTGAGTGTAGATCCCACATCGCCCTGCACTATATACTGGTCAAGTCTGAACAGGATATAGTAGAGTCTTGCTCCAAGTATGGCCGGGATGATAAGTATAAGTATGAAATCCAGATACATTTCAGGATTCTGTTTTGTTCTCTTTGCCTCGTTGGTGACAAGTACATATGCCAGCAGGAATCCTATCATGATGATGATCCCGTAGAACCTCACCTCAAAGCTTCCTATATTGATATGGTCACCTATATTTCTGAGGGTTATCCCAAGATTCGGAAAGAATATGCTTCTAAAATATTCTGATATCTGAGACATATCGTTACATCCTCCTAGATTCATTTACACGTTGAACTTGAAGAGAATAACATCTCCATCCTCAACCACATATTCCTTGCCTTCCTGTCTCACAAGACCCTTTTCCTTTGCAGCAAGCATGCTTCCGCAGTCCATGAGATCCTTGTAGCTGACAACCTCAGCCTTGATGAAACCTCTCTCAAAATCTGAATGGATCTTGCCGGCTGCCCCGGGTGCCTTTGTACCCTTCTTGATGGTCCATGCCCTTGACTCTGTCTCTCCGGCTGTCAGATAACTGATAAGACCGAGAAGTGAGTAGCTTGCCTTGATAAGCTTGTCAAGGCCTGACTCCTTAACTCCAAGATCCTCGAGGAACATCTTCTTCTCCTCATCGTCAAGCTCTGCCAGCTCCTGCTCTATCTGTGCACATACTACAAATACCTCTGCATCAAAGTCCTTTGCGTATTCCTTTACCTTCTGTACATTCTCATTTGAAGCGCCATCGTCCGCAATGTCTTCCTCGCCTACATTTGCGGCAAATATTACAGGCTTCCATGTGAGAAGGTTATATTCCTCTATCCACGCCTGCTCGTCCTCATCTGCAACCTCTATGGTCTTGGCAAGCTTGCCATCCTCAAGGTGAGCCTTGATCCTCTGCTGGAAGTCAAGCTCCTTCGCAAGCATCTTGTCATTTCTTGCACCTCTGATGGTCTTGGCGATCCTTCTGTCGAGCACCTCTATATCTGAGAAGATCAGTTCCAGATTGATGGTCTCTATATCTCTGATCGGGTCTACGGAACCGTCAACGTGGATGACATTTGTATCCTCAAAGCATCTTACAACGTGAACTATGGCATCAACCTCTCTGATATTTGCAAGGAACTGGTTTCCAAGTCCTTCACCCTTTGATGCACCCTTTACAAGGCCCGCTATATCTACAAATTCTATAACAGCAGGTGTTGTCTTGGCTGAGTTGTACATCTCTGTGAGCTTGTCCAGTCTCTCATCTGGCACTGCAACGATTCCTACATTTGGATCTATTGTACAGAACGGATAGTTAGCTGATTCCGCTCCTGCCTTTGTAAGTGAATTGAAAAGTGTACTTTTTCCCACGTTTGGGAGTCCTACGATACCTAATTTCATTTTTTCTATTTTCCTTTCTTAAAGCCTTGATTTTGCTTGATATTCTGACTTTGCCGATTATATGGTGTACCATTTAGTGTACCATCTGTTTTCAGGGCGCAAAAAGCCCCAATAGCACGGTAATTGTACTACACCCGTGGCTTAATTTCAATGTTTATAATTATTATCGGAATCCCATAACTATTTTTTACCCAGTGCCTCCTTCAAAACTTGATATATCGCAGTTCCATCCTTTTTTCGTGGTAAAATAAAATCTATGATCTCCGTTGCACGATTCTCATACTGTGTTCCCAATATACTTTTTTCTATCGAAAAGTGAACAGATTGGCGCCGACGAAGCGCTGGTAGCTGCCATACAGAACTTGATGAAGAATACTAAGCAACCTTTTGAAAAAGTGTGTATTTCCATGGGAATAAGTAAGACTGATATGGCACGCTACAAAAAAATGATCTGACCTGCAGCCTTTGATCAAAACTACAACAGCCAGCCGGGTTTTACCCCCGGCTGGCTGTTACATTTTATCAGTTCAGATATTTCTCCATCACTGTGTTCAATTTTTCAAAATCAAGCGGTTTCGCTATGTGTTCATCCATCCCCGTGTTCTTTGCAAGCTGCACATCCTCAGCAAATGCATTTGCGGTCATGGCTATGATAGGAATCTGGCCTCTTCTTCCAGGCAGTGCTCTTATAGCGGCGGTGGCCTCATACCCATTCATGACCGGCATCTGAACATCCATAAACACTATGTCATACCAGTTATCGGAGGCATTCTCTATTCTCTCCACAGCCTCCCTGCCATTCTCAACGATCTCCACACTGGCTCCCGTCATTCCTATGATCTCCGATGCGATCTCACTGTTCAGATCATTGTCCTCCACAAGAAGGACTCTCCTGTCCGAATAGTCAGATCTTCTGATATTCTTCCAGTCCCTTTTAATAAATATAATTATACTCCTCATTGTACATACTAGTTCCAACAGGGAAATTATACTGCAACCGGCTGTCATAGTCCGAAACAGTTCTCTGTTTTCAGACCTTAGACCCATATGGCTTTGTGTCACCGCTTTTCAACGGGTTTACTAAATATTTATTTTTCAAATTCTTTACATATAGATTACAATTCTCTGATTAAAGTATTATAATCATTTGTTTTATTTGTCAAGCATTTATTTAATTATTTTCAGGTCTTTTCCGTTTTCCACTTCTTTGACATAACGATGTAGAATATGACGTTGAGCACGATACCGACACATGTGGCTATAGGTGCTGCAAGTCCAATATTCGTAAGGCTCGCATCCGGCTGGATACTCATGTAATACGCCAGTGGAAGTCTCACAAGCAGAGTCTGTATAAGTCCCTGGATCATGACCCACAGCGACTTCTCATGCCCATTGAAATATCCTATCATACTGAACAGCACCGCCGTGACTATAGTCTCAGGCGCAAATCCCCTCAGATACTCGGAGCCCCTCTGGATAACAGCCGCGTCAGTGGTAAAGATCGATGTCAGTTTGTCACCAAAGAACCACACACCAATGAATACCACCACGCCGACAGAGAGTCCTATGCCCATACCGGTAAGCATCGCTTTTCTCGCTCTGTCCTCTTTTCCGGCTCCAACATTCTGCGATACAAATGAAGCCATAGACTGCATAAGCGAACTTGGTACCAGCATGGCAAAGCTGACTATCTTGCAGGCAACGCCATATCCGGATGATGCCTCCAGTCCAAGTCTGTTGATAAATGCACACAGCGCTAGAAATGACATCTGCGTGAGAAATTCCTGCATTGCAAGTGGAAGTCCAACCGAGAGCAATCTTGTGCACTGTCTGTTTAATCTGAAATCTTTTCTTGATATCTTAAATGGAAGCTTTTTCTTCTTCAGCAGCACAAGCGCAAGGACAACACTGACCGCCTGGGCAGCCACTGTTGCTATGGCTGCACCCGCAGCGTCAAGATGACATCCCGCAACCAGGATAAGATCACCGATAACATTTACAATACATGCCACAAACACAAATATAAGAGGTGATTTGCTGTCTCCAAAACCTCTGAATATCGCGGTGAGCACATTGTAGGCCATAATGAAAAATATTCCGCCTCCGCATATCCTCACGTACGATGATGTAAGAGTGACCGCCTCCGCCGGTGCCTGCATCAGCACGGACAAAGGTCTTGCAAACGTCACCATGACGACTGCCAGCACCACCGCAAGTATTGCAAATATGGTCGCGGCACCTCCAAGAAGCTCTCCAATCTGATCTGTGTTCTTTTCACCTATATATCTGGCAATAAGCACTGTGACACCCATAGCAAGTGCTGTTATCACAAATGTAACCAGATTGAGCACCTGGCTGCCCGTAGATACGGCTGAAAGTCCCGCCGTTGAGCCGAATCTTCCAACCACCAGCAGATCAACCGCACCGTAGGCAGCCTGAAGTATCAGTGCTCCAAGAATCGGTCCCATGAATGAGAGCATTTTTCTAATTATACTTCCCTGTGTAAAATCTGTTTTATCCTGTACACTCATCTTATGTCTCAACTCCTTTTGCTCATAACATCATAAAGCTTTTCAATGGTCACTATCATAATATCTGCATCTTCATCTGTGATATCGGTAAGAGACTCCCCCAGTCCTGTGAAATACTCATCAACATATTTGCAAACCAGATCTCTGCCAGCCTGAGTGCTCCTTATATACACAATACGTCCATCCGCCTCTGAAGCCTTCTTTTCCACAAATCCCAAGCGTTCCATATCCTTTATCGTCTTTGTCACGCCCGGTCTTGGGAGCCCCAGCTCATCACTTATATCACTGACCTTTACATCAGTCTCAGACCTCTCAAATCTCGTTATCACATCAAGATAATGTATATGAGTCGGTGTGACTCCATTTGGCAGCTTTGGCATCATATCTCTGACTCTCTTAGCCTGATAGCAGGCATCCATAACCTGTTTTATCTTTTCCTTTGTCATAGCATTCCTTCCTGTAAATTTATCAAATATTGTTTTATTGTTATTTCGTGTAATTACTCAAAGTAATTATCATCGGTAAGTATATTTATATTTTTTATTTTTGTCAAGGGGTATACAAACACTTCATATGCCCGGTTAATACATTAGCCACCATGCATAAAAAATGCTCCACCTGATTCTCTCACAGATGAAGCATTTCATTATAAAACTTATTACTTGCGCCGGCAACTTTACCAAAGCTCTCGTCAAGCTCTTTTTCTAACTGCCTTTACTATCCCCACAACCGACTCGATCAGAATCACCGCCACAAATGGTATTCCTGCAAGCGTTATGGCGAACATTATGTATTCGATTCCATTCAGAAAATGCTCCCATCCTCCTGTAGCCTGCGATACTATCCACATTTCATTGAGAACCAGAGCACCGATCAGGAATCCCAGTATCAATCCACAGATCATCCACGCCGCACAGATTATGGCGACATCTTTCAGCCGCACGATCTGATTGTCGTATATCCTTTTTCTGAATACAATATACAGAATCACGCATATCAGGGGTACAGCAAATACAACGACCAGATTGTAACTATCATTATATGTTTCTTCCACGTAATCAGACAGCGTCATAATGCTCCAGCATATGAGCTGTGCTATCAGACATATCAATATTTTCTTCTTCATATGCGAACTCCCCACTACATCTACTTTTTACATACTATAATAAAGTTCTTCGCATTACAATTTAATTAAAATTATAATATGCTTTTACTCAGATCAGATATCTGCCAGTAAGCCCCACGATCACCTGCATTCCGCCGGAAAGCAGCATCACCCACACCGGATTCAGTTTGAATTTCCTGAGCAGAACAACACTCACTGCAAATATCACCACAAGATTCCACTTAGTTCCTGCGAGACTTATCATATCGATACCAGTCCAGACCGCCGTCACCAATATCGAAACTCCCGCTGACGCGATCATAGCCACAACAGCCGGTCTTATGCCGCCGAGAATCTCCTGAAGAACATCCTGCTTGCGATATTTCAGATACAGCCTGACTATGACCGTTACAATGATACATGAAGGGAGTATACATCCGAGCGTGGCAACCGCCGCACCGGCATATCCGGCCACCCGTAGCCCCACAAATGTCGCCGAATTGACAGCTATAGGTCCCGGAGTCATCTGGGATATAGTGATCAAATCCGTGAACTCTGACATGGTCATCCACCCATGTATCTTCACTATCTGCCCCTGTATAAGCGGCATGGCGGCATAACCTCCGCCGAAACTGAAGAGTCCTATCTGGAAGAAACTTAGGAACAACTGCAAATAGATCATTATTCCATCCCCCCTTTGTCGGGATGGTTTTCAGGATTTCCATCAGAAGTATCCTCTGTCTTTTTATGCCCACGCCCTATTCTTTTCTCCAGCTGTCCTCTGCAAACGCCGACAAGTCCACAGACAATTACTATGAACACGACATTTATCTCCAATATGTAGGATGCAACAAATGCAGCTATCATGACCAATACCCCCAGATCATCCCTCTGCTTTACTATGTCTGCTCCCATATCATATGTAACCGATGCTATGACCGCAGCTACACCGGCCTGCATTCCCTCCAGCATCTGACTGATCACCCAGTTGGTCCTGAACGCGTTGTAACAGTAAGATATGATGGATATGATAACAAATGGCGGAATGATCGTTCCGACTATAGCCACCAGTGCCCCTGCTATACCGCACAGTTTGTATCCAACCGCTATCGCTCCATTTACTGCGATAGGTCCCGGCGACGATTGGGCTATAGCCACAAGATCCAGCATCTCGTCCTGCTCTATCCAATGGTTTTCATCCACAAACTTTTTCTTCATAAGTGAAACGATGACGTATCCACCCCCGAAGGTAAAGACGCTCAGATATAATGTTGTTATGAATATCTTTAAAAGGGTCCTACCCTTTCTTTTTTCTTTTTCCATAATTAATCCTTGGGGACGTTCCTTTTGTCACGAGGAGCGTCCCTCTGTCCCACACTAGATATATATTCCTAATCAAGTCTAAATAATTTTCGTCTAAATATTTTTGCAACTGACATCTGCCATCTTCTGCATCATACTTTTTTTATCATCTTCTGTCGCAGACATTGCACGTATGGTTCTCTCAAACAATGATGTCAACTTTACTCCTTTTATTGCCCCATATCGAGTTTTCACCTTTCGCATGACAGGGGACACTCTCCGATACAAAAGGAACGTCCCTGATATATTCTATCATATACTTCTACAAATCGCTTTACTTCTTTTCAAAATATAGTATAATATTATATGTTTTGATTTTCTTAAACGATCGTTAAGCTATCGTATCTAATCAAATCCATTTTCATATGAATGATATTATATGAATCATGTTATACGAAACCCATAGTCATTTCAATTTTTCAACAATTACCTTTTTATAAATGTCTTTTTGTCTTATTGTGGTTGGTTTTTGATGGCTATATTTTTGATTACCGTGTTTTCATGAATCACATTTTAACATTTATTTTTTCCACACTGTACACATCACATTTTATCATTTTGGAGGAGGTCCTTTTATGCCAAGAAAACCAAGAGCTATATCTGAATCAAACATTTATCACGTTGTAATTCGCGGAGCAGACAGACAGCAAATGTTTGAAGAAAATAATGATTATGCCAAATACCTGGATATCCTGGGCTATTACAAAAAAGAATGCCAATTTGAAATCTACGCATATTGCCTGATGTCCAATCACGTTCATCTTCTCATACATACCCCTAACACCCCACTGGCAACTGTATTTCGCCGCATTAACACACGTTATGCGGTGTGGTTTAATATGAAATATGACCGAACAGGTTTCCTGCAGCAAGGCAGGTATCACAGTGAACCTGTTAACGATGAACGATACCTTCTCACTGTAGTACGCTACATCCACCAAAATCCGTATAAAGCGGGCATAGAAGCTTTTCCTGGAGAGGCTTACCCATGGAGCAGTATCTACAGTTATCTATCAGGGAATTCGGCATTGGTAGATATCGGACTGATAAACAATCTAATTGGTGATTCAAATGCATTTACTACATTTCACCGAGAAACTGAAGGAGCTGACTGCCTGGACATTCATAAACTGACCAAAAGGCTCCCTGATGATGTTGCAAAGGAGTTAATTATAAAAGAAACTGGGTGTCCTACTATCACCGATTTTCAATTACTGCCTCTTTTAGAACAGAAAAAATACCTTGTTCATCTGCACGAACAAGGTATATCTATCAGACAGCTGAACCGTCTCACGGGTACATCTAAAGGAATTATCCAGCGAACCTTAACAGAAGGCACTCCTCACAACAGCGAACCTCAGCCTTGACAGGAAACACTCATCAGTACACGAGGACGCTCGTCAGTACACGGGGACACTCGTCAGTACACGGGGACACTCGTCGGTACACGGGGACACTCGTCAGTACAAAAGGAACGTCCCCACTTTACAAACATTTTATTTTATCAGTCTGAACTTCTTCGCAAACCTCACAATAAGACCTCCCTTAGGCATATTGAAAAGTTCCTCCTCCGTATATCCTCCGGCTTTGAGTATAGCCACCGCATAGAATATGATCGCCACAAATACTGCAACAAACATCGCGATCACCCAGTTGCCGAGAAGCTTCCTGCAGCCCTCATATACAATGATCGTAACAACACCCATGAAGATAGATGCTATAGTAGGTGCAACGTATATTCGCCTGTTGTCCATCTTGCCAGTCTTGTACTTTGTGAGCGAACGCTGGTTGAATATACATATGAGCAGCGAATTCACTATCGAACCAAATACCAGTGCATAAAGTGCCCAGTCTGTGCAGTACAGCATAACCACAAGAACCACCACATGTATCACCAGTGCAAGGGTTGCATTGATAACCGGTGCCATCACCTTACCCATGGCCTGAAGCACACTGTTGGTTACAGTTGACTGTGCAAAGAACACTATGGATATGAATCCAAGATACATACATTTGGCTGCCATCGGATCCGCACCTGAGAACAGGAGCTGTATTATAGGCTTAGCCAGGACTCCCATTCCAACCGCACATGGTATGGTGACCAGCATGGACATGCTGAGCGCCTGATTCAGGAGTTTATTGGTTTTCTGCATGTCATTTCTTGCATACGCACCGGATATTCCCGGAATATATGCGATTCCAACTGAAGCTGCTATGGCAAGCGGAAGGTTCGTGAGAACTGTATACTGTCCTGAGTAAATTCCATACAGCTTTGCCATCTCCAGGGAATCCATGCCCTTCATCTTCATGACCACATAGAATACCTTCATGTCTATAGGTGTGAGCACGTTATACACCACTGCTGCCACCACGATAGGTGTGACTGTGGCAATGATTATTCTGAACAGCTTTCCATAGGATTCCGTGTCAGGACTTGTATCGCTCTTCACAGACTCCATGATACCCTTTCTTCTTCTCGCATAAGCGAACAGTATGAATATCAATCCTCCAAGGACTCCGGCACCTGTACCCATGGCACTTCCGGCAGAACCATACTTTGCATGCTCGGTTGTTCCAGCGGCAAATGGCTTTGCAAGCATATACGCAGCGACGATACTGACTACTGCATTTGCAAGCTGCTCTATGATCTGCGATATAGATGTAGGCACCATCGTGTTGTACGCCTGCAGATATCCTCTGAATATTGCAAGAAAGCCCGATATAAATATAGTAGGGGCAAGTATCTTAAGACTTAAGACTGCATTTGGCTGGTCACTTACAAACCATTCGGCTCCAAAGTACGTGATCAGTGCCGCCACAGCACCCGCTATGACTACATATATAAATGTACAGTAGTATATACGTCTGGCACTCTTGTACTGTCCCATAGCTATCTTACCGGCAACAAGCTTCGACACCGCTGTAGGAATACTGTATGTGGCGATCATTATGACCATGGCGTATATTGCATACGCTGAACCATAATATCCATTTCCCTCATCTCCAAGTATCTGATACAGAGGCGATCTGTACAGAAGGCCGATGATCCTCGACACGATTCCGGCTCCCGCCAGGATTCCTGCCTGAAGCGCCAGATTACTTCCCTTTCCTGATAGCTTTCCTTTCTTTGCCGTACCGGTATTTGTACTCATATCTAACTCCTTATTGCCATTTCTAAATCACTGTTGTAAAATTCAATTTGTATCTTTGATATATATCACAAACTATATATATACCAATTTTATGCAGTTAATTCAACCATAATATTTATAAACACGATGCATATTATGACCAAATATACCACAAGGAGGAACTTTAACCATGGAATACTCTTCACTTCCAAAGGATCCTATGGTGCTTCTCAGCTTCATCAACACGAAGCTCAGAGATGACTATCCAAGTCTTGACGAGCTCTGCAGCTCACTATGTTTAAATGCAGATGATATCAAGAGTAAGCTCGCATCCATCGACTATTCATACGATGCAGAAAAGAACAGATTTGTGTAAAAGCAAATCTGTTCTTTTCTCTTTTGTCAGACAGGGACAGCATCTGCTTTCCCCGTGCTGATATTATGTTTTATTTATCCTGATTCCCGGAAATTTTTTTATCACTCTCCGGTTTTGCCTGACCATTTCCAACTTCTTCAGCGTCATCTTTGCTGTCAGCTTCCTTATCAGGCTCTGCATCACTTCCTACTATATTATTTGCAAGCTTTTCAGCGTCCGCCCTGCTGGCCACGCTCTTCATAACATGCATGAATTTATCAAATATACTGATAGGATCATCATCTGAATCATCGTCATCCTGAGACTGATCATCTGCATGCGCAGTGCCAGACTTCACATATTCATCATCTGGAAGATCTGATGGGTACTGAAGCATATGCTGCTTCTGCTTGAGCTTCCTTTTGTTCTCACGCTCCGCAAGCTTCTGCTCCGGCGTCTTCTTCTTGAACCTTATATCCTCTTCTTCCTCAGTTATATATATCGGCTCTCCCGTCTCCTCATCTATCCTGCGGATCTTCTCATACTCGGATGTCTTGAACGCAAGATTCTTCTCCTGCAGCTTTGCAGTGCATGTCCTGTTGATGTACATGTAACAGCAGGCAAATACAGGAACTCCGAGAAGCATTCCAAAGAATCCGAACAAACCGCCGCCAACTATAACCGCTGTGAGCACCCAGAAGCTTGAAAGTCCTGTGGTATCTCCGATGATCTTCGGTCCGAGGATATTGCCATCAAACTGCTGCAGTACAAGTATAACAATAAGCAGCACAAGACTCTTTATAGGATCTGCAATGAGCACGATGAAGAAACATGGCACAGCTCCTATGATAGGTCCGAAGAACGGTATGACATTTGTCACTCCGACGATAACACTTATCAGAACCGCATATGGCAGATTGAGTATCGTTGAAACTATGAACATGATCATTCCAATGATAAGTGAATCAAGTATCTTACCATTAATAAACTGACCAAATATCCTGTTCATCTCTGAAAGTCCGTCAAGGATAGTATTTGCATTCTTCACCTTGAATACCGCATATATGATCTTCTTTCCCCTAGATGCAAGATATTCCTTGTTTGCCATCACATATATCGAAGCGATAATACCGATGAAGAAATTGTATAGGAACTTAAGACCTGAGAACACTCCACTTCCTATATTCACCACGATCTTGTCCACATTTGGCATGATCTTGGTATTCAGCATATCCTGAACCTTGAGATATGCATTGTTCATATACTTGTTGATCTGATCCTCAGGTATATTGAGCTTCTGGAACTTCTCATTTATATTCTCCACCATCGTCTGAAGGTTGGAATAATAGGTATCCATGTTGCCCACAAGCTGCTTGATACTGTCGTAGAGCTGAGGAACCACCAGCCACACTATTCCGGTTATGATTCCAAGGAACACTATGGTAGTTAAAATAACCGACAAAGTTCTCGAAACCTTGAACAATTTTTTCTTATCCGATATGACTCTCTCTTGGAATATCGTATGAAATAATCTGTCGAAAAAAACAAGTATCGGGTTCATGAGAAACGCAATGACTGCGCCCACTATGATCGGTGCAAATGCACTCGATATCTTGTCAAGTATCGCACGAAATCCCGACCATTGCTCCAGTATCTTATTAAAAAGGAGTCCGACAATGATTATTCCTATGACCGCCAGACTTATGTTGAGAATTCTTTTCTTCTTATTATTAACAGCCAACTTCTTCTCTCCCATTCTTTAGCATGTGTTTATTATATTAGTTTTTCCAAACCTGTTCAATACAGCTTACGCAAAATTAACCATACATTTATCATTTAATCTCATAAATTTTATAATTCGTGCATATAATGCACTTTAGGGGATAGTATGTTCAGAAAATTTATGTTGTTTAACCTACTGTTTTTTAGTAAAATGAGAGCTAGCCAAGGGCAAATGCGAAAACTATCGCATACCAGGATTTCCTAAACGAGGGAGGTGTTCTATATGAATTGGGAGATTGCAACCTGGCTTATCATATTTGCCGTATGTCTCATTGCTGAGATCATATCGCTTGGACTTACAACCATCTGGGCATGTGGAGGAGCCCTGGTGGCAATGATCATCGCTTTTTTCAGCGGATCGCTGCCACTACAGATCGTTGCATTTCTTGTTGTCACCACTATTCTTTTCTTCACGACAAGACCGATTGCCAAGAAGCATCTTGACAACCAACTGGTAAAGACAAACGTAGAAAGTCTTATCGGCAAACACGTTATCGTATCTGCTGACATAGACAACCTCAAGTCCACCGGTCAGGTCTTGATCAACGGAGTTGAGTGGACAGCAAGATCCAAACATGGCGATACCATTGAAACCGGAACCGAGGTCGTGATCGACGAGATATCCGGAGTCAAAGCAATCGTAGAAAAGGCAGGAAAGCCGGCAATATAAAGCTAAGGGCTTATCAGCTTAAGACACACACATTTTTAATTAAGGAGATTATTATGGACGGAGCAGGAATTTCACTTATTATCATTTTATGTCTGATCGTAATCGTTATTATTTGCAGTACGATCAAGATCGTGCCACAGGCACACGCTTATGTAATTGAGAGACTTGGAACATATCAGGCAACATGGTCTGTTGGACTTCACATGAAGATGCCTGTTATCGATAAGGTAGCCAAGAAGGTTACACTCAAGGAGCAGGTTGTTGACTTCGCTCCACAGCCGGTTATCACAAAAGATAACGTAACAATGAGGATCGACACAGTCGTATTCTTCCAGATCACAGATCCTAAGCTTTTCAGCTACGGAGTTGAGAATCCTATCATGGCCATCGAGAACCTGACAGCTACCACACTTCGTAACATCATCGGTGATCTCGAGCTTGACCAGACACTTACATCAAGAGAGACCATCAACACCAAGATGAGAGCAACACTTGACGAGGCTACTGATCCTTGGGGAATCAAGGTCAACAGAGTAGAGCTCAAGAACATCATCCCTCCTGCAGCTATTCAGGATGCCATGGAGAAGCAGATGAAGGCAGAGCGTGAGAGACGTGAGCAGATCCTCCGTGCTGAAGGTGAGAAGAAGTCAGCCATCCTCATCGCAGAAGGTAACAAGCAGTCAGTCATCCTTGAGGCCGAGGCTGAGAAGGCTTCTCAGATCCTCCGTGCTGAGGCTAAGAAGGAAGCAACTATCAAGGAAGCCGAAGGTCAGGCACAGGCTATCCTCGCTGTACAGCAGGCAAATGCAGATGGTATCAGAGCACTGAATGAGTCAATGCCTACAAATCAGGTCATCACTCTAAAGAGCCTGGAAGCATTTACAAAGGCTGCAGACGGCAAGGCTACCAAGATCATCATCCCATCAGAGATACAGGGAATCGCAGGTCTCACCTCTTCTATTGTAGAGGTTGCCAAGAGCACTGAAGCTGCTGCCATATCAAAGCAGTAACATATCAGACTATTACAAATAAATAAGACAGATATTAAAAGACGTGCATGAAAGTTCTTTTTGAAGAATCTTTCGTGCACGTCTTTGTAATTACTATTTGTATTTTTCTGTCATCATGATCACTGCGGAAGTTCTATCCACACAGATTTGATATTCTCTCCTGACTCAACATCATTCAACTGATATACGATCTGCACCTTTCCAGTCCTGCCCTTTTCTACCGATACGATCATATAGCTGTTCACCATAGACATTGGAGCCAGCGAGCCCTCGCAGTTTCCACCTTCTGTATGTACCCTCCATCCTCAACTGAATATACCTCATCAGTCATTCTTGCTTACGTTGTTGTACTGAAAGAAGTCTATCCTGTGATCTTTGAAGTAATACTTTGCATCTCGCTCATTCACCTCTCGAAGCACCTTACACGGGTTTCCGACAGCCACTACATTTGATGGTATATCCGTTGCAACCATACTTCCAGCTCCTATGACGGTGTTATCACCTATAGTTACCCCCGGAAGTATCGTAACTCCTGCACCTATCCAGCAGTTCTTGCCTATTGTTATAGGTGCATTGTACTGATATCCCTGTTTTCTGAGATCTGCGTCTATCGGATGTCCCGCCGTAGCCAGTGTGACATTCGGACCAAACATTGTATAGTCTCCAACATATATGTGCGTGTCATCCACCATTGTCAGGTTGAAGTTGGCATATATGTTATTTCCAAAATGCACAAACTTTCCGCCCCAGTTTGCATGAAGTGGTGGCTCTATATAGCAGTTGTCTCCTATCTCCTCAAACATCTCCTTGAGCATCTGCTGACGCTTGACCATCTCTGTTGGTCTGGTCATATTGAAGTCATATAATCTGTCCAGACACTTTATCTGCTCTCTGGCGATATCCTCATCGCCCGGAAGATAAAGCTCACATGTGTGCATCTTTTCCAGCTCTGATTTTCCCATTGTAAATACCTCCTGTATTTTATTTTTGTCTTCATAAACCCGCCATGTTGTAAATCCGTTTCTTTTTGACATCGTGGATTATCACATCATGATCACACTGGCTATATGAAAGCAACAGGCACCACCAAGCCGCACTAAAGCGCCCATGATGATGCCTGTTATATCGTCGTATATACATTATATTCAAATGTACATACATGGCGCACTCGGCACCATATATATCATTTAGTTGTACTTGTAGTAATTGATGAGGCAGCCATCTGTTATGATCTGTCTCTCATCGTCTGTGAGTTCTCCAAGTCTCAGCTCTATCTCAGCAAAATCCTTGTTCACAACATATGCCTTGATGACCTCTGTCTTGTTCTTCACAGCATCCTTGATTCCCGGGATGAATACATAGTCGTCATTGTCAAAGTCAAAATCCTTATCGATCACAAATGGAAGCATACCCCAGTTGATAAGGTTTGATCTGTATCTCTTTGTAGCGTACTCCTTTGCAATGTTTGCCCATCCACCGAGAACCTTCTGGCATGATGCAGCCTGCTCACGGGCTGAACCGTCACCTGGCTTAACAGCATAAATGGTACTTCCAACACCTGTGTTGCTTCCGCATACGTCCTCAAACTTCTCCTTGATGGCATGCATAACTTCCTTGACCTCTGGGAATGCCTTACCCATGCACTCACCTGCCTCACGAACCTTCTCTACAGCCTGGATAGCCTTCGCTCTTCCAACGTACTCAGGATCCTTTCTTGACAGAGTGAACTCTGCAAGTCCAAGAGGATTTGATCTGTATGATGAAGTCTCTCCTGATGGGATAAGCTCATCTGTTGTTGTTACAGGATCATGTATAACTGATGCCACCTTGAGGAGAAGGTTGTCTGTAAGAGGAACCATCTCAGGCCAGTCCTTGATGTTTGGACCAAACTTGATCTCAACCGAAGGATCAGCCTTTCCAACACCATTGTAAACTCTTCTGTCGTATATAGCCTTGTCGAAGAAATACTTTGGATGTGTGTACTCTATATCTGCAAGGTCTGTTGCTGATGTCAGATAGCCCTTGTTGGCTGCAGTTGCTGCGATAGAACGCGCATCCATAAGCGCAACAGATGAGATCTGACCATTCTGTATCTTTGAACCCTCTCTGTTAGGGAAGTTTCTTGTTGAATGTCTGATGGAGAATGCATTGTTGGCAGGTGTATCACCGGCACCAAAGCAAGGTCCACAAAATGCTGTCTTAACGATAGAACCTGTCTCGATGAGATCAGCCAGAACACCGTTCTTTGCAAGCTGCATATATATAGGTGTACTTGCAGGATATACTGACAGTGTGAACTCGTCAGCGCCTATGCTCTTGCCTCTGAGGATATCAGCCGCATCGCAGATATTCTCATATCCACCACCGGCACATCCGGCGATGATTCCCTGCTCAACATACAGCTTGCCATCTCTTACCTTATCCTTGAGTGTAAAGTCGACCTTGCCGTCAAGGCTTACAAGTGCACGCTTCTCAACATCATCAAGGATATCCATGAGGTTGGCATTCAGCTCGTCGATGGTGTATGTGTTGCTTGGGTGGAATGGCATAGCTATCATTGGCTTAACTGTTGACAGATCTACATATACGACTCCGTCATAGTAAGCCACATCGCCAGGATTCATCTCCTTGTATGCCTCACTTCTTCCGTGAATGTCATACCAATCCTTTATCTTGTCATCTGTCTTCCATATTGATGACAGACATGTTGTCTCTGTTGTCATAACATCAATACCGATACGGAAATCTGCTGAGAGCTTGTCAACACCAGGACCAACGAACTCCATGACCTTATTCTTGACATATCCGCAGCCAAATGTTGCTCCGATGATGGCAAGTGCCACATCCTGAGGACCAACCCCCTTCTGTACCTCTCCGTCGAGATAGATTGCGATAACGCCCGGCTTTGCAACATCGTATGTCTTACACAGGAGCTGCTTTGCGAGCTCACCGCCGCCCTCTCCAATAGCCATAGTACCAAGAGCACCGTAACGTGTATGTGAGTCTGATCCAAGTATCATGGCGCCACACTCTGCCAGCATCTCTCTTGCAAACTGATGGATGACCGCCTGATGAGGTGGTACATACACGCCACCATACTTCTTCGCACATGAGAGGCCAAACATATGGTCATCCTCATTGATGGTTCCACCTACGGCACACAGTGAGTTGTGACAGTTTGTAAGTACATATGGTATAGGGAACTCCTTAAGACCTGATGCTCTTGCTGTCTGGATGATTCCTACAAATGTTATATCATGTGAAGTCATCTTATCGAATTTGATCTTAAGATTCTCCATATTGTCAGATGTGTTATGCTTAGCCAATATTCCGTAAGCAAGTGTGTTCTTTGATGCCTCTTCCTTTGATGGAGCACTGCCAAGCTTTGATGCGAGAACTGCACCTGCCTCAGCATTATCCTCAACCAGCTCTGTACCATGTAACAGATAAGCACCGTTGTCAAATAATTTAATCATACTCTTCCTCCTGGTAATAGCTTTTTGTCATTTATGGAATTTCACACAGATGTATACAAAACCCCATGTTTCTCTACATCATACCATATTATTTTCAAATTTTAAATAGTATTATATTAGAGCTTAACGCAAAAAATCTGCCATACATGCTCAGGCACATATGGCAGATCCTATGCATCAAATTGAATATACTGTACAGATACCCTTAACCGAAATACCTGTACCTGATACATCCTATCTGACACTATATAATCAATCTCCCCTCAGAGTTAATTATCCTCTGTTACATACACTATACTATTTGTATAATTTTTCCAATAGTTTTGGCAAAAATCGACACAAACGACGCGTATAACAACCTGAACGACATAAATTTTCGTGTACAACACACATATACTTTAATTATACCTATTGTAGAAATTCCCATTTGTATGATAGAATGTTCCTGATATGTTAATAATTTAAGAGTTTTGTTTATCTATCAATTTTTCACAGGAGTGTTTGATTATGAATTTTCTGATTGTTGAGGATGACAATATCCAGCTTACCGGCTTAAAATATATAATTGAAGAAGAGTACGCAGACGCTGTTGTCAACACTGCATCAACTTACAACGATGCCATAACAATAATAGATTCATTTGATATTGATATCTTTTTACTGGACATTGATCTCGGTGGAGGGAAGACCGGATTGGATGTATGTGGTTATCTCCGAAGAATTCCCAAATACAGTGACACACCTGTCATCTTCATCACCGATATCACCGTTCCAAACCTTGATGTCATCAACAAGTATCATTGCCAGTATTATTTCTCAAAGCCTTATGACAGAATCGATGTCGTAGGAGGTATCAACTCGGTGCTCACACAGCCTGACGACCAGACATCAAGAATCCGCGTAAAGGATATCCAGGGAATACTTTTCCATATAAGCATGGATGAAATAATTTATGTATGTGCATCCGGCCACCACAAGCACATTTTCACATCCGACGGCGATTTTATCGTCACCAACCCGACCTTCGAGTCAATTTTGCAGGATGCCGGTGATGCTTCTCTGGTAAGATGCCACAAAAGCTATTACTTCAATCCCAACTACATACAGAGTTATGACAGATCCAATTCACTTATAAAGCTAAAGCTGACTCAGGAGTCCATACCGGTTGGACGCAAATATAAAACTATTATAGAAACTTACCAGGAGTACAGATAAAATGGCTGCATATTTTAACTTTCTTTCCAAGATATTGCTTGATACCTTTGTATTTTTAATATTCATGATGGCGATATACAATGTAAAATTTTCCCAGATAGCAAGGAGACTTCCACCTTTGCTTCTGCTGACTTTACCAGTCTCTCTGATTGCCACAGTTACAGACTCCATGTTCATATTCACACTGATAACATACATCTACTGCTTTGTATTCTACTCCCTGGTCTTCCGTTATCCGCCAATGAAGATCATAACGGGCTATGCAATAGCTCTTATAATCATGACAGTGCTGAACCTTATACAGATGGTTGTCATCATGCAATTCACAGACAACCCTTTCACCAATGCTTCAACATATATAACTGAAGCTATGGCTTTTGTGATAGCTGTTTTGCTGTACAAATTCGGGCACCTGGATAAGCTGTATGAAACCCTCATCATAAAAAACCAGGTTTTCAGGAATATAATACTCGCTGTATTTGCCCTCATGGTCTCCATGGTTTTATACCAGCGTATATCACCTAAAGATTTCATGAATGTGTTTATGACTTTCCTGTTTATAGTTATTCTTATACTCATCCTGTACGCCGGAATGTACAAGAACTACATGAGTCTCAGGGAGTCCCAGAAGCAGCTGCAGTCTTATGAACAGTATCTTCCTATTATAGAGGAGCTTATTGATCAGGTTAGAATGAGACAGCACGATTACAACAACGAACTTCAGGCAATAAGCATGCTGCCGATCAGCTGCACTGATTATGAATCACTCTCTGCCGCTCTGGCAAAAGAGCTTGATACCTCATGCAGCGATCACGTTATAAAAAATTCCTACCTTCTGAGGATCAACATGAAACTGATCGCCGGATTCCTGTTCAGCAAGATGAACCTTGCCCAGGAGCGAAATATAGATCTCAATATAAATGTCAAGAATTCGACTCTCACATCAAAGGCTGCTGAATTCGAACTTCTGGATACGATGAGTATTCTGGTAGACAATGCATTTGATGCCACCGAGGATGGAGGGCATATAGAGATAGTGATCGACTCAGATGGAACGAAGACATCCGTTGAAACCCTCAATGCAGGTCCTACTCTCACCGCGGCAATGCGAAGGGACTTCTTCACCAAAGGCTACTCGACAAAGCCGCTGAAGAATGGCAGATATTCAAGGGGAATAGGTCTTTATAAGTTAAAACAACTCACAAAAAAATATGACGGTGAAATTCTTCTCGACAATCAGACAGCAGACGGACAGACTTACATTCATTTTCTGGTCAGACTATAAATATCACTTTTATGACTTTTTAAGACAGCTATGTGTTAATTCCATATCTGTCTTTTTTGTTGGTGATGATCACTTTCATATATACGCATGCAGTATTTTTATCATTTTCTTTCCTATTGTTTAAGATTTTATGTTGCGCAGCCCGTCAACATCTAACATTTTCAGGCATACCCACCATTATTCGTTAATTTTTTCTGCATTCCACCATATATCCTTAATTTTATTCTTTACTTATTATATATAAATGGTATAATCAAAAGGATTATTTTTCCTATTAAATGGAACTTAATGAGAAATTTTTGACAGGAGATGTAAAAGTGAAAAATACTATCGAAATCAGATGGCACGGACGTGGTGGTCAGGGTGCCAAGACTGCTGCCCTGCTTCTCGCAGATGTGGCATTCAAAACAGGTAAATATGTTCAGGGATTCCCTGAGTATGGCCCGGAGAGAATGGGCGCACCTATCACTGCTTACAACAGGATCAGCAGTGAACCTATCAGAGTACATTCCAACATTTACGAGCCACAGTATGTGGTTGTTGTAGACGAATCTCTGATCGAACCTGTACATGTGACTGCAGGTCTCGCCGAGGATGGTGCCATCATTATAAATACACCTAAGACTCCGGACGAGGTTCGTCCACTGCTCAAGGGTTACAAGGGTAGGGTATACACACTTGATGCCAAAGAGATCTCCATGAAGACTCTCGGCAAGAATTTCCCTAACTCTCCTATGCTTGCAGCCATCGTTGCTGTCAGCGGAATCATGGAGGAGGGACCTTTCCTCGAAGATATGAGACAGTCATATCAGCACAAATTTGCCAAGAAACCAGAGGTTATCGAGGGCAACATGGAAGCATTAAAGCTCGCCTTCAGGGAGGTAATGAAGTAATGAGAACAGATATAAGCAAGATACATGACAACAGCAAATGGACAGAGCTCACACCTGGAAACCACGTATACGGCGGTGGCACATCCAAGGCATTTAACACAGGTGAGTGGAGGACTTCAACCCCTGTCCTAGACGAGAGCAAATGCGTACACTGTCTTCTGTGCGCACCTGTCTGTCCGGATTCATGCATTCCGGTCGTATCAGGCAAGCGTCTCGCATTTGACCTGGAGCACTGCAAGGGCTGCGGTATATGCGCATACCAGTGCAAATTCGGAGCAATCACTATGAAGGAGGGCAAATAAATGGCTATAAGAGAACGTCTTTCAGGAAATGAGGCTGTGGCACATGCTATAAAGCAGATCAATCCGGATGTTATGCCTGCATTTCCTATAACACCTTCAACTGAGATACCTCAGTTCGTTTCAACATTTATCTCCAATGGAGAGATCGATACAGAATTTATACCGGTAGAGAGTGAGCACAGTGCCATGAGTGCAGCGATCGGCGCAGAGGCTGCCGGCTGCCGTACACTCACAGCCACATCATCATGTGGTATGGCTCTCATGTGGGAGGAGCTCTACGTGGCAGCGTCCAATCGTCTTCCACTTGCCCTCGCACTTGTAAACAGAGCACTCTCCGGCCCTATCAACATCAACTGTGACCACTCAGACAGTATGGGCGCACGTGATACAGGCTGGCTTCAGATATACGCAGAGAACAACCAGGAGGCATATGACAACTTTGTTCAGGCATACAGAATATCTGAGCACAAGGATGTCAGACTTCCTATCATGATATGTCAGGATGGTTTCATCACAAGCCATGCCGTTGAAAACATCACCCTCATCGAGGATGATCTCGTAAAGAAGTTTGTAGGTGAATACACCCCTGAGCAGTATCTGTTAAATCCTGAGATGCCTATGGCTGTCGGTCCTTACGCCACATCTCCTTACTATATGGAGACTAAGATGGCTCAGAACACTGCCATGAAGAATGCAAAGCAGGTTATTCTTGACGTTGCAAAGGAATTCGAGGAGATGACAGGCCGTCACTACGGATTCTTTGAGGAGTACAGACTTGACGACGCTGACTACGCCATCGTTATGATCGGTTCTGCTGCCGGAACAACAAAGGAAGCTATAGATGAGCTGAGAAACGAAGGCAAGAAGGTCGGACTCTTGAAGATCAGAGTGTTCAGACCATTCCCTGGTGAGGAGATTGCAAAGGCTCTCGCCCACACCAAGGCTGTGGCAATCCTTGACAGATCGGAAGGATTCAGAGCAGGCGGCGGTCCTCTCTCAGCAGAGGTTAAGGAGCACCTGTATGACATTCAGGCAACCACAAAGGCTGTCAGCTACATCTACGGTCTCGGCGGTCGTGACTACACTGTGGAGAGCGCAAAAGGCGTATTTGCACAGCTTGAGGACATGATCGAGAACGGTGCTGAGATTTCTCAGTATCAGTACATAGGACTTAGACAGTAGGAGGTAAGATGAAATGGCATATAATTTTAAAGAAGTAATGAACAAGCCTGAGCGTCTTGCTCCAGGTCATAGAATGTGTGCAGGCTGCGGTGGTACTATCACTGTCAGAACTGTACTCCGCGCCCTTCACGAGGGCGACAAGGCGGTCATCGGTAACGCCACAGGATGTCTTGAGGTTTCAACCTTCATGTATCCTTACACAGCTTACGAGGACAGCTACATACACAACGCATTTGAGAACGCAGGCGCAACCCTCTCAGGTGTTGAGACAGCCTACAACGTTCTGAAGAAAAAAGGCAAGATAGATGACACATACAAATTCATCACATTTGGCGGTGATGGCGGAACTTATGACATCGGACTTCAGTCACTGTCAGGTGCCATGGAGCGTGGACATGACATGGTATATGTGTGCTATGACAACGGAGCATACATGAACACCGGTATTCAGCGTTCATCAGCTACTCCTATGTATGCTGACACCACAACCACACCGGTAGGCTCACAGTCAAATGGTAAGATGCAGAACAGAAAGGATCTGGCACAGGTCATGGCTGCCCACGACATCCCATATGTTGGACAGTCTACTCTTCTCGGCAACATGCGTGATCTCTATGAGAAGGCTGAGAAAGCCATATACACACCTGGCGCAGCTTTCCTCAACGTCATGTCACCATGTCCTAGAGGATGGAGATACCCTACAGAGAAGATCATGGACATCTGCAAGCTGGCAGTCGAGACATGTTACTGGCCTCTGTTCGAGGTTATCGAGGGCAAATGGATCCTCTCCTACTCTCCTAAGAAGAAGCTTCCTATCGAGGACTTCCTGAGAACGCAGGGCAGATTCAAGCACCTGTTCAAGCCTGAGAACGAGCACCTTCTCGTTCAGTATCAGCAGGAGGTTGACCGCCGTTGGGAGGATCTGCTGTATAGATGTTCTAAGAATTAAATATTAACAAACGGACGAAAGAAATCCAGTCCAGTATATATACGATCACGTTTGTCTTCCTTCGTTTCCGCTTGCTTCTATCTGCATGCGGCTACGCACGCGATAAGGGCGTTGCGTGCTTCGCCTTAGCAAGAAGCGCTGAAACTCAGTCGACTACACTACCGATCGTAATATATACTGGACTGGATTTCTTTCTGTTCTTGAATATATTGTAATTCTTAGAACATCAAATCTTATCTTTTAATTTAGTTCTTAACTGCTGATTGTTGCATATTGTAATATACGAATTTTCTAGTTGTTTTGTATTCTTTACATGCAAGTGTATAATCACACAATAATGGCATCGCATACTTCATAGCAAGAAATGGTAACTCTCAGTCAATGGCACTATCGTGCTATTTTACACCAAAGAAAAATATCAGTTAAATGGAACCTCATAGAAATCATTGAAAGTGTATTGCGCATCTTCGCCTGCATTTTTCCAGAACAGCAGGCTTTCTACCTGACTTACATCCAACATGCGGTCTGTGGTGAACAGAAGTTCGTATTCTCCGGCTGTGTTTGTATTTTCGTCTCCCGATTCGACGATATCTGTAAGCATTGTTCCATCCTTCAGTTTCACACTGGAAAGGACTGCATATTTTTCATCTGAGGTCATGTTCTTTGCACCGCTTATATCGAGTACATAGTTCTGAACCAGTTCATCATCTCTGAACACTAGCTGTCCATTTTACGCCGGACAGCCTCCTCTTATCTATATAACTTCTGTCAAATATGTTATTATACGTTTTATTATTCAATACACATTATCTGTGTCTATTTACTCCAGATGATCGTAACCACAAACTTTCCATCTTCCATGGCTATATCCCCGGTAAAACCTGACAGGTCAAGTATTTTCTTCACTATTGACAGCCCCAGACCATTTCCTGTATGTCCGGTCCTGGCGGAATTGCCTTTTTTCATAGGCTCCCATAACTCAGGGGGATCACAGTCTATCTCACCATCCATATCATTTGATATGACCAGTCTGCCCACACCAATATCAATATTTACAATGCTGTTGTCTGACGCATACTTTACCGTATTCATGATCAGATTATCCAGCATGATATCCATGAGTCTTGCATCGGCGCGTATCTCAGCATGACCGGCGATTTCGCACTCTATATTCCTGTTCTCCAGTTCACCTGTATACCTGTCTGTAACCTGTCTGGCAAGCGCCGCCATATCCACATTGTCATTCTTAATAGTCAGTGTGTTTTCCAGCCTGATGTATGAGAGCATACCGGTTATCATCTCATTGACATATGAAACATTATCCAGTATAGAGGCCGTGTAATGCCTTGATTCAGCATCATGAACTATCTGCTGCAGGTTCTCCGCATATCCTGATATGGCGGTAACCGGGCCTCTCACATCATGTGCTATAGCTGCAATGATATTTCTGCGGGTCTCATCCTCAATGATCTCTTTTTTCTTTTTCCTGTAGGATATCACCGCCGTTATCACATAGCACAGAAGAACTAATGGCGTCATATATATAATGATACGAAACAGCCCCATCTCAGATCTTGTAAATGGATCCTCGTACATCGCAGCTGCAACATAATAATCGTTTCCACCAACAGTCACAGTTCTGCCTCTGTAGTAATATCCTCTCCAGGATATGTCCTCTTCATAATCTGTATTGGTGTCCATCCCTTCCCTCTCAAATACATCATTCAAATATGCTCTTGAGCTCTCATACTGTTTTTCCATATTTACAAAATCCACATTGTCTTTCCCCTGCGCAACAAAGTCATGGTATATCTCCGAAACCGATCTTATATCTTCATATACCTGATCTTCTGACTGAACTTTGACAGCTGTTATACCTTCATCCGTGGATATCCACTCATAGGTTACACCATTTTCAACAAATCTGTCTCCCGGCTGAAAATCATCATCCCCTGAGCCTGTATCTGAGCTGTTATCTTCATCCTCAAGCTCAGCGTCATCCTCATATGCAGCATCTTCCTCAAACTCAGCATCATCCTCAAGCCATGCATCCTGTCCTGACAGCTTAACCCCATCGTCATATCTGTAAACCTTTGATACAAAATAAGGTGTATTGCATTTGCTGAGTATCCCCTCTATATCTTCCCGTATTTCCTGATCACTCTCACCATCTTTTATCACTCTGTACATTCCATTGCACACTGTTCTCACATCATTGTCAAATCCTGATCTCTGGTTGTAATTGACTATAGTCAATAAACCAAGTGCGGCTATGATGATCAGCATAACCATAACTCCTGCAACCAGAAACCCGCGCCAAAGTTTTCGCCTCACTATACGCTTAAGCTCGCGTCTTACTGCCGGTGTATATTTCTTCTTATTATTCTTTTTATCAGTCATATCGTTTTTCTCCCTTTTTACATTCTAATCCAGGCTTTCTAATACAGACATTTTTATCATCATTTCTTGCCTGATATAAATTATATTTCTTTCACCTGATACCCCTTGCCTATCACAGTCTTTATCTGCTTTCCTGCACTGCCTATACCTGCCCGGAGCTTTCTTACATGATTATCCACGCATCTGTCGCTCCCCTCATAATCATAGCCCCAGATATCAACGAGCAGTCTTTCTCTTGTGATAACCTTTCCCTTATTCTCAAGAAGTATCTTCAGAAGAGCAAACTCCTTTGGTGCAAGATCGACCTCCACGCCATTTACCTTCGTCATGTATCTTGACGGATTCATGCTTATCGCTCCACATACCAGCTCTCCATTGCTGTCAGCCCCCTTGGATCTCTTGATAAGCGCCTTGCACTTGGCATACAGAGTTGCAAGTGAAAATGGTTTCACTATGTAGTCATCACAGCCCAGATCATAGCCCAGCATAATATCCCGTTCGGAATCTCTGGCCGTCAGAAATAATATCGGAACCATACTGTGTCTGCGCATCTCACGACACACCGCAAAACCATCCATCCCTGGCAGCATGATATCAAGCAGCACAAGATCAAATGTCTCCATCATGAAACTGTCCAATCCGTCATCGCCATTATACGCCACCTCGACATACATCTGACCTCCACTCTCTCTGACAAAGTAGTCATGTATGACCTCACTTATGTGTATATCATCCTCCACCAACAATATCTTGTTCAGAGCGAACATTTCCATTTTTGAAGTCTCCGAATTTTTTTCTGCATATGCGGCATTTATTGACGCCTCTATGTCATTTCTCTCCACATCATCACCTCCTTGACCTGCATATTAACAAACCGATATGACTTTCATATGTCCATTATAACAATTTACTACAAATATGTGCTATAGTGATATACATACATTACATGGAGGTAGAAAACCATTTGAATTGGACCGAAGGACTTATTAACGCAATTGATTATATTGAGACTCACCTTATTGACGGTGAAGTATTGGACCAAAATACAATAGCCAGGCAGGCTTACTCTTCTCCCGACAACTTCAGAAAAGTATTTCATCTAATCACGGGATATACTATAGGGGAATATATCAGAAACCGCCGGCTTTCCCTGGCTGGAGAAGAACTCATTTCATCCAACCGCACGGTGACTGATATTGCACTTGAATACGGATATGACACACCCGAAAGCTTCACGAAGGCTTTCACACGCTTTCATGGAAACTCTCCAACTTATGTTCGAAATAACAAGTCCGGTCTCCATAATTTCACCCGGATTGTATTAAGGGTCACAGCAGATGGGGGATCTATGCTCAACTACAGAATCGTCAAGATCAACAACATGTGTATTGCCGGTTATTCCAGGGTTTTCACAAGCCTCGATACCGCGAAAAATAATGTTCTGATTCCAAAATTTACAAGAGAATGCTGCAGTCAAAGCTGGGATAAACTAATGGAAATTAAATCCACTGATGAAAAACCAAATAACTGCTTATTCGGTTACAGATCAAATGATTTTATAAATATTGATAAGTTCAATAATGAAATTTCATGCTTTAATTACACATTTGGACGAATGATCACAAAACAAGAAATTTCCGGATTAAATATATCCGATTATTCGATAACAAGCATTCCTGACGGCGAATGGATCTGTTTTGACTGTTCAGATACTACTCCTGCCGGGCAGCAGTCACTTTGGTATAAAATTTACACAGAATTTCTACCATTTTCTCATTATAACATAGTGCCTGACATAACCTTAGAGTGCAGCAATGTATCATTAAAAAAGGAACAAAATTACCTTCTCCTGCAAATCCGCCCCGACAAGGTTTAACCATTGCTGACAGGTCATAATGCAACTCCTGTGATATTGTTTTTATAGTATTTCTCACTTATATGATAATTACTAAATACAATCAAAGGAGGCCTTTTATGAAAAAGGAATTAACAATTTTGACCACATTCAGCATAGCTATTATATTAGTTGTCACCGGGTGTCAGCACTCGTCAGCATCTAAGAATGACTCTACTGTCACCCAATCGGTCACCAGCTATTCTTCATCCGAAGATACGTCAATCAAAGAAGCAACAACAAGTGAAACCTCAGTCAAAGAAATCACAACTGAGGAGCTTACTACAGAAGCGCCAACTCCAACAGGTTTACTTCCAGAGGAACGTGCCAGCATAACCATGGGAAAACTCTCTCCCGAGCACATGTATTATAACGAGGTGACAACTCTTGATCCCGCCTGTGCAGACTATATCAACGAATTATCCATTTATGATGCTGAGATAGATGACACTTTTGTTGTCCATATATCTCTTCCACCTGATTATAACGAAGCAAGCTCATATCCAATGGTTGTTATGACCGATGGAGTCTGGAGACTCAGTGATCACCCTGAACTCAGACCTCTTATGACATCTGGCCAGATACAGGACGTTATCCTTGTCAGCATAGGATATCCAAACACTTACAATTATGATGTCATCAGAAAAAGAGATCTCCAGACTAACCCTGATTCATTCCTGCATTTTATTGTAGATAACCTGATTCCTTACCTGGAAGAAATATACTCTGTAAACCCTGAAAATATGACTCTCACAGGACATTCCCTAGGTGGATACTGGGCTTACTACGCTCTGTTCCATAATGACACTATAGGAAAAAATACATTTGCAAATTATTATATTGGCAGTCCTTCCATGTGGGCAAATACTGACGGCAAATTCATGTCTACGTACGAAGAAGAATATTACAATAGAACACAGACTCTAAATGCTAATGTCTATGTAACCGTAGGTGCAGATGAGGATAAAAACTTCATATCTTCTATCGAGGATTTCTACAATGATTTACAAGAGAGAAATTATTCTGGCTTAAACCTAACCTACGAAAAAATAGAAGGCTATGACCATAACACAGTCTTTAAGCCTTCTATCAAAAATACTCTCCTTATGTTCTATAAAAAAGATTCCGAATAACTATCTGTAGAACCACCAGCATCCATATCTAGGCATGACTGCTCCAAGCTCGCGGAGTGTCTTGCCTGATATGAGATCGGTATATATGTCAGCCTGATCCTCAGGCATAGTCCAGATGAGCTGATCCATGTTGCTGAAGTTGAAAAATGCCCTCAGCTCATGTCCTGCATATTCCCTCACTATTCCGAGGACGCTTGCACATCCTGTCTCTATGGTGTAGACATTTGCATTACATGAAAATACATCATGCGATGCTCTTATATCCTCCATGTGGCGCAGCGCGTCAAATATCTTCATGGCTACAGGATCTTTATTTTCAACCTTGTCCCATGGGAAGTTTCCTCTGTGCAGATATCTGCTGTCCGCACATTTGTCCGGATCATTCTTATAAGTATAATCGTTTGTCTGTCCTATCTCATCACCGCTGTACAGAACCGGGATTCCGCTCTGTGCCAGCAGGTATCCATGAAGCATGAGATCACAGGCAATGGCCTGTTCGATCTTGTCTGCATTTGCCTCGTACTGGCCGGCCTCAAGGCCTGACAGGGATGCTGTTGTTCCACACAGACGGGCATCTCCGAGTCTAGGATCATCGTTATAGAGCTCACCTCTGGAATCACTGTTGTATCCCTTTCCTGTGAAATAGTCATTCAGGAACTTCTTGTGTGCCACCTCATCTATGCCGAACTGTGCCAGCCAGTCATAGTCAAGTCCCCAGCCAATATCATCGTGGCATCTGAGGTAATTCAGGAACACATAATCCTTTGGAAGTGCACACACCTGATCCATCTGGCGCTTTAAGAGTCCCACATTCTTCGTGGCTATCGTATTCCACGTGGATGCCATGGTTGTCACGTTGTAGAGCATATGGCACTCTGGCTTGTCAACTGTTCCAAAGTATGGAACTACCTTGGAAGGCTCCATAACGACCTCTCCGAGAAGAAGGACTCCCGGACATACTATCTCACTGATTATCCTCATCATACGGACAAGAGTGTGAACCTGTGGAAGGTTACGGCAGTTTGTGCCTATCTGCTTCCATATATACGGAACAGCGTCGAGTCTGATGACATCTATACCTCGGTTTGCCATATAGAGCATGTTGCCGACCATGTCGTTGAACACCATAGGATTTGCATAGTTCAGATCCCACTGGTATGGGTAAAATGTAGTCATGACCACCTGATTGCAGTCATTTATCCATGTGAAGTTACCAGGCGCCGTAGTTGGGAATACCTCAGGCACAGTCTCCTCATATATGTTAGGAACGAACCAATCATCATAGAAGAAATATCTGGATCTTGCAACAGGATCTCCATTTCTCGCTGCCCTTGCCCACTCATGATCCTCACTTGTATGGTTCATTACGAAATCCAGACAGCAGCTTATACCCTGTCTGTGACACTCTGCAGTGAGGTCCTCCAGATCCTCCATGGTTCCAAGCTCAGGCTTTACCTTTCTGAAATCCGCAACAGCATATCCGCCGTCATCTCTGCCCTTAGGGCTTTCCAGCAGCGGCATAAAATGAAGATAATTCACACCACATGACTTCACATATGGAAGCTTTTCTTTTACACCCTTCAGCGTTCCCGCGAATGCATTTGTGTACATCATCATACCTAACAGATCATTCTGCTTATACCAGTCCGGATTCTTGACACGGCTTCTGTCCAGCTTCTTGAGATCAGCATTTCTCTCCTGATAATAACCATACAGAGAATCGCACAGCCAGTCAAATGCCTCCATATTGTTGTTATAGAGCTCGCAGTAGAGCCACTTGAGCTCGTCATATCTCTCATCAAATCTCTTTGTATATTCTGCAGTCTTTTTCACTGTCTTTGAACCTGCCATTTATCTTCTCCTTTTCTGACTATAGTCAATTAACTTATCATTCTCATTTTATTTACATAATCTGTATCATTACCGTACACAACCTGTTTTAATCTGTTGCCGTATTTTTATCTATTACTGTCTCTCGGCAATGAGCTTCTCAACCTCGGATCTCTCCGGCATAACCTTGAGTGCTCCCTTGCGTGTTGTGATGATCGATGCAGCAGCATTTGCGAATACAAGCATCTCTGTAAGCTTATCAGTGTCAAGATCTTCAAGTCCATTATCAAGTACATAATTCAGCACGCATGCACAGAAAGTGTCCCCGGCGCCTGTGGTCTCTATAGTATTCTCCTGGATAAACGGCTTTGCCTCAGCGACTACATCCCCGTAGTATGCACGGCTTCCATCTCTTCCCATGGAGAGAAGTATCAAAGGTATATTGTATGTGTCCTGAAGTATCTTTATACCCTCGTCAAAATCCTCTCTTCCTGTGAACCACTGTATCTCATTATCTGATATCTTGAGCACATCACACTGTCTCATACCCCAGTCGATCTGATCATGGGCCTCGTCCAGAGTCTTCCACAGAGGCTCCCTGAGATTCGGGTCAAATGTGACGATGCATCCAGCCTCCTTTGCAGCAGCCACAGCCTTCTGTGTTGCAGAACGTGACACCTCGTACGTCAGTGAGAGTGATCCGAAATGGAACAGCCTGGCATCCTTTATGATACTCTCATCCACCTCATCTGCGCTTAACATAATATCCGCCCCCGGATTCCTGTAAAATGAAAAGTCTCTGTCTCCGTCCTCGTATGTATGCACAAATGCAAGTGTTGTGTGTACATCCCTGTCAAACTTCAGATTGTCAGTGTTGATCCCGGCATCAGCCACAACACCGGCAAGCATTTTTCCAAGGAAATCATCCCCTACTTTTCCAACAAATGCAGTCTTCTTGCCAAGCTTCTGCAGCATAGCGAGAACATTGCATGGTGCTCCGCCTGGATTGGCCTCCATCATCATATTGCCCTGGCCGCTGAGCCCGTTCTGTGTAAAGTCTATGAGCAGTTCTCCAAGTGCCACAACATCAAATCTCTTCATGGTACATATCCCCCTTATAATCTAAAATAAATACGTGCCTGTTTATTTAACTGTTTATCAACAACAGCAAATGCATGAAACATGTTTCACCATATATGTGTATTCTACATTTTATCATCGCCAGCCGTCAAGATGATTTTTAAATATGTGTTGTTTTTATTATAGCAGACATACAATTTTAGCATATGGCGATATCTATAATATTCTTGTATTTATGTAACACGAGGCCTTGTAGATATTTATCTCAGTTCTACGCAATAGCATGCTCCAGTTCGTTGCTCATAAAAAACATCCCCTGATCATCTGTAATCATAACCCGGGGATGTTCTCCTAATTCAACATGTATTCGCTTTAAATATATGGCTGTTTTGACATATACCGCATTGTATTTACAGTTTTGTCACATTTGTCGCCTGTGGACCCTTTTCACCGTCCACAACCTCATACTCTACTGTATCTCCCTCTTCAAGAACCTTGAAGCCCTCCATATTCAGTGCTGAGAAATGTACAAATACATCTGCTCCATCCTCATCACATATAAAGCCGTAGCCTTTCTTTGCATTAAACCATTTTACTTTTCCTGTCTTCATACTGCTTCCTCCTTAAAAACTACCCGGATTCTTACGATCAGGAAGATCGTCACCCGCCTGATGTACAAAAAAGGGGCACAGAACAATATCGTTCTGTGCCCCTTTGCACTTACATTGACATTATATGACCTGTTGTCTCATATTGCAAGTTTATTTTTTTCGTGAATTTATATCTTTCCGGATATCATCAGCAACAGCCGTCACTGACTTTTCTATATCAGCTATATCATCCTTGATCCCTTTTGATATCTCAGATGCTTCTTTCTTCAACTTAGCAGTCTTCTTCTCTGCATCATTCTTCAGCTCTGATGCCTTTTTCTCAGCGTCTTTCTTTATCTCCTCAGCCTTCTTCTGTGCCAATGCAGCCTTTTTCTTTGCAGCGTCCACACGTTTCTTTGCAGCCGCCTTGGCTGCCGCTTCCTTCTTCTCAAGCTCAGGTGACATATCCGTGTAATCGTACTCAAACACAACTGTTGAGAGTGGTGGAACCGTGATGTCTATACTGTAAGGAGTTCTGGCATTCTTCTTGTCCAGTGCCTTGACCGGCTTGCTGTTGAGTCTGCCCTTTCCGCCAAACTGTACATCATCTGAGTTGAGTATCTCCTTGTATGTCGTGTAGCACGGAGCCGGTATACTGTAATTATCTCTCTCAACCGGAGTGAAGTTGCATACGAAAAGCAGCTGCTTCTTCGGAGTTGAGCCTCGTCTTACAAATGAAAGTATGCTCATGTCCGGGTGATCGCAGTCTGTCCACTCAAATCCCATTGGATCTGTGTCATTCGCATACATCGCATCATTGGTATTGTAAAGCTTGTTGAGCGCTTTGACATACCTCTCCATGCCCTGATTGAGCGGATTGTCTAAGACGAACCAGTCAAGGCTTCTCGCCTCACTCCACTCTCTAGGCTGTGCAAATTCCTGCCCCATAAAGAGCAGCTTCTTGCCCGGATGTCCATACATGAATCCGTACGCAGTTCTGAGATTTGCGAATTTGTCCTCCTCGCTGCCAGGCATCTTTTCTATCATTGAACGCTTGAGATGAACTACCTCGTCATGGGATATGACGAGAACATAGTTCTCAGCATACGCATACGAAAGACTGAAAGTCAGCATGTTCTGATTGTTCTGTCTGAAATATGGATCCATCTGCATATACTCAAGGAAGTCATTCATCCATCCCATATTCCACTTGAACAGGAAACCAAGTCCGTCCATGGATGCCGGAGCAGTTACACCTGCCCACGCTGTTGACTCCTCTGCTATTAGATATGCCCCCGGATTTCTCTCCTCCATGATGCGGTTTATATTCTGCATAAGTGCTATTGCCTCAAGATTTTCGTTTCCACCATGCTCATTCGGAAGCCACTGTCCATCCTGCTTGCCATAGTCAAGATACAACATGGATGCCACAGCATCCACGCGGAGTCCGTCTATATGGAACTTCTCGACCCAGAACAGAGCATTTGCCGTGAGGAAGTTTGCCACCTCATTGCGGCCATAGTCAAATATATATGTGCCCCAGTCAGGATGCTCTCCTCTTCTTGGATCCGGATGCTCATAGAGAGGCATCCCATCAAAACGTCCAAGTCCGTGCGCATCCCTAGGAAAGTGTGCTGGCACCCAGTCGAGGATAACACTGATTCCCTTGCTGTGCATATAATCAACGAAATACATAAAATCTACTGCATCACCATATCTGCTGGTCGGTGCATAATAATTGGTAACCTGGTAGCCCCATGAGCCGTCAAATGGATACTCTGATATACCCATGAGCTCTACGTGCGTATATCCCATCTCATTGAGATAGTCTGCCACCATAGGAGCGAGCTCCCTGTATGTGTAGAAGCCTGCATCGTCATCCTCAACCTTCTTGTGCCATGAGCCGAGATGCATCTCGTATATGGACATAGGCATGCGCATTCTGTCAGTACGGCTGATCTTGCTTCTATCCTTCATCCATGATGTATCCTTCCACTTATAGCTGCTTATGTCCGCAACCACAGAGGCATTCTCAGGTCTCATCTGACACTGGTTGCCATATGGATCCGCTTTGTACAGTATCTCTCCATATCTTGTCATGATCTGATACTTGTACACAGCACCTGGCTCCACGCCCGGCAGGAACAGTTCGTATATTCCCTCATTTGCCGTGATCTGCATAGGATTTACATTACCATCCCAGAGATTGAAATCACCGACTACACTGACACGTCTTGCATGAGGAGCCCACACTGCAAAGTAGGTTCCACGTACACCGTCTATAGTCATAGGGTGTGCGCCAAGCTTCTCATATATATTGTAATGTCTACCCTCCGCAAAAAGGTATGTGTCAAAATCCGTGATAAGCGATTCAAATGAATATGGATCTGCACTGTTTATAATGGTGCCATCCTCATATGTGGTGACAACATTGTACTTGTTGCCATCGTACTCCTTCTTATCAAAATAAATGGCGAACAGTCCTTCATTTGTCATCTGTTCCATGGTGTGTATCTTCTTACCTGTGCGCGATGTAACCTCTACCCTGATTGCCCCCGGCTTGTACACAACGATTATCTGACCTTCACCATAATCATGGATTCCCAGCAAATGCTTTGGCGCATTGATCTTGCTGGCAATGAGCTCATCATAGAGCACCCAGTTTATCCACTCCTCGATTCTTTTTCTCATAACTACCTCCCATTATGTAACCTTCTATCTGAATTTGTGTGGACGTGATTTCTTATAGCTTATAACCCTGACTATGATAGTAACCACAAGTCCAACAAATATCGTTCCAACATACACCCAAAGAACCTTCGTTCCCGTACCGGCCGGTATTATATCCGGCAGGACATCGTGTCCCGGAAAAAGCTCCGCATAGCTTTCTCCAAACACCATTCTTCTTATGCCATACATGATTCCGCTGCCGGATACCGCCATGGCTATAAAGCTGATTATTCCTATTATAACGCCTGCAGCGCCGCCCCATACAACACACTCATACAGTCTCCTTCTCCTTATGACTACAAAGCATGCCACCAGAAGCACAATGGATATGAACACACCATTGCTTGCCTTGGATTTGATGTCTGCAAGCTGTTCAAGCCTCATCACATTCTCAGTGGACAGATATACGTTGCCAAACCTGTACTCCTGCTCGCTGTCCCCATCCAGGGCATCCAGCACGATACTGTATTCCACCCACGCATCAAATTCTGATAATTCCTCAGTCTGTCCGTTATTCATGACTGAACTTATCGTGCCGCTATTACTCGGCTTGTAGCTCTTCTCCGCAACCCTGAAAACGCTGAACGAACACATTATCGCCGTGGAGATGATCAGCAAGACCAGCGAAAGTGCCATTATCACCTGAAAAAATCTATATTTAAACATCTGTATATTTCTCTGCTTTTCCTGTATTATAATATGTATGGATCATTAAGACCCACTGCATATATGATACCATTTACCCCTTTTTATGTAAAGGAAAGTAACACGTTGTTTTACTTCATTTTTCTTAGGAAACAACATGAAAATAATCCGCGAAAATGCGCAATTTTTTGTTTTTTAGTCTTGACAACGAATTGCGTTTCATCTATTATATGTGAGTATGTTTACATTGAATTGTCCGTGTCCGGTTTTAATGTAAAACCTTATTATATTTAATTAGATTTTATGGAGGTAAGAATTTTGGCTAATATCAAATCTGCAAAGAAGAGAATCAATGTTATCGAGAAGAAGACACTTAGAAACAAGATGATCAAGTCTAAGGTTAAGACAGTTATCAAGAAGGTTGAGGCTGCTATCGCTGCTGGTGATAAGGCTGCTGCTCAGCAGGCACTTGTTGTTGCTACATCAGAGATCAACAAGGCTGCTTCAAAGGGCATCTACCACAAGAACAACGCTGCTCGTAAGGTATCACGTCTTGCAGTTGCAGTTAACAAGATGGCTTAAGCATCTGGCTGATAACTACATAACTTTGACACAAGGATTTGGATATATTAAACGGCTGCATATATTTGAACCAATCATAGTTATATAAAAAATAACCACTGTTTTCACAGTGGTTATTTTTTTGCCTCAATATCTAATATCATCACCAGTCTCCTACTGCATCTCACACAGCTCCACGATCATGACCTCCATCGCTGCGTTATCCATAACCTGTCCGGTCTTGAGCTTGTAGTCCATGTCCTGACAGTTCTCCACTATGTCTTTAAGCTGTGCCATGCTGTAGCCCCTGCACTGAGCCTTGTAATTCTTCACTGCCCACACCGGGCATCCTGCGATCTTCGCCAGGCTGGCGTCCTGCGCGCCATCTGATAATGCCATCTTTACCAGAAGGAGCTTGTTGAACTGTCTCATGATACATGCGTTTATCATGATCGCCGATTCCTTATTCTCAAGAAGATCGTGATACATACTGCAAGCCTTCTCCTTCTGCTTTGCAATGATGAAGTCTATCATCTGATACACCTTGCTCTCCGCATCCTGACTGCACAGAAGATCCACATCATGCTCGCTGACCTGCTTCGTGTCTCCGGCGTAGCTTATCATCTTGTCAACCTCATTCTTGATACAGTTCATATCCATGTTAGCAGCTTCGATTATCTTGTATATCGCCGTGTCTGTGGTGGCAACACCATCGGCACGGAACAGTGACTTCACCCACGTGACCATCATCTTCTCATCAGGGGTCGCAAAATCCAGAGCCTCTCCATTCTTGTCCACAGCCTTGAACAGCTTATACCTGGTGTCCACATCCATCTCTACAAATATGGCAACTGATGTATCCTCTATCTCCACCAGCTTCTTTGCAAAATCCTCGTTGCTGCTCTTGAACAGACCACTGTTCTCCACAAGGACAACTCTTCTGTCCGCAAAAAATGGCATCTCGTTGCAGAATGCAAGAAGCTCAGATGTATCGATCCCATTTCCGGCAAATTTCATAAAATTCAGATTATCGTCCTTATCAGTCAGAGCCGACAGCAGCTTATCCCTGTACTGGTTCACGAGATACCTCTCCTCCCCATACAGAAGATATATCTTGGCAAACTCCCCCGTCTTTATATGTTGGTTTATGACCGCCATCGCGTTCTTTTTTTCTTTTTTCTTTGTTGCAGCCATTACGTTTCTCCTTCATCAAGCTTATGTCTCACAATATGATTTTCAAAATACAGTACCAGTTTCTACCATAATTATATCTTATGTGGCAAATCTGACCTGTTTTTCTATGTATTTTGATAATATCAGAGGTTATCTGACCTGTTTTTATAATCACATATTGATTATTTTTATAATGTCACTTTGGTTTTATAATCACCTACAGATTGTGAGTTTATGTACACTCACTCCAATAAACACAAATCTAATTATAACGGAGGTTCAACATGGAGACAACAGAAAGATATAAGTTAAATAAGGAACTTGCCCAGATGCTTAAGGGCGGAGTTATCATGGACGTTACAACACCTGAGCAGGCTAAGATCGCTGAGGCTGCCGGCGCTTGTGCAGTTATGGCACTTGAGAGAATCCCAGCAGATATCAGAGCTGCCGGTGGTGTATCACGTATGAGCGACCCACAGATGATCATGGGAATCCAGAACGCTGTATCAATCCCTGTTATGGCTAAGTGCCGTATCGGACATTTTGCAGAGGCTCAGATCCTTCAGGCCATCGAGATTGACTACATCGACGAGAGCGAGGTTCTCTCACCAGCAGATGACGTATACCATATTGACAAGAGACAGTTCAAGGTTCCATTTGTATGTGGTGCCAAGGATCTCGGCGAGGCTCTCAGAAGAATCAACGAGGGTGCTTCAATGATCAGAACTAAGGGCGAGCCTGGTACAGGTGATATCGTTCAGGCCGTAAGACATATGAGAAAGATGAACAGCCAGATCGCTGAGATCGTCAGCATGAGAACAGATGAGCTGTATGAGGCAGCTAAGAAGCTTGAGGTTCCTTACGATCTCGTTCAGTACGTACATGAGAATCACCGTCTCCCAGTTGTAAACTTCGCAGCCGGCGGTGTTGCTACTCCTGCCGATGCAGCTCTCATGATGCAGCTCGGTGCTGAGGGTGTATTCGTAGGTTCAGGTATCTTCAAGTCAGGAGACCCTGCTAAGCGTGCTGCTGCCATCGTACAGGCAACAACAAACTACAATGACGCTGATCTCGTTGCAAAGCTTTCAGAGGGACTTGGCGAGGCTATGGTTGGTATCAACGAGCAGGAGATCGCAATCCTCATGGCAGAAAGGGGTAAGTAATATGCAGGTTGGTGTATTGGCAGTACAGGGAGCTTTCGCAGAGCATGAGCATGTACTTTCCGAGCTCGGCGTATCATGCATAGAACTTAGAAATGCCGGAGATCTGAACAAGCCTTATGACGCCCTGATCCTTCCTGGCGGTGAGAGCACAGTCCAAGGAAAGCTTCTCAGAGACAGCGACATGTTCGACACTATAAAGTCTCAGATCAAGGGTGGCATGCCGGTTCTTGCCACATGTGCAGGACTTATTCTTCTGGCACAGCACATCGAAGGTGATGACACTGTACACCTTGGCACTCTCCCTGTCACAGTAAAGAGAAATGCCTACGGAAGACAGCTTGGAAGCTTCCACACAGAGGCCGAGCTTAAAGGTATCGGTGAGGTTCCTATGACTTTCATCCGTGCACCTTATGTGGCTGAGGCTTCACCTGAGGTTGATGTCCTTGCAACAGTTGATGACAAGATCGTGGCGGTTAAGTACGGCAACCAGTTTGCCCTCTCCTTCCACCCTGAGCTTGACAGCGACTACAGGATCCACAAGGCATTTGTAGACAGTATCCAGTAATATATTGACTACAGTCTAAAACATATATCAATAAAGAAAGCCTGTGACATATACAGCAGTTATCTGCCGGTATATGTCACAGGCTTTTTCTAATCTATTTTTCCGGTATGCTCCAGGCCATCAAAGTCCGTCATACTCTCATGCTCAGGAAGATTTGTGAGCGGTTCTTCCTTCTCCTCTATCTTCTCAAGGATCCCCTTGTATTCATTATCCTTGATGTGGTTGCCGATGATCTCCGCCACATCCGTAACTGTGACAAATGCAGAAGAATCTATGGAATTGATGATGTTCTTCAGCTCACCGATCTCAAATCTCGTGATAACACAGTAGAGCACTGTCTTGTTGCCGCTTATCATTCCCTTGCCCTGCATGATGGTAACTGTTCTTCCAAGCTTCTTGTATATCTTGTCTGCCACCTCTCTGGCATCATCAGTTATGATCATGGCTGCCTTCGCCTGCTCAAGACCGGTCTCAACCATATCAAGCACCTTTGATGTTATAAAGTATGTAAGAAGACTGTACATCGCCCTGTCCAAACCAAAGAGCATTCCCGCAATAGAATATATGATCAGATTCATGCCCAGAACAACTCTTCCAACCGGCCAGTCTTTTTTCTTGTTCAGCATGATGGCCACGGTCTCCGTTCCATCCAAGCACCCGCCGAACTTGATGATGATACCAACTCCAAGTCCAAGTATCACACCGCCGAAGCACACCGCAAGTATGGTCTCTGAGGTTGCATTTTCAAGGGGTTTGAATATCTCCACAAATACTGAGAATACAGCCATGGAATAACCGGACTTAACTATGAACATCTTACCAAGCTGTCTTGAACCTATTATAAGAAACGGAACATTAAGAACGATCGTCAGAATACTCAGGGACACTTCTGTGAGATTATTGATCATGATACCTATACCGATGACTCCTCCGTCAAGTATGGTGTTCGGCACGAGAAATTCTTCGATAGCAAATGCAGCTATAACTGCGCCAAGTGTCAGCATTACAAATTCCAGCAGTAATTTTAGTTTTTTTGTCATACTCATCTTCCTTTCCACATCATAGTCGTTTCTTCCTTCCCCTGTTCTCCTTTCAGAATTCTTATTCTCATAACTCCCTGATCATCTGTATCCGGTTACCGAAATTCCACCATCCGTTATCTCTACACATATAGCGCCATGGTCTATGGTACTCATTACATCAGCTCCACAGGCATCCAAACGCTCCAGTGTCTCCCCGTGCGGATGACCATATCGGTTATTCTCCCCCGCCGATATGATCGCAAGATCCGGGTCGACTGCTCTCAGGAACTCCCCACTCGTAGAATATCTGCTGCCGTGATGTCCGACCTTCAACACATCAGCACTCAGATCACCGCCCTCCGAGATAAGCTCCCGTTCTCCATCTTCTCCCAGGTCTCCCGTAAATAAAACACTGTACCCTCGATACTCCAGACGGATAACCGCAGAAAGATCATTTGCATCTTTTATATCAGTTTTTTCGGACGGATGCAAGAAATTTAACCACACCTTAGCTGCATCCTTGCCACAGGACATTTGAGAACCGCCGTCCATATATATGATATTTACGCCTCTTTTCTCTGCCAGCTCAAGCAGTTCACCCATATTTTCAATATCACCATACATCGGAACCACAAGATTATCTATTCTGATACCGGAGTTCGTATCGCTTAGAAGATATTGGATACCGGACACATGATCTTTATCTCCGTGTGTCACAAATGCATAGTCTACATGAGCTGCACCATAAAACTTTAGAACAGGCGCCATCACGTACTCACCAACCTTATTGCTACTCGTCGAGCCCCCATCTATCAATATATTTACTCCCATGCCAGACCTTATAAGTATGCCGTCTCCCTGACCAACATCCATAAATACAACTCTGAACTCCCGGTCAAATGAAGCTGCTTCGTAACACACGCAACACAAGGTCATGATCACAGCAGCGCACAGACAGACCATCCGCCTCCTCACCCTGGCGCAGTCTGCACTCTTTGCTCTTACAAGCAGGATCAGCACTCCAACCATAGCCATATAAAATACTACGATCATCATAACCGACACATGGCCTGTATTTATACTGTAAAATGGAAGCTTCATCGCCCATTCGCAAAGCTGCCTGTATATTGCAAGTATCAGCTTCACAGGAAACGCTCCTATGCCCACCGCCATCTCATTGCCCTGTAGTATCCCGGGAAAAATAAGCATAGCCGCAATCACGACGATACTCACGAATATTATCACAGAAACCAATGGCACTATGAGCAGATTCAGAAAGATCGAATACAGCGGAAACTGGTAATAATAGAATATAACAAGCGGTCCGGTGGCAAGTGTTATCGCCAGATTCATTACAAGTGTGCTGACTACCTTATTCTTAGTTGGAATAAGCTTTTTCATAAGTGCTCCAGGCACCGCCATCCCCAGCACTGCGGCAAAAGACAACTGAAATCCGGCATCAAGGATGATACCCGGATCAATCAGCGCCTGTATGACTGACGCGGTTCCCGCGGATGTAAGCATATCAGGGCTTCGCCCCTTTACCTGACCGATCACAGATATCACCATCATTATCATGGCTCTTACAGTTGAACTCGCCATCCCTGTCATAACTCCGTAAAGTACGATCACAGATATAGCCATTATACCTGATGCCATATATGACCCTGTAAGCCTTCGCAGCACGCCGAATAATGTCATTCCTATTATTGCTATGTGCACACCGGATATCGCCAGAATATGAGCTATTCCATTCATCTGAAACAGCTTCTTCGTATCCCTGTCAATGCCGCTCTTATCCCCCAGTAGCATTGCCTTTATCACCGAGCCATCCGTCTCTCCAAACACACTGTCTGTGATCTCCCCGGACTTTATACGCAGCCTGAACAGAATGTCTCCTATACGGCTGTAGTCCTCTCCACACTCCAGAATGGAGATATCCTTTCCTACTATATATATTCCCTTGTGCGAATAATATTCCCGCGCATCGAATTCGCCCGGATTATCTGCAGAGTCCGGCCTTGACAGACTGCAGCTTAAGGTCAGCTTCATTCCGGTCTTCAGGCTTCCCACGTCTTCCATGTACAGCAATACCTTTGATCTTCCCCGGTATTCCACAGTTTCTTCTGAGTCGCCTCCGCCAAATGTTATCCATTCCGCATACACATATACCCGCCATTCATCGCCGGACTGCCTGATCTCGTACACCTTTCCTTCTATACCGCCCGGCTGCTGCCCATCGAGCTCTTCTGCGAGTCTCTCCTGCTTTGACATAGCACAGCCATTCATATAACCGGTCAACGAGATCATTCCAAATATCATCATACTCAGAACGCATCTGACGATCCTGTTCTTTCTGTCTTTATCACCATGAGCTTTGCCACTATAAAAAAACATGGCTGTACCGGCTTTGTCCATGTAAACCGACAATACCGGTGCAGCCAATATGATCAGACCAATTATAAGCACTGAACTGTCAGCCGCCTCTTTATACGCCTCTCCAAGCGCAAAGCATACTGCTATCCAGAATAATGGTCTCTTTATATTCGTATCCTCCTGTTTTGTTCAAACTTCTGTTTATCTCTCAAGCTTTGAATAATCAGCAGTAAATTTCCTGCTGAGATCGATGTTGTTCAATCTGTTATTTGTATTATCCACATTTATCTGTACCCTCTTGACATCTTCAAGCTCCATGAGGGAATCCACAACAGAATACACAAGTATCTCATCGTCCACACCTGCTGTTCCATCCGCAAAGCTCTCATTAAATGTTATCGTACACACTCCGTCAGCATCATCCACAGTGACACTCTTAACCACAGTTTTCTCATTGAACGGTGCAACTGTTCCATCGTAACTCATTCTCAGTCCTGCAACCATCTGTTCCTCCAGTGATTCAGGAGCTGATCTGTCCAGATCTATGGTCTTCTGAACCAGCTTCTGTCCTGTGCTGTCCGGCATATATATGTTGTACTCTTCATGTGGATTCATGAAGTTGTCCATATCTGAAAATGAATCATTTGTGAGCTCCTCACGCACGATACTGTTCTCATTTGCAATGTCAGTGTATTCATACACAACCTTCTTCACCGATTCGATCTGTGTCAGAGTTCTCACAAATGCCGCCTTGCTTAGCACCATCTCATATGTGTCAGTGGCCTCCCAGTCAACGTTGAACATAAGATTGATAGTTGCCTGACCGTCATATGTATATCTCTGGTACGTAACGCCCTGAGGAACCGGGACCTGCTTATCCGTCATTTCCCCGCTGTCCATCAGCGCATTCATCACAGTATCGATAAGGTTCTCCGTCGTGACGAGCTGGTCACGGGTGACAACCTCCGGGGACAGATCAGTCCACGTTGAGTTTGCATAGTACAGAGTCAGATTTTCAGTTGAATCGTCCACAGTTTTTTTCTTTCTGCCACTCTTGCTGTCGCTTCCACATGCCACAAGGACCACCACCGTGACCATGACCATGGCAGTGAGCAAAATTCTTTTTTTCTTCGTCATATCTATCCTTTACTCCTGAGCCTGTAACGGAATCTTTACCGTGAATGTCGTTCCCTTTCCCGGCTCACTATATACATTTATAGTTCCTTTGTGCATGATAATAATATTCTTCGTGATGGCAAGTCCCAGACCGGTTCCACCTGTGTCTCGGCTTCTCGCCTTGTCTACTCTGTAGAATCTCTCAAAAATGTGATTTATACAGTCCTCCGGTATGCCGACACCGGAATCCGCAACCTTGATATAGAAATTCCTGTGGTCTGAATTGAGAGAAACCTTTATCCATCCGCCATCGATGTTATATTTTATTCCATTTTCTATCAGATTCGAGATCGCAAGAGTAAACTTCACCTTGTCTATCTCAGCTTTTATATCGCCAAAGCTCTCAAATGAAAGCTGTATGCTCCTCTTCTCCGCCAACGGCTTAAGTCTCTTGAGTATGAGATCCATAAACTCGTTCATGTCCACAGGCTCTTTATTCAGGCTGTCCGGTCCCTTATCTGTTTTGACCAATGTGAGCAGATCACTTATGATCTCCGCCTCTCTGTCTATCTCCTGAACTATATCCTCCATGAATTCCCTGTACATCTCCGCCGGTACATCGCTCTGGGTGAGCAGCGACTCGGACAGAACCTTCATGGATGTTATCGGTGTCTTTAACTCATGTGAGACATTTGATACGAATTCCTGACGGGACTCCTCAAGAAGCTGTGCCTTGTTGAATATATCGTTTATATCCTTTGTCAGCTCCTGTGTCTCTCTGAACATACCATCCACGCTCATCGGTTCAAGGCTGCCGCCTTTCATTCCCTCTATCTCGTTTCTGACATGGTTCACATCCCTGACTGATAACTTAGCCGAAAAATAAGCAGCTATCAATCCAAGTATCAAAGATATCGCAAACAGATAAGTTGCATTTCTCTTCATATATATTGACAGGTTATCGAGAGCATCGGTCTCAAGAGATATCAGTGCCACCGCATCTGTATAGCCCTCACTGTTGATCACTGGAACTATGCGTCTGTACACATTTTCCTCTGTCTCTGATATATACTTCTGCTGCCCCTTCATTACGCTGAACACGTTCTCATCCACCAGATATCTTCCAGTGTCTTTTCCATAGGAGTCCACCACGACCTTGTAATCAGTATCCACTATAACTATACGTGCAGAGAGAGAATAAGCCATGGTCTTTATCTCGTCCACGGCTCTCCCTATATCATCCTCCGCCTTGTGTTCATTCACTATATGAGCAATGTATTCTGCACACTCCTGTGCGTGTCTGTCAAGATTTCTCTCACTCTTCGAATTCACAGTGCCCGCCAGTATCCACAGTGCTGCATAAGCGATCACTGCCACACTCACTGCCACAATGAGCGATATGATCGTTCTCTGCCCCACTCTGATACTGACCCTTGATCTCTCCTGGGCGGTATTCTTCTCTTCAATTTTTTCTGTTTCAACTGTTGCACGTTTCTTTTTTTTCATATCAGCCCTTGAAGAAATATCCTACTCCCCATTTTGTATGAATGTATACCGGCTCACCCGGATTAGCTTCTATCTTCTCACGAAGTCTTCTAACATGCACATCAACTGTTCTCGCATCTCCCGGGTAGGAATCTCCCCAGATCGTATTCAGGAGTTCATTTCTTGAATATACCTTGTTTGGATGCGCCATGAGCAGCTCAAGAAGGTCAAACTCCTTGGCTGTCAGATTAAGCTCCTTACCACCGACAAATACACGTCTGCTGTCAAGCTCAACCTTCATTCCGTTGATCTCCATTACATTTGACGGTTTTGCAGGTGCCTGCTTGCGGTTGCTTCTTCTAAGTATAGCCTTGATCCTGGCCTTCACCTCAAGAATATTAAATGGCTTTGTTATATAGTCATCTGCACCATACTCAAGTCCCATGATCTTATCCATGTCCTCACCCTTTGCAGTGAGCATGATAATTGGGACATTTGAAAATTCCCTGACCATCTGACACACCTCTATTCCGGTATATACAGGTATCATTATATCCAGAAGCACTATATCATAATCGTTGGCCTTTATCTTCTCTATAGCCTCGCCACCATCATAGGCTGTATCCACTTCCATATCATCCTGTTCCAGGCTGAACTTCAAGCCCTTAACAATCAACTTCTCATCATCCACAACAAGAACTTTCTTCATCTTAACATCCTTTCTACCCCGAGACTCATTTACTCTGTCGATATATATGTCTCCAGTTTCTCATATATACTGTCTCCTATGCCACTGACATTCTTAAGGTCTTCTTTACAGGCAAATGCTCCATTCTTCCGTCTGTACTCGACAATCTGTGAGGCCTTCGTCTCGCCTATTCCCGGTAACGTCATAAGCTCCGCAGCATCTGCACTGTTGATGTTGACCAGTCTCTGTTCCGGCGCATCTGTCCCACCTTCGCTCTCTTCCGGAAGCTGTTCACCTCCGACAGGGAAGTACAGCTTCTGACCATCCTCAAGCACATCTGCAAGATTCACCGCAACGGTATCTGCGTCATCGGAGAATCCTCCCGCCGCCTCAAGGCCATCATTCGCCCTGGATCCGGCTTCGAGCTCATATACACCCTCATTCTTCACTGCTCCGCATACAAAAACTGTTATGTATTCTGGAATTTCTGAATGTATCGTTACGCTCTCGTCTGCTCCGGCTTCTTCCGCGCCTTGCTGCGAAGCTTTCTCCGTAACATTCTCTTCTGAATTACCGGATATAGTTACCTGTTCTTCTCCACAGCCGGAACACAATAATGTCATCGTCAGCACGCATAAATATGCTAAATTTTTAATTATTTTCTTCATCGTGCGACACCTCCTGTGTCAGCACAGAATTACACAGGTTTATTGTATCTAAACACCTCTGAATTTACAACAATATATTTCTATTTTATTTCATTTTTGTTACTTTTTTCACAAAAGAGCCCTTTTATCCCTTATTCATTGATACTTTTTACAATACATAAAAATGTAACATTTTTATAAACTCCCCGATTCAGATCAGACATAAAAAAACAGCATACATGACCGGTAATCTTCCATCCTTACAGATGGCTGTCCACCATGGTCATATATACTGTTTTATAATTTACTATTTTAATATTTGAAGCTTTGTTATATTCTGCCCTGCATCCTAGAATAAAGGCTCCTTGAGGATAGCTGTTCCGATACCCTTCTGGGTGAAGAACTCAAGAAGCAGGCAGTGCTGGAGACGTCCATCGAGGATATGCACTCTTGAAACTCCGTTCTCCATGGCTGAGATACAGTTGTTAAGCTTCGGAAGCATACCGCCGCCGACAACACCCTTCTCTATGATGTCCTTTGCCTCATGTATATCCATCTCTGAGATAAGTGTCGACTTGTCTGTTGGATCAATAAATACTCCCTCGATATCTGTGAGGAATACAAGCTTCTCAGCCTCAAGAGCTGTAGCGACTGCACATGCAGCGTCATCAGCGTTGATATTGTAATCCTCGTAATTCTCATCCACACCTATAGGTGCTATAACAGGGATGAAATCATCCTCGATGAGTGATGTGAGGATAGATGTGTCAACCTTTGTTATCTCTCCCACATAACCTATATCCTTGCCACCAGGGAACTTCTTCTTGACAGTGAACATACCGCCGTCCTTGCCGCTGATTCCGACTGCCTTAAGTCCGATCTTCTGCATGAGGCTTACGAGGCTCTTGTTGACCTTGCCGAGAACCATCTCTGCGATCTCCATAGTCTCTGCATCTGTCACACGGAGACCATTGATAAATTCTGCCTCCTTGCCAACCTTCTCAACCCACTTGCTGATCTCCTTACCGCCACCATGTACGATGACCGGTTTCATTCCAACGAGCTTTAACATGGCAACGTCCTTGATGACGTTGTACTTGAGGTTCTCGTCAAGCATAGCGCTTCCGCCATACTTTACTACCACTGTCTTACCCTGGAACTTCTTGATATACGGCATAGCCTCTATCAGCGTCTGTGCCTTCTCAATTACCTGATCTACTGTGTAATCACCTATAACCAATTCTCTGTCCTTCTTTCTTCTATTTCATATTATTGACTACAGTCTATTTTCTGTAATCCGCATTTATCTTGATGTAATCATATGTGAGATCACAGCCCCACGCTGTGGCCGTCTCATCTCCCATATTCATATGCGCCTTGAGCTTTATCTGCTTCTCAGAAAGTATGTGGCTTGCTTCCTTCTCATCGTAATCAGTTGTCACTCCATGCTTTACGATCTCAAGATGTCCTGCCACACTGGCTATCTCTATATCCACCCTGTATGGATCAAACTTCACGCCGCTCTGTCCCATGGCGCACACTATTCTGCCCCAGTTGGCATCAGCTCCGTACATGGCGCACTTTACAAGATTGGAGGCCACTATCGCCTTTGCCAGATGTCTTGCAGTATCCTTATCCGGCATGCCCGACACATCCACCTGAAACATCTTGGTAGCACCCTCGCCGTCCGAGGCTATCGCCCTGACAAATGCGCGGTTGATATATCTTATTGCCTCGACAAATGCAGGAAAGTCGTCATCGGTCTCCAGCAGTTCCTCGTTGCCCGCCATGCCATTTGCAAATATCATGACAGTGTCGTTGGTGGACATATCTCCGTCCACTGACACCATGTTGTATGTATCGACCACATCAGCCTTAAGCACCTTGCCCAGCAGCTCTGAACTGATATTCAGGTCTGTCGTGATAAAGCTGAGTACGGTTCCCAGGTTAGGATTGATCATTCCTGATCCCTTACACATACCTCCGATGGTGACCTGCTGCCCCTTGATCTCTAAAGTTACGGCTATCTCCTTCTTATAGATATCAGTCGTCTTGATCGCCTCCGCGGCATCCACTCCGGCATCTATAGAATATGAAAGCTCCGACACCAGCATATCTATACCGCTCTGTATGACATCCATCGGAAGTCTCATTCCTATGACTCCTGTAGAAGCCACCGCAACCGTGCTTGGATCTATGCCAAGGCTCTTACCTACATGAGCCGCCATGGCCTCCGCATCATGGATTCCCTGCTCTCCGGTACAGGTATTTGCCACACCGCTGTTTACCACCAGCGCCTGACACATTCCCACATTCTGGCAAAGCCGCCTGTCGTATATGACCGGAGCCGCCTGAACCATGTTCTGTGTAAATGCTCCTGCCACATGAGCCGGAACATCGCTCACCAAAAGTGCCATATCTTTTTTCAGTTTATTTCTTCTTATTCCAACGTGAAGTCCCGCTGCCCTAAAGCCCGCAGGGGCGGTCACGCCTCCCGGAATTATCTTCATCCTACCACCTTATTTCCAAGTGTCTATTTTGAGGCAAATGCTTCAAACCTGATGTTTATGGGAAAACAGGAGCCATGCGAAGACCCTCAGCCTCGTCAAATCCAAACATGATGTTCATGTTCTGCACAGCCTGACCTGCTGCTCCCTTTACGAGATTGTCAAGTGCACCCATGGCGATGACTCTGTTTGTTCTCTCATCTATCTTGAAATTGACATCCACATAGTTACTTCCCTCAACCCATCTTGTCTCAGGACATACATCCTTGTCGAGGACTCTGATAAATCTCTCATTTGCATAGTACTTATCGTATGCAGCTCTCACTGTATCGTAGTCGACCTTCTCCTTGAGGTTGGCATATGCTGTTACAAGTATTCCTCTGTTCATAGGAACAAGATGTGGAGTGAAATTAATGACTATCGGACTTCCATTCGCATATCCAAGCTGCTCCTCTATCTCAGGGGTATGTCTGTGTGTTGTAACACCATAAGCCTTGATGCTCTCGTTGACCTCACAGTAGAGATTTGCGATCTTCGCGCCTCTTCCTGCACCTGATGTTCCAGACTTAGCATCAACGATGATGGAGTTGGCATCAACCAGACCTTCCTTAACCAGTGGGTAGAGTGAAATGATCGAACAAGTTGTATAACATCCAGGATTTGCAAGAAGTCTGCACTTCTTTATATCCTCCCTGTTTATCTCACAGAGACCATACACAGCCTCGTCAATAAACTGTGGGCTCTTGTGCTCTATCTTGTACCACTTCTCATAAGTAGCAACATCCTTTATTCTGAAATCTGCACTGAGGTCTATGATCTTGACCTTGGACAGTATCTCCTCATTTACCAGTGATCCGCACAGTCCCTGTGGTGTGGCGGTAAATATTACATCTACCTGTGAGGCAAGCTCCTCCATGTTGTCATCCATACACTTTGCATCCACGATCTGGAACATGTTGCCGTATACCTGATAATACTTCTGATCTATAAAGCTTCTTGATCCATACCATACGATCTCCGCTTCCTTATGTCCAAGAAGAATTCTTACTATCTCCTGTCCTGCATATCCTGTTGATCCGATAATTCCTACCTTAATCATAACTGCCTCCATAATTTATATGTACTTTTTCTATATCTGTATAAAGACATACTCTGTTTGATTGTATACCTGACAATGTATATCGTCAACATACACTATTTAATATGTAGAAATACACTCATTACCCTGAGCTTTTGTATCTCTGTTCCTCGTTTCCTCTGCGGAAACTTTTATAATTATACATTTACAACGTATAATATGCAATGGTTTTTTTGAATATTTGCATATTTGTCCAAAATATACGATTTATCAGCATTTTTGCCACCATTTTGCTCTGTATTTATGCATATTTTTCATGAATAATATACGGTGAACGAATGAATATTTTGAAAAATCACTTGCATAATATACATTTGCGTTGTATAGTTCATGTAGAAAATGTCATATAGAGGGTCCCGTTCCGCCGGACAGAGCTCTTGTGATGTGCGTAGATGTATCTTTATTGCATCTGCTCTATATTTATAAATAGGAGGATTTATTAAAATGGCTAAAGAAAAAGTTGTACTGGCTTATTCAGGCGGTCTTGATACCACTGCCATCATCCCATGGTTAAAGGAGACATACGGATACGATGTTATCTGTGCATGTATAGATGTAGGTCAGGAGAGTGAGCTTGAGGGACTTGACGAGAGGGCAAAGTATTCAGGAGCTGAGAAGCTTTACATCATCGATGTTGTAGACGAGCTCTGCGATGAGTACATCATGCCAACAGTTCAGGCTGACGCTGTATATGAGAACAAGTACCTTCTCGGTACTTCATTTGCAAGACCTATCATTGCCAAGAAGCTCGTTGAGGTTGCACGTAAGGAAGGCGCTGTTGCCATCTGCCACGGAGCTACAGGTAAGGGTAACGACCAGCTTCGTTTTGAGCTTTCTATCAAGGCTCTTGCACCGGACATCAAGGTTATCGCTACATGGAGACAGCCTGAGTGGACAATGCAGTCACGTGAGGATGAGATCGCTTTCTGTAAGGCACACGGCATCGATCTTCCATTTGATGCAAAGCATTCTTACAGCCGTGACCGTAACATCTGGCACATCAGCCATGAGGGCCTTGAGCTTGAGAATCCTGCAAATGAGCCAAACTACGATGACCTTCTGGTTCTCTCAGTTACACCTGAGAAGGCACCTGATGAGCCTGAGTACATCGACCTTGACTTCGAGAAGGGCTACCCTGTAGCACTCAACGGCAAGAAGATGAAGACTTCTGATATCATCCGTGAGCTGAACAAGCTCGGCGGAAAGCACGGTATCGGTATCATCGATATCGTTGAGAACCGTGTTGTCGGCATGAAGTCACGTGGTGTATACGAGACACCTGGTGGAACTATCCTTACAGAGGCTCATAAGCAGCTTGAGGAGCTCACACTTGACCGTGATACCATGGAGTACAAGAAGCTTGTCGGAACAAAGTTCGCAGCACTTGTATATGAAGGAAAGTGGTTCTGCACTCTCCGCGAGAGCCTTTCAGCATTTGTTGCCAAGACTGAGGAGCGTGTAACTGGTCATGTAAAGATGAAGCTCTACAAGGGTAACATCATCAAGGCTGGTACTACATCAGATTATACTCTGTACTCAGAGAGCCTTGCTTCATTCACAACCGGCGACCTCTACGATCACAAGGATGCTTCAGGTTTCATCAACCTGTTCGGTCTTTCAATGAAGGTTCGTGCTATGATGGATCAGAAGCGCGAGGAGAAGGACAACGCCAACAATAAATAATTTATAGATTCTTTACAAAAGAAGCGTGTTGGAATAGTATATAGAAAAGGAAATGGGTTTTTACCACATTTTACTGTTGTGGGTTGCTCGTTTCCTTTTTTATTGATAGAATATCATACAGATATTTCTTACCATTTTCTGCATTCTCACTAATTTCATAAAAATCCCCAACATACCCTTTTAAATACCGGGCAACTCTTAATGAATTTATACACATCGTATATCTCGACGATATTTGAATGTATATCTATAAAAAAAGATCCGGAGCCGAAGCTCCAGATCTCCCTAAATACATATCATTTACAATATCGCTGCACCAACGTACATTATTTTAAATTACAGTCTATATATTCCATATATGACTTTTTCCCAACTTCTGATTCATTTTCCACATACCACTCTGCGCATTCTTTCAATCCATCTTCCAATGATATTGTCTCCGGGTATATTTTGTTCTGCTGCTGCACATCGAGATAATATTCATAGTTATAAAAACTGAAATAATTTCTCTGTTCTATATCCTCACTGACATTTACAAACGCAGGGATCTTATCAAAGCAGGCGTAACACATCGTCACCCAGTCTTTTATAGTGACCTGCTCCACATTTCCCACATTCATGATATGAGTCTCCGGCTTTTCCTCTATTACTCTCTCCATCAGGATACAGAGATCCTTCACATGGAAGAACTGCAGCTTCATTCCACCATCTCCGGGCAGATAAAATGGTCTGTCCGCCCTGGCGCAGTCAAATACAAAAGCCTCCCTGTATACATTGTTCATAGGTCCATAAATATATGGTGGCCTGAGTATGTAAGCATCACTCACTCTGTCAAGTAATGCATCCTCCGCAGCAATCTTATCCGTACCATATGACCCCCAGTATCTGTTGAGTGCCCGTTCTGAATCTTCACGGAATGGCTGATCTCCATACTCTGGATACACTGCACTTGAGCTGATCATGATATACTGACCAAATGAACCAAGGCTGTCACATAAGTCTGTGATATCTTCCGCATTATATGCGGTTATATCCGCCACAACATCAAAATAGATGTCTTTGAGTTTGTCTCCCAGGTCATGCCTGTCCGCTTCTATAAGCTTCGCACCTGGAACCTGCGGTCTTGAATTTCTGTTGACCACATACACCTCATAGCCTTTGTCCACAAAATACTGCGCCGCATACCGGCTTACAAATACTGTACCACCCGTTATTAGTATTTTCTTCATGGAGAGCCTCCTTTAAATTGGGATTTTTTATCTACTCACCAAGCTCCAGCACCACACTCTCATTTCCAGCTAATTTCACTGAACTAAGGTCTGACACATCTGTCTCACCAGAACTTGAATAAAGTACATCTGTGACTGTTATATCTCCGCACTCCGCAAGCGATACCGTCTGATCGCCCTCTGCAAAGTTGTGCACCACCAGCAGTTTCTGTCCATCCGCCTCACGGAAGTACGCTATCACACTGTCGCTTATGAGCGCTGCCGCTCTGTAGCTTCCTTTCATAAGGGCAGGATTGTCTTTTCTAAGCGCTATAAGTGTCTTGTAATATGAATACATTGAATCCGGATCTTTCATCTGTTGGTCAAGTCCCTTTGTCTCTGCATTCTGATCGTCCTTTTCCCACGACGTATTATATGTACTGTCACCTCCCCAAAGGAAAGGCGTCCTTATCATCTCATCCGGCTTGCTGCCGTACATTCCAAGCTCCTCGCCATAATATATATATGGATTGCCTGGAAGTGTCATATATACCGCTGCTATCTGTCTCGCCTTATCCAGACTGTTCACCGACGATGCTATCCTGTCCTGATCGTGATTTGCTCCAAATACTCCATTCAGATAGTTGACATCCACGCCGTCATATTTATTCTGTATATTCTCTATCGCCACGGAAAGAGAATCGCCAAATCCTGGCACCGCCATGCCTTTCTGTACGCAGTTCAGTATCTTCTGCTGAATTGCAAAATCAAACTTCGTGTCAAATGGCTGGACATAATTTTCCAGCACCTTGTCATCCTGCCATACCTCACCCACCAGGTATACATCAGGATTTATGCTCTCGCAGTAACCGGCAAATTCGTTCCACCAGGTGATGTTTGCCGCTTCAGAATCTTCCTGCTGCTTGAACTCATGCGCCCCATAGATATGAACTGCGGCGTCCATACGGAAGCCATCAAGACCAAGCTCCAGAAAATGACCGGCGGCATCCTTCGCAGCCTGTCTAACATCCGGATTGTTATAGTTCAGATCCGGCATATCCGCGCCGAACACACCATAATAATAGAAGTCTCCTTCCTGGTGCCACACCATATCTCCCCAGCTTGATTTGTCGAGGAGATGATTGCAGTCTTTCTTGTCGGTCTTGTACACCCACCTGTAATAATCTCTGTACTCGCTGTTCTCATCTGACTTTGCAGCCTGAAACCACGGATGATTGATACTGGTGTGATTGATGACCAGATCCATGATGACTTTCATGCCTCTGCTGTGTGCCTCATCAAGCAATCTTTTAAGATCATCCTCTGTTCCGTAATCGGGATTCACCGTCATGTAATCCGTCACCGAATACCCGTGATAAGTATCGGATGCAGTGATCGGCATGAGCCATATCCCGTCGATTCCAAGTTTCTGCAAATAGTCAAGTTTCTCCGTGATGCCATTCAGATCGCCTATACCATCGCCGTCTGAATCGGCAAATGATCTGACAAATATCTCGTAATACACACCGCGATTACCCTCTTCGTCGGTCTTCTTACGAGTCTCTGCCGCAAACTCCGCCACGTCATACGAATCACTTGAGTATGTTCCCTCTACATAAGGCTCATCCTTGTCTTCCGTAGCTTTTTTTGACTCCTGTCCATCTCCTTCTGATGCTCCGGCATCTGTCTGATCGTTTGTCTGACCATCCGCCAAAGTCTCTGCTTCTGACGACGCAGCACCGTCCGCTCCGTCATCTGTTTTGCCGCACCCTGTACCGAGTCCAAGTGTAAGGGCCAGCATAACCACTGCAAGTCTCTTCTGCAGTCTGAGTAAGTTGTTCTGTTTCAGCACTTTCTTTTTAAGCACTTTCTCGTTCCTCCTATACTCCCTCCAAAGAACATTATAACAGACCCTACATTATAACTTCCAGTGTATTTTTTAAGCCATAGCCCTGCCGGCGGTCTTGTACCTGTCAACGATCACTCCAACAAGTATGAACAGAACGGCAAAGAGCACCTGAACTCCCATGCTCACAAATATTCCTGCCACCGAACTGCCAGATGTGAAATTGTCGATGGCATCCGTTGCATTTGCGTACCAGTATGCCGGGAGGAAATGTGCTATCGCCATCACTGTGTCACTTAAGAACTCTCTCGGCACAAATATCCCGCAGAGGAATGCCATTCCAAGTGATATGACATTTGCACACATGGAAAGAATCTGTTCACTCTGGGTAAGCTTGCTAACCAGAAATGCCAGCGAGAGTGCTACACAGGCATACACCAGCATATTGAGTATGAACATTCCGCCCCTTGCTGAGACTATATCATATTTTATAAGTATTCTGGAAAGTACTATAAATACTACAGACAATACGCATCCAGTAAACATCATCCCCAGGACAAGTTCCCTGTTCAGCCTGAAAAATTTGTATGATGAGCACTCTATTCTCGCTCTAAGCTTTTTCCTGTTATATACCTGCAAAACAGGCGCTACCCCAATTATCATAACGCATATCATGACCCACCCCAGATAGTTGTAAAAATTATATAACATGGAATGTCCTGAGGTCTTTCCTTCGGCCATATCGACTTCAGCCTTCTGCTCAAGTGCCGTCCTCGCTCTCTTATCGGCATCGTTCACATCATCTCCGGCCCTCTTGTACAGAGACACCATATTCATGTAGCTGTCAAGCCTTGTCTCAAACAGCATGGACGCCTGACTTCCCGGGATGGTCGTTATCTCAAGCAGACCATCCGCAGTATCATTTGCCCATGCATCGCCAAAGCCATCTGGTATCCTGATCACACAATCCACCGCCCTGTTGTAGAGAGCATCCTGAATACCTCGTTCGTCCATATCAACGCCATATACAAGCTGCTGCGTATCATTCAGGTAAGCCATCAATTTTCTGCTCATCTCACTGCCATCCTCATCGCTCACCGCATATTTGATCGTTTTATCCTTATAATAGTTCTGTGGATCTGTGTTTCCCACATTGATGAACACAATCATGACTCCACACAGGATTCCCACATACATGATCATCTGCCCAACATATTTTCTCAAAACCTTGAAAAAAGATTTAAACACTTGCATATCTGTTCCTCCTTACCATGAGAATCCCAACTGCTATGAGCACCACAGCCTCAATAGTCATTATGACGATATTCTCAGTGAAAACCTGGTGGTCACTGTAAACATTCAGCGCATAGAATGAATCCGATATCAGAGCCGCGGGATTGAGTTTATTTATAATCGGCACGTGCTGCTGTATCTCATACTTTATCCCGTTTATACACAGATCAGAAAGGATGGACATCACCATGGATATTCCGATCACAATACCTATCTTGGTCCCCTCAGCAAGCTTTGATATAGCCCCAACTATGACTCCTATTGCCAGACCGATAAAGCAGCCCACAAACAGAGTAAGCAGGATCTCCCATACTCTGTCGCCAAAATCCACTCCTATGCAGGACATGTATATAAAGCTTATGACCTCGACCACAAAATGTATAATCAGCAGTGCAGCAAACTCTGCCAAAACAAATGTCATTTTTCTCTGTGGGGACACATTTTTTCTCTTTCCCGTAGCGCTCACATTTGCCTGAAGATTGCTCATCATCTCTATAGATGAAAGTGATGCAAACAGACAGCTCATGGCAAATATGGCATAGAAATAATTGTTATACACATTCTGGCTGCCCTCAGTGCTGGCCTTCTCTGTATAATATGATCTCTGTTCTGAGAGTTTTTCCACAAGGTCCGACATATCATCCACGCCGGAAGTCCCAGACATATACTGTTGGAGTCCAATGCCATCAGAAGCCATCCCCCCCTTAGGTTCGGTGCCCTCCTTATATATATCCTTAAGTGCATGCTCGTACTGCTTGTACTCAGAAAGCACTGTCTCAAGTATGCTCGCATTGACAGAGCTCTCTGCAACTGTAAGTCTCACATAATCTGTATATATGATGCCCTCGACCTCTTCATCAGCCAGTGACATCTCCGCATCGCTTTCGCTCATTCTCGTAACCGACAGAAGGGCATCATCGCCATCCGACAGCGCATCCAGCATATAGTTAAGTCCATTTATCGATTCATCTTCAGTGACCACTGCCACCTTGATATTCCTGAACATCTCATCCTGTTCATATATGTTGCCAAATGCCATGTACATGAAAGTGGCAAGCAGTATAGGAAATACCAGTGTCCAGAAAATAGACACCTTGGCACGCATCAATATCTTTATCGTATATAGGAAATCCCGTATAAACATATTTCTCTCCTTTTAATCCCGGTTCATCTGAAATATACAAATATTTGTTTCTTCAACAAATCCATAATCCAGCTTACATTCAGATCAGTCTCTAAGTTCCTTGCCTGTGATCTCCAGAAATACATCGTTGAGCGTCGGGAGTTCCGTAACTACCCTGCCAAATGATATGTCGTGCTCCTTGAAAAATTCCATGAGCCTCACCAGATTGTGTCTTCCACCAGAATATCTCAGCGTCAACATACCATCGCTATATTCCTCCTCATACATATGCGGCTGTCTGCGAAGCTCCGATATCTGTTTGCCTGTAAGTCCAAGCACCTCAACCTTGATGGTCTCAGTGTTCTTGATCATCTTCTTAAGTTCTTCCTTTGTTCCTACAGCTACAGACTTTCCTTTGTCCATGATGACTATCCTGTCACAGAGCTGCTCGACCTCCTCCATATAATGGGATGTGTATACGATGGTGGCACCTTCCTCATTCAGACGCTTGATCCCCTCAAGTATTCTGTTACGGCTCTGCGGATCGACCGCCACTGTCGGTTCATCGAAGAATATAAGTTTTGGCTTATGCGCTATTCCGCAGGCAATATTCAGTCTTCGCAGCAGTCCACCCGAGAGCTTCTTTGGAAGGAATTTCCTGTAATCCGCAATATCCACGAAATCCATTGTCTCCTCAACACATTTGCGTCTCTTCTCTTTGTCCTTTATATAGAGGCCGCAGAAGTAATCAATATTCTCATATACAGTCAGTTCATCGAACACCGCCACATCCTGCATGACCACTCCGATCTCTCTCTTGATATCGTAGCTGTCGGGCTTCATCTCTTTGCCAAATACCTTTATATCGCCCTTGTCAAATGTGAGCAGGGACAGTATACAATTTATAGTTGTCGTTTTGCCGGAGCCGTTTGGTCCAAGGAGTCCAAGTATCTCCCCCGCCTTCACCGTCAAACTGAAATGATCCAGCGCCAGTAGATCTTTGTACCTCTTTACCAGATTGGTAACCTCTATTGCATTTTCTGAATTACTCATATATATCCTCCTGTTTTGATATCCTGTTTTTTGACCCTCATTATCTTATGAGTGTCGTTCATAACATGATAGTCTGCACTCATCAGCATGCTACATTCTTTATTACATGCTCTCATTATATACACCCTTGATCTGTTTTCACAGTGAACAACGTCATCTTCACAATGTGACATTTGTCATGTTTCTTTTTCCCTCATATTTATTTATAATAATTATTACACTAGGCTGCACACACTGTCTGGCACGGCTATTCAGACAGCACGATATATACTACAGCATTTTCTACATTATGGAGAATAATTATGAAACACCTCATCAACAAAGGACTCCTGCTGGTCTCAGCATTTGTCATGATATATGCGCATAATACTGCCACGGACACCCGGCTCATCATCGCACTACTCCTGTCGCTCATTGCCGGTGCGGTCTATCCGGCACTTGCCGGGATCTCCGCAGTGGACAGAGCCACCACGAAGGGCGCCGAGAACCACAGCAGAATATATCCATACATATGCGAGGCACTGGTATGCGCGTATCTTGTATCCGCATTCTGGCTGCACCCAGTCTATATGTTCGTGCCCATAGTCAGCTACGACATGTACAGATACAGACAACGGCTGTCACCAGTCATACTTGTCCTGTTATCCATATACATGTGCGTCAACTATCCTCTGATGTCAGTTCTCCCGCAGATATGCCTCATCGCATTCTCATTTGCTATGAGCGTGTACTGCTGCCGGATAAATCTACTGAGGGCGGAGCTTCATGCCATGAGGGACAATACTGCAGAACACGACATGCTGGTTGCACAGAATACACGCCAGTTGCTGGAAAATCAGGACAACATGGTGCTCACCGCCACCCTGTCAGAGCGAAATAGGATTGCCCGGGATATTCATGACAATGTCGGTCATATGCTCACCAGATCCATACTTCAGACCGGTGCCATCAAAGTTATCAACAAAGACGAGCGTCTTGAGAAGCCCCTGGCACAGCTGCAATCTACGCTGGATACCGCCATGGACAGCATGAGAAAAAGTGTCCACGATCTACACGATGAATCCATAGACCTGCGCACCGCTCTAGATGATGTGATCAACAACGTCAGCGACATGGACATCTACATGGATTACGACATGTCAGATAAGCTTCCAAGAGAGATCAAATACTCATTCATCAACATAGTAAAGGAAGCCATTAACAATACGCTGAAGCACAGCAACGGCGACCATATGGATATCCGCGTGCGGGAACACCCGGCATTTTATCAACTGTATATAACAGACAATGGACAGAACATCCGCTCCGGTCTATCCCCGGCACAAGGAAGCGCTTCTGGCGGGATGGGCTTAAATGGTATCCTGGAAAGAGTAAACAAACTTGGAGGCACAATGAAGATATCAACCGACGACGGATTTTCCATATTGATCAATATCATGAAAAGAGATTTTACAGACTGAATTCCAAACAGATATGCAAAATATCCTGATTATAAATAGGAGGAAACCGACAAATGAATGTAGTTATAATAGATGACGACCAACTGGTGGCACTGTCACTTCAGACCATACTCGAAGCCTGCGACGACATACAGGTATCCGCCACAGGAGGCAGTGGAGCTGATGCGATCAGACTGTACGAAGAATATCAACCGGATGTTCTACTCATGGACATCCGCATGGAGAACATAAATGGCCTTGAGGCTTCTGAGAATATCATGGTCTCTCACCCGGATGCCCGCATTCTTCTCCTGACAACATTTTCAGATGACGAATATATAATCAAAGCACTGAGTATCGGGGCAAAGGGATATATACTGAAGCAGAATTTTGAGAGCATCGCACCGGCAGTAAAGGCAGTATACAATGGACAGACTGTATTCGGGGATGAGATAGTTGGAAAGCTCCCTGATCTTATTGGACATATGGACACTACCTCATCAGATGTCCAGCCATCGCCATTTGCCGGAATGGAATACGAACTCAGTTCCAAGGAAATGAATATTATCAGACTTGTTGCAGATGGACTGAATAACAAAGAAATCGCATCAAGCCTGTATCTGAGCGAGGGTACAGTGAGAAACTATATCAGTTCCATCCTTGACAAGCTGCAGCTGAGAGACCGCACACAGCTGGCGTGCTTCTACTACAAAAAGCTAACCAATTGAGCAACAGTCAATACAACACTAAAAAAGCAAGCCGCACGCCATCCTTGAATGACATGCGGCTTGCTTTTTCTGTCTTACTGTGTTGTACCTGGGTGAGGGGTACTCATATACACTACTACTGAAGTGAGGCATCCACACTTACATATTCTGTTGAAATATATCCGATCGAGCCATCGTATAACTGAACTCCTATCCAGCTCTCATCCTGTGATACAACGTCGAACATCTCTCCACTGTTCACTGTAGCTATGATATCTGATTCTGATGACTGCTCTGTATGGACATACACACCATCATATATCACTGATGCTGTTACGCCCGGAAGCACCTCTGAAGGGGTCTCTTCTGTTGTCGCTTCCTCTGTTGTCACTGCCTCGGTAGACGCTGAAGTCACAGACTGTATACTACCTGATGCATTGCTGGCAACTCTGGCCGTATCGTTGGCCGATACTGAACTTCCTGCAGGCACCACTGCGTCGATGGCAAGCTGCACACTGCTGTCTGCCATCATCACTGCCTGACTCTTGTTGATAGTCACACTATCATTCGCATATAATTCATCCGCAAGCGGGTCAGCCTTCTCTCCAAAACTTATGACAGCAAATACACAAAGAGCCATTACAACCACAAGTGCTGTCATCAAAATGTTATGTCTTAAATATTTATAACTGAGAACATTCCTTCTCATGTGATCTACAAATCTTCCAAACTTACTGCGTGATCTAGTCATTAATTTTTCCTCTTTTACCCTTAATCCAAGCTATTTTCTATGTAGTATTTCGTAATCTAAATTTTACAAAGTTACCGCATTTGTTACATTTCTGTTAAATATAATACACTACACATGTGCATGTGTCAACTGATTCTGACAAAAAAATACCAATTTCTAGTGGTTTTACACAACTGTTTGTAACGACATGTTGTGTTTTGTAACATTTAACTTTTCTGCTGAAAAAAGCGCATTTTCGTGGTATCATATGACATCATACAGTCAACAAAAGGAGTACATTATGAGACTTGATAAATTTCTAGTTGAAATGGGGATCGGCAGCCGCAGTCAGGTAAAGCAGTATGTGAAAAAAGGCACTGTCACCGTCAATGGTGCCCCGGTTAAATCCTCAGATGTAAAGATAGATGAGAACAACGATACTATAAAATATAATGGCAGGATTCTGAATTATTCCAGATACAGATATTTCCTCCTGAACAAACCTGCGGGGTGTGTAAGCGCCACCAAAGATAACGTGCATCAGACCGTTATCGATCTGCTAAAAGGAGAAAATACAAAAGACCTGTCACCCGTGGGACGGCTGGATATAGACACAGAAGGACTTCTACTTCTGACAAATGACGGAGCACTGACCCACCATCTTCTGTCTCCTGCACACCACATTCCCAAGACATATTACGCAGAGATTGACGGATATGTAACAGATGATACCATAAACCTTTTCGCCACAGGTGTGGATATCGGAGATGAAAAACCTACACTGCCCGCAGATCTGCGCATATTATCTTCCGACAGCACCGCTGCCAGATCGGAGATCGAACTCATAATAACAGAGGGACGTTTTCACCAGGTCAAGCGAATGTTTGAGGCCGTTGGCATGAAAGTTACTTTTCTGCGAAGAATTGCAATGGGTGAGCTGAAGATAGACGAATCGCTTCCAACAGGTGCCTACAGAAGTCTCTCGGAAGAAGAGGTCAGTCTTCTCCGGTTCGATATGCCACAATAAAAATAGAGAACAGGAAATCCTGTTCTCTATTTTTATTTATGTTACTGACTTCTATTCTGTAATATATTTATCAAGGCCATCTGCTATTCCCTTGGCGATCTTGTTCTGATAATCGTCTGTTACAAGAAGTGCCTCCTCAGATGCTGTAGTCATATAGCCAACTTCCACTATGGTTACCGGAACTGTACTCCAGTTTATTCCGCTCATGGTATCCGTCTCCCATATTCCATCGCTCTTAGCTCCTGTGGAAGCCAGAAGTCCTGATAAAACATCCGTGGCAAGACTCTTGCACTGATCATAGATAGCTGAATTATATGGATTAGATGATGTCTGACATACTGTCATCACACCTGTCGCATTACCGTCTGTCGATCCATTTGTATGGATCTTTATAACTGCATCTGCCTTAAGGTTGTTCGCATATTCTGCTCTCGTCGCATTACTTATATCAACATCATTCGATGTTCTGATCATCTTAACTGTATAGCCTCTGGATGTGAGCTCTGCCTCAAGCTTCTGTGCGATCTGAAGATTCAGCTCATATTCCTTTATTCCTGTTGATACACCTGTGTTGCCAACGGTTGCCTTTACTTTTGTCTCTGTAGCAGCAGGGCCTATCGGCTCGGTCTCTTCATTTGCATTCTGCTGATGTCCGGCATCTATAACTATCATCTTGCCCTCACCAACATTGGATGTAGTTCCCTGTTCTGTGGATGCATCCGATGAATTCTCTGTTGTCGCCTCAGTCGATGCATCAGACTTATCTCCTCCGCCTACGACCTCAAGGAGCTCTGAGAATATATAATATTCCCCACCATCTATAGATACCTTGCTCCACTCATCGTTATAACCGATTCTGTCCAGCTCAACATCATTTGCAACTTCCTGATATATCTCTCCATCAGTTGATGGGCTCGTTCTGACATTCACATAGTCAAGAGTCTTTACTTTGTCATTACATATTGTAAAGCCATCCTTGTCCTTCTCCGGCTGTGCCTCAGTGGTTGCTTCCGTAGTCGCCACCGTCACTGCCTCTGTGGTCGCCTCTGTCTCCGTCGGATTGGCTGTAGTAGCATCGTCACCTTTGCTTCCGCATCCGGCAAATGCCAGCATGGAAGCAAGTCCAAAGCAGAGCACTGCATATTTTAAATGTTTCTTCTTCATGAGTATCCTCCGTAAGTGATTATTGAAGTTAAAAATACATCATCTTATTGTAACACAATCGTAATAACTGCACAAGTAAATTGCTCAAATACCTGATTTCAACATACTACATTCCAAATACGGCCCCGCACAGCTTCTCAAGCTGGGCATAATCCTCCGCACTTCCAAGCTCCACCGCTGAATGCATAGCCAGTATCGGTATTCCCATGTCCACAGCCCTGACCGGCAGATAAGATGAAGCTATAGGACCAAGAGTCTGTCCTCCTGCCATCCCCGATCTGTTCACCTGTCGCTGTATCTTTATATCATGTTTTCTCGACAGAGCCATGATAACCGCAGATGCCTCACTGTCAGACACATATCTCTGGCTCGCACTTGATTTGAGTGCCACTCCGCGCCCCATTACAATCTGATTTGTCGGATCACTTTTCTCTGAATAATTGGGATGGGTTGCGTGCGCCACATCAAGTGACAGCATAAATGCATCTCTCATAAGGCGTCTTCCTGCTCCATCCCCAATGTCCAATCCTTCCATGATTCGCTTTATTATCTCTGACAGAAGCACTGAATCTGCTCCCTGCTTCGATCTGCTGCCTATCTCCTCATTGTCAAACAATGCTATAACATTTGTATTATTGCCATTTGTCTCTCTGCACATGGTGTCAACAAGCGCTGACACGGAAGTTACATTGTCAAGTCTCGGAGAAGCTATCATATCCTTATCTGCCCCAACTATCTCCATTCCATCCATGTTATACAGATATAGATCATAATCAAGAATATCGTCCTTCAAAATCCCAAGGTCATCTGCCACATACTGTAATATATCTTTGTCTTTCACCTTCTGACCATCCAGACCATATACAGGTATGAGCTCCTTCTGCACATTCATTTTCTCCCCGGGTGCATCCTTTCTCAGATGCGGTGCAAGGCTTGGCACTATGCACATGGCACGCTCTGAATCATACAGATACGTCTTCGGCCTGAACGGATCCGTGGTCTGCGCCATGACCTTGCCCGCGATTCCAAGCGGTCTGTCAAACCATGTCTCCTTGATAAGTCCGCCGTACGGCTCTACATTCAGTGTCTGGTAGCCGCTTCTGTTCATATCCGGCTGAGTCTTGATCTTGAGCATAGGAAAATCTGTATGTGCAAGGCCGATATTCAGCCTGCCATACTCAGGCATCTCCCCTGCGGCAAACGCCACCATCATAGATGAGTATGGCTTCACATAATATCTTCCTCCGGCCGTGAGCTCCCAGCGTTCTCCCATATCAAGCTCCATGTAACCGTGATCCTGCAGCATGGCTTCACATTCCTTCACTACATGAAACTGTGTGACACCGGCGTCAAGTAGTCTGCAAAGTGTATCTATCATAATAAATTATCCTCCTTATAATGGTCGGTCGACAAACGCACACATCAGTATACTTTCTTATGTGCATCGTCCGCGTTCTCCACAAAGATTTTAGTACAAATCTTCAGCTTATACAATTCCCTTACTTCTTATTTTAGCTTAATATCCACATCTGATATTCAAGTTTTTTTATCGCAATGTGAATCTTCTCTTGCCCTGTCATTCAAAAGGCTGTATAATCGCCAATAGATACTTTAACGCTTTTATGCGTCAAACTGTTAAAGGAGAACATAAAATGAATGTTTTTTCAATAGGATTTATCGGTCTGGGACTTATCGGAGGATCTATAGCCAAATCCATCCACCGCATTTTCCCTGATTACAGAATAGTCGGTTTTGACAATAATCTATCTACACTCAAGGAAGCTGTCTCCGATGGGACACTGACTGAATATACAGATGATATCCATACCATAGCAGAATGTAACTATATCTTTCTGTGCGCACCGGTCCACTATAATATAGAATACCTGCGCCAGCTAGGGCCATTCCTTACAGACAGCACCATACTGACTGATGTCGGAAGCGTAAAGCTCGACATATACGAAGCAGTCCAGGAGCTTGGGCTTGCCAGGTATTTTGTCGGCGGGCATCCTATGGTCGGCTCTGAGAGATCCGGCTACGAGGCGGCAACCGACAGGCTCATAGAGAATGCCTACTACTTCATCACGCCAGCAGATGGAGTTCTGCCGGGCAAGACTGAGGAATTCTCCACATTTATCGGAGATCTGGGCGCAATACCGATCACATACTCACCTGTTGAGCACGACCGTATAACCTCTTACATAAGCCATGTTCCCCACGTCATAGCAGCGTCACTGGTCAACCTTGTCGCAGCGGCAGACAGCCCGGACAATATATTCAAATCACTGGCAGCCGGAGGTTTCAAAGATATAACCAGGATCGCATCCTCCAATCCGGTGGTATGGGAGCACATTCTTCTGGCAAATCCTGACAATATCGTAAACGGTCTTCAGGAATATGTTGAGCTTATAGACAAAATGATTTATCATATTAAGCAGCGCGATGCGGCTGGGATAAATGCTTTTTTTGCATCCGCCAGAGATTACAGAGATTCCATTCCTAACAACAGCAGCGGTGTCATAAGAATGCACCATGAACTGTTTGTAGATATCCCTGACGAGGCTGGTGCGCTGGCAGAGGTGACAGCTTTTATCGCAGAGGCAAAGATAAGCCTCAAGAACATCGGAGTCTCCCACAACCGGGAGGATGAGGAAGGGGTTCTCAGACTCTCATTCTACGATGCTGATGCAAGACGGAATGCGCAGGATGTGCTGAAGGCCGCAGGCTATAAGATTTATAACCGTTAAGAGCCGGAGAATAAAATATTTTAACCAGACATATTACACTAGATTAAAGGAATACTGAGAATTTATGAAGATCAACAGAGTAAAATCACTTAACGGAGAGCTAACAATACCGGGGGACAAATCCATCTCCCACCGTTCCATCATGTTCGGCTCAATCGCAGATGGAATAACCGAGGTACACGGATTTTTAAATGGAGCAGACTGTATATCGTCCATGAACTGTTTCAGGCAGATGGGTATAGACATTGATTACGACGGCAGTGTCGTTACTGTACACGGCAAAGGACTGCATGGACTGTCAAAGCCTGAAGGCACACTCGATGTCGGCAACAGCGGAACAACCACCAGACTTATATCGGGTATACTTGCCGCTCAGCCATTTGCAAGCAGACTCATAGGTGATGCTTCTATATGTAAGCGTCCTATGAAGAGAATCATGACGCCTCTCTCCATGATGGGTGCCGACATCACATCCGAACTCGGAAATGACTGTGCACCGCTCCTTATAAACGGAAAGGAACTCCATGGAATACACTACAACTCACCTGTCGCGTCAGCACAGGTAAAGTCATGTGTACTCCTTGCCGGACTCTATGCAGACGGCGAGACAAGTGTCACCGAGCCATATGTGTCAAGAAACCACACTGAACTCATGCTTGAGTCATTTGGCGGCAATATAAAAACAGAGGGAACTACGGCTACCGTAAAGCCTGTGGATAAGCTTGTTGGACAGAAGATACTTGTACCTGGAGATATATCATCAGCTGCTTACTTCCTTGTTGCAGGACTTATCACTCCGAACTCATGCATCACCATCAAAAATGTTGGCATCAACCCGACCAGAGATGGAATACTGGAAGTCATCAAAGCAATGGGCGGCGATATGGAATACTCCAATGTAGTGAGCGGATGCGGTGAGCCAACCGCTGACATAACAGTCAGGACATCAAGTCTCAAGGGCTGTGTCATTGAGGGTTCCATCATACCAAAGCTCATAGATGAGATCCCTGCCATAGCAGTTCTCGCATGCTTTGCAGATGGCGAGACTATCATCAGGGATGCCCAGGAGCTCAAGGTCAAGGAATCCAACAGAATAGATGTCATGGTAAACGCCCTCTCATCCATGGGTGCAGACATAACTGCAACTGATGACGGCATGATAATACGCGGCGGAAAGCCTCTTCACGGTGCAGTGATTGACAGTCACTTGGACCACAGAATCGCCATGAGTTTTGCCATCGCAGGACTTAACGCTGATGGCGATACAGAGATCACCGGAGCCGAGTGCGTGAACATCTCATATCCGGGATTTTATGATGATCTGGGTGGGCTGGAACGTTAAAGATATAAAGATTATTTTTAGCACAAATAAAGGCTACACTACAGTCTGTGATGCTTTGCATCCTACCAGACAGCTGTGTTGCCTTTATTTGTGTTACTTTTTATCCTAATAATTTAATGATATCCTGCTCTGTCCAATATTCATTTTACCACAGTTCATGGACTATTCACAACAGCTTACTCCGTTGCCCTCTCAAACTCATCAGTTCCAGTATCTTCCCAGTTTGTCTTTCCACTGCTTATCACTTCTCCACTGGAAAATACATATGCATAGATATCTTCTATTTCGGCGCTGCCATAATCATATGTTCCATCACCGCCTTTTTCAGTACGATACCTTACATACAGACCGCACTTCCCATTTTCTGACTTGCCATCATATACAATGTATTCCACTGTAGTATCACTTTCAGACAATATACATCTTGATGATGACTCCGAGGCGCCGTAATATACTTCGAATTTTCCAGCTGTGGCATCTGAATATTTCTCAAAGATCGCCTGATACCCGACTGTAATTTCCTTATTTTCTGGCTGATCATTTACATCAGGATCAACAGAGGAATCAGTGGAGCTCTCTGCATTCTCCCTGCTGTCACCCGAAGCTTTTTCCGTTATCGCAGAGTCTTGTTCGCTGTCTTTTTCTATATCCGTATCTTCTCTTCTATATCTGGTCGTGAGACGTCTACTGCTGGTCTGCCCATTAAAACGCATGGTCACAAGCTCGTCACGCTGTTCAGAACCAGACACTACCACCTCCACACGATCAATATACCATGTCGTCTTTAGATCGCTTTCGTCAAATCTTGCACCATCATTTGCCACTTCAAATGACCTATATGCAACCGTCTTCTCCTTGCCCTTCAGCACCAGTCTTCCATGGGCAGCTCCAAATGGAAAATCCGGGTCACCAACAGAATAGATCACAAGTTCATAATCACCATCTGGAGACGTTGACACACTTATCTGCTCAGCTTCGTAACGCGTCTTATATCTAACATAACCTAATGGCAGCAACACCACCATTACCAATATGCAGGCTATGATAACAACATACTTTGGTATCTTATTCATGACTATTTCCTGCCTGTCTCCTCATACATTCCTATCTTCTTCATGTTATCCACTATATCTATGTAGTTTCCATCTATCGCATTTATATATACCCTCTGCAATGGCATATCGCATCGGTAGTCTTCATTATATTCATTCTGAGAAAATATCCATGTCGGAACAAAATACTTATTTCCCGACTCATCAGCACATGGTACATAGGCAAGTTCCACATCATTAAATTCCACCGTTCCATAATTTGTCGGGTGATCCTTATAATATTTGGCTATACTCTCGCCCGCAGCTTTAATCATCTCATCCCAGCTTAAAAGCTTGACCTCCTCTTTATCAAACGTATCCTCGTCGGCATATACATACACTGTAGATGAGACAACCCCAAACTTATCAACACTTATTACCGCCTTGTCAACTCCACCTTTATAGGTAAGGTTATCGGTATCAATACTATCCACAGTGTCGATATCTGCCACGTATACCACATCTATCCCATCTATCTTCCGTCCGAACTGGAATCTGTATCCATCAGGCTTTTTTATGACATCTTCACCATAAGTACCGCCTGTCCAGGCTCTCACCGCCTCTTCTGTCCCTGTGCAGGCAAATCCGCTTATCCCCAGATTGTCTAGTAACTTCATTGCAGAACTGAGTCCTTCATCTTCTGTGATTGGGTTCTTCTCATCCCCATCATATGTGTCTTCACCGACAACATTGATCTCATACGTACTTTCAGTTCCTGGAACCTCTGATACGAGTGCCTTATCCTCACCCTCAGGTGTCATACCATACGTAAAATAGTAATTGTTATATCCATCTCCATCTTCATTATCCGATGCCGCCATAAATATTCTCTGTACCCCACCGGCTTCCGCAACATAATGCTCATTAATCTTATATTCTGTAGCTATTGGTAACTCATCATCAATGCTATTTCTCTCGTCTACCCATCTTTTCATACCTTCCTCTAAAAGCTCTGCATAACCAGGATCATCACTCGCCAAAGCCTTTTCTATGTCCGCCTTATATGAAGCTATCGTGTTATCCAGGATTTCCTTTGACTCAGCAGCATCGCCATCCTGCCACCTTATTTCTGATGTCTCGTCAAAAAGTTTGGATATTATAGTTTTAAGTTCATCATCTGAACATGGTGCATTTACCGTGTCAAACCCAACTTTATATACTCTATCAGCATCTGGAACCTCTATATCATCATCCTTCAATGTTATCGATGAGAGTTTTGATTCTCCTATGTCAAAAGTAACATCGCAGTTATCGGGTATGTCAAGCTGTCCATCAAGTCCTCCCGCATTATCTGCTTCATCACTTCCCCCTTTCATTCCATAATCAACTTTTTTATTTCCACACGCAGCAAGACTTAATGCCATAACAGAAATAAGTGCTGCACACATTATTTTTTTCTTGTTCATCGTACACCTCCGTTTTATTTTACAAAAATATCAGGCAGTCTTACCTGGCAGAATTTGACAGATATATGACCGTATGGAATCTTTGATCATCCTCTGAGTAGTATGCATCGACACCGCCACCATACTTTTCCGCAACCCTTTTCATACTCTTTATTCCAAATCCATGGAATTTTTGATCCGGCTTACTGGACTTTCGTGAATCAGAGCCGTGTGTACAATCATTTGTCATTGCTATGATCGTTCCATCACCGTTCCCCTGTGAATTCATTCTAAGTTCCACACTGGCACTGTCTATTTCACTCATTGCCTCACTGGCATTGTCTAGCATATTACACAGAAGGACAGTTAAGTCATCTACCTGCATGTAATCCATACGTGCCCTTCTCACATCAAAATCATAATGAATTCCCGCATCAATGAACCTGCCGACATATCGATTAAGAATAACATTTACCATATGATCATCCGAAAACCTTATCTTTTCTTTCAACTCGCCGGATTCATATATCCTTTCAATATATTCGACCGCCTTATCGTAATCATGATGTTCGAGCAGATCATGTATCCCGCTGATATGCTTTTTTATATCATGTATCATTATTTTCTGCTCTTCGTCCTGACTGATCATTTTTTTATAATACTCAATGTCATATTTTTCTTTCTGGGTCTGCAATGTCTTATCCAAATTCTCCTTGTAGGCACTCTGCAGATATCCGTAGATCACAAATGAAATAATAATTATTACCAGACAGATTATTGAACAATACAACACTATTGATTCCTGCATTTTGCTGATGTCAGAAAAGTAACACATGTAATTAAGCAGACACACAACAACTATCACGCACACCGGTATGACAAGAATTACCCAACCCTGTGCTCCCATATGTACATCCACCCTGTGTCTCATCCCGTATCGGCTGATTGCAAACATCACAAGGAAATACACAAACTTACTTAACATTGCAAAAAATAATACCGTCAAAACACCACCAGATGGATCCCAGGCTTTTTGACTGATTCCAGAAAATACCGCCACAACCACCATCTCTGACAATGTCATAATTACTGACATTGCCACACTATGAAAAACTGAGCTTAAAGTTTTTTGTCCATATACGAATTTTATTATTATCCAGTTGAATACTGGAAATGAAATAAAATTAAATATCAATATATTTAGTTCAAACAAACCAAATAAAACAACATAACACGCCAACACCAAAACAAATCTCTTTATCACCGTATATCTTGGTTTTACAAACATCCACTCGAAGTATTGAAATGCTATCAACGCTTCTATCAGAAAAACGATTCCATAAATCATAGCCATTGGCATGTCCTTGCCCCCTCCAAATACATCATAAATGCATGCTTAAAATTTTGATAATTGCGTTTCGTTAGATAGGCTGTTACCCCAGTATCCAGATACACCAATGAATGATCAAACCTTACTACATGTTCCATATTCACAATAAAACTTCTATGTGTTCTAAAAAACCCCCTTGTATCCAATGTCTTCTCCCAGTAATCCATCTTTCTCACAGAGATGTATTTTCCCTCACTGGTGTTCACAAATAGCGTATGTCCCTGTGCCTCCAGGTAAATAATCTCCGGAGCTCTGAGGATTATATTTTCATTCTTTGTCTCAATCAATATCTTAGTATTTGATGTTGTGTATATCTTAAGTCCATCCTGTATATTTCGGTATATACGGGATTTGTCAAGCGGCTTTGAAATATACCTGAACACCCTCAAGCTCATAGCAGCATCAAGATAGCTGTCGTATGCCGTTATTATATATATCAGACACTCCTCATTCTGCGCCAATAGCCGTCTGCCTATATTTATCCCATTCATTCCCGGAATTACTATATCCAAGAATACAAAATCATATTTCACTTCGCTTTTTATCAGATCCTCGCCATTGTCAAACTCATATATGTTGGGTTCTTCCAAATGATTGGAAACAAAATATTCCTTTATCCATTCACTCAGCTGTTCAGTTACAAATATATCATCATCGCATACCGCTATATTAAGCTTACTTCTTTGGTCCATATGCTCACCCCATTATTATTATACACTTTGTTATATTACCTCTTCAATGCTGAATGCACGAAACGACATTATAGTGCCGATTTTGGACAAAAAAAGGCTTTCCGGTTACGAATAAACCGAAAAGCCTTTTTGCAAACATATTCAATTACAGATTCCAAGGATGATCCAGAGCACTGCTATCATACATCCGACTAAACATCAAGAGGATACTTTCTAAACGCTTTCTAAACAATCTTATTAATCAAAAATGTGACATACTCTTCTGCATCTCCACAATCAAAAGAATACTGTGAAATATCTCCTAATTCTACTGAGGTAACTGGAAATATCGTCACAGTATCCAAAATACTTTCAAATTCTTCTGTTGTCAAATAACTCATTTATTTTCAATACGCTTTCTTGCCTCAAGCATCTTTTTCTTCTTATCAATGGATTCTGATGAAGGAGTTCTTAATACCTGTTTAAAAATTAATTATTATTCTGTGAACAATTGGCCGCATCAATAGCTATCACCAGCATAAGTGCCATGATCTCATCACCCGGATCTGAGATATCAAGTGTGTATGTATCTCCCCAGCTGAGAAGCTGCTTTGCTATATTTGCCACCAGCCTGCTTCCAGCTGTGACACTGTAATTCCACGAAAGGAAATCTCCATCACACTGCCATCCTCCATACTCAATACTGTACGAAGGCTTAAATAATGTATCCCGGCACCACCAGTTTCACCACGTAAGACACAACAAATAACCCCAGCCACACATACACATACCACAGCCGGAATCTCACAAGCGGTGTCCTGCCCTTTGTGGCAAGCCTTATCGTATTGCCTATTAAATATATAGTACAAATACACACCAGATATACCGTCGCCACATGGTAATACAACGCTATCAACAGATGTCCGTGGAGCATGGCGAGTACAGCCCTTGTCGTACCACATGCGGGACATATCACTCCTGTAAACCGGCGTATCTGGCACCCCTCAAGCCATGAGGTATCCGGCAAGACACGAAGGAGCAGTATATATACTGCCGTGCCGATAAGCAGTGTTATGAGCACTGCTATCTCTGCAATATATAACTGCCCCTCCGTATGTCCTAGAAGTTCAAATAATCTATATATTTTTCCGCTATGTCTTCCTGCGTTCTTATGTTCCATAGAATATCCTTTGTCTCTATTGAATGATTTCCGCCCTCGTATTTATACAGAGGGATGTTCTTAGCCTCACAAAGTCTTGTCAACTCATCCGTATTCACTAGTGGATCCGCCGTTCCGTGAAAAGCTATGCCATTTGAATTGGCATATTGCATGGTAATCTCAAGTGGTGTGAAATATATATTTCTTACTTTAAGTCCTTTCTCCACCGCATATTTTGCAGATATAGCCGTGCCTATACTCTTAGACAGGAAGACTATATCCTCAGCCTCAGAGAAATCCACATCCTTCAGACAATCTACCGCTTTATTCCAGCCATCATCAAATACCTTCTGTATCTCCTCCGGGAGATGTCCCGAAAGCTTGCCATATGTCACATCAACGATCTCATATCCATGTGCCATCATATATTTTTTACTGTAGTAAAGTAATGGTTTATCGGTGTGATATCCTATGCCCGGGAATACCACACATATCTTCTTTCCCATGTATCTGTCTCCTCTCCGGATATAAGTCCCATCCAGAGTATATAAATTATCAACACCCCTATTACATCATGCCTTTATTCTAATCGACCTGATTCTTCTGCTATTTTATCAGCATAGCGTCGCCAAATGAAAAGAATCTGTACTTCTCCTCCACAGCCACCTTATACGCCTCAAGTATATGCTCTCTGTCGTACAGCGCAGAAACAAGCATGAGAAGCGTTGACTCTGGAAGATGGAAGTTCGTGATGAGTGCATCTATGACCTTGAACTTATAGCCCGGATAAATAAAAATATCCGTCCATTTGCTTCCTGCATGTACTGTTCCATCGTCGTCTGACATGGACTCAAGTGTTCTCGTACTTGTGGTTCCAACTGAGATCACTCTTCCGCCTGCTGCCTTTGTCTCATTTATCATGTCTGCCGCATCCTGCTCTATTATGCAAAACTCTGAATGCATGTGGTGATCAAGTATGTTCTCTTCCTTTACAGGTCTGAAGGTTCCAAGTCCGACGTGAAGTGTCACATGCGCGATCTTTATTCCCTTTGCCTTGATCTGCTCAAGAAGCTCTGTTGTAAAGTGAAGTCCTGCTGTCGGCGCTGCTGCTGATCCGTCGTGCTCTGCGTACACGGTCTGATATCTGTTCTTGTCCTCAAGCTTATGTGTGATATATGGAGGGAGCGGCATCTGTCCCAGCTCGTCAAGGATCTCCTCGAATATTCCATCGAACTCAAATCTGATGAGTCTGTTGCCCTCCTCAACTATATCGACGACCTCACCCACAAGTTTGCCCTTTATAAGTCCTGTCTCAGGGTCAGGTTCATTTGACTCTGAACCAAATACTATACGAGCACCCACCTTACACTTTTTGCCCGGTTTTACCAGAGTCTCCCATGTACAGTCGTCCTTTCTCTTCAGAAGAAGAACCTCTATGGATGCTCCCGTATCCTCCTTGACGCCCATAAGTCTCGCCGGAAGAACCCTTGTATCGTTGATGACCAGACAGTCTCCCGGATTCAGGTAGTCTATCACATCATAAAAGTGCTTGTGCTCTATCGTATTATCTTTTCTGTCCAGGACCATGAGACGTGACTCACTTCTCTTGAGGAGTGGGTCCTGTGCTATAAGCTCCTGTGGCAGATCATAGTAAAAGTCTGTTAATTTCATCATATCGTAATTCCTCACATATTTATTCACACAAAAATAACTGTCTGACGCTGGATATATACAATATCTCCGCGCCAAACAGTTACATATTATACTACTATCACAAATATTTCAAGGATAGCGCCTATTACGCTCTGATCTCGATTCCGAGCTTTCCAAGCTCCTTGAGGATCTTGGCAATGATTCCATCGACCTCTGACGTCTCAAGTGTTCTATCCTTAGCACGGAATGTCATTGTGTAAGCCACCGACTTCTTGCCCTTTGCGATCTGCTCACCCTCGTATACATCGAAAAGTTTGTAGCTCTCAAGCAGCTTGCCGCCACATTTCTTTATGACTTCCTCTATCTGTCCGACAAATATTTCCTTGTCCACAACAAGACTCAGATCTCTTGTACTTCCAGGGAACTTTGCGATTCCCTCGTACTTGGTATCGAAGTTTGAAAGCATAACCAGTGTAGGCATATCGATGACTGCCACATATACCTCACCCTTAAGGTTGTAGTTGTCACATACCTCAGGATGTACCTGTCCGATAAATCCAATTGTCAGGTTGCCCTTCTTGAGCTTTGCCTGACGGCCCGGATGAAGGAATGTGTACTCTGACTCAGGCTCGTATGTCACCTGTCCCTTGAGACCAACCTTGTCTGTAAGCTCCTCGAGAACTCCCTTGAGATCAAAGAAATCTCCCTGACCATACATACCGATAGTCAGCTTCATTCTCTCCTCTGGAAGCTCTGTGAGTGGAAGTGACTTTGGAAGGTATACATTTCCGAACTCATAAAGTCTTGCGATCTTGTTCTTTCTATTATAATTTGTTGCCAGTGATGTGAGAACACCGTTCAGTGATACAGTTCTCATGATACTGAAGTCCTCACCGAGAGGATTTGCTATTGTAACGGTCTTTCTAAACTCGCTGTCAGCAGGCAGAAGCAGCTTGTCAAATACCTTAGGGCTCTCGAATGAGTAGCACATGCCGCCAGAGAAACCATTTGCCTCAAGGACATCCCTTGCGATGGCATTGATCATCTGGTCGTATGGGAGCTTACCAACTGTTGCCTCACCTCTTGGAAGTGATACAGGAATGTTGTCGTATCCGTAGAATCTTGCAACCTCCTCTGCCAGATCTGCCATGCAGTTCAGATCCTGTCTGAAGCTTGGCACATCCAGTGTGTTTGTCTCTGCATCGTATGTGAGTCCAAGTCTGCCGAAGTAGTACAGCATCTTCTCAGGCTCGACATCTGTTCCGAGAAGCGCATTCATCTTGTCTGGCTCAAATGGAAGCTTCTTGTCCTGTACAGGATTTGGATATACATCGACAGCTCCGCCGACTACCTCACCTGCGCCCATCTCCTCGATGAGCTGACACGCTCTGTCTATTGCCTCCATAGCAAGATTTGGATCAAGTCCCTTTGTGAACTTGGCTGCCGCATCAGTTGCAAGACCGATCCTTCTGGATGAAAGTCTGATATTTGTTCCATCAAAGCAGGCTGCCTCAAAGAGCAGTGTATCGATACTGTCTGTTACCATGGAATTCTCGCCGCCCATGATTCCGGCGATACCGATTTCCTTCTCACCGTCACAGATCATCAGAACGTCATGGTCGAGCTTTCTCTCCTGTCCATCAAGTGTTACAAATGTATCTCCGTCATTTGCACGACGGACAACGATCTTGTTGCCGGCTATGGTGCTGAGATCATATGCGTGCATTGGCTGTCCGTACTCTTCCATAACGTAGTTTGTTATATCGACAAGGTTGTTGATCGAACGGATTCCCTGTGAAGCAAGTCTCTGCTGCATCCACTTTGGTGAAGGTCCGATCTTCAGGTTCTTGACAACCCTTGCTGTGTATCTAGGGCAGAGGTCAGGATCCTTTACCTCTACTGATATATAGTCATTGACGTCCTCATCATTTCCTGTCTTTGTTACCACTGGTGGGTAAAATGGCTTGTCAAATGTAGCTGCTGCCTCTCTTGCCATACCGATCATTGAGAAACAATCAACTCTGTTGGATGTGATCTCGTACTCAACTACAACATCGTCAAGTCCAAGTGCCTTCACAGCGTCATCGCCTGGCTTCACACCTGACTCCACCGGGAATACATACACGCCATCCTCCGGTGCTTCCGGATAGAAGTCTCTTGATGAACCAAGCTCCTCTATACCGCACATCATACCATTTGACTCAACTCCTCTAAGCTTACCCTTCTTGATCTTGATTCCGTCAGGGTATTCATTGTTATCGCCGTGTGCTGCCGCAACCTTACCACCGTCAAGTACAAGTGGGATGAGATCATCAACCTTTACATTCTTTGCTCCGGTCACGATCTGAAGAGGCTCCGCCTGTCCAACATCTACCTGACATACTACAAGCTTGTCCGCATCCGGATGTTTCTCCATAGTGAGAATCTTGCCAACAACGATCTTGTCAAGATTCTTATCCTTCTGTTCGTAACCCTCTACATGTGATCCTGAGAGAGTCATGGCATCTACAAACTCCTGAGCTGTCACGTCCAGATCAGGAACATATGCCTTTATCCATGATATAGGTGTATTCATCTTACAAATCTCCTTTATAAATCTATTCCAATGTCAATATTCTGTTGAATGCGTCCATCTCTAAAACTGGTCTAAGAATCTCATGTCGTTCTCGTAGAGCAGTCTCATGTCATCTATCTCATACTTGAGAAGTGTTACTCTCTCAAGACCGATTCCAAATGCAAATCCTGAATATACCTCAGGGTCTATTCCACAGTCGCGGAGAACCTTTGGATGAACCATACCACAGCCAAGGATCTCTATCCAGCCACTGCCCTTACATACTCGGCATCCCTTGCCACCGCACTTGAAGCATGTGATATCACACTCTGCTGAAGGCTCTGTGAATGGGAAGTGGTGAGGTCTGAACTTGACCTTTGTGTTCTCACCGAAGAACTCCTTTGCCCACTGCGCCAGTGTTCCCTTGAGGTCTGCCATGGTGATTCCCTTGTCTATCACAAGTCCCTCTACCTGATGGAATGATGGTGAATGTGTTGCATCTACCTCATCAGCTCTGAATACTCGTCCAGGTGAGAGGATTCTTATAGGAAGATTGCCCTTCTCCATGATTCTTGCCTGAACAGGTGATGTCTGTGTACGAAGGAGGATATCCTTTGTAACATAGAATGTATCCTGCTCATCCTTTGCAGGGTGATTTGCAGGGATGTTCAGCAGTTCGAAGTTGTACTTGTCGTACTCTACCTCTGGTCCCTCAACTATCTCGTAACCCATACCGATGAATACTCTCTCCAGATCTTCAAGTGCTATCTGGTTTGGATGTCTGTGTCCTGTAAGCTTCTTCACTCCTGGAAGAGTTACATCTATTGTCTCTCTCTTCATCTTCTCTGCACGGAGTGCTCTGTTGATGGCCTTTGTCTTCTCGTCAAGGGCTGTCTCGATGGCCTGACGTGCCTCATTTACCATCTGACCTACCTTTGGTCTGTCCTCTGGTGCTACATCCTTCATGCTTTTGAGAACCTGTGTGAGTTCTCCCTTCTTACCGAGTATCGCCACCTTCACATCGTTAAGTGTCGATACAACCTCTGCGCTCTCGATCTTGGCAAGAGCCTCTGCCTTTATGGCCTCCAACTTGTCTCTCATCGTGTTTCTCCTTTTTCTATTTATAGGGATTTCAATGTGGATCCTATATTAATTACTTCCATATATAAGTCACGGAATTGCTCGCCTACGGCTTCCGCAATTCCTACAGTAATTCGCGCTCCGCCCTATCGGGCTATGCGCTCATTCCTCTTTTTTGCGTTTACCGGGATTGCTTCGCGCTGCGCGCTCTCTCAATCCCTGCACGGCATTCACACTCCGCCCTCCCGGGCTCCGTGTTTCATGTCGCGCGCGGGTGACAAATGTCTGCTGATGCATGCGAGCAAGCTCGCGCATCGCAGCCGCTTGTCACCCTGTAAACGCAAAAGTCCCTAGCATGTTATACATACTAGGGACGAATTATATCCGCGTTACCACCCTGATTCCAGACACTCTATGTATCTTGTCCATGTCTGACTCTCATTAGACGTTTGTCGCACGTCACACGCCACACCCTACACAGACCAACATCTGTCATCTGATAAAACAGATATCTTCAATCCTTCAGCCGTGGTGGCTCTGATGTGAAATTAAATACGCACTCTTACCTGACCGGGCTTTCAGCCGCTGACCTAGTCTCTCTGATGGCGACATACGTATCTTTTGCATCGTCACTGCCTGTAGAGATAATATACCTACATGTGGGTGTTAGTCAACATCTTTTTTGTCATACTATCATGATCAACAACAATTCAATTTTCAGAAATATTATATAACTTGATTGTGAAAATAAACCTTACGAGTACCATACTCCTATTTAATCATCTTCCCGTTTCTTTTTCTTTATTTGTAAAGCAATTGATGCCAAAAGTAATATCCAGCCTATCAATAAGATTATATAAAACATCACCTTACCAAAATCTCCTTTTAAGATAAAATCGATTGCAAACAAACATGCACTAAGTACTAACAGAAGTATAGCTTTTTTTTCTCTCATATATTTTCTCCTTTTTATATCAAAATTGCTTTATATCTTTCACTCTTTATTTTCTTTGTATCTGCAAGTCTTCCTTTACTATTATACGTAAGTAAATAAATATCAAATCCATCTTTACTGCTATTTGTTACATATTTAAATCTATACCCCCAGTTTTCAATAGCTGGAGACCTAATATCAGTACTTCCATAGTTACTTATTATATCTGAAAGAAGCGTAGACAATGTATACCCTGTTGCTAGACTTGCTGTGACTGCCCCCTTAGTTACCAAAATATCAATTGCCACCCCAGCAGAATAGGAGGCTTTTATTTTATAATATGCACTGTAATATCTTACATTTATAGAAATTGTTTTCTTTACCCGCTTACTACTTGTATTTTTATATGAGCCACTATGCGTCTCAATCGCAGTATTCTTTAACTTGAATACACCCTACTTTTATTTCATTTATCTACTTCTACATCAACTTCTTCGTCCATCTTTAAATGTCGATTTTTTCGCATCCGCCTCTTCTCCACACGCTTTTTCTTCCTCTCAAGTCGTCTCTTCTTACGCCCGGCCTTGTGCGCACGCCTTCTTATTCCCCGGATTCCATTATCCATGAATTTGTTGATCTCCGCGCCTATCAGCATGACGTACATACACATGTAAAGCCACAGCGCAAGCAATATCACACTTGCAAGGCTTCCATACATATATGTGTTGATTCCCACTATATTGATATAGCTTGATACGCCAAATGACAAAAGCATCCAGAGTATGGTCGTAAATGCAGCTCCCGGCACAGCGGTCTTGATCCTCACCCGCTCAACCGGCAATGCCCAGTATGCCACGATCATAACCCCAAACAAAACCGTAGGGGCAAATGCTATCTTGACGATCGACAGGATATTCGCAACGGTATCCACCAGTTGGAATCTCTCCACCGAATCCAGCCGCACCAGCATTTTTGACACAACTACATCGCCGAGGATATATATGACCATAACCGCCACCAGCATCACACAGAATATCAATGTATACAGAGTGTGTATCGCTCTTCTGAGGAAATAATTGACGCTGTCCTCCTTGCCTGCCATGAAAGTGAGTCCGCGGCCTATAGCCATTGTTCCCTTTGACGCCGACCACACTGTGAGCAATATGGTTGCTGTGGTGGCAAGCAGTGAGCTCTTGCTGTCGAAAATCTCTGCAAACATGAATTCAAAATTGGAATTGATCTCCTCCGGGAACAGTTCCTTTATTATCTCCAACACCTGGGTCTCTGTGAATGGCAGATATTTGACAAATGTAAGCAGCGTCATCGCCAGTGGAAACAGTGACAGCAGCAGGAAAAAAGCAGACTGTGCCGCAAATGCCGCCACCTGATCCTTATTCATCTCTGCCATAAACAATCTGACTTTATGGTATATGAGCACTATGCGCTTCTTTAACTTCATAATTAGTGATTCTCTCCGTTACTTTTCAACCGAACTGAGAACTGCTCCGTTGTAATAATGGCTTATTATCTGCGCTGCAGTATATCCCAGCTTTGCCAGTTCATTTGCACCATTCTGACTCATTCCGACTCCATGTCCGTATCCGCCGCCCTTAAGTGTGTAGAGTCCTGTGTCATTATCCTTCTTTACATAGTAGAAATTACTTGGAACGCCTGTCCAGCCCGTGAGCTCTGATCCATCCTGCTCTGTTATAGCCTTGCCATCCGTGGCGAACAGAACTCGGATATTGCTCTGGCCGCTGACTACCACGCTTCCCTTGTCGCCTGTTATCGTAACTTCCTTCACAAGTCCACTGTCATCTCTTCCCGTCACCATTATTGACTTGATCTTGCCAACCGATGTCGCAGACACATCCGAGCATCTTGAAAGGCCGGTCTCAACCGCATTTCTCATCTCATCTTCTGTGTATGTAACCGTCCACCTGTACATAGGAAGATTTCTCTCAACCACATCTGTGTCCGTCTTGCCATCCATGAAATCCCTGAATGCCGCTTCATCGCTGAAATATGGGATGTCCAGCGCCGTATTCTGAATACGTGTACAGGTATATGGCATGCTTCCGCCCCACACCTGGTCACTCGTGGTAGTCGTTCCGCACGATGTTGAGAAATATACAGCATTTATGATCTCTCCGTTATATGTAGGTACAATTCCGGATGTGGACTGGACTGCATCTATGGAATTTCCCGTCTCAGGGAAGTTATTGTAGACCTGGCACGATGTTGTGTCATCAAGGTCTGCATTGTATCCCCTGTAGTTACTTCCAAGCTTTCTATATGTAAATCCTCTGGCGCAGATTGCCATAGCCTTGAGCGCCTCCGGGCTGTAGCTCGATGAAACCTCACTTGACACTACCCCATACAGATACTGTTCTATATCTACCTGATTGATGATCATGTATCCCGACGAATCCTTTGTTATCTCAAGGGCTCCGTGATACCTCGGGGTGCCGCTTGATTTGCTGAGACTCGATACTGTTATCATTCCATCCGAACTCTCAGGCTCAACTATGATGGATGAGGCCTTGTTGTCGCTGCCAAGTGATACAAATTCATCCGCCTTGTAGGTTTTCTTCTTGCCATCGCTCGTCACGTTAAATCCTGTACTGCAGGTAAATTCCACATAGCTCTGATAATAATCTCCGCCATTTGTCAGGATGACTCTGACACTGTTCTCCATACCGGATATAACGACTGACGATCCGCCATAGCCGCTGCCCCCGCTGGTTCTGTCGGTGCCGGACGAGCTGCTGCCTTTATCCTCTTTCTTCTTTGAAGCCACAGTTCCTGCTCCCTGAATTGTGTAGTCATACTCCGCGATCTCTGTACTGTCCGTGTCGGCTTCAACATATTGCTTCAGATCTCCCAGCGGATCATCCGGAGCTTCTATAACTATGGTCTCCACTGAATTGCCATCGTTGTTATCATCAGTCTCTTCACCTACTCTGTTTTTACCTGTTATCATCATATATCCGACAACACATACCAGAATTATAGTTATGAAACTCACTATCTTAAAATTCTTATTGTATTTGATCTTCTGATACCATTTCTTCCTCTGATCTATTCGCATTCCCCTGTCTCCATTTCTCCGCAAATATATCCACATACAGAGAAAAAGCAGCATATACATGCTGCTTCTTCATCTTGTGTAATAAACTGAAATGCGCCCTTGCTTTTGAGTCCTAGCAGCGCTAGGTGGGCAACCGCAATTGTATATCTGCCTTCCACTAGAACTTATATAACGAGGCTTGACTTCAATAACAATGATATAGGAATCCCGTTTATTCAAATGTAGGTTCAAAATCACAAGAGACTTAATACATCTCAGCTATGAGCACATTATACCTTACCTTTACATCTCTTGCAAGAATTTTTCACGTGAACTTTAACCACTATAATTGACATTATATGCCTTCTTGAAATACCAATCTTACCTGTGTTAGAATATAGATACTTATGGGAATTTATAATTATTTCCAAACATGAAAGGCAGGTGTTCACCAAATGGATAAAACCAGCTTACAAATGTTATTCGGCGTATTGCTCGGAGTATTTCTGCTTGCACTCATAGTCATGACTGTGGTGTATGTCAGAAGAAAGCTTGCCGATAAGCGCGAGGAGGCACTGAGAGATCTCGATCTCATGCAGGAAGAGGCTATCAGGGAGGAACAGAGCCAGAGCAAGGGGTACTGGATAAACCGTGATGACATCGAGGACGAGAATCAGGCTCATCTGCTCCGTTACTACCACTATTTCGATAATATCGATGAATGTATCCACGATCTCATAGTTGAGATGTATGACTGTGGATTTGTCAGGACAGAAGAGATATTTGTCGCAGCATACGGTGAGGAAGCACTCACACCTGATTCATTCATTTACATGACAGATGCTGACTGTGATCTGGAAAAGGCAAAGGCTGCACTTCCGCCTGTCAGTGAGAAGAACCAGAAGATCATCTATGACCTCTGGTGCTCATATGTCGAAAAGCTTCTGGACACTGTTGAGATACACACAACCGATGCCAACAAAGATATAATCAAGGACGCACTTATGGTTTATGGCCGCAAAAAGATAACCATACTCCTACGCAGTCCAGAATAAAATAAAACCTTTCAAAGGAGATTTACAAAATGAAAGATAACTGTATAGTAGCTCAGTCAGGAGGTCCTACCGTAGCGATAAATGCTTCGCTGGCAGGTGTCATAGACGGAGTTAAGAAAAGCAACAAATTCACCAGAGTTTACGGTGCAATTCACGGGATCCAGGGAGTGCTGGACAATAATTTCATAGATCTGTCCCTCATGGCCCTCTCAAAATTTCCTCTGGTAAATACTCTGGAGCTCTCCCCTGCAATGTACCTTGGCTCATGCAGATACAAGCTTCCTGATTTTGAGGTTGACTCAAAACCTTATGAGATAATATTTGACAGATTTGAGGAATATCAGGTTGCCGCATTCTTCTATATCGGCGGCAACGACTCTATGGATACAGTGGATAAACTCAGCAAATATGCAAAGAAGATCGGATCGGATGTGAAGATCGTCGGCATCCCTAAGACCATTGACAATGACCTGTGCCATACCGACCACACTCCGGGATTTGGCTCTGCAGCCAAGTATGTTGCATCCACCATGCTGGAGATTGCCCACGACACTTACATCTACCAGATACCAAGTGTTGTCATCGTGGAGATCATGGGCCGTGATGCAGGCTGGCTCACCGCTGCATCCTGTCTGGCAAGAAATGACTACAGTCCTGCTCCTCATCTCATATATCTTCCTGAGGTAGACTTCGATGAGGATCAGTTTATAGAGGACATCAAAAATGTATTAAAGACTTCAAGATGTGTCATCGTGGCCGTATCTGAGGGTATACATGATAAGGATGGCAACTACATCAGCGCAACTTCTGCTGTGGCAGACAAGTTCGGACATGCCCAGCTCAGCGGAACCGGCAAGGCTCTCGAGAGTCTTGTTAAGGACAGAATGGATATAAAGGTTCGTTCCATCGAGCTCAATGTCCTCCAGAGATGTGCAGCGCATATTTCCTCAAGGACAGATATCAACGAGTCATTTGCACTTGGCCAGGCTGCTGTAAAATACGCCGCCGAGGGAATGACTGCTGTTATGTCCACGATCAAGCGAGTTTCTAACGATCCATACCAGTGGATCATTGAACCTGAGAATGTATCTCTCATCGCCAACCAGGCTAAGACAATTCCGCTTGAGTGGATCACACCTGAGAAGAATGACGTCACACCTGAGATGGAAGCATATCTCAGACCTCTTATAATCGGCGAGGTTTCCCTTCAGTACAAGGATGGACTTCCTATGTACCTGCCGGTAAACCACCTGCTTTAAAGAATAAAATATCCCTAACACCTCAATATCTGTTGTGTTAGGGATATTTTTTTTATTTTGTATATCCTACTGCAAATTAGTGTATCCGAGCAGCAGCTCTTCTACTGCCATGGCGGCCTCGCGGCCTTCGCGGATGGCCCATACGACCAGTGACTGGCCTCTGTGCATGTCTCCGGCTACGAATACCTTTGGAACATTTGTTGTATATGAGTTTGGACATGGAGTCTTGACATTTGTTCTCTCGTTGAGTTCCACGCCAAAGCTCTCTGCCACATATGTCTGACATCCGAGGAATCCGGCTGCGATGAGTACCACATCACAGTCAACGATATACTCGCTTCCCTCTATCTCTGTCATAGTCATTCTTCCTGTCTCAGGATTCTTCTTCCAATCGAGCTTCACACACTTGGCTGCCTTGACATTTCCGTCCTTGTCCTTAATGAATTCCTTGACTGTAGTCTCATATATTCTAGGATCATGTCCGTATACTGCTATTGCCTCCTGCTGACCGTAGTCTGTCTTGCAGATCTTCGGCCATTCTGGCCATGGATTGTCTGGTGTTCTTGTATCAGGTGCCTTTGGCATCATCTCAAGCTGTGTAACGCTGACAGCGCCCTCACGGACTGCTGTTCCCACACAGTCATTTCCTGTATCACCACCACCTATGACGAGAACATTCTTGCCTTTACAGTTCACGAACTGCTTGTCAGCAAAGCCCGAATTTACAAGGCTCATTGTCGTAGTCTTGAGGAAATCAACAGCGAAATAGATTCCCTTTGCATCCCTTCCAGGTGCTTTTATATCTCTTGGATTGGCTGCACCACAGGCAAGCACAACTGCGTCGTATTCCTTGAGCAGATCCTCAGCCTTCACATACTTGAGGTTCTTGTTCTTAAGATAACCTGTCATCTGATCATCCTTCGGACACACAGCCTTAGCAGATACCTTTCCGGTTGCAACCTCTGTGTTCAGTACGAACTTTATTCCTCTCTTCTTCATGACATCTATTCTTCTGTCTATGATCTGCTTCTCAAGTTTCATGTTTGGGATACCATACATGAGAAGTCCACCCGGTCTGTCACTTCTCTCATACACAGTCACGTCGTGGCCTCTGCCGATCAGCTGGTCTGCCACGGCCAGTCCCGAAGGACCTGAACCTATGACTGCCACCTTCTTGCCTGAGTGAACCTTTGGCTGTTTATCATTTACAAGGTCATTTGCAAATGCATACTCTATGATGGCTCTCTCGTTCTCACGGACTGACACTGGATCACCGTTTAAGTTACAGGTACATGCCTTCTCACAGAGAGCCGGGCACACACGGCTTGTAAACTCAGGGAAACAGTTGGTCTTGCTGAGTCTTGCAAATGCCTGCTCAAGATTGTCGTTATAGAGCATATCATTCCACTCTGGGATCAGGTTGTTCAGCGGACAGCCCGATGTCATTCCGCATATGTTCATACCTGCCTGGCAGAATGGAACGCCACAGTCCATACATCTTGCAGCCTGCTTTCTCTGCTCATCACGGCTAAGCGGAGTGTGGAATTCATTGAAATTCTTGATTCTGTCCTTAGGAGCAAGCTCTGCGCTTGTCTTTCTCTCATATTCTAAAAATCCAGTTGGTTTTCCCATTCCTACTTACCTCCGTTCTTAACCTTGTAGAATGCTTCGATAGCTGCCTTCTCGCGGCTCAGGCCCTTCTCCTCAAATGCAACTATCATATTCATCATCTTCTTGTAATCCTTTGGTATGATCTTCTTGAACTTTGGAAGATATCCCTCAAAGTCCTCAAGAATCCTCTTGCCTATCTCTGAATTTGTATAATTTACATGATCCATGATGAGCTGCTTCAGCTCGCTCACCTCGTACTTGTCTGTCACAGCCTCTATGGATATCATCTCTTTGTTAAGTCTCTTGTACAGATCGTTGCCCATATCAAGTACATATGCGATACCACCGCTCATTCCGGCTGCAAAGTTCTTGCCTGTTGTTCCAAGAACTACTACTTTACCACCTGTCATGTACTCACATCCGTGATCGCCAACACCCTCAACGACCGCCGTGGCACCAGAGTTACGAACTGCAAATCTCTCGCCGGCAACACCGTTGATGAATGCCTTACCACTTGTGGCACCGTACAGTGCAACGTTTCCTATGATGATGTTATCCTCATGCTTGTACTTAACTGAACGAGGCGGATAAACTATCAGCTTACCACCTGACAGACCCTTGCCGAAGTAATCGTTGCTGTCGCCCACCAGCTCAAGTGTAAGTCCCTTTGGAATAAATGCTCCAAAGCTCTGTCCGCCGGCGCCGTTGCATTTGACGATGTATGTGTCCTCATCAAGTGACTCGCCGTACTTCTTTGTGATCTCTGAACCGAATATCGTTCCAACAGATCTGTCTGTGTTGACCACATCAAGCTCAACGCTCTTCTTCTGTCCCTTCTCAAGTGCAGATCCAAGCTTCTTCATGAGAATTCTCATATCTACTGTCTTCTCAAGCTGGAAGTCATAGACATTCTTCTCGTGATACTTTACCTTGTTCTGTGGCATATCTATATAAGGATTGTTAATTATCTTATCAAGGATGACATTTCTCTCATCTGCTCTGTCGCTGCTCATGAGGAGATCTGAACGTCCAACCAGCTCATCGACTGTTCTGACGCCGAGCTTGCTCATGTACTCTCGAAGCTCCTCTGCTATGAACAGCATGAAGTTCTTCACGTACTCAGGCTTACCTCTGAATCTCTTTCTGAGTTCTGGGTTCTGAGTTGCTATTCCGACAGGACATGTGTCAAGGTTACATACCCTCATCATGACACAACCCATTGTTACAAGCGGTGCTGTTGCAAATCCAAATTCCTCAGCTCCGAGCATTGCAGCTATCGCAACGTCACGGCCTGTCATCAGCTTACCGTCTGCCTCAAGGATGACCTTATTTCTGAGATCATTCATGATAAGTGTCTGGTGTGTCTCTGCAAGTCCAAGCTCCCAAGGGAGTCCTGCGTAATGGATGGAGTTGTTAGGTGCTGCACCTGTTCCTCCGTCGTAACCTGAGATCAGGATGACCTGTGCTCCGGCCTTTGCAACACCGGCCGCTACTGTACCTACACCAGCCTCAGACACAAGCTTTACTGATATCCTCGCATCACGGTTTGCATTCTTGCAGTCGTAGATGAGCTGTGCAAGATCCTCTATCGAATATATATCGTGATGTGGTGGTGGAGAGATAAGGCTTACTCCCGGTGTCGAAAGTCTTGTCTTTGCAATCCATGGATATACCTTTCCGCCAGGAAGATGTCCACCCTCACCAGGCTTTGCTCCCTGTGCCATCTTGATCTGTATCTCCTTGGCACTCACAAGATATCTCGATGTGACACCAAATCTTCCAGATGCAACCTGCTTGATGGCTGAGCATCTGTTCTTGCCATCCTTGCCGATCGTAAGTCTCTCTATCGACTCACCGCCCTCTCCTGAATTGGACTTGCCGCCCAACTCATTCATGGCGATTGCCATACACTCATGTGCCTCCTGTGATATACTTCCGTAGCTCATGGCACCTGTCTTGAATCTCTTGACTATCTCACTTGCTGGTTCAACCTCATCAAGTGGAACCGGCTTGTCAGCGAACTTGAAGTCCATGAGACCTCTCAGGTGGAATGGCTTCTGCTCATCGTGGAGCGCTGCTGTGTACTGCTTGAACAGCTTGTAATCGCCGCGCCTTGTAGACTCCTGAAGAAGATGTATAGTAACAGGATTGTACAGGTGCTCCTCCTTGCCGCTTCTGAACTTGTGTGCACCGATGCTTGTAAGGGCAAGGTTTGTGTTAAGTCCAAGCGGATCAAATGCTGATGAGTGAAGATCATCAACTGTCTTCTCAAGCTCCTTTATACCAGAACCGCCAACACGGCTTACTGTATTTGTAAAGTATCTGTCCACAACGTCCTTTGAAAGACCGATACACTCAAATATCTGTGATCCCATGTATGACTGGATCGTTGATACACCCATCTTGGATGCGATCTTTACTATTCCGTGGCATATTGCACTGTTGTAATCATCGACAGCCGCATTGAAATCCTTGTTCAGCAGATGCGAATCTACCATCTGCTTGATCGTCTCTATTGCCAGATATGGATTGACTGCACATGCACCATATCCGAGAAGTGTTGCAAAGTGGTGTACATTTCTTGGATCAGCACTCTCAAGGATGATCGCAACCGCTGTTCTCTTCTTGGTTCTTACCAGGTGCTTCTGCATAGCTGATACTGCAAGGAGTGATGGTATTGCAACATGGTTCTCATCCACACCTCTGTCTGAGAGGATGAGGATATTTACACCGTCCCTGTAGAGCTTGTCGGCCTCGATAAACAGTCTGTCGAGAGCCTTCTCCATGGATGTGTTCTTATAATAAAGAATCGGAAGTGTCGCAACCTTAAGTCCCGGTACATTCATATTCTTGATCTTCAAAAGATCCGTATTTGTCAGTATTGGATGGTTGATCTTCAGCACATGACAGTTCTCCGGCTTCTCCTCGAGGATATTACCATCCTTTCCGAGATATACCGATGTGGATGTGACAACTTCCTCTCTGATCGCATCGATAGGTGGGTTTGTAACCTGTGCAAATAACTGCTTGAAGAAGTTGAACAGTGGCTTGTGGCTGTTCGAGAGAACTGCAAGTGGTGTATCAGTACCCATGGCACTGATTGCCTCTGCACCTTTCTCTGCCATAGGATATATGGTATTCTTGAAATCCTCGTAGGTATATCCAAATGCCTTCTGAAGTCTTGCTCTCTCCTCGTCTGTATACTCCTGAACTCTGATATTTGGAATCTTCAGATCAGCGAGATGTACAAGATTGCTGTCTACCCACTCTCCGTAAGGCTTTGCCAGCGCGTATTTCTCCTTGATCTCCTCATCAGATATAAGACGTCCATTCACTGTGTCGACAAGAAGCATCTTGCCAGGTCTGAGTCGGTCTTTCTTTACGATCTTGGATGGATCTACGTCCAGAACTCCGACCTCTGATGAAAGTACAAGGTAATCATCATCTGTGATATAGTATCTCGATGGTCTCAGTCCATTTCTATCAAGAACTGCTCCCATGAGCTCACCGTCTGTGAATAATATAGAAGCAGGACCATCCCAAGGCTCCATCATGGTTGCGTAATACTGGTAGAAATCCTTCTTCTCCTGACTCATGGCTCTATCGTTCTCCCATGGCTCAGGGATCGTGATCATGACTGCCATAGGAAGTGGTATTCCATTCAGTACAAGGAACTCAAGACAGTTGTCAAGTCTTGCTGAATCCGATCCATCCGGATCAAGAACAGGCATAACCTTGTACATCTCATCCTGCATGATGGTGGACTCCATGGTCTCCTCACGGGCGATCATCTTGTCCTCATTTCCTCTTATTGTATTGATCTCGCCGTTGTGGCACAGGTATCTGTACGGATGAGCTCTGAGCCATGATGGCGTTGTATTCGTTGAGAATCTTGAATGAACAAGTCCTATGGCTGACTCATAGTCAGGATCCTGAAGGTCGTTGTAGAACATTCTGAGCTCACCGACGAGGAACATTCCTTTATATACTATAGTCTTGCTGGAAAGTGATGGAACATACGTGTCATCATTGCTCTCCTCAAATATTCGTCTGACGAAGTAGAGCTTTCTGTCGAAGTCCATACCGGCCTTCACTGTCTCAGGTCTTCTGATGAATGCCTGCATGATGCATGGCATGACATCTATTGCCTTCTTGCCAAGGATTCCAGGTGTTGTAGGAACCTCTCTCCAGCAAATGAACTCCAGTCCTTCCTTCTCCACTATGACCTCAAACATTTTCATAGCCTGCTTGCGCGCCAGCTCCTTCTGTGGAAAGAAGAACATTCCTATTCCATAATCGCCTTCCTTTCCAAGGTCATATCCAAGCTCTGCTAAAGCCTTGGTGAAGAACTTATGTGATATCTGAAGGAGTATACCTACACCGTCTCCGGTCTTGCCCTCTGCGTCCTTTCCTGCTCTGTGCTCAAGATTCTCAACAATCTTGAGTGCATTGTTCACTGTGTCATGTGTCTTTATACCCTTGATATTGACAACGGCACCGATACCACAGTTATCGTGCTCAAAGCTTGGGTCGTATAATCCGGTATTCTCCGCTCTCTTATTCTCAATCATGTCCTGTTCCGTCCTTTCCATGTTTTTGTCATTCGCAACGATATTTTGATTTTAACTTTTGTTTCTCAAGTAAATATTGCTATTTTTGTATTTTTCTCAAGTCGTTTATCGTTTTTGATATATTACTACCATTTACACTGTTTGTAAACAACTTTTTTCAATAAATTATCTGACAGTTTTCGATTAAAAAACAATGCTCTGTAATGTATATACAATTCTTTGTGTTGTAGCCTTTCTTTAAGCATCGGATGTCTCATATCTCAATGTCTCCGATGCATAAAAAAAGGAAGCCCCATATATGAAGCTTCCTTGCTTAATTATTATGTTTAGTTTTTTATTCCTCGACGATCATTCCCTTTGGAGGAGTTGTTATCGTCCTAAGATCTCCATCCTCGTCGCTTCCATCTGATATTCCATCACCCGGAGCCTCCGTCGTCACCTTGACCTTCTGTGACTTAACACCTGATATGCTCTCTATATTGCTGCTTATCTGCTTTACTGTGCCTGATATGACGTATTTGTCAGCACCATACAGATATTCATGTAATGCCTCCACATTGGATGCCATATCAGCAGCCACAAGGCAGTTACCCTTGTCCGAGAGTTCCTTTGCCTCATATGCAAATGGGAATCCTGCGGTATCTACAACCTTATATCCAGCCACATTCTTGACAAGAGCATGTATATCGTCCTTGTTAAGACTTGTTGATATACATTTAAATGAAACATCAACAAATGAATCAAGTGAACCTGTGTCTGCGCTGAGCAGCTTGTCTATAACCTTCATGAGGACTATTCTCTGTCTCTCGGTTCTTGTTATATCTCCCTGGCCAGTGGATCGTATTCTTGAATATGCAACTGCCTGCTGTCCATCAAGAGTATACTCTCCTGCCTCAGTTATTCCTGATGAATATTTGCCTGACAGGCTTATCTGCTCTGCAAGATTCTTATTGAAGTTGTTCACCTCTTCATCAATGACCTTGACATCAACGCCTCCAACAGCATCGATTATACTTGCCATTGCACTGAAATCAACTGCCACATAATCTGTGATATTCAGGTCGAGATTGGTATTCAGTGTGTTGATGGCTGTAACCGCACCGCCGAGCTGGTATGCGTAATTCACCTTCTGTGTGGTATCCATAGAACCGCTTGCTATCTCCATCAGAGTATCTCTGTATACAGATACAAGCTTGATCTCCTTGGTGCTCTCATTGATGCTCACTATCATTATACTGTCACTGTTAGTTCCTGCATTCATATTCGAATCTCTGGAATCCACTCCGTAGAGTGCAATGGCACGATATCCCTTGGTCGCATCCTTGACACCGTCATTGACAAGTATCTGATCTGCACTTATCTCATTGATATCCATCTCATTGTACTTCATTCTGGCATAATTCTTGACATATATTATACATATGAGTATAAACAGTGCAAGCAGGACAAAGAACGCTATCGCCCACACTCTTGTACTGATGTTAAGCTTCTTTCTCTCCGGATTGACAACCTTTGGATCAGCCTCATCGAGAAGGTTCGCCCTGAAGAACTTTTCGCTGTCTGACGCCTCGTCCTCCTCAGGCTCTTCCTCATCATCCTCAAGCTCCACTTCATCGAAGCCCAATGCTTTGCCTATGTCTCCAAGTCCCAGATCAGCCGTATCTGATTCCGAATAACTGAGCTTATCCTCATCAATATCCTTCTCCATACGCTCAAGCTCATCCATGTCCAGCATGTCATCTGTTCTTCGGGATGATACTGTCGAAGCCTCTTCCACAGGCTCTGCCTCTGCAGCTTCCTCGACCTCATCGTCAAGGACAGGCTCCGTATTCTTCTCCAGAATATCTGCCGGCTCAGTCTTCTGTTCATGCTCTTCTACTGGCTGTGTGGCAGTTTCTACAACTTCCGCATCACTCTCCTGCGGCTCAGTGATCTTGTTATCTTCCTCAACAGGCTCTTCCTTTTTCTCAGCTTCTTTCATCTGCTGGCGGCGCTCAAGCTCCTGCTGAACCTTAAGCTTTCTTGCCTCTTCGCGGGCATTCTGCTCTCTCTCGAGCTCCAGCCTCTCAACCTCAGCCTTTGCCTTTGCAACATTTCTCTGGGTGCGTTCCCACGCCTCACGTCTAAGCTCCTCATGTCTTGTCTGCACATCTGTCTCAATATTGTCAACTTCTCTGAGCAGATTGTTCACAGATGAGCTTCCTGTGCTCTGTATACTCCTGCGTGGTCTCTGGGCAGCTTTTGAAGGTCTCTGCACGGTACTCTTATTGCTCTGTGTCCTCGGTACAGTGCCCTGTGTCCTCTTCACCGGACCTCTGTCCACAGCTCTGTCTGCTACAGGCTGTCCGGTCTGTCTCTGCTTTGCCCGGGCCTCACTCTTCACTCTTCTTGCCCTGCTGTCCTCGTGATAATACTCGTCATAATTCTCTTCCGGCTTCACAGGTCTGGAAATATTCTTCTGAGTCTTCTTCTCCGGCTTCTTTTCCGGTCTCTTATCAGCCTTTCTCTCCGGCTCAGGATCACGCCTTTTTTCTTTCTTCTTTTTATCCCCGAACAACAATGATCCTATCAATCCACCATCATCAAGATAATCATCATCGTCATCCAGCCAATCCATGTCCTCATCGTACCTGGATCTCATTCCATTTTTCTTCTTATTATCCATTGGAACTCCTTTTTCAAATATCTAAAAATGTCGTTACCTCGCTCTATAATACATTATATTTTTTCCTTTTACAACATGTATTATATCTTAATTAGTATAAACACCTTCATATTAACACTATTTTATTTGACACATGATGTATAAAAAAGTATACTCGTATTAATAATGTCTAAATATCAATGCTTATTTTTTAAGGAGCAAGAAATGGATAATAACAATATTACTTTGTCGGTGGTTATGCCCGCCTACAATGAAGAACAGCACATCAAAGATAATCTTCTTGAGACTAGCCGAATACTCAGCCGTTTTCTTCATCGTTATGAGATAATCGCTGTGAATGACGGCAGCAAGGACTCCACAGGCAAACTTATTGCCGAGGCAGCCGAAATGGATTCTCATATTGTAGATACAGGATATGATGTCAATCAGGGAAAGGGACATGCTATCACAACCGGAATTGCCAAAGCTTCCGGCAAATATATAGCATTCCTTGATTCAGACCTTGAACTGAGTCCATCTCTTCTCAAGCCATTTATGAAGCAGATGAGGGACACCGGTTCTGACATAGTCATAGGATCAAAGCTTCACCCTGAATCCAAGCTTGATTATCCTCCTATTAGAAGAGTCATGAGCTACAGCTATTATATTATGCTCAAAATGCTATTTCATCTTGGTATCCATGACACCCAGACCGGTATAAAGCTTTTCAAAGCAGAAGTCATAAAGCCGATTGCCGAGAACCTTTCCATATCGGGCTATGCTTTTGATATTGAAATCCTTGTGGCTGCACACAGACAGGGATATTCGATATCCGAAGCTCCTATCGTCCTGAATTACAGCAGGGACGATGCAGCAGATGGAAGAAGGATCAAGATCAAGGACATTTGGAAGGTATTCACAGACACTATTGAGATCAAGAAGAAATATCATTAATTTAGGGATTATACACGGATAGAGAAAATAAATACAAACTACACATTTATTAAGGAGATTTTTATGAATTACGAAAACGCTTACAAGCTTCTCGAAGAAAAAGGACAGCTACACTTATTAAAGTATTATGATACTCTCAGCGAGGCTGAACAGGCAACACTCCTGAACCAGATCAGTGAAATTGATTTCTCACTTATCGATATGATCGGACACAATTCATCAGGAAGTGATTCTGATATCGCTCCCGTTGCAGCTCTCCAGATGGACAGCATTGCAGAAAAATATGATATATACAAGAACGCAGGCCTTGAAGCCATCAAAGCTGGCGATCTGGCACTGGTCCTCCTGGCAGGTGGTCAGGGCACCCGTCTTGGATTCTCCGGTCCTAAGGGAACCTTCAACGTCGGTGTCACCAAGGATATGTTTATATTCCAGCTTCTCATCGAGCACACCCTCGATATTGTGAAGATGGCAGATACCTGGATCCATTTCTTCATCATGACCAATGAGAAGAACCACGATGACACAACATCATTCTTCAAAGAGCATGACTACTTCGGTTACAATCCTGAATATGTTCATTTCTTTAAACAGGAAATGGTTCCTTCAGTGGACTTCAACGGCAAGATATATCTCGAGGAGAAGGGAAAGGTTGCCATGTCTCCTAACGGCAACGGTGGATGGTTCTCATCCCTCTGCAAGGCCGGCCACCTCGACAAGCTCACGAAATACGGAATCAAATATATAAATGTATTCTCAGTTGACAATGTACTTCAGAGAATTGCAGACCCAGTATTCCTCGGAGCAGTTCTCACAGAGGGCTTCCTCTCCGGCGGAAAGGTTGTCAAAAAAGCATACCCTGACGAGAAGGTTGGCGTCCTGTGTACTAACCACGGAAAGCCATATATCGTCGAGTATTATGAACTCACAGATGCCATGCGTGATGAGCGCGATGCCAACGGCGATTACGCTTACAACTATGGAGTTACATTAAACTATATCTTCCCGGTTGACAGACTGATGAAGATCATGAATGAAAGTATGCCTCTCCACATCGTCAAGAAGGCTATCCCTTATGTCGGTGAGGATGGAGAGATCGTCAAGCCATCAGAGCCAAACGGCTACAAATTTGAGACACTGGCTCTCGATATGATCGCTTATATGGGAACATGTCTTCCATTTGAGGTCGACAGAGAGAAGGAATTTGCTCCTATAAAGAATGCTACAGGAAATGATTCTATAGACTCAGCCAGAGAGCTCCTCAAAAAGAACGGCTACACACTTTAATCCATGAATATATAACAAAATAACAGGTCGATGGTATATGCCATCGACCTGTTATTTTTATTCTGCCTCATTCTTCTGCTGTTTTTCTTTTTCTCTTCGGAATATCTCATCTATCGCTTCCCTGACAAGCTCTGACATAGATACCTGTCGCACCGCCGCACATTCACTGAGCTTCCGATGAGTATCTGTATCTATCCTAAGTCTCAGGATCGTATCTTTTCTCTTTTCCGTCGGCCTTCCCGGGCCTCTCTTCTTATTGCCATCCGTCATTTCTTTTCTCCGCCATATAATTTATTCCTATCAGAACAGATATTTTACAACACCATTTACCGCATAACACATGAAGTAAAAGCAGCTTCTTATAACTCCATATCCAACTTTTCTGTATACGGCAAATGTCTTTTTTGCAGACGACAGTTTTGAACCAGACTTACTGTTTCTCATCTGCCTGTATAATAGCAACGGCTCATTTATCGCAACCGAGCTTCCGTATTCCTTCAGTATCTGCAACCAGCAAATATAATCCTCATGGATATCGTCGTTGCCCATCGGATATCTGAGTGCAACCTGTCTGTCCATCACAACCGATGAACAATTGATCACATTTCCTCTGAGCAGCATCTTATAGGTGACCTTTTCAGGAACTCCGATCACTTTTCCCGTTCTGGATCCGTCTTCGTTCACAAGCTCCCTGGCCGTAGAACACAGAACCGCACCTGTCTGCTCCATAAGCTTCAACTGTTTAGCCAGTTTATCAGGCTGCCACTGATCATCCGAATCTATAAATGCAACGTATCTGCAAGTTGCAGCCGCAACCCCGCGGTTACGCGAAGCTGCAACTCCCATATTTTTTTCATTTCTGATGATATTCACACGGTCATCTTCCGCGTATCCATCAAGTGCTCCTGTCAGATCATCCGTCGAACAGTCATCAACTATTATGACCTCCACAGGAATCCCCTGCTTCATAACTGAATCCACCGCAGAATAAATGGTTCTGCTGCTGTTATACGCCGGAATTATCACCGATACTTTTTCTCCAGTCATCACACACACCTACATCGATATATATCGCTTATTATTTATCTGTTTTCTGCACAGTCTTTCCGAGGTCATAGAATGCATCCTCAGACTCATCAAGCCCTTCCGGCTTCACATTTACAGGTGAAGGTATCTGTACCTTCTCGCCATCCCTGAGTGCCGTGGTCATATTTGATGCGATTCCCTCTGATGTCTCCTTCTGGAACATGATCTTTACCGTCAGGAGCATCAGCTTGAGATCAAGCCATATTGAATACTGCTCATAATAGGTAAGATCCAGCTTAACCTTATCTCTAGGGGTTGTGTTGTATTTGCCGTAAACCTGTGCATATCCCGTAAGTCCGGCCTTCATCTTGAGTCTGTAGTCAAACTCAGGGAATGTCTTTTTATAAAGCTCGGCGATCTCCGGTCTCTCAGGTCTCGGTCCGACAAGTGACATATCACCCTTGAGTACGTTGAAAAGCTGTGGCAGTTCATCAAGATGCAGCTTTCTGAGCCATTTTCCCACAGGGGTTATTCTGTCATCATCCTTCTTTGCAAGCTGTGCTCCACCTGCCTCGGAGTCCATCTTCATACTTCTGAACTTGATGATCTTGAACACCTTGCCATTCAGTGTCAGTCTGTCCTGCTTGTAGAATACCGGTCCTCTGTCATACAGCCATATCGCAAGTGCTGATATGAGCATAAATGGTGAAGCTATGACAAGCAGTATAAATCCACATATAACATCCATGATCCTCTTAATGATCATATCGTCACCGGTAAGTCCCTGATTTCGTGATAAGAGGATAGGTGTATCGAACAAATGAATAGGCTCAGCTCCTAATATGATTATGTCGGAAAGCTTTGGCACAACATACGATCTGATGGAGTGTTCAAAACAATACTTCACAAGCTCATTTCTTATATAAGCCTTTGTCTCGCAAATGATTACTCCATCGTACTGGAGTATCTTCTCCTTGATCGCCTGCTCGCCCTCGCTGACATGTATTCTGTCTTCTATTACATACTTGTCCTTACGGGCATTGATCTTGTCTATGAACTCTATCGGAGTCTTATATCCATATACCAGCAGCAGATGCCTTGGCGGATACATCTTCGCATACAAAAATCTACACGCAAATATCCAAATCAATATCACTATCGTTTCAAGCCCGGTTACCTTTAACAATGGTACTGGATTTACATAGTCACGACAGATTATACAGAGCTGCAGGTAACCAACTACATTGGCACACACGAGAGCCAGCAGCTGTGAGTAAACTATATCAAGCAGTCTGAAGAATCCGACTCTGTAACCACCATAAAGCTTGGTGAAAAGTATGATGATTATTCCATACATTCCGATAACTGCCCAGTTTCCTCTTCTCCAGAACGGAAGCGTAAGCGTTACCTCATAGTCCCGGTACCACATGAGTCCAAACAGCACCAGCTCCACAGCGATGAGTACACAGGCCTCACCCACTGTTATGAGACGTTTGTATCTGTCCCTCTTTCTAACTCTTCTGTTTTCTTCCATATTTATAGCATCTCCCTAAGCATCTTGTTGACAGATCCAGGATCTGCTTTACCCTTCATAGCTTTCATAACCTGTCCGACAAGTGCTCCGAGAGCCTTCTCCTTGCCTCCTCTGTAATCATCAACAGCCTTTGGATTGTTATCTATGGCTACCTGACATGCCTCCTTAAGTGCATTGTCATCCTGAACAGTTGCAAGTCCGTTATCCTTGACATACTTCTCAGGATCTATATTATCTGCAAATATCTTTTCGAACACTTCCTTTGCAACACCGCCATTGATAACCCTGTCATCAACAAGCTTGATGAGCTTCGCAAGATTCTCCGCTGAAAACTTCAGGTCTTCCGCATCAACACTGTTCTCCTTCATCAGTCTCATGGTCTCTCCCATGATCCAGTTGGAAACCTTCTTTGCAGGTGCTCCCAGTGCAATCGCGTCCTCAAACAGATCTGCCAGCTTCTTGGAGGCCGTGATGATGTCTATATCATAGTCAGGAATCGCATATTCCTCTTTGTATCTTATCTTCTTCTCGTCTCTGAACTCAGGCTGTGCATCCCTTACCTGCTGGAGCCACTCATCGCTGATGTGGATAGGTACAAGGTCAGGATCAGGGAAATATCTGTAATCCTGTGCGTCCTCCTTGGATCTCATAGGATATGAATACTCCTTAGTATCATCCCATCTTCTTGTCTCCTGGACAACATTTTCACCAGACTCGATGAGATCGATCTGTCTCTCTCTCTCATTCTCTATGGCTCTGGCAATGGCCTTGAATGAGTTCAGGTTCTTGGTCTCTGTACGTGTGCCAAACTCCTCTGAGCCAACCTCTCTGATCGAAAGATTGACATCAGCACGCATGGATCCCTCATTCAGCTTACAGTCTGAAGCTCCGAGATACTGTATCGTCTCCCTGAGCTTTTCAAGATATGCGATTACATCCTCCGCAGATCTCATGTCAGGCTCAGATACTATCTCTATAAGAGGCACACCTGAACGGTTGAAATCCACAAGTGAGCTGTCTGTATATGGATCATGGACAAGCTTACCTGCATCCTCCTCCATATGTATCTCATGGATCCTCACATATTTCTTGACACCGTCAACCTCTATCTCAACCTTACCGTCCCTGCATATTGGATAGTAGAGCTGTGATATCTGGTAGTTCTGTGGGTTGTCAGGATAGAAATAGTTCTTTCTGTCAAACTTACAGTTCTGTGTGATCGTACAGTTGGTTGCAAGACCGACCGCAATCGCTTTATTTACAACCTCTTTGTTAAGTACCGGAAGTGAGCCCGGCATTCCTGTACATACAGGACATGTATGTGTATTCGGAGCTCCTCCAAATGCTGTGCTGCAGCCGCAGAATATCTTTGTCTTGGTCGCAAGCTCTACATGGACCTCAAGTCCGATGACTGTCTCATATGTCTTTGCCATCTCTTACAGCCCCCTTTCTGAAACCTGTGCAGGTCTCTTGTACTCTCTAGTCTGCTCAAATGCATACGCTGCCCTGATAATGGTCTTTTCGTCAAATGCATCTCCAACCATCTGCACACCTATAGGCATTCCATTCTTGTCAGTTCCACATGGAAGTGATATTCCTGGAAGTCCTGCAAGATTTACAGGGACTGTGTACACATCTCCCAGATACATCTTGATAGGATCTGAGAGTGACTCTCCCATCTTCAGTGCTGTTGTAGGTGCAACAGGTCCGAGAATGATATCATACTTCTCAAACGCCTTGTCATACGCCTGTTTGATGAGAGCCTTTGCCTTGAGGGCCTTTACATAATATGCATCGTAATAACCTGAACTCAGCACAAATGAACCGAGCATGATTCTTCTCTTGACCTCAGGGCCAAATCCTTCTGAACGGCTCTTCTTGTACATGTTGTGAAGATCTGTGTACTCTGGTGTTCTGTAACCATATTTTACACCGTCGAATCTCTCAAGGTTAGAACTTGCCTCCGCCGATGCAATGATATAGTAAGCAGGAATAGCATACTCAACCATTCCAAGATCAAACTCCTCAACAATAGCTCCCTTTGCCTTCAAAGTCTCAGCTACTCCATACACGGCTTCCTTTATCTCAGGCTCAAGTCCCTCTGTGAAATAGTCTCTTGGAAGACCGATCTTAAGGCCTTTCACATCATCCACAAGTGCGCTTGTGAAATCATTGTCATCTCTGTTCACTGATGTTGAGTCCTTCTTGTCATACTGTGATATGATCTCAAGTATCGTTGCACAGTCCTCAACATTCTTCGCAAGTGGCCCGATCTGGTCAAGTGATGAACCGTATGCTATAAGTCCGTATCTTGACACTCTTCCATAGGTTGGCTTGATTCCGGTAACACCGCAGAATGAAGCCGGCTGTCTGATAGATCCACCGGTATCTGAACCGAGGGCGCATGGTACCTCCTCACCGGCAACTGCTGCCGCTGATCCACCTGATGAACCGCCTGGGACTCTATCTGTATCCCATGGATTTCTTGTCTCGCCGAAATATGATGTCTCCGTTGTGCTTCCCATGGCAAACTCATCCATATTGGTATGCCCTACTATGACCGCTCCTGCTTCCTTGAGCTTTACAACGGCCTCAGCAGTATATGTCGGAACAAAATTTGACAGAATCTTGGATGAACAGCTTGTCTGCACACCCTCCTGGCACATATTGTCCTTTATTGCTATCGGCACTCCTGCAAGAGGACCGCTAAGCTCTCCTGCATCTATCTTCTTCTGCACTTCCTCAGCCTGGGCAAGTGCTCCTTCACGATCAACCGTGACAAAACTATTGTAATCTTTCTCGCACGCCTCGATGCTGTCAAGACAGGCCTGTGTCGCTTCAACTACGCTCACCTGTCCATCTTTAATAGCTTTTCCCAGCTCTACAGCCGTCATACCCATTAAATTCACTTCAGCCTACCTCCTAGTCAAATGTCTTTGGCACCTTGTAGCATCCGTCCTTCTGCTCAGGTGCATTCTTCAGCATGTTCTCTCTGTCGTCTCCATTTACGACAACGTCCTCACGGAACACATTGTTGTATGGGAATGTATGGCTCATAGCCTCCACACCATCTGTATTAAGTTCATTCAGTTTGCTGACATAATCAAGCATGTCTGACATATCCTTCTTTGCCTGCTCCTTCTCCTCAGGGGAGAGCTCAAGCTTAGCAAGGATTCCAACATAATCAATTGTCTCATCAGTTATCGTCATGTTCTTGTTCTCCTATCTTATATGAGCAAAAATAAAGAATGTGCCTTCTTATTATTCTGTGTCAAATAATGTAAACACATTCTCCCGCCATGGTATTTTGTACCACAAAATTCCTCTAAAATATATCACATCCCAGGATATTATGCAAGACTATGGGCATTTTTACCTGTATTACGCAAAACACCGCCATGTAAAACGCTGCATACATGGCGGTGCTGTAACTCTATTTAAATTATATACAGTACTAACTGTATTTTACTAATGTCTCCCTGGCCTGACTATCTCCTGAACACGACCAAGCTGTAGCCCAGCTCTATGTCCTATTTCAATTGTCGTTGGATCTTCATCCGGGAAATCATTTCCCGGTACTCTGTGAAACTCTCCGCCATTTGAGAATACTTCACTCACCACACAACCATCCCAGTTGTGTCCGAGATTTACCGCTGCCTCTGGAGCTATCACTGTTCCTGCATCCGACACACAGCCACACATCCGTTCCGCATTTTCAAAGTAGAATTCTTCATATACTCCATACGAATTTCTGAGTCCCGAGTTGGAATTTGCACTGAGTGTCTTTGTGATAAAGTTACTGTGAAGATGTGTCTGTGCACACAGTGTGTCAAAACATATCACACCAAAGTCCCCCATTAGCTCCGTTGCAGAGCTGCTTTGCAGCATATAACTGCTATGGGCTGCATATTCTGAATGCACATCCCATTATCATGGTTACCTCTCATTCAATGTCCGCCTTAACTATTCTGTCTCAAATACAAAGTATTCAACAGACTTCCCGCATATTCGTTATAATAAAAAAATCCCCGAACAGATTCGACATAATTTTAACTATGTCTTATCCATCCGGGGATGAGCCAGGCAGGTCAGAATGGTCTCTCAATATCTGAATATCCTTACCAGACTTTGACTACTTTGTCACTTTTGCCCGCCTCCGCATTCTCAAGTCTCTACTCTATGATACTCACTATCTCCTCAGAGTCAGCCTTGACTTTATATGTCTCGCCTATGTCAAGTTTGTCATATATAGACTTTTCAACTTTATATGTCTTTTCCTTATCCTTCACTTCACATGTGACTTCATATTCAACTGATTTTTTCCCTAGCCTCTCCTTGTCTGTGAGCTGGGGATCTGGGTATTCCGGTGTCTTTCCACCGCCCTCGGCGGTCTCCGTCCTGTCGTACTTCCACCGCCATATTGTATAATAATACTTCGTCCTGTATATAGGCTTATCTCTATACACCGGAACAGACCTCGTTCTCGTCACATATCCATAATCGTCCACATCATTTGCAACTTCAGAGAAGGTTCCATCTCCATTGTCCTCATAGCTGTACTCCACATGGGAACCTATCACCTCATATGAATCATAGGTCTCCTCACGCTCACCAACATATTCCTGTTCAGTATGGTGCACCTCTTGTTTCGTGGTCTTTAGCGTGGCACCCTCGGGGAGTTCCCAGTCGTCTTCATCACACAGAATATATTTCTCCACATCAACACTGGTCTTCCATGTCATATCCCTGACTGTGACTGTCCTCTTCTTTGGCATGGCTATGATCGCCGTAAGTCCGATTATAGCCGCTATCACAAGCATGCCGATCAGCACTATCTTCCATGCTCCAAATGAATGTCCTCTTTTCCGATTGCCCTGCCCGCCTTTTTGTCCGTCGGCAGCCGTTCCTGTACCTGATGCATTCCTGGCATTCCTTGCGTCCTGCTCTTTCCTGACGTCAAAATACCCCTTATCCTTCGCACCTCGTTCAGCACCGCAGCTGCTGCACCGTGTGTTAAGAGCTGAATTGTAATTGCCACAATGATCACATAACCAGTCGGCACCTTTTCCCTTTGTCTGACTCTCCTCCGCGGACAAATACCGCACTCCATCCATATAGAACTTAACTTCCTGTCCCCTCGGCTTTCCGCAGGACGGACACTCACGCTTCGTTCCTTCTATATGTTTCGTACTACAATATGGGCAGTCTCAATACCCCATTACAAGTTTTCCCATACGCAATATCCTCCCCATATATACTACAGATAACTTACCTGCGCAGCAACATCGTAATCATGTGGTGTCTTGTTGTCAGTCTTGTGTCCAACGGCAAGAGCTATCTGGAATGAATATCCCTTCGGTATTGCAAGTGCCTTGTCAAAATATGCTTTCTTCTCCCCGTGAAGTGCATCATACACGCAACCGATTATCAGATTTCCGAGCCCCATGCTCTCTGCCGCTATAGCCATATTCTGAACTGCAATTCCTGAATCCACCTTGCTCCACTTGAAGTCATCCTCAGCGCTTAAGAATATGAGCACCGGAGCCTCATAATAGAAATTGTGAGGCTGCTTATCCTGTCCGCGAAGTGCACGCTTCTCTGCATCAAGCTCTTCCAGAATTGGAGCATCACCCTTAACAACTGTAAAATGTATCTCTTTCTTATTCATACCTGTAGGTCCCTGAAGCCCAGCCTCGATGACCTTCTCAAGCTGCTCCTTCATAACCTCTTCATCACTGTATGCTCTCGCTGAGCTTCTCTTTTTTATTACCTCTAATACCTGATTATCCATTGTCTTTTACCTCCTATTCTGTCATTCCTATACCGTTATCTCTATCTGATTATCCTCTATGCAGACCACACAGCTCTCATAGTATCCATCGCCTGTCGTCCGCGGTCCACTTGTCACCTCATAGCCATCCTCCGCAAGCTGTCTGGTAAGCTCATCAACTTTTTCTTTGCTTCCCACACTGAATGCTATATGTATCAATCCGGTTCTGTTAAGTGTCTTTTCAGAATCATCCATTCCCTGCCTGTTCATTATCTCAAGCCTTGCGCCATCATCAAATGTGAGAAAATATGAACGGAAGTCCGTCGTTTTATTATGATATCCCTCATTTGCTGATGCTCCCAGATATTTCTCAAAAAAATTCTTCGCAGCTTTAAGATCATTCACATACATCGCAACATGCTCAATTCTCATAAATGCAACTCCTCATTATCTTATACGCTACACTCAGATAGACAAACTACTATATGCATGCTGCTATAGGCATGCTATATAAGCTATTTTAACCCAATGCCACATTTTACACAATGGCATAAAAATATCACCTTTATCCATTTGTATGAATAAAGGTGATATCCCGTTAAAAGCAACGTCTGTAATCAGCCCGTTACACAATTTCATTCTTAGAGCATACCCTCAAGTGTCTCTCTGATAGCCTTGATAAAGTTCTCACTGTTGAGGACTGTTGGGTTCTCGAGAGTTGTGATGAGAGCCAGATCCTTTGTCATCTTGCCATCTTCTATAGTCTTGATGGTTGCAGCCTCGAGCTTGTCTGCAAAATCCTGAAGTGCCTGGATTCCATCAAGCTCTCCACGCTTTCTGAGTGCTCCTGACCATGCGAAGATAGTTGCAACTGAGTTGGTTGATGTCTCCTCACCGGCAAGGTGCTTGTAGTAATGTCTCATAACTGTTCCGTGTGCTGCCTCGTACTCATACTTTCCATCAGGGGATACGAGAACTGATGTCATCATGGCAAGTGAACCAAATGCTGATGAGATCATATCACTCATTACATCTCCATCATAATTCTTACATGCCCAGATGTAACCGCCTTCACTCTTCATAACACGGGCAACCGCATCATCTATAAGTGTGTAGAAGTACTCAATACCTGCTGCATCGAACTGCTCCTTATACTCTGCATCGAATATCTCCTGGAAGATATCCTTGAATGTATGGTCATACTTCTTTGATATGGTATCCTTTGTGGCAAACCACAGTGTCTGCTTGGTATCAAGCGCATACTTGAAACAGCTTCTTGCAAAGCTCTCAATAGACTTGTCCACGTTGTGCTGTCCCTGAAGAACACCAGGGCCATCAAACTTATGTATAGTCTCCTTTATAACCTGTCCGTCATCGCCTGTGAATACAAGCTCTGCAGTTCCAGGACCTGGAACATCGATCTCTACGCTCTTGTATACATCACCATATGCATGTCTTGCGATGGTGATAGGCTTCTTCCAGTTCTTAACACATGGCTCGATTCCCTTTACTACGATAGGTGCTCTGAACACTGTACCATCAAGGATCGCTCTGATGGTTCCGTTAGGGCTCTTCCACATCTCCTTGAGATTGTACTCCTTAACTCTTGCAGCATTAGGTGTGATGGTTGCACACTTTACAGCTACGCCATACTTCTGTGTTGCGTATGCTGAGTCAAATGTTACCTTGTCATCTGTCTCATTTCTATGTACAAGTCCAAGGTCATAGTACTCTGACTTGAGATCGATAAATGGATAAATAAGCTCATCCTTTATATACTGCCAGAGAATTCTGGTCATCTCATCTCCATCCATCTCTACAAGTGGTGTGGTCATCTGAATCTTTTCCATGTTTTATGTCCTCCATCTTTGTGTTTTCTAAGTTTGGTTATATACTCACTGCCGATTATAAACTATAAGGGGCTATATTTCTAGTTTTTTTGAATTATACATACCAATTATTAATTTTCTTAAGCCCTATAACCATATTCTTGATCAGCTATTTTTTTCAGCCTTACACATATCCATATATTCCTCTCACGGATACTTCCCCGGATATTATATCGTGAACCTCGCCATCGGCATCCCTCACCAGAAGTCCGCCATCCTTTGAAAGTCCAAGCGCCGTGTACTCTGTCTTTTTATCCCCCTCTATTACATACACCTGCTTATCCCTGTTCACAAGATAACTGTTGTACTCATCAACAAGGAATCCCAGGTCCTTATTCTTTATAAATTCGTCATATAGCTTTTCAAATTCATTTGACACCTGTGCAATGAACCATGATCTGTCACAGCCCTTGCCATTTTCCAGCAGTATTGATGTGGCCTTGTCTGCTATGTCCTCAGGGAAGCTTCGGTTATACACGTTTATGCCTATTCCCACAACAACATAGCTTATGTCAGTTCCCTCGGAACTCATCTCTGTGAGGATTCCGACCAGTTTTTTCCCATCAGACAACACATCATTCGGCCATTTAATCTGAGGCTTTACTCCATCCACCTTGCTGAACGCTCTGGCAAGTGCCACCGCCGACACCAGAGTTATCCTTGACACACAGGAAATATCTATGTCCGGCTTGAGCAGATACGACATGGATATTGTCGTGCCCTTATCAGAATTCCAACTATGGCCTCTTCGTCCCTTTCCTGCAGTCTGCTCATTTGCCACGAACAGAGCTCCGTGAACACAGTCAGTTTCCCCGACTATCTTGGCACGGGTGTTCGTTGAATCCGTCTCATCATAATAGTAAAGCTTTCTGGCAAATGTTCTGGTCTCAAGATACTTTGAGATCTTCTCCTCAGACATTACATCAGGCTCACTCACCAATCTGTATCCCTTGTTGTTCACGCCCTCGATCACATAACCTTCATTCTTGAGTGCCTGTATGTTCTTCCACACCGCTGTTCTGGATACCCCCAACAGCTCACAGAGCTCCTGTCCTGACACATATCCATCACTGTTCTGCAGCTTTTCAAGTATTTTATTCTTCATCAGTTCTTACCTTCTCTCTCAGGATATCGTATACCGCCTCACATTTGCCTTTTGCTCCGGCAAATGGAACTATGTAACTCTCCCTGCCTCTGTCAAACTTAATTATATAATACTTCAATTCAGGATCAGGCTCTATCATGATATACCCTGTAATAGTCTCATACGGTATCACCTTACTGCCTCTCTTCTGAATGATCGTTACAACATCCTGACCAAACAGATATGTCATATCATATGCAGACTTTCTAAATGAAGCCTTGACCACATAAAATCCATATGCCATGGCCGCAATCGCAATAGCAGCCTTTATCATTCTGTAGTGACCTCCCATAGCCCACCACACAAGTGCTATACCTGCCAGTACAAATATTATGCCAACCACCCTGTACGCTATCCTGGTGCTCTTTCTCTTGACTACCTTCTGTCTGATGATTCCATCTGCCTGAGTCTCCTGTTCTTCACGCCTTGCGCGCTCCAGCTCGTCCACGAGCTTTCCAGCCTGTCTGACAAGCACCTTCTGCCTGTAGGCTCTCGAAGTACCATTCTCTATGCTGCTTATATTTCTAATCTCTTCTCTGTGTTTTTTATTGTTCTTTTTTTTATCACTATCTCTACTCATTCCATATCCCCTGCCAGGTCATGATCACTACTGATATCATCCCGGTTCGTATCCATGCGCTTTATGCACAATTATTTTCTCTTTTTTCATCACTTTTACGACTGTACTTATATTAGTTCAGAGACTAATATATATCAAGTTTTCACCATTACAAAAGTGTTTACATTTTACCACGTTTAATCACCTTTTTTCCATATATAAAATCATTAAAAGGTGATTAACTAGCAAACACACGATATCGTGAAAACAAGCAATTTATAAACAAACAACTAGATTTTTGAGAGGTGAATCACATGAAGAATTTTATTGCGCGCATCAGTGGCACAAAAGACCTAACTGAAGGAAAGCCTTCAAAGCTTATATTGAACTTTGGTCTGCCCCTTCTCTTTGGTCTGATATTTCAGCAGTTTTATAATATGGTAGATTCTGTCATAGTCGGGCAGAAGCTTGGAACTGACGCGCTGGCGGCGGTGGGTTCCACCGGAAGCATCAACTTCATGATACTCGGTTTCTGTATAGGAATCTGCAACGGATTTGCAATCCCTGTTGCACAGGCTTACGGTGCGAAGGATTTCAAGGCTCTTAAGGCATATATAATCAACAGTATATGGTCATCCGTTGCACTGGCTGCTGTTATAACAGTAGCAGTAAGTATCTTTACCATGCAGATACTCAAGGCTCTCCGAACACCTTCGAATATCATCGATGATGCATATATATACATATTTATAATATTCCTGGGCATTCCGGCAACCTTCCTCTACAACCTGACCGCCGGGATACTGAGATCACTCGGAGACAGTATCACACCTGTCATATTCCTTGTGGGTTCATCAATTGTCAACATAATACTTGATCTTATACTTGTTGTTCCTATGGGCGTCGCCGGAGCTGCAGTTGCCACAGTAGCTTCACAGGCAGTGTCAGGAATCATATGTACGATATACATGACAAAGAAACTGAAGTATCTTGAATTCAGTAAAGAGGATTGGACATTCAGCATGCGCCACTGCCTTAAGCTCTGCGGTATGGGTCTGCCTATGGGACTGCAGTACAGCATAACAGCCATAGGCAGTGTCATTCTACAGACCGCAGTCAATGATATGGGTTCAACATATGTTGCAGCCGTATCAGCAGGATCCAAGATTTGCATGTTCATGTGCTGTCCTTTCGATGCAATGGGCTCCACCATGGCCACGTACGGAGGTCAGAATGTTGGTGCCAGGCGTCTTGACCGTGTTGATCAGGGGCTTAAGGCGTGTATCAAGATGGGAATCATATATGCCCTCGTGGCTCTGGCTTTCTCCATCGTGTTCGGAAAGCAGCTTGCACTTCTCTTTGTCAAGAAGGAACAGATTGAGCTTATCGGCTACATATATGAATTCGTGGTTATCAACGCAGCATTCTACATATTCCTGGCGCTTGTGAATATCGTAAGATTCATGATACAGGGGCTTGGCTACTCGACTTTCGCCATACTTGCAGGAATATGTGAGATGATCGCCCGTTCTGTTGCCGGTTTCGTGCTGGTGCCACATTTCGGTTTCATCTGCGTATCACTAGGAAGTCCGCTTGCATGGGTATGTGCTGATCTCTTCCTGATACCTGCGTACCTGTGGGTTATGAAACAGCTGAGACGAAAATTTGGGGAAAATAAAATTAGCCGTGCCAAATCCGCAACGGCAACAATATAATGCTCACTTTATAAAACGACTTCAAAAATCGTTCCTCCAGACGGATTAGACTTAACTGCAATATTACCATCATGCACTATCACGATCTCACGTACAAGAGCAAGTCCAAGTCCTACGCCGCCAAGCTCACGGCTTCTGGATTTATCCACGCGAAAGAAAGGTTCAAACACGCGATCCTTCAGTTCTTCCGGGATGCCATTTCCGGTATCCTCTACCGACAGGTAAACGTGTTTTTCCTTCTGACGCGCTGTCACTGTAACCCGTCCTCCTGTGCGGTTATATTTTATAGCATTCTCAACAAGATTGTATAACATCCTATAAATAAGGATGTCACTTCCTATCATAGTTACATCCGTACATTCTCCAATAAGTTCTATATCCTTTTCCTGTGCAAGCGGTTCCAGATCCGCCAATACCTCATCAACAAGCGCGTCGACCATTATTTTATCATCCCGGCTCACAGTTTGAAGCTCACTCATATCAAGAAGTGTCTTTACCATTTTGCTGAGTCTCTCATTCTGTTCAGTGACCATCTTTATCGTCTGCAGAGTAACTTCGTCATCTCCCGGATGCCGGGAAGAATTATATGAATCAAGCTGTATCTGCATTAAAGACAGTGGAGTTCTGAGCTCATGTGCTGCATTTGCAGTAAACTGTCTCTGTATCTCAAATGCATCCGAGAGGCGTTCAAGCATCTTGTTATATGAAACGCTGAGCTGGTTCAGTTCTTTAACACTGTTTTCTTCTATTCGTGAATCCGCCAGATTCTGTGCCTGTACATCTTCAATTTTATCAGAAAACTCACTGATCGGCTTTAGTGCATGCCCACTTATAAAATATGTAGCTACTCCGCCAAGCAGGGCCAGCAAGGCAGAAATTATCAGGCTGTTTTTCTTGTAATCTGCCTTATTATTGTACACCTTAACAGAAAAGTCATTTGCAAATTCATCCCACTTATCCTCCGGAATACTGATATATATTTCATCAGTACCGCTCCCATTATCATCTCCCTGGGCATCAACGGTTTCTTGCAGAGAATCAATATAATACACTCCATTTTTATAGACAAGCAAAGTAAGGCATCCACATATAAGCGCAATATATAATGTGATTATACAGGTAAGCCTCCACTGCAGCGACATTCTTTTCATCTGTCGGACTCCTCTCGTATTTTATAGCCTTCTCCCACCTTGTTCAAAATCGGATCATATCCAAGCACTGCCTTAAGCTTTCTTCTCAGCGAAGACATATGTACTCTGATCGCTCCACTGAAGCTGTCAACCGAAGCATCCCAGACATGCTCCATCAATTCCTCCTGGCTTACCGGTCTGCCCAGATTAAGAAGCAGATATTCCAGGATTCCATTTTCTTTTCTTGTAAGGGGAACCTTCTCTCCTTTTGCGTATGCCTCACGTTTTATCGTGTCAAACTTTATGCCACCGCTTTCCAGACATACATCCTTCTGTACAAATTTTCTTCTTGTCAGGCTTCTGATACGCGCCTCAAGCTCCTGCAAATGAAATGGCTTTTCCATATAATCATTTGCACCTGCATCCAGCCCTTCAACCTTATCCGCAATCTGTCCCCTCGCAGATAATATGATAACCTTTGTCTCCTCATTTTTCTGTCTGAGTTCCTTTAAAATCTCCATTCCATCCATACCCGGCAGATTCAGATCCAGAACGATCAGGTCATATTCCTCTGACAGAATGCATTCAAGAGCCTCTTCTCCGTCATAACAGGTATCCACCTCATACCCGGCATCATACAGGCTTTTCGCAACCATATCACATATCTGCTTCTCATCTTCAACTATCAATAATCTCAAAACTGTCACCTGTTTCTTAACAAAAATCCTTCTTAACAAAAATTTTACAACAGCTATTGTATAATATCCAAGTCAGCTGGTCAACAAACACAATCATGAAAGGAGTTGCAATATCTTGAAGTACAGGAAAATGTCTCAGACCATTTTACTCATCACGGGTATAGCGATGATTAGCTATGGTGCAGTCAGAGGTGAAGCAGCTGCCGTGCTCAGCAAAGCAATAAAATTATGTCTGGAGTGTGTAGGAATTGGATAAGAACAAATCACTGTCAAAAAAAACAGCCAGAATACGCGGATGGATACAGGCAGCAGCCACGCTGCTTACCAATATTCACATCCCCAATTTATTTAAAGGCAAGATCTATCAGGGCAAAGCAAAAACAGTATGCGTACCAGGACTAAACTGTTACTCCTGTCCTGCTGCAACAGGAGCGTGTCCCATTGGTGCATTTCAGGCGGTCGTCGGATCATCCAAATTTAAATTTTCTTACTACATAACCGGTTTTTTCATTTTAATCGGTGTGATCCTCGGAAGATTTATATGTGGGTTTTTGTGTCCATTTGGATGGTTTCAGGATCTGCTTCACAAAATTCCCGGAAAAAAGTTTTCCACAGCCAGGCTGAAACCACTAAGATACCTGAAATATATAATCCTTATTGTTTTCGTTATACTTCTGCCGATGCTTGTAACGAACTCCATAGGAATGGGAGACCCGTTCTTCTGTAAGTTTATTTGTCCACAAGGTGTTCTGGAAGGTGCTATACCACTTTCACTCGGAAATGCAGCTATACGCTCTGCACTCGGAAAGCTGTTTTCATTTAAATGCCTTATTTTAATTACAGTTGTCGTTCTGAGTATTCTGTTCTACAGACCCTTCTGTAAATGGATTTGTCCTCTCGGCGCAATCTACTCATTATTCAACAAGGTCAGCCTTATGAGTATCAAGGTTGAAAGCAGCAAATGTGTCGGATGCGGTAAGTGTTCAAAGGCATGCAAAATGGATGTAGATGTATGCAAAACACCAAATCATCCGGAATGCATACGATGTGGAGCGTGTATAAAGGCCTGTCCAAAAGACGCGATCCACTATCAATTTATGGGAAAGCCATGTTCCCAAAAGGGACATGAACAATCTTCCAAAACCAACGTGTAACAATCAGCCACACTAATATTATCTAAATTATTATTTAAAGGAGCAATTATTTATGAAGACAAAAAAAACATTAATATCTATTATCACTCTCTGTGCAGCATTATCTCTCACGGCATGTAACGGATCAGGATCTGCCACAACTGAGAGTTCACCAAAAACCCAGGCAGAAGTCACCACTGAAGCTGCGGACGATTCCAACACGAAGCTGGATGATCTATATCAGCAGGAGAACCAGATCTTTGCAGATCACCAGGATGTATGGAACAAGGTATTTGGCATGATGAATAAAAGCAGCGCTGATCCAAGCGGAGATTATGCCGATTATCTGGCCAGCGCCGTTGAATCAAACAAGGAATCCTTTACAGATGATGAACTTAAAACACTTAACGATGATATTGAAACCATCAGACAGATTGAAAAGCAGATATCCGAAATCGAAAATAATAATACAGGATCAGATAGCACCGACCAGAACGACAGTTCCGAAGAAATCACACCTTTCAATAGTTTCTCCGGCAAGGATTTGGATGGTAATTCTGTTGACGAAAGCCTGTTTTCCAATAATGCAGTAACTGTCGTTAATTTCTGGTTTACCGGCTGCAAGCCTTGTGTCGCAGAATTGTCCAAGCTTAATGAATTAAATGATGCCATCAAATCGATGGGCGGCGAGGTAGTAGGTATCAACACAGAGACATTTGACGGAAACGAAGATGCTATCAAGGAAGCCGCAGCCGTTCTTGACAGCCAGGGTGCAAAATACCGCAATATCTCCGTTGACTCTGATTCTAGCGTAGGCAAATATGCCTCCGACATCATGGCATTTCCTACAACCATACTAGTCGATAGAAATGGTAATATTGTCGGAGAACCTATGCTTGGAGGAATCGACAATCAGGACAACTATGACTCTCTTATGAAACAGATCAAGTCAGTGATCGACGCTGATAACAAGGATAAATAATTATAGTTGACTTTAAATTGAATATACTAATGAAAGGACAAGAAGCCTTTCTGCTTTTCAAAAAAGGTCATCTGGTTTTCAAGAAACCAGATGACCTTTTCCCGTGCAATAAAATTTCATATGCTTACTCCCTTCTTTTTGCCCCCCGTCTTTTACACTTCGATTCCCATCGTACGTATTGCGTTTAAATTTTTTTCTGCACGTTCTGCTTTTAATCGTGCAATCTCATTTTTAGTTATTTCATCTGAAAAAAATTTTTCATATTGTTTAATATCATCATTGTATCTTCCTTCACACCTAAGCAATCTCTCCTTTCCTTCCTTTTCTGTCATCTTTTTTTCTGAAACAAGTTGCATCACTCTCCTATTTGCCTCTTGGAAATCATTTTGTACTTTTGCGCTGTAAGATTCTACATCTGGATACTTTGCTGGCAAAATAAATGCATCTACATTACATTCTGTTTCTAATCTGACTTCCAACTCATCAAAGCCATATAGTTCCAAATAATCCACACAAGTCTTTAAATCCACCACCTTGTCAAATGCAGGAATTACATAATGCTCTATGCCAGTCATGGCAAACGCAATCTGTTCTCTGAGAGAAGCTTCATCTCCCTTTTTGATGATATAGTCAACTCCCGGCTGTTCATTCTCGTAAACCGGTATTCCATTTCGCTTTGCCGTAAAATACATATCTAGCTGTGTTGTATTTATCCAATCCATGCTGGCATACACAGACCGGTTCAGATTAATCTCCGGGCGGTATATACTGCCGACCGCACAGTATACTTCAAACCGTTTTTCTTCCAACTGCGGCGACAGCGCCTGCTCCAGCCGATAGTTGATGACTTGAATAATCTCGGGCATTGCCATCCTCACAAAGTGCGGATACCTCCCCTTTACTTTCTTGAACCCATGCGGTTCCAGCGTTTCCTTAAACGCCGCTTTAAGACTCTTGTCCACTTCCAATGTTCCCATTTCTCTTTCTCGCACACAACAGATGTACGATACCCCCTCCTAATATATAAGTTGTAGGGAATACACCACCTAACAGCCAGTTAGGATGTTTCCCTCTTGTTGCTAAAGCTGTAAGATAGATAAGTATCGGTCTGACCTATTTCTCCTTGGACCATTAGGCGTCCGCAGAAAAGCCTGTCAGCCAGCTTATCATTACAGCCGTTCGATTTATGTAGGTGGGACTGCTATGTGCACGTCCGATTGAGACCCCAGGAGATTGAATAAGCAATGAGGAATGCTGAATACCATACAATTTCAACTTATGGAGGAAACCTTTATGTACAACGCAGTCGGAATTGAAGCTTCTAAACTCAAAAGCACCATCACTATCATTCAGCCCGCATGAGTTGTTATTCGCAACCCCTTTGATGTCCTACATACATCTGATAAGCTGAACACCCTTGTAACCTATCTCAAGTCTCTGTAGGGTGAAACCAGAGCTGTCATTGAATGTACAGGTCGTTATCACGAGCCTGTTGTCAAATCTTTATCTGAAGCAGGTATCTTTATCTCTGCCGTCAATCCAAAACTGATTAAGGGTCAAAAACAAAATACACTTCGTAAAGTAAAATCAGATCCCGCTGATGCGAGAAAAATCGCTAAGTATGCTCTTGACAACTGGGCAGAACTGCGTGAGTATTCAAGTATGGATACTACAAGAGAACAACTTAAAACACTAAATTCGCAGTTCACTTTCTTCATGAAACAGAAAGTTGCTGCCAAACCCAATCTTATTTCACTCCTAGATAATACTTATCCCGGTGTGAACAAACTCTTCGACAGCCCCACTAGAGACGATGGTAGTGAAAAATGGGTTGATTATGCCTATTCTTTTGGGCATGTTGATTGTGTCCACAAAATTGGGCTAAAAGCCTTTACGGAACGCTATGAAGCATTCTGTAAGAAGCATCATTATAACTACCAGAAAAATAAGCCAGCCTTACTATTCGAGGAGTCCAAACAACTTGTTGCAGTGTTCCCAAAGGAAAAATCTTACAAACTCCTTATTCAGCAAAGCATTCAACAGTTGCGTTTGGTATCGGAACACATCGAAATCATTCGTAAAGAAATGAATGGGCTTGCTTCTACACTGCCCGAATACGAAACCGTAATGAACATGTATGGTGTTGGTGAAACCTATGGACCTCAATTGATTGCTGAAATCGGGGATGTATCTCGTTTTACACATCGAGAAGCTATCACTGCATTTGCCGGTGTTGATCCTGGTGTAAATGAATCTGGACAATTCATGCAACGAAGCAACCGCGCTTCAAAGAACGGTTCTACAAGGCTTAGGAAGACCCTTTTTCAAGTGATGTCCACATACCTTAAAAACAAGCCTGTAAACGAACCTGTCTATAAGTTCCTTGATAGAAAACGTGCTGAAGGAAAACCATACCTTGTTTACATGACCGCTGGTGCCAATAAATTCTTACGAATCTACTATGGCAGGGTTAAGGAGTGCTTACGCAACTTAGAGCAATCTCAAATCGAAGAGTTTTAAATATCAAACGATTATCTCCTCCGCTAAGCTAGCCGTTTTGGGCAGCCTATTTCTTGTGCCTATTTTTCAATTCTTAAATTTCTTCAAAAAGTACTTGACTTTTTATTAGTAGGCTCTTCCACCTATTATCGCTGTATTAACTATACATGATACATTCTTTTTCAATTGACAGAACAAGTCTTTCAGTATATTCACCAACTTATAATCCAGGTCATTTGTTGGTTGATCAATAAAGATCATGATGAAAACATTTTTTCTGCTATCATTCGTCAGATTTTTGATGTCATGATCTACGATATCCGCTGCAAGAAGAGAAGTGAAACGAAGCCAGTTTGTTTTTGTAGAATTAAGGAAACGGTAGAACGTGTTCTTGGAAAAATCTTCCTTAAAAGAGCTGGTCCGTTGCTGCATATACATGCTTCTTCCAACAAAAATATTGCTGAGTTTGTACCAAAGCAGAGAAACAGGAGAAACACATTTTTCTTTCGTTCCATTGCATCTGGCAAGAAACTTGCCAACATGGTGTTTAGAAAAAAATCTCTTAACACAGTCAACTAAGGCTTTTTCATCGGAATGGTTTTGTGGTATACTGGACATGGCATAAATCTCCTTTGTAAAGATGGTTTTTCGACAACTCCATTATACCAAACGGAACAGGTTTATGCCCTTTTTATTGGCTAAAATATTGAATTTTCAAGGCTCAACACACCATATCGGTGTGGGAAGTTTTAGTAAAATTACTATTCATATCAGGAATCATCATAAGCTCATTTATGACATCGGTATTCGTTTTATGGGCAGTTGTCCTAGCTTTAAGGTCATTCAAGATACAGTTGCTATGCGTAGAGGCATTTCGAATTGAATAATCCGGGGTGAAATCCATCACCTGTTGCATTTACAACTTAGGCACGGGAACGGGCTCCTATGTCGCCCCGCATATCATAATTCCACATCACCTAAAATGCACCTGCCAAATCTGGCGGAGCTACAACTTTCATTCCTGGCTTCGTATCTGCGTGAGTAGGTGTGGAAAAAGACCACTTCTGGTCCTGAGGCCTAGACGTGATTCCTGTATAATTTGCTTTATGAACTTCTGGCCCTTTACCAGAAGTTGTCCGTACCGACATAGGAGTACAGGTTTTCCACCTTATTAATAACGCGGATCCTGTTTGGCAGTTACTAATAATATGTCCGCAGGACTTGTAGTTCCTCCCAAAAGAATGCACAGTACAGCAACATTTTATCTTAAACACCCATTATACTTATGCAATTGAAACCAATCTCTTGATTTGAGGATTACTAATTGTCAATTCCTTCAAATTGTATTTTTTAATTACTGACTTCCATTGATTTCTCATTTTATTGCAATCGTTGATCGAATCGATAAGATTTGTCTCTTCTAACATATAACTCTCCAAATATGTTATCCATTCCGACTCCGTTAGGCGCTCTAATATTCTATCTGCAATCGTTTCAGCAGACCAACTTGTTCCATATGAATTTCCTAACTTAACATACAATACAGAAGTAATTGTTTCCTTTAAAGCTAACGTAGGAATTTGAGAACCCAAATCCTCGAGTTTTTTTATTATACCCGGCTCGTTATAGAAATTATTCACATCAAAATGAACATCTAGTAACTTGTTTGCAACCTGAATATATGTTCTTGAACGCACGTTCTCTTTAACATAGTCAAATGCATGGACTTGCAACATTATTTTATTTAAATCATTTATTTTTTTATGTTCAGAAGCATTTATATAATCAGTATATGCATCTGCAAGAGCTCGTCTCTCCTCAATTTTTAAACGTTCCCATATCGCTGGAAACATAATTTGCATATTGATAACAACATTATCATATTCTATTCCTTCGCAATCCCTAAATAAATTTAACAACGATCTTACTGATGTTTTTAAATAAAAATATGGACATGTTGCAAACATAGCCCTATCGTCATCAAACAATTCAGTAACTCTTCCACTTTTCAGTTTTTCTCTAAAGTCATTGAACTGAAGACCAAAGGATTCATGATTATTATATAAAATGTAGCTAATGCATGTTTTAATGATTATATTTGCTTCGTCTTGTGGCATTTCTTCATATTCATCAGCCTCATCATTATTAAAATAATTATAAAACTCATTCGCCTTTTGTAACTTTGATTGTCCCGCTTTATTAATAAAACCAAGCTCATGTGCCAAATCGATCAATCTATAAGCTGGAAGATTTCTAACATAGTCAATGTCACTTGCTTCCACCATATCTGCCACAAAATCTTCACCTAAAGATAATACTCTCTTTCTAAGCAATCCCATTGACCTAATCCATACCGTATTTGCTGCGGTAACAAAGTCTCCACCCAAATAATAGTTCTTCACTTTTGATTGTAATTGCGGCGGAAGCGCAATTCCATACTCTACCAATTGTGGAATATCTGTCATAATAGGTAGTTTCAACCCCTCCGGATTGCATAATTCTGTGCTTGGATTAAGATGTCTAATCAACTCACTATATCTATATTTTTCTAATCCTCTGTTACCATCAATTGCAATAATATCATTCATTTCGCCACCTCCTAATATGTTAAATCTGGACTCGTTAAGTGTAGCCATCTCTCTTCTCATATCTCCAGCAGAATGATATCTTTCCGAAAGATTATTACTAAATGCTTTATCAAAAAAATAATTCAAGCTCTTTAAAACAGTATTATTTTCTACTTTCTCGCTAATAATTCGCTTTGCATTATCTCGTTTATGTGGAGGTTTTCCTTCTCCGTCAAATAATGCATTTGGAATCTCACCTGTTAATACATAAAGGAGAATTGCTGCTGACTGGCTTAAATCTGATTCCAATAATCTTTTTTGTTGACTGGTTCCGCTTACAAGTTCCGGCAAAATTAAAAAACGATTTCCTAATTGCTGATTAGTTGGGGTACATCCATCATCATCCTCCAAGTTGAATGATAGCCCAAAATCAATTAATACAAAATCATCCAAATTACCTTGTTTCAGCATAATATTATCAGGCTTAATATCTCTGTGTATTATTCCATTGTTATGGCAACATTCAATTGTTTTTAAGAATTCCATGTAAAAAGAAATCGCCTCAGCGTAGGATATATCATGAGTTTCGACATACTGTTCCAAAGATATCCCATCGATAAAATCTGAAACATAATAAAGTTTTTCCGATAAATCTTTATATTTTTCCGCATTAGAATATGTAATATTCATTAAATGTCTATCAGATAGATGCTTTACATTACAAACTTCCATAAACATTCTTTGTCTTCGTTCTTCATCACTTTGCTTATTAAGAAATTTCAGCGCATAAAAACAACTGTCTATAGAATCTGTAACTTTAAAGACTTCACCTTGACCTCCTCGCCCCATTGTTTCACTAATTATCCATTGACCGTCAATTGTTTGTCCCACCTTCATCTGTTTACCCCCTTAATTTCTAGCACATTTGTTATTGTAATTCGTCAATTTTTCCTGCCTGTATTGCTTTTATATTTTTAGAGATTTTTTCTTTCGACCAGTTCCACCATTGAATACTTAATAATGATGAAATAGTTTCGTCAGAAAAGCGTTTTTTAATTGATTTTGCAGGAACACCACCTACAATAGTATATGGTGGTACGTCTTTGGTAACAACAGCACGTGCGCCGATAATTGCTCCATCACCGATACTTACACCTGCTAATATAACAGCCTCATATCCAATCCATACATCATTACCAATAATAATGTCACCTTTATTATCCCATGATTGAGCAACATTCTTCTTATCCAAATTCCATTCCTCAAAAAATAATGGAAACGGATAAGTTGATAATGAAGATAATGTATGATTAGCACTATTAAATAAGAATTTAGCACCACAGGCAATCGAGCAAAATTTCCCGATTATTAACTTATCGTGATTTATAGGATAGTGATACAATACATTATTTTTTTCAAATAGCGTTGGGTCATTTACAAAATCATTATACATTGTGTAATCTCCAACTTCTATATTAGGATTTTTGATTACATTTTTTAAATAAATTGTTTCTTTATCCCCAGTACGTGGATAAATTTTATTTTCTGGAATAGTCATTTAAAGTCCTCCAGCCTTTTAACATATTCGCTTTTGTTGCCCTTCCACAAACACTTTACACATCTTCCTTGATGAAAAATATGTTTGCAGTTTTCATATCCATATAAAACGGATGCACATTCAGGGCATAACCCCATCATTTTAGATGAACCCACTAAAAATTCACTACCACATTCATCACATATTTTTATACCTTTATTATTCATGGTGTCTGTGTTTTCAATATTCAACTTCTCATCGCTCTTACCTAACTCCATAGCCTCTCCTATTCCATACGTTTGCGAATTCCGTAAAATTATTATCGTTTCTCGACATATATCTCCCTATCATTCTTATCAATTTCAAATCTATCGGAACTAACCCTTATAAGTGCTGTTCCTACCGGCTTATCAATATGCTCCTGAGCCTAACCACTCTCCATAGAACCAGATATATGATTTTGCATACCAATCTTCATCAAAAAGTTCTTCTATATAACCTATCTCTGGTAACCTCGTTACAATTCATCTAGGAAAAATACAGGCGGCAGGCGTAGAAATCTCCACGGGGTCGCCGCTCTTTATCGCTTCCTGTATCTGGTCGACCTGGCTTCCGAGACCGAATATTGCCATCATCGGTTTTAGGATGATTCTGAGTGATGTCTTGCACATGCCGTCGCACATGAAGCCGACTACCACGCAGTGCACAGATTATGACTACAGAACTTCGTGCAATCTAATTCTCATTACCACTCAATGAACGCTCATATTCCAACTGTTTTACATATCCCCAGACTAAGTCTCTTTCAGTACAATATCCCCAAAACACAAGATCTTTATTAGAATATTTATCATTGTGAGGATATCTGAAATCACCACACTTTCCCAAATATGTCAAATCCTTTGGTCTTTGTCTTTTTGAGCTTTCCAGTATTTCTGCTTCATAGTTAATCTGAATTGGAGGCCAGCTGAACAGTATATTTTTCATACGTTTTATATCATCCGCAGACTGTGGCTTGTCCTTTGAAAGAAAGAAATAAGCATCAGCCACCTCGTCCCATACGCCTCTGACTATCCAATCCTCCTTATACACCTTATCCACATAAAACGTTGCATACCAACCAGTATATTCTTCATAGCCATCTATCGTCTCCGTTATCTGAAAGCAATATACACCGCCTTCTATCCACCCTGCTTTATACGGTCTGTGCACAGGCACTTTTTTTCTGGGCGGCATCTCACTCTCAAGCTTCTCCTTGAACTTTTCAAGTTCTATGCATCTTTTCTGTCTAATCTTCTCGCCTTCCCAGCGTTCTGCAGTCTTGTCTTCTTCAATCTCCGCAAGGGCTCTTTGTTTTATTTCCTCCGTAAGTCTGCCCTTATCCCACATAATCCCTGCAAGTGCGATAAATAAATCGCACTTGCAGTCTATGTCATCTGCCTCCTCTTTGTACTCATCAAGCATCTCAGCCAATGCCTGTTCATCACTCTTTCCAGCCTTGAGTTTACTTATATAATCGTCTTTCACATCTGCGCTGAGGTCATTTTGATATATTCCTACTTCCCATGTTCCCATATTACTTTACCTTCCACCATGCACCAATATCTTCATATATTGCATTTATCTCTTCGCTAATATAATTATTAATCAACGATGGGTAGTCTTTAAAATATTCATTTGACTTATCATGATATATTGTTTTATTTTTATTTCCTGCACCTATACCATTTATCATATTGTATCCTACCATACCGCCATCATCTTCTATCCAATTTCTTGTATGGAATGCAACCATGAGTGTATATACTACATAGGAACTCCGTTTTGTTCCCCAAAGGCTCCTTGCGATATTGAGCATAACCATAGCATTAATTGCATTTGCGCTTTGCAGACAGGCTTGTCCACTCGTTTCAACCGATGTCTCCGACAGTGAGAAACTTCCGTCACTTCCCTGAGAACACATTCTCCCGTCTCCGTGTCCTTAGACCAGACATAGTCTCCTGCCTCTATGTCAGCTATCGGCGTAAGCCCGTATTCCGCCGAAACCAGCGTGTCGCCCGTGAAGTACTGGCTTGTGAGCCCGAACAGCATACACGTAAGCTGCACGAACCGCACCGCTATCTCCACAGGATCGCCGCTCTTTATTGCTTCCTATATCTGGTCAACCTAGCTTCCGAGACCGAATATTGCCATCATCGACTTTAGGATGATGCCGAGTGATGTCTTGCACATGCCGTCGCACATGAAGCCGACTGCCACGTCATTGAGGGCTCTAAATCACGATGTTTACAATCCGCTTAATTTTTGCCGTTTTTTAAATTCTATGTTCTTTACAAAAAACATCAAAATCCTCTTTGAATTTTTGAAAGTCTATCCTCCCCTTTGTTTTTATTGTTTTTACAGAATTTAAAACACATTGAAGCATTAACTTTTTTTTCTTTTCAACATCCGCAGAAACATACTCTTCATAATCTATGTACTCCCTGACGCTTGCAAATCCATATTTTGGTTCACAATGATACCCTCTTTTACATAAGCCTTTATTTATCGTCTCCTTAGGAGCAATTATAGGTATTATTCCAACTATATCAATACTTTCGCTGTAACATTTGTTTTTAAAGTATTCATGAATATCTTGGCACAGATTATATATATCGTCATCTATCCCAAATTCATTTGTGTAATACTGTGGCGAATTAATATTTATTTCCATACTACCAACCTTTCTTATTCAGCGGTGGAAAATCTCCATATTTATAAAAATAATACATGTTCATATCATGCTGCCATAAATGAATATCTAATTTTTGTCCACTGACCAATACTTTCATTTCTGCATTTATGCTATCTAAATAACTTTGTGTATATCTTGTGTCTGGATATAAAGTTTCTCCAAATTTAAGTACCTCACTTGTATTCTTATCAATCAATGCATATCCATAATTTTTATTAAAATTATTGGTCAATGAGTTACCATGAACACCTTTTCCACTCGCTGTCTTACCTGTTATCCCAACTTCCGAATTTGATGCAAATTGCCCATTGGATCTGTGCCATCTACCATTTGCATCTTGACTATAACCTTTAGTTGCTCCGTCTAATTTAGCTATGTCTACTCCATCTATTATTTTGCCCAAACTTTTATATGCAAAAATTGACACGATGGCTCGAAATATTGCTTGAGCAGGATGTCCTTCTTCAGCCGATATAGCTACACCTACCGTTCCGCTCACCAACAATAATTTCTGTGAGGCACATAGCAAGGTCATGCAAATTGGACTAATTGTTGCAAAACATGTTAAAGAAGATAGAACACATCCAAACAATGCCCCTTGCCAAAGTCCTTTAAAAGCATCCTGCAATACCGTCGAGAAATTATTTCCTCCTAAAATGGAATCAACAGCTCCAACAGCCGCTCCAGTCAAAGAGCCTATCAAAGTGTTTAGTCCTATAAATTTCCACGATGATGACAACACTTGCGACATTGTCATGCCAGCACTAAGTTCAGGTAGTGAGAAATATCCGCTCGGGTCCGTATACGTAACCGGATTCGCATACAGATACTTGTGCAAGCTTATCGGATCGTAAAGGCTTCCCTGATAGCTGTCCATGCTTATGAACGTGCCCGTGCCCGGATTCATGTATCTTGCTCTCAGGTAGTATAGCCCCGTGTTCGCATTATACTGCTCGCCCGTGTAGAGGAAGTCGTTCTCAGTGCCGCCGCTCTTTTTCAGGAGGCTGCCGTATGCGTCGTAGGCATACTTGTCTGTGATACGTCCCGCTTCATTTGTAAGAAGCCTTGTGCTGCCAAGTCCGTCATACAGATAATACCATACTTCCCCGCTTCTTTCCATCGACATCAGCTCGCCGTCGCATCTGGTGTATGAAGCAGTCTCTTTGCCGTCCGCATCCATCTCGGCTGCCACATATGCAAGACTTCCGCTCGTGTCGGTCACGTAATATACCGTGCTGTCTTCATTGACTGTCTTCGATGTGCGGTTGCCTGCATAGTCATAGGTATAGCTCTCTATCGTGACGCTGTTGCCGCTCTGTACCGTCGCCTTAGTCAGACGGTTCTCCGCGTCATAGCTGTAGGAAGCCGTCTTTCTGCCCGCCTGCTCCGTCAGGTTTCCGTTTGCATCGTATGTATACGTGATGGTTCCGTCATCTGACTTCTCGTTTACGAGCTGGTTTAAGGCGTTGTAGGTGTAAGTAGTCGTACCTTCAGTTATCTCCACCTCGTCAAGCTGCGTGTCCGCAAGCTCCGTGATGTCACCCTTAACCTTGGTTTCCTTTGACGTGCGGTTTCCCGCACTGTCATAGCCGTACTCGTTTGTAAGTTTGTTGTCTCCGCGTTCTATGACCTCTTTCGTCAGGCGGTTCAGGCTGTCGTACTCATACGCGATGTCAGTCTCTATGCCGTTTGTGATGTCAGTCACACTGAGACGTTCCCCTGCCTTGCCCAGACCGTAGGTATACTTTGCAAGCGTCACACCGTCTGCGTTTACTATGCACTCTTCCTTGAGCCTGCTGCACGCATCGTAGGTGTATGTCATGACATTTCCGTTCGGATAGCACACTGCGCTTCTGTTGCCGAGGGCGTCATACTCGTACACCGTCGCCTGACCGTTCCTGTCTATGACACGCGTCACGCGGTCCATGATGTCGTATTCGTACTTTGTTCCGCCGAATCCGTTGTCCATGGACGACAGCCTGCCGCACTTGTCGTAGGTATACGTCAGCTTATTCCCTGCTGCGTCTGTCTTTCCTGTGAGTCTTCCATAGCTGTCATAGCTGAAGCTTACGGTTCCCATGCCGTCCGTGACCTTTGTGAGAAGTCCCGCCTTGCTGTAGGTGTATGAAGTCTTTTCTCCTGACACGTTCTTCTCCGTGAGGCGGTCCATATCGTCATAGACATATGTCGTGACATTTCCCGCACAGTCTGTGTACTTCGCCACGTTTCCTGTTTCATCATATACGTATGAAGCAGTTCCGCCCAGAGCATTCTTAACCGTGGACACCCTGCCGCCTGCATCATAAGTGTAGGTGGTGGTGTTCCCAAGCGCGTCCGTAACCGTTGCCAGATTGCCGTTTCCGTCATAGCCGTAGGTGTAGGTTCCGCCGTCTGCGTCTGTCACGCCTGCAAGACGGTCTGCGCCGTCATAGGCATACTCCGTCTTACTGCCGTTCTGGTCTTTCTGCTCAGTGATTCTGCTTCTCGCATCGTACTTAGCAGTTACGCTGTTGCCGTCCGCATACGTAGTCTTTGTCACGTTGCCGTTGTCATCGTATTCATATGACGTCACGCCGCCAAGCGCGTCCGTCTGAGATACAAGTCTCGAAGCCTCGTCGTATGCGAACACGGTTGTGTTACCAAGTGCGTCCGTTACGGAAGTATTCCTGCCGCGGCAGTCGTATGCATAGGTGGTCTTTCCGCCGCCTGTGCCTGTAACTGACGTCACGTTGCCTGCTGCGTCATAAGTGTATGTCTCGCTTGTCCCGTCAGCGTATGTTTTCTTCGTAAGGCGGTTCAGCTTATCGTACTCCATCTGCACTGTCTGCCCGCTTCGGTCTGTCGCCGACGTGTTGTTGTCGTTTGCGTCATAATCGAAAGTCTCACATGTTCCGTCCGGGTATGCAGTTTTCACCGTGTTGCCGAGGTCATCATATTCATACGTGATTCTGCGTCCCTTTGCGTCGGTTGATGCTATCATGTTTCCATCCGCATCATACTCATATGCCGTCACGTTTCCGGAGTTGTCAACGCTCTGGATAATGTCTCCCGCCTCGTTGTAGTTGTAGGTGCTTGTGAATGTGAGCGTCTCACCATTCTCTATCCGGCTGACCGTCACCGAAGTGCACCTTCCGTCTTTATCGTAAGTGTATGATGCTGTCTCGCCCGCACCGTTTGTGGTGGAAGCAGCATTTCCGTCCGCATCGTATGTCACCGTCTGGACGGTTCCTATCCCGTCAGTTACTCCCGTGAGTTTTCCGTCTGACGAATATGTGTATTCCGTATCATTGCCGTCAGCGTCAGTCAGGCTTGTCAGTCTGCCATAGTCATCGTACTCCATTGCCATGACGGTCTTGTCCATCATCTGTATGCCGGACACAAGGTTATCCTGTGTATATTCACTTGAAACGGCTGTGCCGTCTGCGGCGGTTACCTTTGTCACGTTGCCTGATGAGTCATAGTCATAGCCTGTGGTATTCCCGTTTGCGTCCGTTGTCGAGAGAAGATTTCCCATGTCATCATAGGTATTTGTCGTCTTTCCTCCGCATGCATCCACCGTCTGGAGTATGTTGCCGCTGTCATCGTAGGTGTATACCGTGGTATTCCCTCTGCGGTCCTTCACCGCTTCCGTTCTTCCGTCCACATCATAATCGTACTCTATTCTGTTCTCGTCCGCATCTATGGTCGCAATAAGCCTTCCGTCATCGTCATACTCATTCCTTGCCACTGCTATGCCCATCGGGTCGGTGATTGATATCAGGTTGTGCTCCGCGTCGTATGTGAAGCTCACCGTGCGGTCTGCACTGTCAGTCACGCTTATAAGGTCGCCCGCATCGTCATATGCGTACTTCGTGGTGTTCCCGTTCGGATCCGTCGCCGCCGTAACACGCTCTTTGCTGTCCCTGTCAAATATGATGCTTTTTCCGTTTTCCGCATGGTATCCGTTTTCATCAACCGTTATTACGTTGCCGTCGGTGTCAGCTATTTTGTATACGCCGCCATCCGCCGTCATGTACATCTGCACGCCGTCCTTGTTGGTGAGCTTGTATTTCAGGTCGTCAAACATGCTGTCCTCGTAGAACATCAGCCCGTTGCCTGTAAAGTATGCAGTCGTATCGCCTATAATCTCGAGCTTCACCTTCTGGCTTGTCACGCATTTGTATGATACCGTCACCTCGGATATCGGCACGAGCGCCCTGCGCTCCGGTGAAAGCGATACTTCAAATCTGTCGCTTGTCCCGTCGCCGTATGTCACGGTTACGTCATGGCTTACCGTTTCGCTTATCTGGTATGCTGTTGAGAACAGGGAACCCGACTGTGTCATCTGGTACCCGTTTGCTATATCATTTGTCTCGTACAGCTTCATGCCTGATATGCCGAGCGTCCAGCCGATACCGAAGTCGCCCTGCTGCTTATTCCTGCTGTCGTACATGCGGTTTACAGTCACCGTGGAACCGCCCATCTTTGCCGTTATGTCGGTAAAGCCTATGTTCATGGCACCGACCTTGAGACCGCCTTCTACCACGTAATCATTTTCAAGTCTCGTCCTGTTGCCGCCCTTGTCGCATACCGTCAGCCTTAAGGTGTACTGTCCGTTCATAAGCATGGTTGTGTCAAGTCGTCCCAGAGTACCGTCCTTCACTTTCTCTGTACCTTCTGAGAGAAGTATGTATGTGTCGGAATCTGTCATGCGGTATTCCAGCTTCCAGTAATCAAGCTCCGTCTCATCATATGCCGAGCCTGTTATGTCCACAGGCTCCGTAAGCGCCTCATCTATCGCAGGCGATGTTATCTCCGCTACGGGAGCCTTCTTGTCCTTGTCGTTGAAGAGGTTACAGTAAGCAGTCACCTGTCTTTTCTCGCCTGCTGTGTCCGTTCCGACTGCGGTTATCCTAACTTTTCCGGACACTGCGGACGTAAATTCCGTCTTCCTCGTTCCGCTTGCTATCTCCTCTTCGCCCTTATATATAACCAGAGTACTCTCATCAATATCCGACGGCAGTGTCACCTGTACCTTGACCGCAGTTCCTATTGCAGCCTGACTGTATGACAGGCTGACAGAGAACAGCTTGTCCTGCGTCTCCGGCTTCTGTTCTTCTCCGCCGCCTTCTTCTTTTCCTTCTTCTTCCTTTCCGCTGTCTTTGCCTATCTCGCCCGTGTTCTCATTTTCAATCGAAGATGTCCCCACGGTATACCCAAACGACGCCGATGCAGTTCCGCTGTTGCCATTTGTATCCGTGGCAGTGAGCGTCAGGTAATAAGTTCCGCCCGATAGCTCTGACGTGTTTATGGAGCCAAGTATGCCGTCTGTTACCTCTTCCGTGCCTTCCGATATGGTCACCTTGTCGCCGTACCCGCCCAAGCTGTATGTGAGCGAGTATCTGTCTAAATTTCCTTCCGCATTTACACTGCCCTTTATATCTATCTGCGACTTGTCTTCGGACAGTGATATCGAGTCGATGGAACCCGAAAGGGCGTATGACGATGTACCCGTACCCACCTCGATATACAGGGTTATGCCATAGTAAGAGACATTTCCCGCCGCATCCTTTACGGTAAGCCGTATATCGTATGTGCCGGCAGTAAATTCCGACACGTCAAGCGTTCCGAGTACGTCATCTGTCACTGCCTCGCTGCCCTCGGCAAAGACGTGATACTCATCTTCACTCTGCGCGCGGTACGAAAGTGTATAGCTGTCAAATTTGGTTTCATCATCAGCTGTTCCCTTTATCTGTATATTAAATCCAAGCTCCGAACCCGAATTTGGTGATGTAATCTCTGCCACAGGCGGCGTAGTGTCCCTGTCGTCCACCACGGTGATGGTGATTTCCTTCTCGGAAGTATTGCCGCCGATATCCGTGGCTACCGCCTTTACTTTTATCTCACCAGCCTTGTCAGGAGTTAATATCACTCGTCCAAAAGAGCTGAGCACAAGCTCCCCGTCTATATACATCTCATACGAATCCACGCCGTAATCATCCAGCGCATATCCGTCTATCAGAAGTTCCTCTCCCACTTTTATCTCTGTCTTTGCTGTGTCTATATACACCGTAGGCGGAACCGTATCATCAATCTCCTCGTATACTCCCGGCTCAGTAGTACACACAACCGCCACGGCAGGGAAAGACAGCGTCCCCTCCGCATCCTTTACCTGATACTTAACCAGATATGTGCACCCTGCTGCAAGCCTGTTCGGAAGCTTGCCCTCAGTCCATCCCGCGTCTTTTACATTCTTGTAGCAGAAATATTCCTCTCGTATACCCTGTGTGCTGTCATCAGTGTGGTCTGCATCATAAGCCTCATAAACTGCATTTGCAATACATTCCGAGCTGTCCTCACTGTCTTCCGAAACCGTTACGGAAACCGACGCAGCAGGGCGTGTCTGTACAAGAAGCAGCCTGTCATACTGCTCCGTATCAGACCACAGGCGGTACCCGTCCAGAGCATCGTTGTCACCCGTCGGATTGTCCCTTACTGCAAGCCGTATGGAATATGCTCCCGTATTTTCAAACACCGTAATAGGCTCGTCCACTTTCTTTACTATATTTTCAGCCTCACCTGACGACGACGTGAAAGCCGACGGATCGTATTCATACTCCCACTGTTCTTCATATATCTCATCATTTTCGGCATCCTGATAATAACCCTTGTAGGTGATTATATCATCTGTTGTTATGTATTTGTCTATGCTGTAGTCCTTGCTGAGTACAGACTGCAGTATGTACGTGTTTATCGTGTCCATCTTGGAAGATAGGTCGTCCAGTGATACGTACATGCCGCCCGTATTCGCGGCATTTAAAAGTCCGAGATACTGACTTTCGTTTGTATCACTGCCGATTCCGGCAAATGCCGCCTGATTTCTTATGAGTGCAGCCGCAAGCTCCGCCATGGCGTCATCGGAAACCAGTTCCGGCACCTCAGCGCTGCTTATGTTCAGCACATAATGTGACGCCCCTGCCCTCCAGTCATATCCGTCTACAATATCCGAAAGGCTGCTTCCAGTCATTGTCTCCATGGTTATGTTCTTGAATGTGAAGTATGACCTCTGCCAACAGTCGTGCCATGCCTGACTTGTGATAGGTCCAAACCCATAGCCATAATCGTTTTCAGGCAGAACAAAGTTATCTATCACAAGAGTGTCCCCATCCCACACCGATATGGTGCTGCTGTCAACCACTATCTTGAAATGATGTTCCGCATACAGATTTGGTATGCTGTAGGTCCTTAAAAGCTGACCGACATTCTGCACCCACTCTACACCGCCGTCTCTGAATCTCTGAAGGTTGTCGCAGTCTATACGGACGAGTTTAAGCCCCGACCGAGTCACAAGTATACAGAATCCCTTTATATAATTATCATCATCGGAAACCGTTGTGTTGAACAGGAAGCCGCCGCCCTCCATGCTGTGCCAGTCGGTGTTATCACGCTGCAAATCGAATTCAAATGTCTTCTGCCCAGGATTGTCATTTGCTATATAAAGAAAATCCTTCTTTGGAGAACTGTAATATCCTATCATCTTGATGGCATCTTCTTCATATATGATGTGCTCTGCGTAGCCGTCGCAGTTGTAGTGTCCGTATTCCTTCCACGCAAATGTGTCCTGCGCGGTATATGTGGATGTGGACACAGCATCCACCTTGGCGTCTATCCCGTTCTCTGCAAGCAGAGTCTTAAGCTCATCGGCTTTCTCCGTATAGACAGCCATGGTGTCAGCATCGGTCTCGCCGACCGTGAATACTATATCAGCCGACTTTGACTTTTCAATATCAAGCGCTGCCGTCGGCGCCTCATTGCCTACTTCAAACACGCACTCCGAAACAGCCTTGCCCGATGTATCATCATGCAGATACGCATCTTCCGTCAGGAGCTTTGGTATTGTGTCGTCAAAGGTCTCGTACACTGTAATCGATACCTTATATCTGCCGACGTTCTCTGTCGTGTAATCAACAGCCGCCTCATTTTCGTCGCTGATTACCGTGCCCTCAGATTCGTCAAACTCTCCATTGTTGTCCTTATCATAATATATCGTCCACACACGTCTGCCTATAGTATCTCCATCCGGTGACACCGAACTGTCGTCTATGTGCACATATGTCTTCCCCTCTTCATCACGCATAAAGTATTTATCCGACAGTTCAAAATCAGCGCATGGCGCTTTATCCTCCTCAATCACCAGTTCTTTTGTAACCGTGTAATTGACCTTCCCTGTTGTCACGGTGACAGACACCATATAAGTGCCGGCTTCCCTAAAAATCATCTCCCTGTGGAAATAATCTGAATTTTCTTCATCCACAGCATAATACTGTCCGGCATCTTCCCCGTCTCTGGTTATGCTCCAGACCGTATTCTCTTTCTGTATGTATTCCGTGTTCATAATCTCCTGCACGGACAGGCTGACCCTGCGGTTTTCTTTCTTTGTACCATCTGCCGCTACATCAATCTCTGGCTTGAAGATGAAATCAAGCATGTCCAAATCACACGGTCCTGCATTTATATTTACTTTTGTTCCGTTTATACATACCTGTTTTGCTATGATGCGACCATTCAGGTTCAGTTCGTTTGAATTGATACATACACAGCCGTTTGGCGCGTACAGAACGGCATTCATTGATATCCCGGAACCATTGATGGTAATGTCTCCGCTCTCTGAGGCAATAAACAGCCTTGAGCCGTTCGCTGTGCTCATGCTTCCCGCATTGTATGTAACCGCTCCCGTTGCATATATGATTCCCTGTCCCATAAACTCTGTCGTATTGAATGCGGCATCGCCGTTTATATAAAGCGATGTATCAATGATTATGCTGTCGCTTCCAAACTGCGTGGAAGTGTCATAGCATACGCCGTTTGCTGATGTGTATTCGGTCAGCTCTTCTGTGATATCCGGCATCTCTATTCTGTCTGCTTTTTCCAACTTGGAGCCTATCTGTATGGAGTCAGAACCGACTGCCGTCTTTATTGTTATGCCCTTTGAAGCCTCAAGCACTCCGTCTATCTTTATGCTGCTGCCCTGATAATAAAAATCCTGATTTGTATGGACTGAACCGCTTATACTTGTATTTCCCGTATAAAGCGACAGATTTGAATCTCCGGATGTGAACACTGCGTAGTTTAGTCCGCTCCACTTTTCCGGGACCTCATATGTCTGCCCCGGAATTATGACCTCCGGTGTATCGTACCCTCCGAATCCCCGCCTTCTGTATCTTCGTCCTTTTTATCCTCCGAAGCCGAAGCATCTGCAAATGTTATGCTCTCCGGCATGGCAGGTTTTGCACTGCTTCCGTGAGCCATAAACCCAAGGGTTACGGACTGCCCCGCAGCTATCGTGCTGTTGTATGTTTTTGCTTCAAGCACATACGTGCCGTCATCGTGGTTTTTTATATCAGCGTTCCATATACTGTCTATCTCGCCGTCATATGAAAACTGAATCTCCCACAGACTCTTTGCACTGTCCGTGTCGTTTGCAAGCGTTATCTCCGCATTCACATAATTGTCCCATGCACTTGCTTCCTTGTAAGTAATGGTGAATCCGTCTGACGAATAAGTCTTCTGAGTGTCTGTGCCTTCAGACGGTGCCGCATAGACGGACTGCGGAATCAGCCCCAGTATCATGGCGCATACAAGGACGCACGAAATGACTCTTTTCAATAAGAAATTTTTCCCCTTTAACATTGTTTCTTCCTCCCTTTGAAATGTGGTTTATGGTTATTGTTTACTTTTTCTCCTCAGCTTAATACAAACTATACCCTGACTTTAACTGCCTTTAAAATTTATTCTGAATACACCAAATTCCTAGTTCAAAAATCAGTACATAACCTGCAACCGTTATTAATCTATTTCCTTTTTTGCATTCATTACTAACCTCAATAATTGATTTACGTTCTTTTTGAACATCGGAAATTGCTACATAACATGCTACAATGTCACCTTACTTATAATATTTACTTGAATATGCTGTCACATGAGTATCTTCATCTGTAATATCTATTTCATACTCATAATACCATTCTGCACTTCTTGAACCTGGGCTAAAATCTCTCGACGATATTACCCCGTCTACTCGTTCACCTATTTTACATTTGCTTGAGTATATAACATTTGTATAACAACCGAATGCAAATAATATAACAGTCACAACTAGTAATAAGCAATTAATAAATACCTTATGTTGAAGTATTACATCTTTTATTCCATGCTTATATATTCCATAGACATATACAATTATCCATAAAATAAATGCAAACCCAAAAAGTTTCATTAGCCCTCCTATGAACCAATTTTTGAATATCCATCCAAAATTCCTAAAAACCCATCCTTAAACATATCAATCCAGTTATAACCCATTAATTTCATTATCGCTTGATTCATTCCACCATAAGCAACTGCCGTTGCTAGCATGCCATCAAACAAAACTGCATAACTGAGTATTTCCGCCATTGAAACTATTCCCTGTACTTGCGATTCTAATGTTACGCTAAAATATAGTTGACTGACAAGAAACATACTATATATGGCTTCCGCCGTGCTTCCCCCACACAGCCCGCCTGATATCATATACGCCCCTGCTCCGGTCTCAGGGTCTATGACCATATACCCTGTTCCCGACCAGCTGCCTATCGTCATGTCCTCTGCCGGAATTGTGACTATCTTACCTGCGTTTACGGCTTTGATTTATATTTTGTAACTATATCTTTCTGCACCTCTATGTGAAATTTATTCCACGCCAAACGGTCTACATAAATTGCCGTTCTCCAATCCCCTGCCCGCACGCTGGCTTCTGCGGTCGAATCGGCAAGCGCTTCCGCTGATGCCTCGCCCATACTTGAAATCTCATCTGTCAAAGATGCAAGAATCGTCTCTCCTAAATTTCCACTTTCTGCGAAAGCTACGCTGCAGTTCGTCGGTAACACTGTCAATAACATTGATATTGACAGCACTACAGCAATAATCCTTCTTGTCATTTGTTTTAATTTCATATGCTTACTCCCTTTTTCCCTTAGTTTTTTACACTTCGACTCCCATCGCACGTATTGCATTTATATTTTTTTCTGCACGCTCTGCCTTTAATTGTGAAACTTCTTTTTTAGTTTCATATTCAAAAAATTTCCCATATCTTTCAATATTGTCACGAAACCGCCTTTCATACCAAATCAATTCCCGCTCTCCTTCTTCTTCCGTAATTTTATTATCTAGAATGTCTTGCTTTAATTCCATTTTTATCTCTTGATAATCACTTTGCACTTTCACTCTATAGGATTCTTTATTCGGATACTTTGCCGGCAAAATAAATACATCCTCATTACATTCAGTTTTTCTGCTGATATACAAATTACTAAAATCATATAACTCTAAATAATCCACGCATGTCTTTAAATCCACCACCTTGTCAAACGCCGGAATTATATAATGCTCTATGCCTGTCATGGCAAACGCAATCTGTTCCCTAAGAGATGCTTCATCTCCCTTTTTGATGATATAGTCAACTCCCGGCTGTTCATTCTCATACACCGTTATTTCATTGCGTTTTGCCTTCATGTACATATGAGGCATCGTAGTATGTATCCAGTCCATGCTGGCATACACAGACCGGTTCAGATTAATCTCCGGGCGGTATATACTGCCGACCGCACAGTATACTTCAAACCGTTTTTCCTCCAACTGCGGCGACAGCGCCTGCTCCAGCCGATAGTTGATGACTTGAATAATCTCGGGCGTTGCCATCCTCACAAAGTGCGGATACCTCCCCTTTACTTTCTTGAACCCATGCGGCTCCAGCGTTTCCTTAAACGCCGCTTTAAGACTCTTGTCCACTTCCAATGTTCCCATTTCTCTTTCTCGCACACAACAGATGTACGATACCTCCTATCTCACCATTATTTTGATTCAAAACATCCTGTACACTCTGTAAACCCATGCAATGATTATACGAATCATCTTTGGTGGTAAGGAAATGTCTCCCTGATTTACGCAGTTGACCATATACTGATAATCGGCACAATTATCAGAACCACACTCGGCGTTATCTGCTGCTCATTCCGGCTCTGCATTATCCTTCTCAGAAGACACATAAACACAATCTCCATGCTGTAATTATTCAGTCTATGCCGAATATACTGTCCTATATCTACGCCGCTGGTCGTAATCAAATCAATATCCAAGAACAATAAATCAATCGCATTCCCATCAATCCCCTATAGTTAAGCAAAATATTTACATTTCAGATTATATCACCCATACCATCTTAAATCAAATGCTTTGCAGTAGGCTGCTAATCAGAACCGCCGCCATCATCTCCACTTTCAGATAAGCGCCGAGTATCACACCCCGGAAAATGTATTCCTCAATGGTTGCCGGTACTATTGCAAAACAGATTAGGGATAGCCAGAATGGGTAGACTGTCGTATCTTCCATTCCGCTGCTCTGGCTGCTTGACAGCACGCTTGCAAAGGCATTTAACAGCATGGCAACTCCTCCTTTGAAAATTTATTTGAGTACCAGCGCTCACGCGCAGGCACAGATTTGAAAAAAATAAGGCGTATGGATTTTTAATTTCCATACGCCTTAACGCTGTTAATTATTGTTTGTGCTGACAAAATTGAATTGTTTGATTTAGCTTAAATTTTAATTTTCTCATTAATCAGCAGACACTTTTTAGAACGATTATATGTCGGTCAGTATACTGTGTCAATTTTTTTGGAAAAAAACTTCGCAAAACAGACATCCCTTTGCACCAAACCGATCATTCGCCAATTGTTTTATCAACCGGCCACGACTTTCTGAGAGCCATATAAGAGATCAGGAAGTTTGCAAGCCATCCCGCCGGCACCGCAAGCCAGACAAATTCGATACCAAAACGGGGCGCACAAATCAGGGCAACTGACAGACGAATCGCGAGGTTGACCATATTTGCAATGAGAAATGGGCGCATGATCCCAAGTCCTCGAAGGACCCCGTCGGTTGCCATCTTGATTCCCATGAAGATGAAAAAGTAGCCAATCCATCTCATATAGCCCCCAGACACCTGATATGCCAAAGCGGTTCCATCTTTGCCAAGGAATAAAGATGAAATCTGAGTATGCAGTGTTTCAATGACTATAAATGCGATGATCGCAAAGCACACATCCAACACCAACGCAGCCCGATATCCTTTTTTGATACGTTTGATTTTCTTTGCGCCAAGATTCTGAGAAACATACGGTGAAACTGCATTTCCAATGGATACAAATATCAGTGAAAAAACATTCTCTACCCTCATCGTTGCTGAGTAACCTGCAAGTGCCTGTGTACCGAATGGATTTACAACTGCCTGAACGATCATCATACCAATCGACACTGTGGACTGCTGAAGAACCGATGGTACGGCAATTCTAAGCATGAAATGTAACTCGTGCCTGTCAAACCAATCAAAACGGCCTTTATATTGGCACATACGCCAAAGAAAAATCAGCAGTGAAAACACTGCGGATATTCCCTGGGCAATAAGAGTTGCAAGAGCTGCACCGAAAACGCCCAGGCCGAGGCCTGCCACCATCCAAAGATCCATAACAATATTCAAGACAGAAGAAAATATCAAAAGACCCAACGGTATCTTTGATTCACCGATTGAATTGAACATTGTTGAAAGAATATTATACATAAACAAAAATGGAAATCCGGCAAAATAAACACGAAGATACAACACCGCTTCATCCAGTATGTCAGCAGGTGTCTGAAGCAGCGTCATCATCGAACGTGAAAAGATAAGACCAAATACACCCAAAAGTATACTCAAAACCATAAAACTTATCAGCGATGTTGATACTATTGTTTTCATTTTACTATAATCCCTGGCTCCAAAATAGCGGCTCACAAGCACGCCCGCACCTATGCCGGCACCGAGTGCCACACAAATGAATACATTTGTAAGAGCGGCACATGCGCCAACAGCCGCAAGTGCAGATGATCCGACATACTGGCCAACTATTATTGAATCAGCCATATTATACACTTGTTGAAAAAAGCTGCCCAAGATCATAGGCATTGCAAAAACTGTCAGCGCTTTAAGCGGTGCATCTGTGATCAAATACTCATCTTTTGACATTATGTTATTCCTCCAAACTGAATATTAATCCACTTGTCCTTATTTACAACAACAAAAGGAACACTCCCTAATAATCTCTTACTGGAAAGTGTCCCTGTTTTTTTTCTATTATTTAATTTCCCTGTGAATCAGGTCAAATTACTTTGCATTTCTGTAGATGATATCGTTTCTTCCCGGACCGTTTGAGATCATGGTGATTGGGAATCCGATATGCTCTTCAACGAACTCAATGTACTTTCTGCAGTTCTCTGGGAGATCCTCGTACTTCTTGATTCCTCTGATATCTGTCTTCCAGCCTGGGAGTGTCTCATATACAGGCTTTGCTTTCTTGAGCTTTGATGTTGTTGGGAAGTCTGTTGTAACCTCACCGTCGATATTGTAGCCTACACATACTGGGATCTCATCGAGATATCCAAGTACATCAAGTACTGTAAATGCAACGTCTGTTGTTCCCTGGATACGGCAGCCATACTTTGATGCCACACAGTCGAACCAGCCCATTCTTCTAGGTCTTCCTGTTGTTGCACCAAACTCACCGCCATCACCGCCGCGGCGTCTGAGCTCATCTGCCTCGTCGCCAAATATCTCACTTACGAACTCGCCTGCTCCTACTGCGCTTGAGTATGCCTTACATACAGTGATGATCTGCTTGATCTCGTATGGAGGTATACCTGCACCGATGGCACCGTAAGCTGCCAGAGTTGATGATGATGTAACCATAGGATAGATTCCGTGATCCGGATCCTTCAGTGAACCAAGCTGACCCTCAAGAAGGATGTTCTTGCCCTCCTTGATCGCCTCATAGAGGTATGCTGATACGTCGCATACATAAGGAGCAACCATCTCCTTGTACTCCATGAGTGTGTTGAATATATCATCAACCTTTAAGAGTGGCTTGTGATACAGGTTCTCAAGAAGAACGTTCTTCTGTACTATAACTCTCTCGATCTTCTCCTTCAGTGCTTCCTCATCAAAGAGCTCGCTTACCTGGAAACCGATCTTTGCATATTTATCTGAATAGAATGGAGCGATTCCTGACTTTGTTGATCCGAATGACTTACCTGCAAGTCTCTCCTCCTCGTACTCGTCGAAGAGAATGTGGTATGGCATAACCATCTGTGCTCTGTCAGATACAAGGATCTTAGGCATTGGTACATTTCTGTCTGTGATGGACTTTATCTCCTTGAAAAGAAGAGGGATATTGAGTGCAACACCGTTTCCAATGATACTTGTTGTGTGACTGTAGAACACTCCTGATGGAAGTGTATGTAAAGCAAATTTACCATAGTCATTGACAATTGTGTGACCTGCGTTGGCACCACCCTGGAATCTTACGATTATGTCTGACTCCTGGCCTAACATGTCTGTGATCTTACCTTTTCCTTCATCGCCCCAATTGGCTCCTACAACCGCTCTTACCATAATACTTTTCCTCGCTTTCGCAGCATTTTGAAATATTTTCTGATATCCGTATTGTGGCTGTTCAAATGTTTCTGCCTATACATAATATTTATAAGCAGATCACTCACAATACCTTCTCATTATAACACTATAATGTCATAAGTAAAATCAATATTATTTATATTTATTATAAGTGTATCTTATATTTATCTTTACATTTTGCGGAAACCAACATAAACTGTAAATATAATGGATTTTGTCCACCTCAAACACCATTTTACTTATATTATATATGCATAATTTTTTAAGCAAAATTATTTCAATCGTACCATTATAGAACGGTAAAAAGTCCTGAATTATTTTGCAATAAAACATATTGTTGACACACACATATTAAATGATCTCTATTGAATCTGGAGGAAATTATAAATGAACATAAATTTCGAATATTACAAGATCTTCTACCATGTTGCCAAAGCATCCAGCATATCCGCTGCTGCCAGGGAGCTGTGTATATCCCAGCCAGCCGTAAGTCAGGCGATCAAAGCTCTGGAGCAGGCGATCGGCATAGAACTGTTCATCCGAACCAAGAAAGGCGTCTCACTGACAAATGCCGGAGAGCTCCTCTACTCCCACGTTGCAGCGGGATACGAATCCATATCCCTGGGTGAACAGCAGCTCTCACAGCTCCTCCACATGGAGACCGGTGAGATAAGTATAGGTGCAAGCGATATGACACTGCAGTTCTATCTCCTGCCATATCTGGAGCATTTCCACCAGCTATATCCGGGGATCAAGGTTCATGTCACAAATGCTCCGACTCCCAGCACGATAAATCATCTGCTATCAGGCAACATAGACTTCGGTATCGTCACCAGTCCTCTTCCTGCAGATCCTCACATGGAGATCAGGCAGGCAAGGGAGATCGAGGACATCTTCATCGCCGGACCAAGGTTCTCATATCTTCAGGGCAAAACTCTGGATTACCACGAGCTTGACGAGCTTCCGATCATTTGTCTGGAACACGACACAAGCACACGCGCATATGTCGACACATTCCTGAGCCATGAGGGCGTGACTCTGCAGCCCGAATTCGAGCTGTCGACCAGCGATATGATCGCCCAGTTCGTCATGAGAAATCTCGGCGTCGGCTCCATCATGGCAGACTTCGCCCAGAGCTATATAGACCGCGGCGACCTGTTCCGCCTGCAATTTAAAAAGCCCATACCAAAGCGTCACATGTGTATCATCAGTGACAGGCGCCGTGGTATGAGCGTTGCTGCAAATAAACTTATGGAGTTGTTGTAGGAATCATCCCCGCACCCATATATCATAGTAAAATAGAGCATGTTCTTCCATTTGAACACGCCCTATTCTTATCACTTATTTCTATAATCCGGAATCAGTTCATCGCACAGCCCTGTCTCTTCGAGCAGTTCTCTTGATGAGTCACCATAGATTCCCACTATATATCCTGCTCCGGCTGCCGCCGCTGCCCGGATTCCCGACGGGCCATCCTCTATGACCATGGTTTCTTCCGGCACTGCTCCGATGCGCCCCATGGCCCGGATATACATATCAGGAGCCGGCTTAGCATTCATGGTTCCATCGTCATATGCGCACATCGTTATGTCAAACCACCTTCCAAGATCAAACTCTTTAAAATAGAATGCGAGATTTGTCATATTTGACCCTGTGGCTATGTTCATATTTATCCCCTGTTCCTTAAGTTTATCAAGGTATGCCGCCAGGCCGTCCACCAGCTTGAAGTTTGCAGTATCTTCCATGTACATCTCTCTGTACATAGCCTCTTTCTCCTCGGTAAGTTCAAGTATCCTCTCCTCGGTGAGCGTACCATTTCCCATGAGGTATTCCAGAATATCCTTGTTCGTGTGCCCCAGCACATGATGCTGAAACTCCTCCGTGCTCATCTGTCTGCCAGCAAGCTTCTCCGCATAATCCTTCCATGCTATCTCATGATACTTTCCGTCAAATATCATGGTGCCGTTCATGTCAAATATAATGTTCTTTATCTTATTATTCATACTTGTCTCCTATATCTACCGAACGCAAAACATCACTTATCCTCACCAAGCAAATGCTTGTACGTTCCATCTATTCCTATCGCTCCAAGCGGCGCAGTCACCACGATCGCCAGCACGGCAACCGACAATACTATATTACCACATGCCAGCCCTGCCGCAAGCGGAACTGATCCGATGGCTGCCTGAACTGTAGCCTTTGGAAGATACGCGATGACACAGAACAGCCTTTCCTTCCATGTAAGTGATGTATGTGCCACGCAGATCAGAACACCAACCGTTCTAAATGCCAGTGCGACAAATATCATAAGGAGTGCCGGAAGACCTGCTGCCAGGGTGTATCTAATATCCAAAGCCGCACCCACAAGCACGAATAATATGACCTCCGCCGCAAGCCACAGCTTTCCAAATTTCTGTGAGAGTCTTCCCGACACCGACTCTGGACATTTGAGTTTCAGGACACATGCCATAGCCACCACCGCAAGAAGTCCCGACACCGACACCTTTCCCTCAAGCCATCCCTCTATTGCTATAAGCAGGAAGGCAAATCCCAGCACGATGATGACCTTCATGCTGTTTCTCACGCAGTGTTTCCTTGCATATGATGTCTCAAAGAACAGATAGAGCCCATATCCAACAGCAACTCCAAGCAGTATTCCAAGCACGATGGATATTGGAATGTTCACAAAATCCATAACACGGGCACTTCCTCCCTGCGCCATGCTGAGAAATGTGGTAAAAAGCACTATGACAAATATATCGTCGCATGACGCCCCCGCAAGTATCATCTGCGGAATCGCCTTGTCAGTTCCGTACTTTTTCTCTATGAGATTCACCATTCTCGGAACAACGACCGCCGGTGATACCGCACCTAGCACCGCGCCCATGACAGCTGCCTCTGTGCGGTTTATTCCAAGTATAACAGGTGCGCACAGTATATATCCGATGATCTCGAATGACGCCGGGACAAATGAGAGCAGCACGGCCGAGCGTCCTGCTTTCTTCAGATCCTTAAGGTCAAGGGACAGTCCCGCCTTGATGAGTATGATGATAAGCGCTATCTTTCTGAGATCAGCAGATATGCACAATATGGACGGATCAAGGAAATCCAGCATATACGGGCCAAGAACGATTCCCGTTGCCAGCATTCCTATGATGCGCGGCAGCTTAAGTCTCTGGCAGATGGCGCCCATCGCCAATCCGACTATGAAAATGAGTGCAAGTGATGTCAACATGATAAACAATACCTCCTTAAATTTAGCAGACGCATCAGTGATTGAAAAGAGTTAGGCATAAAAAAGCTGATGCTTTCTGCGACAAAAATAATCGTAGAAGTCATCAGCTATATCAGCAGTTTAGGTTGCCCTTCCGGGGCTTCCAAGGGAGAACCTCATTCCCTTTTATAATAATTCTACATCTTTATCCAGCCAAGTGCATTTGCAACAGAGCTGAGCAGGATAATGATGGCAAATACAGGACAGAGATATTTGATCATGACTACAAATACCTTCTTTCTTCTGAAGGCACTCTCGCCGTGAATTATCTCCTCCTCTATCTTATCTATTCCAACTACCCTTGACACAAACAAACTTGTGAGGAATGCCGCTATAGGCATCATCACCGAATTGGTGAGGAAGTCGAACAGGTCAAGGAACTGCATACCTATGATCTTGATTCCTGCCAGCGGGCCATATCCCAGGGATGACAGACTTCCAAGTGCAAGCATGATAACTCCCACAAGCACCGTTGCCTTCTTTCTTCCCCATCCAAGTTCATCCTCAAATGTCGACACTGCACTCTCAGTAAGTGCTATGGAGCTTGTGACAGCAGCAAATAGTACGAGCAGGAAGAACACGATTCCTATGACAGTTCCAAATCCCATGTTCTGGAATACCTTTGGAATAGTGATAAACATCAGTGATGGTCCGGCCTGAAGTGTATTCGGATCTCCTCCAGAGAATGCAAATACCGCCGGGATTATCATAAGTCCCGCCATGATCGCTATACCTGTATCGAATATCTCTACATTTCTGGTCGAATCCTCTATCGCCGTATCTTTCTTCATGTAAGAGCCAAACGTTATGAGTATTCCCATGGCAATGGAAAGCGAGTAGAACATCTGTCCCATGGCAGCAACCACTGTCATCCACGAGAAGTTCTTCACATTTGGCACAAGGAAGTATTTTACTCCCGCAAGTGCGCCCGGTCTTGTCACAGAATATACCGCAATGATGACTGACAGAACGATCAGTATAGGCATCATGATCTTGGATACCCTCTCTATCCCATTCTGCACACCAGCAAATATAATGATAAGTGTGAATGCACAAAATGCCACAAAACACAGCTCCGTTGACACACCATTTGATATGAAATCGGTGAAATATCCATCCTCAGCCAGCAGCTTTGCGTTTCCTCTGAAATACTCCACCAGGTATTTGATGACCCAGCCGCCGATAACCGAATAGTACGGCACTATAAGCACAGGTATAACGGCATTTATCCAGCCGCCGAACGACAGCCATTTCTTCTTTCCAAATGATTTGAATGCTCCAACCGGACTCTTTCTTGTCATTCGTCCGATCGCAGTCTCCGCAACTATCATAGTATAACCAAATGTAAGTGCAAGCACGATGTATATTATGAGAAAAATCCCTCCGCCGTACTTTGCCGCAAGATAAGGGAATCTCCATATATTTCCAAGTCCCACCGATGCACCTGCCGCCGCCAGCACGTACCCCAGCTTGCCCGAAAATGAACTTCGCTTACCATTCTTCATATCTTCCATATACTTTCACCATAGTTTACCTGGAACTAATCCCCGTAATCTTTCCTTCCACATTTATTTGCATATACATGTAATTCTAACATGGTCCGAGAGGAAAAGCCACTATATATTTGAACATCATCCGGCCAACACTATTGTCACAAGAAAGGAATCCATAACCTGATTAGAAAAAGGATTATGGATCTCCAAACTGTATCTTCATGGTCTTTAATTGTTCTAACTGATCTCTTCTATCATATATCACGGCTGTAACATATACTCTACTCTCTACTTTATTTATCCAATAGTACACCAAGAAATTACTAACACTTACTTTTCGTATACCATCTGATCTCCATGGTTCCTCATCAGTCAATTTGTGTTTCTCCGGGAATACAGATAATGACATTATTGTATTTTCTAATTTGTTCAAAAGACTTTTTGCAGCCTCTGGCGCAAACAATTCACGAGAAACATAATCAACTATCTCTTCCATCTGTTCCTGTGCTTGTTGCGTAATCTTAACCTCATAAGTATTTACCAAATGTTATACTCTCTTTCTCAAATCAGCAAAAACATCTTTAGCTGGTCTTGAATCATCTGTCCTCGCTTGTTCAAGTCCTTTTTGCATCAATGTATCAAACCTTGTATCAGTCATAGTATCTCTTGTTTCAATTTCTCTTGAAACCTTCAATTCAAAAGGGATACCATTGGCAGAAATGACCTGTCTATAGGTCATATCAATAAATACAGATACTGGAATTCCTAATTTTTCTAAAATCGCCTCCGCAGATTCCTTAATATCCGGTTGTATTCTAGCTGTAACGTTAGCTGTTTTAGTTGCCATAATAACACCACCTCTCAGCTTGAGTGTACTACAATGTATTTCTAATTGCAATACATTAGCCTTTTTAACATAGCAAAATTTTTATGTGTTGGTTTTATGTTTCACACCTTTTTATCAAACGTGCATACTTATTCTCCGAATCCTCAACAACCTTTATCCTGCCCTGCCTTATGAAATGTTCTATCCTCGCCGCATACCACCAGTCACCGACTCCGATCGGAACCTGTCCCAGAATGTCACCGATCAACCTGCACTCCTTAACCGGCTTGTCCGTCAGCCTGTTCCAAATGATAAAATCATAGAAATCCTCTGACACACTGAGCACTGTTCCATTTACCACAGCCCTAAGCGAAGCATTTTCAAGTACAAGCTCGCCCCACATCTCCGCATACATTCTTATCTCATTTGATGTGAGTTTACTCTCATTTCCGAGAAATCCGGCAAATTCCTCCGCTGCCACTTCGCTCCAGCTATGATATGTCACTATGACATTTTTCTTCACAACATGCTCTGGCTGAGTGACAACAGACACTTCATTTGGATAGTCCTTCAGTATGCTGCATACATGGTAAAATCCACACCTTGAATACGGAGCGTCGCTGTACCATATTCTTACCGACTCGCCATTTTCAAGAAATCTTATAAGCCTTGCAAGCTCCCCAGCATACACATCGCCAAGCTGCCTGATCTCATTTTCATATTCCTCGTCCTGCTCCCACTGGTTCTGGGCATACATTGAGTAGATAAAGTCCCTGCGGTACTGGCTATCCACAGCCTCTCCTATGTAGCCCATGTCCAGAATGAAGCCAAGGCAGATCACCTCGTCAGGAGAACCCTGTATCCACTGTGGCTGACCATTCTTATATTCCACATTCTCGCATTTTGCCGCTTTCATGGAACCTGCCGAACTATCTCCAAATAGTATCTCTACCATAATCTGCTCCTTTTGAATCTCGTTTCTATTTTGTGCATTTATCTGCATCACATTCTTTTACCCATTCGCCCAGTTTATCCTGTAGTAGCTTTTTATCTGGTAAATAAAGCTGATACTTCGACGCAAATATATTTGAATCCTTTGGAAGAGTCAATTCCACCATAGAATCGTCCTTGTCTTGGCAAAGTAGAACTCCTATAGTAGGATTTTCATCCTCCTGCTTTTCATAACGATCATAGTAATTCACATACATCTGCATCTGTCCTAAATCTTGGTGTTTCAGCGAACCTATCTTTAAATCAAAAAGAACAAAGCATCGTAACATTCTATTATAAAACACTAAATCTACCCTGAAATGTTCTTCATTAAAAGTAAATCTTTTCTGTCTGGCTACAAAAGTATATCCGGTGCCCAACTCTAGAAGAAATGACTGCAGATTATTGATCAACCTCGTTTCCAGTTCATTCTCTGAATACTCACTTTTATCCTCCAGCCCCAGAAATTCTAAAACATAAGGATCTTTAACCAAATCAGAAGATTTCTCTATTATCTGTCCCTCCACAGATAGTCTCTGAATCTTATCTTTATCAGTACCAAGTAAAATTTTCTTCCCGTGTTAATCGATGGAAGATCCTTGAATTGGCTAAACACTGTTTCGCCAATTTGATCCGCAGAATAAACCTTATAAAATTGACGAATATTTTTTAAATTTCCAACAGAAAATCCTTTTCCAAAATTCTGTGTTAAATAATCAGATAATCCCTTCAAGAGTTGCTGTCCATATGCTGCTCTCCGTTCTCCGCGCTGTTCTTCCTCTACGATTATTCTGCCAATTTCATAATAGGCATATACCATAGTGAGATTAACTGCCGTTTTAGCATTCTTCCTTGCTTGTAACAATACATCTCCTCATCTGTATATCCTACAAATGACTTGATATTGTATATTTTTTGTAATAAATCATAATCCATATACATTTCTTTTTATCCTAGCAATTATTTTTTTTAACCATATTTATTAATAATTCTTCCATTTTAGGAGATAAGCAGCTTTTGGGCTTAAGCATTCTAATTATTTCACTTAAAACAGCACCAAAATCATCTATTATTTCTAACTCACCATGGTCAACCCAAACAAAATTCCTTGTTATTTTTGAAAAACATAATTGTTCACCATCACCTATTAAATCTGCAATTACAATCAAGTCTTCTGGTAAGTCTCCAGAGTTCATAACAAACTTGTCCGGCCCATAAAAATGTGCCAATGAGTTTCTAATTTGTGCTTCATTCGTGAAACTTAACCATTCTTTATATGTTTCAGGAATAAAAACATTGTGTTTATTTTCCCAATTAGAAATCATTTCATCTGATGCAGGTTGTTTGAACCATGAAGCATCGTCACCATAATCAGATGCAATCTGTTCGCATAAGCGCACAAGTTCTTTGATTTTCTCCATTAAACTATTGTGAGGAATATTCATAATAGTATCTCCCTGATTCTCATCCCGGTTTTAAGTTTCGGTTTATCAACTCTCAATCCACAATTTCATACCCTGCTGCCGCCAGAACTTCAAGTGCATCTTGAAAATTCTCCTTCTTCACCATAACATAATCCGTATTATATGTGGATACTGCAAATATCGAAATTCCGTTATCCGCCAGAACAGATGCGATCTTAGCCAGAATCCCGATCAAAGAAAACTCCAGTACTCCCTGAATGCGGAAGGCTCTCCAGCCATCATCACGCTTTATCACATTTGCCGGCACTTCACTCACCGGGCATACCAGAGACTTTTCCTCATCAGTTTTTCCTAGAAAACAATACTCAGAATCGAGATTCGCATATGTATAAGCTTCCACCTGACACACTGAAAATTCTTCATCAATCTTTTTTATCTCCGTGACCTCTCCTTGAATCTATTTTGTAAGCACCTTTTTGCAATATCTATGTGCACCACAATGAGGACAAACTAATTTACGCTTTGTTAATGTATGTGCTCCCATTACATATGACTTCATATCAGGGACAAACCTGGTATTGCAATCAGGACATTCAAATGCTCCTGCATCTCTATCAAGAATACACGCAATAACAATTCCGCCACAGATCACTACTAAACCTATTGCGATAAGCAGAACCCTCAGCCAATTCTCCATCTCCAGAATTTCTGACAATAAAAACAATGGAAATGCCGCAACTATCGTAAGTGCCGCGACCATTGCAGACAAAATAATTTTCTTTTTGCTTTCCTGTGCCTCTCTAACTAAATTCACCATATTAACCTCCGCTTTCTTTCTATAATCCTCCTCAGATACTCTTTCGCCAGACAGTAATTCATTCACTGTTATCTCTAATTCATCACATAACGGCAACAGTAATGAAACTTCCGGAAAACCATTTCCTCGTTCCCATTTTGAAATTGTTTTATCGCTGATTCCAAGTTTTTCAGAAAGCTGTTTTTGAGTATATCCCTTTCTCTTTCTCTCATCAGCGATGAATCGCCCAATTTTAATCTGGTTCATCTGCTTTCCTCCTTTCTGGCTCAATTATCTCCCCATTTTATTGCCAATCACACCCACGAGGCGTAGAATATGGTGAATCTATGCGGGTTCTACGCTTCGTAGACTAGGCAAAATAAGCTATTTGCTCTGAATGTTCCATACATATCCCCTTGCATTTATTATCAACGCAATTGAACATACCACTGTCATAAGCAATGGCACCACAACAAATCCAGCACTAATATTTTCTTTACTTCTAAATGGCGTTTTTTCCACCTGACAATTATGTCTTGAAATAATTCCATCTATTTTTGTCACATATTTCTCATCAAAGCTACTTATATCTTCTAAATCACTTACCATCTACGACAGCCTGCAAATCATTATATATTCCTCATCATTCTCGTCCACGATCTGGAATCCAACTTTTTTGTACATTCCGACTGCATAGTTCTGCTTTTGCACAGACAGTGAACCGCTCTTATATCCACAGTTTTTCATCTCCGCCAGCATCCTTTTCATCAGCTCCGTTCCAATGCCGTAATTCCTGTATTCTTTGAGTAGTGAGATTGCAAAAGACGGTGTATCGTCATCAACATGCCCATAGTCATCCATAATACGAACCCACACCGCTCCAACAACTTTATCATTTACCTCTGCGACAAATGCCATATCCCCCGCTCTGTTTCCAAAGTCGTCAACGTACACTTGCAATTCCGGCTGATTGATAATGTCCCTTGGAGGTGCCTCCACGCCCTCCGGAATAAATATTGCCTCATATAAAAATGTATCTAATATCCCGGTTTCTTCCTGTTTTAATCTTCTTATTGTGTAATCCATAAAGTCCCTTATTTTTTATTTTCTAAAATAGAATCACGATCTCTTCTTTATCGGATGTCTGATAACAGTTTTACATTTTTCCGGTGCAGTTTTTCTTGGATCTGATAGATAGATTTCGTGATGATGTCTTTCATCAGTAAAATCATTTACATACCCGTTTTCTTCCAAATATTTATCCATCACTGCTACTGTCTCAGGTTCATTATCAAATGCTCCTATATGCATGATCTGAACACACAAACCTTCATCAATACTCAGAAATTCTGCATTGGTACAATCCATCTTTTTCTTCCTTGACGCAGTCTCAACCGCCCAGTCAAAATCCTTCTTTGTTACAAAATCAGGAAGACGAATAACAGAAATCCAGTTAAATGCAGATTTGTCAGTATAATCCACACCTTCAACATTATCCTGCCACCAAAAGCCTTCAAGCGGTGGGACAACATATTCAAAAAATCCCTCTATTTTGTAATCAGTCTTATAACTCATCTTGAGAGTGTACGCAACAGCATATAAAACGCCAATCGCAGCTTTATATTCTCCGCCCTCTTCATTCGGGTCGCCCTTGCCCCTTACCGCTATGTAATTCGCCTTTGGAATCGTTACGATCTGTGGCTTATTTTTCGGCAAATAAAACTCTTTATATTCTTTCTTAAAATCAAACGCCATAACTTATCTCCTCAATCTTAGCAATATCACCATATTACTCCTGTTTTTTTCAAGCTTATTATCATAACCCTTGATAGTCCATATACGCACTATGACAATGCTGTTACTTATCGTAACAGGTGTTTGCCGAGCCCATTTTTCATTCTCATGTATATTCAGTATTGTGTATCGAACATATGTTTGTTATAATATATTTGGTGCTACCCTATTCGGTAGGCGGTTAACCTTCACCACAGGAGTTTGTAGCCTGTGTTTACATAGAAAATCCATTTATGGAAATCTATCACGGAGGTTTTTGCTTATGCTTACAACGGATCTTTTTATAGCCATCATCAGCTTATGTCTTACTTGCTTTAATCTTGGTTATGCCGTTGGCTCTAGGAGCAAGAATAAGACAAAAAAATAACCGCCCAGCCTGGTAAACTGTGAGCGGTTATTTTATACCATTCATATATCAAGGCTAACCGTCTATCGGTAGCACCTTTTGATATTATACTAGCATTTAGCCGCTTGCATGTCAAACGTATATTTGCTTATCATTTACCCTTATAATTTTCACCTATCTCACTTATCCACTATCTCAAGCTCATCCCGTGTAACCCGGCACGTGAGATTTAACACCTCCACGCCAACCGCCTTCGCCTCATAGAAAGTCTCCGCGAACTCCCTGTGTATTTCCGCATTTGGCCTGACCTCAGTTATCCCCGTCATCGGAATGACAAATGCCACATAACATTTATATTCCTCGGAGACCGCCTTCATCAGCTCCCGCAAATGCCTGACTCCCCTGTCGGTGGGTGCATCCGGGAAATATCCTATACCACCGATCTCCTGAGTGCAGCCCTTGACCTCCATGAGATACTTCGTGCCATCCTTTTCCATATAGAAATCAATCCTTGAATCCCCGTATACATACTCCGGCTTTATAAAGTCATAATCCTTAGTTTTAAGCCATTCCAAAACCACCTTATTCGGCACCTGACTGTCCACATTCACCCAGCCAAGCTTTGGATCTTCCACCGCTATGAGATCGTATTTCGTCTTGCGGTTTGGATTTGCAGACTTCTCAAGGCTGACCGTGTTCCCCGGTATCAGCAAACTGATAAGCCTCCCCGTGTTCTTTACGTGCACGGTCTCTGTAACTCCGTCTATCTCCACATGGGCTGTGAACCTGTTTGGTCTGTCTACGAACTTGCCTGAGATAACATTTGTATATTTCACCTTGCCTTACATCTCCCATCTATTCCACAACAGAACGGTTCATCATGTAGAATGAGAACCTTGCCTTGTCAACAAGCTGTCCCTTGTCATCGTAAATATTTGCCTCGTACAGTGACACCTTCTTGCCCTGGCGGATCTCGATTCCCTCACAGATGAGATACTCCGTGTTCATAGCCGGAGCTATATATGTCATGGTTCCATCTATAGTTGAAGAAAACTTTCCGTAGGTACATGCTGCGATTCCGCTCACTATATCCGCAAGTGAGTACAGGCATCCACCATGCACAGAACCATATGGATTAAGGACATCCTCTGTGACCATCATCTTGCCCTTCACATATCCAAGGCTCATATCGACCAGCTCTATCTTCAGGTTCTGGACATAGATGTTGTCCTTGTTAAACCTTATCAGCGCCTGTTTCACATCCTCGGACATAGCTTTTTTGTTGTCGTTTATCTCATTCATGCTTAGTTTTACCTTTCAACTCTATTTTCATGTTCATACATCCTGCGCACATATCAAAAGCACTTGTCCAGAATATCCGGATAAAGTCCTTTTCTTCCCGTTATAAACCCAATTCCAAAGTACAGCACCGCACCTACCATCAGTCCCCACACGACCGCATTTATCCCAGCGATCTTGATAAAATACGTTGCAAATATATATGTCGCGATCGCACCTACGCTGCTGCACACCGCCGCCTGCTTAGTTCCCTTCTTCCAGAACAGACCTCCCACAAGAGGCCAAAAGAATGTGCATTCAAGTCCGCCAAATGCAAACATGTTGAGCATGAAAATTATATCCGGCGGATTGATCGTGAGAACCATCACCACCACACCGAGCAACATCGTAAGTATCGTGCTCACCAGCTTGACGTTCTTGTCGTATTTCTCATTTTTCACCGGATCATCACCCACCACGTAATTCTTCCATAGATCCTTCACTATAGCTGCTGTGGCAAGTATGAGGAGCGAATCCGCTGTCGACATGACTGCTGCCATCGGCGCTGCGAGGAATATCGCTGCTATTCCAGGCGGCATGATCTTCTGTACTATATACGGTATAAAATAATCCGAAGTTGGAAGATTGTCCGTATCGACAAGTGCGCCAGCCCATGTTCCTGCAAGATGCATTCCCACAATTACAAAGCTGCATGTGAGAACTCCGATCCACATCGCTCTGTGCATGCTCTTCGTATCCTTAAATCCCATGGCGCGCACAGCAGTCTGGGGAAGTCCCAGCGTTCCAAATCCCACAAGCACCCAATAGCTGAGCAGTCCTCCTGGCGTGTATTTCGAGAAAATGTCATCGTACACCTCCGGCAGATTTGTCTGAAGACCGGCATCTATCGCGGCAAGACCGCCCCCGCTCCTTAAGACAAAGAATATAAACAGGAATGTTCCGATACACATTACTATTCCCTGAATCGTGTCAGTTATGACAACCGCACTGAATCCGCCAATAGCTGTGTACAATATCACGACTGTGCCAAATATCAAAAGTGAACTCACATGATCCATTCCCGTTATGGATGCTATAAGTGTGGCCCCTCCCGTAAACTGGCTTATCATCTGTGCTATGAAGAAAACTATAAGTCCAAGGCTCGTGATGACCACCAGAGCATCGCTCTTGTATCTCGCCTTGAAGTATCCCACCACTGTCACAGCGCCCGTTCGTCTGGACACTATCGCAAGCTTATTTCCAAGCACACCGAGCACCAGAAATGTGACCGGGACCTGGATAGCAGCTATCCACGCCTGTGCATATCCATATGTAAGACCCGCTGCACCCGGCCCTGATATAAATGAACTTGCGGAAGTGTATGTCGCCATGATCGTCATGGCTAGGACGATTCCGTTCATATTTCTTCCGCCTATGAAATACTTCTTCTCGGACGTTGTGTGCAGACTTTTCTCCGCCCTTCTGCTGTAGACAAAGCTCACCACAACATTGAATAACAGATATCCGAGAAAAACCGATAAGATCAATATCTGATTACTGTTCATTTTCACCCTCACTCTCATCCTCTTCATATTGGAAATCTACAAACACAAACTTAAGCAGCCAGAATACACCGATTACCGCAAGCACCACTGTTCCAAGCACCGAGACCACAAACCACGCCGGCATATGGAACACCGTCCACCCGGTGCCATTTAGCAGGAACGCGGTTAGCACATGCCATAAAAAACATATAAATACCACAAGCAACGTCGCTTTGATCTCTTTTATACACTGCCTGTGCTGTTCTTCCTTTGTCAGTTTCATCATAATAATATATCCCCTTATATTTCATAAATACATCGAACAATGCTCATTATATCACGCTGATCAGTTTTTTCATAGTTGCCCCGCCAGCCACCCAAATCCTGTGCATATACAAACTCTGTATTGTTGTCTGCACAAAAAAACTGGCGCACAGACGTTTCGTCCATACACCAGCTATTTATAGTTTACTGTATACCGATTTATGTTACGCTATTTTCTCTTTAACATTTTCCAATTCATATAACGTATCCGGATCTATATCCAGACATTTCGATGTATCCCTCGTTCCTGTCACATCCCATGCCAAAGTTCCATTCAAAATTGTACATGAATTCAAAAAGAAATCTTTGTCTCTAAGTGGTTCAAACACTTTCTTATCCAGTAGTGGTTTTGCGTCATAACATACAATTTTGCCATCCTCAAAATACACATATACTGTATAATCATCAAATGGAACCACTTGCACTATATCATATATCATGCCAATTCCCCCCTCTCTGTATAGTATATAAATTTTTAAATCAATGGATTTATTCTATTTAATGGCAAACCATCCTTCGATAATTCCCAATTCTGCATTAACTCATCTTGATGAATGACACACCATGCAAGTATGAGCTTTAACTGCCTTGAAGGCAATGCACCTTTTATAACCCGTGCTTCATTTATATCTATTATAGCTTTATTTCCGTTATATTCTGCCTGAAAATGTGGCGGATTATGATCATCATAATACATAGTTATTCTGATTCCATAAAACAGTGATATTTCTGGCATACTATCAACCTCCAATTATTATTGATAATATTATACTATATCATTCCAAGGCTGTTCAATAACTATCATGACTATATCAAAAGATAACCTAAGTAGATTTAGTCTTTTCTAAAACAGCATACACACCCCGGCGACCACAGCGCAGATAGGAATATATATAATAAAGTGCATAACATGCATCTTCATATTGTATCCGAACATATGAGGTCCCACAACTCCCTTGACCTCCGGATAATAACGCGGGAAGAAGTTTGAATGACAGAGCAGCACCCAGTCAAAGAAACCTATATCATAGATCTCCATCACATACATTATCACTATGAATCGCGCGAAGAACTTCCAGTAGCCGAAATCATGCCGTACGCCATCCCACACGCTAAGCACGATAGCTCCTATAAACAGCAGAAGTGCAACTACTTCTATACACCATCCAACCGCATGAGCTCCGCGAAATCTCTCTTTTCTGTCAGGAATCACCGCCAGATTCTCCTTCGGTGCTGTGCTCATAAATCTCTTATCCTGTACAAATGCGACCATTCCGTACAGAAGAAGGAAATAGGCCACCATAACAATTACCGCCGCAACTATTGTCACCAACATCTCTTTAGCCCCCTTAACACTCTTTTGTATTAATTTTTAGGTTAGTTTTCGCTAACCATACTAACACATCTATTTCCAAATGTAAACCTTAGAATGTACCTATTCGTACCTTAGCAAATGCAAATCTAATGAAATTACGACAAGAATTTTTATGCGTAGAATTGAGCTGTCTGTCAGTCCATGTAATCCGCATTCCGCCGCAAAATGACACCCATTCAATATATAAAAAGCGCCGGCACATAAGCTTGTTGATATGTCCATGACAGAACAGACATATCAACACTGCAAATGCGCCAGCGTCTTATTTACTCTATATACATTTTAATTCAGATCTTTATACATTGATCTCCGCAGTAACACCGAGGATATCCTTGTTCTCATCGAGGATAGGCTGAATGACCTCTGCAAGGAACTCTCTTGTCTGCTCAGGAGCACGACCTACGAAGTTCTTTGGCTCAAGGATAGATACGATCTCCTCCTTTGTCATACCAAAGTCAGGGTCTGCTGCGATACGGTCAACGAGGTCATTCTCTCTTCCGTACTTCTTGACCTGCTCGCCTGCAAGCATTGAGTACTCTCTGATCTTCTCATGAAGCTCCTGACGGTTGCCGCCACGCTTAACAGCATCCATCATGATATTCTCTGTTGCCATGAATGGAATCTCCTTCATGAAGCACTGGTAGATAACCTTGTCATATACCACAAGACCATCTACAACATTCAGGTACAGATCAAGGATTCCGTCAACTGCAAGGAATGCCTCTGGAACTGAGATACGCTTATTTGCTGAGTCATCCAGTGTTCTCTCAAACCACTGTGTTGCGGCTGTGATAGCAGGATTGAGCGCGTCACACATTACATAATTGGCAAGTGATGCGATTCTCTCACTTCTCATTGGATTTCTCTTGTATGCCATAGCTGATGAACCGATCTGGTTCTTCTCAAATGGCTCCTCTATCTGCTTTAAGTGCTGGAGAAGTCTGATATCATTTGAGAACTTGTGTGCACTCTGTGCGATGCCTGAGAGCACATTAAGAACTCTTGAGTCGACCTTTCTTGAATATGTCTGGCCTGATACAGGATAGCACTCAGCAAATCCCATCTTCTCAGCGATCTTGCCATCTATCTTTCTCACTGTCTCGTGATCTCCTCCGAAGAGCTCAAGAAAACTTGCCTGTGTTCCGGTTGTTCCCTTTGATCCGAGAAGCTTCTGCTGGCTGATCATGTACTCTATATCAGAGAGGTCAAGGAGCAGCTCCTGCATCCAGAGTGTTGCACGCTTGCCGACTGTCGTTGGCTGTGCAGGCTGGAAATGTGTAAATGCAAGAGTTGGGAGATCCTTGTACTGATCTGCGAACTTTGCCAGCTCATTTATAACATTGATGAGTTTCTTTCTGACAAGCTTTAATGCCTCTGTCATAACGATAACATCTGTGTTATCGCCTACATAGCAGCTTGTTGCTCCAAGGTGGATTATTCCAGCTGCCTTAGGGCACTGAACACCGTATGCATATACGTGGCTCATTACGTCATGACGAACCAGCTTTTCTCTCTCTCTGGCAACATCATAGTTGATGTCATCAGCGTGAGCCTTGAGTTCCTCGATCTGCTCATCTGTGATTCTTGGATTGCCGTTCTCGTCCTTGAGGCCAAGCTCCTTCTCTGTCTCAGCAAGAGCTATCCACAGCTTTCTCCATGTCTTAAACTTCATATCAGGTGAGAAAATATACTGCATTTCCTTACTAGCGTATCTTTCACACAGTGGGCTTTCGTACTTGTCCTTACTCATGTCTTTACCTCTTTCTTCCTGTAGTCTCCCGCATCTGCCAGCTGACAAATGCTTTTATATCTTATCACACAACTATTATACATGGGTTTCAGATTATTTCCATGCTTTTTTTGCATAAACCAGAAATTCGGAATCCTAATTTATGTGTGACTCCGATCCTCTCTTGAAGTCTTCGTGGTCGCCTCTGATGTCCTCTGTAGGCGGTTTCATAGGATATTGGCCGCTGAAGCATCCATGGCAGTACTGTCTTCCGCCTGAGAGCTCCGGAAGTCTCTCCATCTTCAGGTACGCCAGAGAGTCGGCACCTATGATCTTGCATATATCATCTACAGACCTGTTGTATGCTATGAGCTGATCTCTGTCCGGAATGTCAGTTCCAAAGTAGCATGGATACAGGAATGGAGGTGAACTGATCCTTACATGGACCTCAGTCGCTCCTGCCTCCCTGAGCATACCAACTATTCTGTCACTCGTAGTTCCACGAACTATAGAGTCATCTATCATTATGACACGCTTGCCATTTACAGCCTCCTTAAGGACGTTCAGCTTAACACGCACGCTAGACTCTCTCTGGCTCTGCTGTGGCTTTATGAATGTTCTTCCCACATATCCATTCTTGACAAATGCCGTTCCATATGGAATACCCGATTCAAGTGAATAGCCCATGGCCGCTGCATTTCCCGATTCAGGAACGCCAACTACCACATCAGCATCAACCGGGCTGTCCTTTGCAAGGCATCTTCCGGCTGTGATACGCGAATCGTACACAGACATTCCATCTATGACTGAATCAAGTCTCGCAAAGTATATATACTCAAATATACATCTTGCATGCTGCTCCTGGCACATGTTCTTATACGACTGGATTCCGTACTCAGGTGATATGGTTACAACCTCTCCAGGCTCCACATCCCTGACAAATTCAGCCCCTATGGTATCGAGAGCGCAGCTCTCAGATGCCAGTATGTATGCATTATCACGCTTTCCTATACAAAGCGGTCTGAAGCCAAATGGGTCTCTGGCTCCGATAAGCTTTCTAGGGCTCATGATAACAAGTGAATATGATCCCCTTACTTTCTTGAGAGCTCTAGTGACAGCCTCCTCAACGGAACCACACTTAACTCTCTCCCTGGCTATATGGTAAGCTATTACCTCAGAATCAATTGTAGTCTGGAATATAGCGCCTGTGAGTTCCAGCTCACGTCTAAGCTCAGGAGCATTTACCAGATTGCCGTTGTGTGCAAGTCCCAGAGTTCCCTTTACATAATTGAGAACCAGTGGCTGTGCATTCTCTATAGTGCTGGCACCGGCTGTTGAATATCTCACATGACCCACACCGATATTTCCCTTTAGCTTGCTCAGTGAATCAGGTGTGTACACCTCATTCACAAGGCCCATGCCCTTTAAGGAGCTGACCTTGCCCTTAGGACCGGCAGTGTCTGACACCGCTATACCGCAGCTCTCCTGCCCACGGTGCTGCAATGCAAACAGACCATAATAGATCGTGTTCGCCACATCATTTCCATCGAAATCATAGATACCGAAGACTCCGCACTCCTCGTGCATCTCGTCCTCGTCATAATAATGGGATCTTAAACATTCGTTCATAAATATATGCCTCTCATGTTATATTATTGTAACTGTCACGGCCACATAATTCTCATCGTATGTCTGGTGACAGTCATATCTTTCGCCACATAAAACTTTATCTGTTTTGCCACAACATGTCAACAGATAAATTCTATCATTTTTAGGATTATACCCCACTTTTTTCATGTATTTTCGCCAACAGCAGTATATTTCGCAAGTATTTGTCTGTTTAAACTTGAGAAAATCCACATATCTTATATCATCAATTAACACATCAACGCATGTTTTTGCCCTATAGAGCAAAATGTTTGTTAAATTCAATCCCCCACCAACACGTTTTGCACTGTAACTCCGTTTGCACTATAGCTCCGTTTTGCTACTATAATTCAGAGATTCCTACTTCAAACATAAATAATATAGAATATATAATTTTATCATTTATCTTTTTCAAGATTTATTGCATTTAACAATACAAAATTTTCACTTAAAGCACAAAAAAAGCCAAAAAGATACAATTTTTTGAATGTTTGTATCTTTCTGACTCTTATTTGTCTATAAGAGAGAATATTTTATCTTTTTCAGAAATTTTCTCACAAAAGCGCTACTCCACAGCGTATCCCTTTGCCTTTATGAGATCCACCATCTTATATACATACTTCTCACACAGCTCATCTGTGGCTGCCTCGACCATAACTCTGATGACAGGCTCTGTACCGCTCTGTCTGAGAAGAAGTCTTCCGTCGTCTCCAAGCTCTGCTGCTATCTCATCGTTCAGTTTCAGCACATCAGCATCGTTCATGACTGCATCCTTGCTTGAAACCTTGACATTCACAAGAAGCTGTGGATATATCGTCAGGCTGTGGAACAGCTCTGAGAGCTTGACCTTACGTCCAAGTATAGTCTCCATGATCATCAGTGAGGTGAGGACACCGTCACCGGTTGTTGCATACTTGGAGAAGATGATATGTCCTGACTGCTCGCCGCCGATGGAATGTCCGTGCTCCATCATATTTTCAAACACGTACTTGTCACCGACTGCCGTCTTCTCATAGTTGATGCCCTTCTTGTCAAGTGCTTTGTAAAGTCCAAGGTTGGACATGATAGTTGTGACGATGGTATTGTTGTTCAGCTCGCCCTTATCCTTCAGATAACGACCGCAGACATAGAGTATCTTGTCTCCATCCACGATTTCGCCCTTGTCGTCCACTGCAAGACACCTGTCCGCATCACCGTCAAATGCAAATCCCACATCAAGTCCCTTCTCCTTGACAAATGCCTGAAGCTTTTCAATGTGTGTTGAACCACAGTCCGTGTTGATGTTTGTTCCATTTGGTTCATTGTTGATGACATATGTCTTTGCTCCGAGAGCGTCATACACCGACTTTGCAACCAGATATGACGCACCATTTGCACAGTCAAGACCAATTCTCATTCCCTTGAAAGGTCTGGTAGGGATCGTGAGCAGATAACCTATATATCTGTTTCTTCCCATTGTGTAGTCGGTGGTCTTACCGATGCTGTCCTTCTTTGCAAATGGTATCTCGCCAAGCTCACCATCTATATACTGCTCGATCTCATTCTCGATGGCAGCCTCAAGCTTGTAGCCCTGACCATTGATGACTTTTATACCATTGTCATAGTATGGGTTATGACTGGCTGAGATCATGATACCGCAGTCAAAATCACCTGTGCGGACTATATAAGACACACTAGGTGTAGGTGTTACATGCATCAGGTATACATCAGCTCCGCTGGCTGTAAGTCCCGCAACCAGGGAATACTCGAACATGTAGCTTGAAAGTCTCGTATCCTTTCCGATGACGACATGAGCCTTTCCATCCTCATGCTGCTTGCCATAGTAGTAGCCAAGGTATCTTCCAACCTTATAGGCATGCTCCACTGTAAGGTCTACATTTGCCTCGCCTCTGAATCCATCTGTTCCAAAATATTTACCCATTGTAAAATCCTCGATTCTATTATTCTATAACCTCATCCTGTTCACTTTCCTGAACAACCAGAAGATCTATCGCTCTCCTGTGGATGTGTATCTTGGTCTCCTTATATTCTCCGCCGAACTCACCATCACATGTCCATGCAACCGGATCCTCTGCATCAAACTTGACCCTGTGAGCCCTGAATGAAACCATGCTTCTCTCATTCACATCACCTGTAAGAAGTGCCCTGACCACTCTCTCCAGGTCAGCCGGTGTCTTCATTGTCCTTATCAATACTCCCTCAAAAAGTCCGTCATCGAACTCAACTCCTTTTCGGGTTATACTCTTAAACCCTCCAACGGATACCGAGTTGGACACCATACCGAATATAAACTCGCCTTCCTGCTCGTCCCCGTCTATTGTAACCTTCATCTTGTAAGATGGTACATTTGCCAGGCTTTTTATCCCCTGCAATACATATGCCGCATGTCCAAATATATTCTTCATATTCTGCGGCGTTGCATATGATGTATCTGAGAACATTCCAAAAGCTGCGACATAAACAAAGTTCTTGTCGTTCAGACTTCCTATATCTATGGAGAACGGCTCTGCCTTCACTATCATCTCAGCCGCCTCAACCGTCTCTCTCGGTATGTCCATGCTCCTTGCAAAGTCATTGGTGGAGCCACACGGAATATATCCAAGTGGAACCCTTATCCCGCTCTTCATATATCCTGTAACTGTGTTGCCCAGGGTTCCATCGCCCCCCGCACATACGATCACATCGTAGTTTGCGCCTTCCTCCTGAACAATTCTCTCTGCGTCATCTGCCGATTTCGTAAGATATGTCCTGACCGCGTAATCGTTATTGCAGAACACTTCCAGCACATCCACCAAAGAATTCTTCAGAGTAGTCCTACCCGCTTTGGGATTCATGATGAACAGCATATTCTTCATACTTTCAATAACACAACCTTTCCCTTTGATACTGCTTATTTACTTGTGATCCTCCTTGTACTTCATGTACAGATCATACCCCTTCTTGCGGAGCTTGCATGATGGACAATGTCCGCAGCCCTCGCCCTTGATGCCATTGTAACATGTGAGTGTCATATCTCTGATAACATCCAGTCCGCCCAGCTCATCAGCCATCTTCCATGTCTCCATCTTATCGATCCACATCAATGGTGTTATTATATCAAACTCGTAGTCCATTGCAAGGTTAAGTGTTGTATTTAACGATTTGATAAATATATCCCTGCAGTCCGGGTATCCTGAGAAGTCGCTCTGGGACACTCCTGTTATTATATCAGATATTCCCCTCTGTTTGGCAAATATTGCTACAAATGTAAGAAATACCATGTTTCTTCCATCGACAAATGAATTCGGCGTGCCCTCCTCAGGTGCATTTTCGTCAACCTTCATATCTGTTCTTGTCAGTGAATTTGGCGCAAGCTGGTTAAGCAGGCTCATATCAAGTATGTGATGCTCCACTCCGAATTTGTCCGCGATCTCCTTAGCACACTCAAGCTCTAACGCATGTCTCTGTCCATAGTCAAATGATACGGCGTACACTTTCTTATACTTCTTGAGTGCCCACAACAGACACGTTGTGCTGTCCTGTCCGCCGCTGAATACTACAACTGCCTCATCCTTATTCTTTAAATTCTGCATGATCTCATCCTCCATATATAATCAAATATGATATTCCGAACCGCATTATAACGCTCACGGATAAACAAATTCACCATTATCAATTCAGTGTACCGATAACTATCTTCCCGCATTGTACATCATCAGCATCTTGTTCTGCAGAGCTGTGTCGCTCTCAAATCTTCCCCTGAGAGTGGTCGTCATGGTCTTGCTTCCCGGTTTCTTGATGCCCCTTGCCGTCATGCAGCTGTGATGTGCCTCTATCATGACCGCCACGTCCTCAGTTCCAGCAGCCTTGGATATGACGTAGGCTATGTCCGAGCCTATCCTCTCCTGGAGCTGAAGTCTCTTCGCCACCATATCCGCAATCCTCGCTATCTTAGAAAGTCCGAGCACTCTTCCATTTGGAATGTATGCGACTGACACCTTCATGTCGTACATAAGCGCCATGTGATGCTCACAGTAGCTGAACACCTCTATATCCTTGACAAACACCATGTCACCGACCTGCCTTGCCACTCCATCCTCAGCAAATGTCTTGCCGAACATCTCGGCCAGCTCGTCATTGGTGTAGTTCATTCCCTCAAATACTTCCTCGTACATACGCGCAACCCTGTCAGGAGTCTCTACAAGTCCCTCCCTGTCAGGATCATCTCCAAGGGCAATCAATATTCCTCTTACGTGTTCCTTTATAGCCTCTTTATCTATCGCCATCTTATACACCTCTTTCTTCCGGATCCCAAATGAACTTGTGAAGCTGTAACTGAAGCTTCACATCATTCATATCGTTCTCGATCATAAAATCCACTATATCCGCAGGATCTATGCTGCCATACACAGGGCTGATGAATACTCTCGTCTTCTCATCCAGCGCATACTCCCTAACTATCTCAAAACATTTTTCCAGATCCTCCTGTGAACCGACCACAAATTTCACCGAATCATTCTTGTCTATATAGTTATAATTTGCAAGGCACATGTCATTCTTCATGCCGCTGGATGGACATTTGTAATCCAGCGTGTACGATACATTTCCCCCAAGAGCCTTGAACTCTGCGATATCCACACTTCCATTTGTCTCAATCTCGACCCTTACATCATCCTCCAGCTCAAATGCAAGGAGCAACTTATCTATGTCCTTCTGTATCAGCGGTTCCCCACCTGTCAGGGTTACATTCTTCACCTTTGTTCTTCTGACATAATCGATGATCTCATCCTCGGTGAGTTCCTCATAAGGAACGCCTGCCTCATTTGCCCACTTGGTATCACAGTAACCGCAATCAAGATTGCATCCCGCAAATCTTATGAACACGGCAAGTTCTCCGGCTCTTGCAGCCTCACCGTTGATACTTATAAATCTCTCTACTACTCTGTATGTGCTCACGACTGTATTTCCTTTCTCCCGGTGTATATTCTCCATTCTCTCACATCTTCCAGATTTTTAGACCTGCCAGCTTCTCACCGGAATCCTATCATATATATTTACTCACAATAAGAAGCCACGTTGTTCGGTGTCTCATACACACTTGCCTCTATGACCTTGTAGCCCCGGCCTGCCATCTCATCATATATATACTTTGCAAAGTTCTCAGCAGTAGGTCTGAAATCAACCTTCACGATCCTCAGATTTTCCGCCAGCAGCGCATCCTCCGTCGCCGGCTTCAAGCTTCCCGTTTCCATGATAAGGCTGTGGTCAAAGTGATCCGCAATCTCCTTCAGATCCTTCTTCAGATTGGAGAAATCAACCACCATTCCTCTGTTCTGTGTATCGCTCTCAAGAGTCTCTGCACCGACCTCGATCTCCACAGTCCATCTGTGTCCGTGGATATTGCTGCATTTACCGTCATAATCTTTCAAAAAATGGGCGCTGTCAAAACTTGCCTTTGTCTTTAACTTATACATAACTCCTCCTATAAGCATCCAACTGTTCACCACAAAAAAAGACCAGAATAGGACATTCTGATCTTCTTATGTCCTAGTTTTGTTTAGTGACAGGATGGTACTAATGAACTGTCAATCTATTTTATTGTGTTTAATATACATTAGATATTAAGGAATCCCTTAACCTCTGCAAGCATATCCTCCTTGTCACATACTGTGTCGTGGAGAACCTTTGCTGATCTGATATCCTCTATAGCCTGAGGTACCTTTACACCTGAGAGCTTCTCAAGCTCGTCGACAAGCTCAAAGTCTGTCTTGGAATCATACTCAGCGTCTATAGCGTTCATAACGCTTCTTGTGAACTTGTATGGGCTTGCTGTTGACGCGATGACTGTAGGTGTCTTATCTCCTGTCTCTGCCACATACTTTTCATATACTGTAGCCGCAACTGCTGTATGTGTATCGATGATATAATCATCTGACTCATATACCTTTTTGATGGTAGCTGCTGTCTCTGCCTCTGTTGCATATCCACCATAGAACTCAGCAAGCTTTGCCTTCATATCGTCTGTGATGGTGTACACTCCATCTGTTGTGAGTTCTTTCATAAGCTCTGAGTTCTTCTCAGCATCATTGCCAGCAATCTTGTATATCAATCTCTCAAGGTTGCTTGAAATGAGGATATCCATCGATGGTGATGTTGTGAGTATGAACTCTCTGTTTCTATCGTATGTTCCTGTCTGGAAGAAATCAAACAGAACCTTGTTGTCATTTGATGCACAGATGAACTTTGCGATTGGAAGTCCCATCTCCTTTGCGTAGTATGCAGCAAGGATATTACCAAAGTTACCTGTTGGAACATCCACGTTGATCTTATCACCGGCCTTGATGGTTCCGTCTGCAACAAGTCTTGTGTAGGCGTATACATAGTATACCATCTGAGGGACAAGACGTCCGATGTTGATGGAGTTTGCTGATGAGAACTGATAGCCCTTCTCATCCATGTACTTTGCAAGCTCAGCATCTGAGAACATCTTCTTCACACCTGTCTGGGCATCATCAAAGTTACCTGTGATACCAACAACAAATGTATTGTCACCCTTCTGTGTAACCATCTGCTTCTCCTGGATTGGGCTTACACCGTGCTTTGGATAGAACACGATGATCTTTGTTCCAGGAACATCTGCAAATCCTGCAAGGGCAGCCTTACCTGTATCACCTGATGTTGCTGTGAGGATGACGATCTCATTCTTTACGCCATTCTTCTTTGCTGATGTTGTGAGAAGATATGGAAGGATTGAAAGTGCCATATCCTTGAATGCTATTGTTGATCCATGGAAAAGCTCAAGATAATATGCTCCTGCCTTATTCACAAGTGGTGCTATAACCGGTGTATCAAACTTTGAATCATATGCTGAATCTATACAATGCTTAAGCTCAGCCTCTGTGAAGTCTGTGAACATAAGCTTCATAACCTCGTATGCAACCTGCTGATAGTTCATCTTTGCAAGATCTTCCAGAGACACATCAAGTGCTGGTATAGAATCTGGTACAAAGAGTCCCCCCTCATTAGCAAGTCCCTTAAGTATAGCCTGTGATGCTGTTGCTGTCTCATTTGCATTTCTTGTGCTTCTGTAGATAAGTTCCATTTGCCAATCTCCTTAATAAATATATTTAAACATTTCGTTATGTACTAAACTCAGGAATCACCTGTATTCTTACAAATAATCGTGTGCATTATAACACAGCATTTTATAAAAAACAAGCTATAGCCCGCCTCATTCGTGCGACTTTTCCAACACTTTCCCAACACTTATCTCACTGCATTTAAAAACCCGCCTTACGGCGGGTCTTTAATATATCTGTATACAATTTCTGCTTTTTATTACTTTACATATACATCATAGTAGCCTGTTGCGAAGTTAAGAGCTGCCTGATGGTTTGAGAAGTAGATATCAAGATGATTGCCATTGATAGCTCCACCTCTGTCCTGAACTGTGTATGTATGACCATCAACTATAAGCTCTGTACCAAATGCAAAGTTACTTGGCGCTGCACATGTCACACCCTCGACTGCAGGTGCACCTGAAGCTGTTGTCGGGTTATCCATGTTGCTGTACTCACCGCAGCAGATTGGACATGGACAATATGCCGTAATCCAGAATGTTCCGAGATATGTACCTGATGCCTCACCATTCACATAAATAACCTTGTCATCAGGAAGTCCATCTGTTGACTTCTCTGTTGATGGATCAACTGATATCTGATCGTCAGGAAGTCCTGCTGCTGACTTATCCTTATCCTTAACCTTCATCTGTGTGGTAGGTTCTGACTTTGTTGTGTCTGCTGCCTGCTGTGCAGCCTCTGTTGCACGAGCCTCTGTTGTGCTCTCCTGAACTCCACCGCTTATGGCTGAAGTCTTCTTAACTGTCTTCTTGCTTGAGAGGGCTACTGAACCAGTCTTGTTGACATCTGACAGAGTACCATCTGCCAGTGCAACTGATGATGTTGCCTCTCCATAGTCTGCTGTGTTGTCTGCGTATAATGTATTACCTGCTGCTGCGATCGACACTCCCTTGCCCTTGGATGAAACCATGCTGTCATCTGATGCGATAACTGCGTATGATGAAAATCCAACTGCCAGGAGTACTGCTCCTATGCTAATCTTCTTTACGTTCCTTTTCAGTGATGTCTTCATTAGTTTCTGTGATTTCATACGTGATGAATCTGAAAACTTTTGCATAACCTTTTCTCCTTAATTTCTTTACGGTTTCAGAATTGTTACAAAACCGTTAAAATTTAACTCATGACGCTATTATAATCTCTGTCGAAAGAAAGGTCAAGCAAAGTGGCTATTTTTGTAAATCATGCACAACTCGCATAAAATCTTTAATTCAGTTAATGTAAATATGCAACATTTTAAAATGCCATTTTTGTGCACATTTTACATTTTAGTGCCGTAACATTTTTGAAACAAATTAGCATCTTGTATATTTTTACTTTAGAATTTTTAATAAATTCTTTATTTCCTGTTACATTTTTTGTTTTTATGTTAACTCACAATGACTTTTTCAGGTGCGCTGTCAGCCCATCTACAGAGCAGTTCCTCAAGCTCCTCGTAAGTCTCAACCTGGTTCACATTGCTCCTGAGCTTTGCCGAATCATACATTCCGACTGAGTACCATGCCACGTGCTTTCTCATCTCATGGATACCTGTGTACTCACCCTTGAACTCAACCATGAGTCTCGCATGTCTCAGCATCATATCCTTCACTTCATATATGTCAGGCTTGTCCGGCAGCTCGCCATGCTCGTAGTAGTATTTCATATCGCGGAATATCCACGGGTTGCCCCTCGCACCTCTTCCTATCATAAAGCCGTCACAATTCGTCTGCGCCCTCATGTCTATGATGTCCTGAGGAGTGTTTATATCGCCATTGCCAATGATCGGGATGATGCACGCCTCCTTCACCCTGGCTATGACGCTCCAGTCCGCATGTCCCTGATAATACTGCTGCCTTGTCCTTCCGTGCACCGCCACAGCGGCAGCCCCGCTCTCCTGGGCTATATGTGCTATCTCAGGCGCATTTATATGCTCTGAATCAAATCCGCTTCTTATCTTGATGGTCAGCGGTATGCTTATAGCTTTTGCCATGGCCTCGACTATCCTTCCAACGAGAACCGGATCCTTCATCAGCGCAGATCCCTCTCCATTGTTGACCACCTTCGGCACAGGGCAGCCCATATTTACATCTATGAACGAATAACCGTTGCTCTCTATCCTCTTTGCCATCTCCGCCATGATCTCAGGATCAGAGCCAAAGAGCTGCAGCCCAAATGGCTTCTCCCGCTCATCCATAGCCAGAAGCGGCTTCGTGTTCTTATTTTTATAATATATTGCCTTGGCGCTCACCATCTCGCTGTACAGGATATCACAGCCCTGTTCCTTGCATAAAAGACGAAATGGCTGGTCACATACACCAGCCATCGGCGCCAGGATCAATTTATCTCTGAAATCCATAAATTTCTCCATTGCTTCTATAATAATATATAATTTGCAAAATCCGACTTATTTCTGCTTGTCCATGATAAGTCTGAGTCCGTGAAGTGTGAGATCCGGATCATACACATCTATGCAGTCCGTGTTCTCATATATCATCTTTCCAAGTCCGCCGGTAGCCACGACCTTCATGTTGTCGTATCCTGACTCCTTGCGCATTCTCTTCACTATATACTCTGTCTGGCCAATATAGCCCATGCACACACCGGCCTGCATACTGGATATCGTGTCCTTGCACAGTATCGTCTCAGGCACCTTTATCTCTATCTCAGGAAGCTTGGCTGTTCCCGTCCACAGAGCATTTGCAATAAGCCTTATGCCCGGCGATGTGACCTCAGCCTCAAACACGCCATCGGCATTGATGAGGTCGTACGTTGTGGCAGTTCCAAAGTCCACCGTGAGAACCGGTCCGCCATACATGTGATAAGCCGCAACTGCGTCAACTATTCTGTCAGCTCCAAGCTGCTTCGGGTTTGGCAGCGCTATATTGATCCCCGTCTTTATTCCCGGTTCAACTATGAGTGGTGTTATTCCAAAATATTTCTTTATGCCATTCACCAGGGAATGCATGATCTTCGGAACAACCGAAGCGATTATAACTTCATCTATAACATCAGTTGACAACTGTCTCATTCTGAGCCAGTCGCACAGAAATACTCCGTACTCATCCGATGTTCTCGATATCCCGGTGGTCATCCTGAAGGTCTTCTCCAGGCGTTCTCCGTCAAACAGTCCTATCGTAATATTTGTATTTCCAGCATCAATAGCAAATAACATGCCCCTTTTTCCTTCCTGATCTTCCAATTATTTTATATCATTCATTTACAAGACTGTTAATGTCAACACCCTGTATAAATATCTTATAGAACAGCTCCAGACTCTGGAACAGCTCCTTCTTTTCATTCTGCAGCTTCTTGACCTTGAGTCCGCATCCTATGTCGTCAAATAACAGGTCATCCTCAAGTGCCCTCGTCTGTATCTTCAGATTGCCGGCGTCGTCAAACACCAACATAAATATTCCTCCGACCTCCTGTGTAAACGCTCCACACATGGCGTGAAGCTCGTCCTTTATCTCATCAGGAAGCTTTGAAAATTCCTTGTTCAGATAAAACTTCTGATTATATATCGAGCTGGCGCACAGAACAAGCTCGCCATCCTCTGTCCTGGTTGAAATCTCCATAACCGCTCCTATCCTATAACGTCCGCCATATCGTACATTCCTGCAGGCTTGCCCTTGAGGAACTTTCCTGCCTCAACAGCACCCTTTGCAAATACTGACTTGGAATATGCCGTGTGCTTGAACTCTATAACCTCATCAATACCTGCAAATATCACCTCATGCTCTCCAACTATAGTGCCGCCTCTGACAGCAGAGATTCCGAGCTCCTTCTTATCCCTCTTCTTTCTCACCTGGCTTCTGTCGTACACATACTCATACTGCTCATTGCATGCCTCATTGATTGAATCAGCAAGAGCAAGAGCTGTTCCGGATGGAGCATCCACCTTCTGGTTGTGATGCTTCTCAACTATCTCTATATCATATCCGGCTGGTGAGAATACCTTCGCAGCATCCTTCAGAAGCTTCATGAGTGTATTGATTCCCAGTGACATGTTCGCTGACTTGAGTATGGCAACCTTTGCACTGCACTCCTTTACCTTTGCAAGCTGCTCATCTGAGAGACCTGTTGTGCAGAGAACTATAGGAGTCTGTGTCCTCACACCGTAATCGAGGAGCTTGTCAACAGCTACAGCCGCTGCAAAATCTATGATGACATCAGCCTCGACATCGCAGGCATCTATATCTGTAAATACCGGATATCCGTTATCCCTGTTGTCCACAACATCTATTCCCGCTACGATCTCGGCATCAGGATCGCCTGCAACGATACCTGTTATTACCTGTCCCATCTTTCCATTGCAACCATGCATTATGATCTTTACCATGTCTGTCTATCCTCCATATATATAAGCTTTGTCATTTGTTGTCGTCTTTTGTGTGGTCTATGCACGCTGACATGCGCATATATTTCAACATGTACTCCATTTTACACATTTGCTGTCCATTGTGCAACGTTTATATCCACCTCGGCAAATAAAAATGTCTGCAGCCAGTTGAGACCGCAGACATCTGTATTGTTTCTATGATAATTACAGTCCTAGAGAACTCCGTACTCTTCCATTGCCTTCTTGAGCTTCTCCACGTTCTGTGGCTCCATCTCAGTGAGCGGCATTCTCATTGTTCCATCACACATACCAAGAAGCTCTACAGCCTTCTTGACAGGTATTGGATTGACCTCGCAGAACAGTGCGTTGCAGAGATCAATGGCCTTAAGCTGAAGATCAAGACTTCCCTGAACATCTCCGTCAAGATACTTCTGAACCATATCGTGTACATCCTCAGGGATTATATTGGCTGTCACTGAGATAACTCCCTTTCCGCCAAGTGAGAGAAGAGGTACAACCTGATCGTCATTTCCTGAGTAGATATCTATGCATCCCTTTGCAAGGCTTGCAAGCTTTACAACCTGGCTTATATTGCCTGAAGCTTCCTTGATACCGACAATGTTCTCAACGTTCTGTGCAAGATATACTGCTGTTTCCGGCTGGATATTGCAACCTGTACGTGATGGCACATTGTAAAGGATTATAGGCACATTTACTGAATTTGCAACGGCTGTGAAGTGTGCGATGAGGCCCTTCTGTGTAGCCTTGTTGTAGTATGGTGTAACCACGAGCAGACCGTCCACTCCGTAGCTCTCTGCCTCTGTTGAGAGATATATTGCTGTTGCAGTACAGTTTGAACCTGTTCCTGCTATTACCTTTATTCTGTGATCAGCGAACTCTACACACTTCTTCACGCACTCAAGATGCTCCTCGTGTGACAGTGTTGAAGCCTCGCCTGTTGTTCCGCAGATAACTATGGCATCCGTCTTGTGTGCTATATGAAACTCCACGAGCTCCTTGAGCTTATCATAATCCACATCTCCATTTTCAAGAAATGGTGTTACAAGTGCAACTGCTGAACCGGTAAAAATTGACATATTGTCGTCCTCCTTAAAAATAAATAGTCGATACAATATAGCATAAAAATGGGCTGGCAAAAAGCCAACCCATAAAAACATCTCATTCTTACAAGTAGCTCTCCATCCTCAGATGACAGTCATACAGTTCTTAACTGCACAACCAGCAACAGATCCTGTGGAATATCCATCACTTCGGCGGTCTTCCCTTTCGTCAGGCATCTTCTGCATCCACATGCATCAGCCTGCTTAATCATTAATCCCGCGCCTCTACTATATTGTATTCAGTTTAACCTTAGATAGTGCTACTATATCACCGCATCCAGACCATGTCAACCATATATTTTACTGCGTGCTTCACAAGGATTCCTCCCACTGATGTGGGCCCCTCCTTATGAAATATCATTCAAGACATTCCATCTTGCTCACAGACACCTCATATGCCACCTTGCTGATCACCTGGTCATTGTCGATACGCTTCTGATACTCCCTGCTCTGGATCCTTCCCCAGATGGCCACATGCTCTCCTACCTGGAGCTTTCCGGCAAATCTCGCATTTCTGCCCCAGCAGATACATGGTATGTAATCGCTCTTGCCGTATGCTCTGTTGACCGCCAGCAGCACATCCGCGATCTCCCTTCCAAGAGGCGTCATCCTGTACACAGGTGCCTTACATATGTAACCGTCAAGATAGATCTGATTTGGTCTGTTCTCATCCTCAGCATCATCCTCGTCGATGGTCTCGATCTCTCTCACAAACACAGACAGTATAAGGCGGTTTCTGGTCTCCTCATGCTTGTTGTATGACCTGAACTGTCCCTTTGCCATGATGCGCTCCCCTATGTGGGATTCGTTCACATCGAACAGTCTGTCAGACACCATGAGCGGAATAGTATCGTAAGCATCGCTGAGTCTGCTGACGATGAGATCCACCATATAGAAGCCCTCGCCAAATATCTCGTGGCTGAACACGAACTCTGATGCTATCTCTCCTGCCACCACTACCTGATTGTTGTTTAATGTTTTTTCAGTCATATTTTCTCCCTCCGTTATAACAAACTTTTGCATACTTTAAAAGTTATGCCACGCAGTACAAAAATATGCTGTCTTGTTTAATCTAGTTTTGTCGGTCTCTCTTTCGCTGTCTCATTACCTCATACGACAAAAGAGTCGCCGATATTGCAGCGTTCAGCGATTCGACTTTGCCCTCCATCGGAATCCTGAGAAGTCTGTCGGCTCTGCACGCCACCTCATCCGTCAGGCCATTTCCCTCATTTCCTATGAGGAACGCCACCCTGTCCGGGAATACTATGTCGTAGAGATCGTCGCCGTCCAGATGTGCTCCGTACACCACAACACCTGACCGTCTCAGCTCCTCCACGGTCCCGGGCAGGTCATCGCACATGACAAATGGCACCCTGAATATGGCCCCCATCGTCGATCTGACTACCTTCGGATTGTACGGATCGCATGAACCTTTTCCTATAAGCACGGCGGTCACACCTGCTGCCTCGGCGCTTCTGAATATAGTTCCCATATTTCCGGGATCCTGGAGCGTATCCAGCACAAGAAATGTCTCTCTGTCATTCCTGCCGAGCACGGAATCAAGCTGATAATGCATGCATTTCACCACAGCCATGCACCCCTGTGGAGTCTTGGTCTGTGACACCCCTGCGAACACTCCGTCGCTGAGTATCCAGGTATTCCTGCCATCAAGCACACCCATGCTCTTGAATTCATCACTGTATTCCTTAAGCGCACTCTCCGACAGATACACCTCCTGAACATTCTGAAGCGGAAGCTCCCTGAACATGCGTATCCCCTCGACCACGAACACGTCTCTGCCCTTCCTGAGCTTTGCATCCTTGTTCAGCTTATTAAGTTCTTTTATCCTCGGATTACTGTTTGCTGTAATTACTTCCACTTTTTTCTCCTTTTACAGTGTCTTATCACACTTTTCTGAGCAATACCCTGTCTTTGCCGTATTCCATCTGAAGTGCATATACAACGCCGGAATTCTCATCCACACAGAATCCCCGGCCCATATTCTTCGCCTGTCTGGACTTCTTGAGCTGCACGTACACCGGACATGTGCCCTTGTACTCCTCAAGGATCGACATAAATGCAGATTCGTTCTTCATATATTCGTCCACATCCTCGAACAATACCCAGAGCTGGCTGTTGCTCTGAACAGGCTTCTGTCTGTTGTTCCATGGCTTTCCCGACTGAAAGCTCTTGCCACCTTCTGCCTCCTCAAAGCTTATCATATCCGACAATATGAGCTTGTTTTCCTTCTCGCCGAGATTCGCCCTGCCCCTGACAAACACTCTGGAATCCACCAGAAGTCTGTCCCTGAACTTCTCGAAATCCCTCGGGAATACTATAACCTCGACCTGTCCGACCAGATCCTCTATAGTCACATACGCCATATTCTGATTGTTCTTGGTGAGCTTCACCGTCACCCTTGATATGAGTCCGCCGATGACATACATTGCATTGTCCTGAAGCTTCTGTCCATCTCCGTCACCCTGATCCTGGCTCATCTCATCGTCATCCTCGGTGTCCACCACGAAATCCGTCGCCTGGGCCGTGCATGTTCTCTGCATAAGCTCGATGTATTTGCCAAGCGGATGTCCCGATATATACACTCCGAGCACAGACTTCTCAAGCGCCAGCTTCTCCTGATCTGAATACTCCTCCACATCAGGGTAAGGCACGAGATTGCTCTGCACAAAATCGTCTCCCATCAGGTCAAACAGAGACATCTGCCCTGACTCCCTGCTCTTTCTCTCCCTTGCGGCTTCCTCCGCTATGGCCGGCAGAGCCATCATCATCTGCTTTCTGTTTGCTCCCATATCATCAAATGCACCGCTGAGTATCAGAGCCTCAACAGTTTTCTTATTTGTGTCCTTTGAAGGCATCCTTGTGAGGAAATCCCTGAGATCCTTAAACGGTCCATTCTTGGTCCTCTCCGCCTCTATCCTGTCGACAACAGCACCGCCGACACTCTTTATACCGGAGAGTCCGTATCTTATCTTGCCGTTGCTTATGGAGAACTTTGCCACTCCCTCATTTATATCCGGAGGGAGCACCTCAACTCCCATCTGCTTACACACACTTATATACTTTGCAACCTTGCCATTGTTGTCAATTACCGATGACATCAGCGCAGCCATGAACTCCACCGGATAGTAATACTTAAGGTACGCTGTCTGTGCCGCAAGTACCGCATATGCCACGGAGTGGGACTTGTTAAATGCGTACTCCGCGAACTTCATCATCTCGTCAAATATCTTATTTGCCACAGTCTCCGAGATTCCATTTGCCACGCATCCTGGAACATTGAGCTCCTTGTTGCCGTACACAAAGTTATGACGCTCCTTCTCCATCTCCTCAGGCTTCTTCTTCGCCATGGCTCGGCGCACAAGGTCACTTCTTCCCAGCGTATAGCCCGCCAGCTTCATAACGATCTGCATTACCTGCTCCTGGTAAATGATACATCCATAAGTCGGCTCAAGTATCTCCTCGAGCTCAGGAGTATCATAGTGAACCAGCTCACGGTTCTCCTTGCCCCTGATGTAGTCGTCTATGAACTGCATAGGACCCGGTCTGAACAGAGCAACACCGGCAATTACATCGTCCAGACTCTGTGGCTTCAGCTTCATCATGAAGTTTCTCATGCCCTCACTTTCGAGCTGGAACATACCCTCGGTCTTTCCCTGTCCCATGAGTCCAAGTATATTCGGATCATCGTAATCTATATTGTCTATGTCTATATCCTTGCCTGTTGTCTGCTTGACAAGCTTGACTGTATCCTGCACAACGGTCGCCGTTCGGAGTCCCAGGAAGTCCATCTTGAGCATTCCCAGATGCTCCACCGTGTTCTTCTCAAACTGGGTTACCACCGCGCCCTCGGCTCCAACTGACAAAGGCGCATACTCCTCTATCGCCTCACGGCCTATAACCACTCCCGCCGCATGCATTCCTGCATTTCTAGGGAGTCCCTCAAGCTTTCTGGCTATGTCCACGAGCTCCTTGATCTCGTCCGAGCCCTCGTACATATCCCTGAAATCCTTGCTCGTCTTGAGTGCTATATCTATGGTCATATCCTTCTCTGCAGGTATTGCCTTTGCAAGGGAATCACACACCGCATACGGGAGATCCATGGCTCTTCCAACGTCCCTTATGACGTTTCTTGCGCCCATGGTCTGATATGCTATTATCTGTGTCACGCACTCCTCGCCATATTTCCTTACGCAGTAGTCGATGACCTCCTGACGTCTGATATAGCAGAAATCTATATCAATATCCGGCATGGATACTCGCTCCGGGTTCAGGAATCTCTCAAAGAGAAGGTTGTACTGCAAAGGCTCAATGGTCGTGATGTCCAGACAGTAAGCAACCACACTTCCAACCGCCGAACCTCTTCCAGGTCCAACCGCAATTCCCTGCGATTTTGCAAAATGAATGAAATCCCACACTATCAGGAAATAATCCACAAATCCCATGCTCTTTATGACAGACAGCTCATAATCTATTCTCTGTCTGACCTCGTAGCCGTGGGTTCCCTCGGCCATCTTACCGGACTCCTCATATGTAAATCCGTACTTTTTCTCCATACCCTCATATACCAGATGATCCAGATATTCCTCCGCGGTATATCCCTCCGGCACATCGAATCTCGGAACCTTCTGCTCGCCAAATACGATATTCACATTACACCGCTCTGCGATCTTATGTGTATTCTCCAGAGCCTCCAGGGCATATGGGAACAGCTCAGCCATCTCCTCCTTTGATTTGAGGTAGAACTGACCTCCCTCATAGCGCATTCTGTTCTCGTCCTGAACCTTGTGATTAGTCTGTATACACAGGAGAACATCATGTGCCTCCCAGTCCTCGGCATAGATGTAGTGCGAGTCATTTGTCACTACCATAGGAATCCCCAGTTCCTTTGACAGACGCATGATACCCGCATTCACGGTTGCCTGCTCAGGTATTCCGTGATCCTGCATCTCCAGAAAATAGTTGTCCTCTCCAAATATATTCCTGTATCTTATCGCAGTCTCCTTCGCACCGTCGTAGTCGCCCTTTCTGAGCTTTGTCGCAACCTCACCGGCAAGACACGCGCTGAGCGCTATAATTCCCTCGTGGTACTTCTCCAGCACCTCCATATCGACCCTCGGCTTATAGTAAAAGCCCTCGGTAAATCCTCTGGTCACGATCTTGGACAGATTATGATATCCCAGATCATTCTCCGCCAGAAGGACGAGGTGATAATATCTGTCATCACCCTTTCCAACTTCCCTGTCAAATCGTGATCCCGGACTGACATACACCTCACATCCGAGAATAGGTTTTATCCCCTCTCTGAGACAAGTCTCATAGAACTCTATAACACCGTACATGACGCCGTGATCCGTTATTGCGAGGGAATCATATCCCAGTTCCTTTGCCCTGCGCACAAGTCCGTCTATCTTCGCCGCGCCGTCCAGCAGACTGTAGCCTGTATGCACATGCAGATGTGTAAACTCCATATGTCTCCTCCTTATTTGTTATGCAGTATCTCCCGCCTTATATAGTCAAATGTATAATCTTCGCCCTTCTCAGCCAGAGTCGTTAGCATGTCCTCCAGCAGATCCGCCGATTCAGGGTGCAGATGATGTCTGGATCTGCCCCTCAGATAATACTCAAGCGGAAATGAATCCGTATACTTATCACCATTATAATTCTTGCTGGCAGCCACCCTGTCGCAGAACATCTCCACAACGTACTTCTCCGGCATGCGCATTCCCACCAGCTCCACACAGTTCCTGTCAACACTGTAGTCTACCCAGTATTCCAGATGGTGCTTGTTTCTTCCCTTGTGGTGCAGCCATGCGCTTGAATACCCCTTGCTCTCGCGCTCCGCATCATTCGGGCTTCTTGTTCCCTGATAATACTTTGCCCCGACTGAGAACTCAGTCCACGAATACTTTGACAGATCGTGCACAAGCCCCTGCCAGTATAATCCGCACTTAAAGCAGTTATGCATGACCATTCTCTTATGTCTGTTTATGGTTTTCAAATGTCTGTACCATTTTGGAGCATCCATATCATCCCGTCCTTTCCCACTGAGTACAAAAGGCTGCCGCAAAAACTTTTGCAGGCAGCCTTCCTCAATATTGAAGCCGAAAAAGGGACTCGAACCCTCGACCCACGCATTACGAATGCGTTGCTCTACCAACTGAGCTATTTCGGCATCTATAAATTACTACCATACGCTATCGGTTAGAAACACCAGATACCATATAGCGGTATATTTACCAATCCTTTATCGACAAACATGTCATCTGTAGATATCCTCACTGAAGTCTGATTGTCATATCTCTGTTTGAATACTCTGGAGCTCTGGGCCTTGGTGTGCGGACTTGTCTGAACATCCACTGGAATGACCTCTCCATCGCCCTCATACACGAAATCAACCTTCGCTGTGGCCGATGAGATCCAGAAATACAGATCCCCGATACTCCTGTTCACATACAGCTCTGCAAGAGCGTACTGCTCTGCTATAACTCCATCCATCATATCAAGAACATTATCTGTGTCAATATCCTGAACCAGAATACCAGCCATGACCCTGAGCAGACCATGATCAAGATGATACAGCTCAAATGACTTGTCATCCTTCTGGTTTGCCAGAGGAAGCACTCCATTCCTGACTCTGTACACCTGACGCACAACGCCCATCCTGACGATCTGATCAACTGACGCCTCGTACTCCCTGGCACGGGCCTTCGGATCAACGTATCCATACATGAACTTCTTGTTCTCCTTGGTAAGCTGAACCGGAATACTGTTCCATATCGCCATGACCTTGGTAAGATATCTCTTCGGAGTGGAGTTTATCAGATATTCAGTAGTTCTGTCAAGTATAGACTTCAAAACCACATCAACTCTTCTGAGATCTCCTGTCTTATAATATTCATCCACCGCCTCCGGCATTCCTCCGGTCACGAAGAAAGTCTCAAGCATTGTCTGGACGCTGTCCCTGACCTCATCCGGCATCGGTGTGATCTTCTGGTTCTCTATAAATGCACAGAGCTTTCTGCCCTTTCCCGCTTTCAGGAATTCCTCAAAGTTCATAGGCATCATCTCATATACGCATATGTCATCCTGGCACTCTTCCTCTCCCGGGATTGGCCCACAGGATGTCGCAATGACACAGATCCTGCAGTCAGTATTGTATCTGCTATACTCAACAAGGTTGCCGAGCAGTCCCACACAGTTCTGCGCATTGTCAAATATAAGAAGCTTATCCTTGAAATCATACTTGTCAAGCGACGTTGTAAGCTTGGCATGAAGCTTCTCCGGCCTCCTCTCCTTTGCTGCATATGCGGCAAAGTCCGGATACTTGTCCATGTCTATTATTATATGATCCTCAAAAAATCCCATGGCAAAATCAGCCACAGCCCATGTCTTGCCAACAAACTTGCCACCACGGACAACTGCAATCTTATCCGCTCCGGTCTCATACCATGTTGCAAGGTCATTCATAACATTTCTAAACAAGCATCTCACCTCGATTCGACCACTTTTTCCAAATCTATTATAGGATACCACTAAAAATTTGCAATGTAAATAGTTAAACCCATATCATTGCACTCTCTGATTTTTTATCACTTTATACTATTCATATAGGAATTTTTCCCTGAAATACGTCTTAAGTGCTGGTTCATCGATATCCATATACTTCATCACAACCTCATACAGGAACTCCTTATAATATTCCCAGTCTTTTCCCGACATATCCAGCTCCTGTACATCCTCATAGAATATCTCTCCAAGCTTATTGCGAAGTCTTATAGTCGCTACATATAAGTTGATATTACCATTTGCATTCTCTGACTTCATCACATCCACCGTCATGTCTCCATACTTCAGATGGGTCTCTCCACGCATGATCCTTACTTCCTTCTCAATGCGCGAAAGGCATTTCTCCTCAACCATATCCCGCAGGAAATACCCACGATTTTCAAAGAGATATTTCTTTATGGACATGAGAATGATCTCATTCTGAGAATAACCGGTATAATCAGATAATCTCTCCAAATCCCTCGCCATTCTGGAATCCATTCTCAAAGGCTTGCTCGTGAGCTCTCTCTTGTTAAGTCCCGGCATAATATGCTCCCTTTCTCTATCCCTATGGGGTAAAAAACCCGGAGGAGATATGTCCTCCGGGATCATTCTGATCTAATTGATATCCTGTTGTATTACTCGCCCTTGCCGATCGACAGGAATCCACTCTCATTAGCCTTCAGCAGGAATGCAAGACCGATGTTCTTCTTGCCCTCCTCTGTCGCCTTGTAGATCTCACCTGTCTCAACAAGAGACTTGGCTATTGCAACTACGACATCCTTGAACTGCATCATCTGACGTCTGTCCTTAGAACTCAACTTAAATATGTACTGGTTCTTGGAGCTTATCAGAAGGATGCTGAATGTATGTACGTTATCCTTTGAAGCCCTTATTGCAGATCCGATCATTCTTGAGTTGGCAATGATGACATCCGCATTCTCATCAGGCAGATACTCTGAAACTATCAGCTTGTAGATCTTCAGGTAATCCTGCTCTGCCGTAGCATTGACAGGCATCTCGGCAACTGCAAACTCAACGACGGAATCAGCCATCTTGATAGTACCGCCATCATCATTGATGACTGCGTTACACTCCTTTGGAACACAGAGTCTGAAGAACTTGTTCTCCACAACTTTCTGTCCCTTGGCAGGTTCTCTGAGTATGAGATCTACATAGTTCATCTCCAGCTTGTTCATCGCAACTATCGCTGACTCATCGCCGGTCTCAGCAAGATCGATAAGAGCGTCGTACAGGCTCCATATCTGCTGAGTAGTTGTAGGAACGAGCTCCATGAGCTTCTCAATAGCAGGAACATATCCCATACTTGCATTCTCTATGTACAGCTTGACCGCCTCATCGCTGGCCAGGCCCTTCTCAACCTTGTAATTAATAACCTTAAATAAGTTCTCCTTATCCCAGTCATCGAAGTTCGCATTGAACGCCTTCTCGAAATACTTGATACTCTTGATCTCGCCCTTGTAGTTATCCTGCTTCTCCTGTACCTGATAGATTCTTCCGAGCTCATATCCGGCACGGGCGCTTCCAAGACCAAGTGCCTCAAGATAAGCCTTCTCAATCTCATATGGTGTTGCAATGTAGAAGATCTGTCTCTGCTTCATCATGGCTATCTTGATAGCCGCTGACTCGCTTCCGGCCTCCACTGCACGCTCCCACTTCTCAACAGCCGTCTGAAGGTCCTCTCCCTTGAGATCCTCAAGATCCTTGATATAGCCCTCAGCCTCCTGAATACCGTTCTCTCTGGCCTTCTTGAAGTAAGACAGTGCCTTGACTCCGTCTCTCTTCGTTCTGAGCAGACCGTAATAATATATTCTTCCAAGATAGAATGCAACTCTCTTGTGTCCAAGACGCTCTGCATTCTCATACCAGTTAACTGCCTTCACATAATCCTTGAGCTGCTGGTCATATACGATTCCAAGAAGGAATGCAAGCTCAGGATCCTTAGTTGCCTCAAACAACTGCTTTGCATAACTTATAGTCTTCTCAACATCCCTGTATGGGCTGTCCTCATCGTAGTACAGCTCTATCAGAAGGTAACTTGCCTTTATGCTTCCAAGCTTAAGAGCCTGCTTTGCGGCTCTCATGGCGCCCTCATAATCCTCAAGGTAGTAGCAGTATATAGCCTCGTTATAATACTGCATATCCTTTCTGTTGGCACTGTGGTCACTGGCCAGCGTAGGATCTACAAACGCAAATGAGTTGGCTGTCTCAAATATGATCTCCTCGTACTGCTCTATGATCTCCATTGTAGCACACACGAATCTCATACATGCCAGTCTACGTCCATGATAGAAGGCAAATGACACGATTCCCTTCTCCATGTCCTTGTGATAGTAAGTTGTACATATTCCATCTGCATACTCTGTGACATACGCCTTGAGCTGCAGCTCTTCGTCAAACGCATCGTTACAGTATCTCAGGTAATTCTCAAGAGTCATCTTGGAATCCTTTGGCACACTGTCATAATATACATACATTGCAAAATCCTTATATGTAAGACTTGGTGCGTAATACTCCTCACCTGTTGACTCGTTGATCGTCTTCACCCAGCCCTTTGGAAGCTTGTGGATGAATCCCTCAACCTGATCATGTACATATGTGTACTGATACTGAAGTCTTGAAGCCTCGATAACCTTGTAACGTGGCTCCTTTCCCTTTGCCTTTCTGGCCTCTGCTATATCCGTGTACAGCTTGTCCTTCTCCTCGAACTCAAGGCTGTCACCGTGGGTACTAATGTACTCAACTCTCTCGTATGAAGCCTTCGCCTTGGCATCGCCGGTATCAGCGAGCTTCTTGTACCACATCATGGCCTTGTCCAGATCGATAGGTACGACATAATCACTCTTGTTGCCATACTCATCCACTCTGTTAAGTCCGCTCTCATATATCGAACCAAGGCTCATATACGCTGCCTTTATACCGTAATCTGTGGCTGCAAGCTCATAATACTTGATGGCCTTTGAGAAGTTCTGGACTTCCAGAAGCATCTTGGCAAGCTTGAATATAACATCGCCGTCATGGTTCTGATTCACATACTTCTCGTAATACTTGGTAGCCTTGTTCAGATCCACATCCACAACTGCGTTGCGGTACTTTCCCTTCTCATAAAACTCTGCAAGTGCAAGAAGAGCATCATCCCCATATGACTTATACTGCGCATCCATTATTCCTATGTCTGCAACCTGTTCAAGTATGTTTACTGATTCCTCAGCATCTCCGTTGTCCATAAGGTTCATGGCTTTGTTGAACTGGAGCTCCACATTGTTGACCGGTTCCTTCTTTTTGGAAAATCTGGATACGAATGGTATCTTCTTTAATAATCCGTCAAAAAATCCCATATCCTGTTCCTCCGACAAATGTCCATTGATAAATTTATTTTACCACATACACATCCGAGGTGCAATAAATCATCCAAATTACTTATTGTTTTTTGTCAGATATTCTGAAAGTGCATTGACTGCTGCCTCTTCGTCGGCGCCGTCTGCAACTATAGTGAGCTCACTGCCATTCTCGAAGCTCATGCTCATCATACCCATAATGCTCTTAGCATTGATTCTCTTATCTCCGGTAACAAGGTGAACCTTGCTGTCATACTGACTTGCAACCTGTACAAGAACTGCAACAGGTCTTTCCTCTGCCTCTCCCATCATTGATACAACAACTGTCTTTTCGATCATTACATCCTCCTTGGGCTCATCAACAGCCCCGCATTTCTTCTGCGATCTCACTTATTTTTCTTAATCTATGATTAACCCCCGACTTACCGATCGGCGGCGTCATCATCTCACCAAGCTCCTTAAGGGAAGCATCCTCATTCTCCAGTCTGGCAAGCGCCAGCTCCTGAAGGTTATCGGGCAGATATCCTATGCCCTTTGTCTCTATTATGTAATTAATGTCATTCATCTGCTTTACGGCAGCGCTCACGGTCTTGTTGAGGTTTGCAGCCTCACAGTTGACCCTGCGGTTGATATTGTTACGGATATCCTTCCTGATCCTTATGTTCTCCATATTCATCAGGGATATGTGTGCGCCCATTATCCCAAGCATATCAACTATCATCTCCCCATCCTTCAGATAGACGACGTAGTATTTCTTCCGCTGTATTATGCGGGCTTCCACTCCAAATCCTTTTATTATCTCCTGTATGAACTGTGCCCTTCCCTCGTTCTCGCACACCACCTCCATGTGGTAGCCCTTGTTCGGATCACTGATCGATCCCGAGGTCATGAACACTCCTTTTATATATGCTCTCCTGCAGCAATCCTGCTGAACATCCATCCTGCTGACCTTCATGAGCTGACACTGTATCAGTCCCTCATATTCATGTTCGTTTTCTATCTTCAAGGTCATCAGTATCGTATTGACAATCTCTGGAGAATTGATCTCCATCCTGTATACTCTGCTGTCAGCTCCGGTCCTTCTTACACTTGAGTCCGGAATATATCTGAACAGCCTCTTTATCAGGGAAGCTATCTCCTTTGCGATAACACTTCTCTCTGTAACTATCACCAGCCCGGCCGGTCTGCCAGCCCAATATCTCACATATGCCACCATTGAAATCATCGCAGCCAGCTCAGCTATCTGACAATGCCTCGCTCCCGGAACATTCCCTGCCAGCTCCATCTTAACGTCTGAAGAAAATGACATATTCCACCTGCTATACTATCTGTTATTACATGCTACAACTTCTTGACTATTGAATCCTTCAAAATATCCCTGTGAACTATCCTCACTGTATACTTTGACTTCTGCAAACGGGCATAGACAGCATTGGCTATCGTGACGGATCTGTGTTTTCCGCCTGTGCAGCCGATGGAAATGACCAACTGATTTTTGCCTTCCTTGATATAATTCGGTATCAAAAATGTTATCAGATCTATAAACTTTTCCAGATACTCAGGACCCTCCTTGCAGTTCATAACATAGTCCTGTATCTCTTTGTCGTTTCCCGTTTTCTCCCTGAGTTCAAGGTCATAGTACGGATTGGGCAGAAATCTCACATCCTGAACTATATCAGAATCCCTCGGTATTCCATACTTAAAGCCAAATGACATGACCGTAATTATGAAATTCGAATACTCCTCATTCTGCACAAATATCTTGTCAAGCTCCGCCTTAAACTCTCTCACAAGGAGGTTGGTAGTATCGATTATATAATCAGCCTCCTCCTTGAGGAAGCCGATAAGCTCACGCTCCTTGTTTATTCCATCTATTATTCGCCCACCCTTGACCGAAAGAGGATGGTTTCTTCTAGTCTCTTTATAACGCTTTACCAGAGTTGCATTGGAACACTCAATGAACAGAATCTCATAATTCATGCCCTCTCTTCTGATATCCGCCAGGCACGAATTTAGCTGTGACAAAGCCCTTCCACTTCTGATATCAACACTGATAGCAACATCATCCACCTGGATCTGCTCATCATAAGCGATCTCGGCAAATCTTTTTATGAGCTGGATAGGCAGATTATCAACACAGAAAAATCCGGCATCCTCAAGCGTCTTAAGCGCCGTTGCCTTTCCTGCTCCACTCATTCCTGTCACAATAACAAATCTCATGCTCTGTTCTCCCTGTCTCACTGAATGCTAGAAATCGCCAAGCATCTTCACCTCGGGCTCCAGCATCACGCCAAACTGATCCATAACCTTCTTCTGTACATCACGGATCAGGCCTGTCACATCAGCAGCGGTTGCACCGCCCCTGTTCACAACAAATCCGCAGTGCTTCTCGGACACCTGTGCTCCTCCCACAGAATATCCCCTGAGTCCTGCATCCATTATAAGTTTACCCGCAAAATATCCCTCAGGTCTCTTGAATGTAGAGCCCGCCGACGGATACTCAAGCGGCTGCTTTGTTCTTCTGGAATCCGACAATTCCTTCATTCTGTCATCTATATCCTGCTGCACACCTGCTGCCAGCTTCATGGTAACCTCAAGAACTATGAGCCCCTCAGCCTCCACAGCACTGTGTCTGTACGAAAAATCCAGTTCATCCGACGACATATCATATATATGTCCATCGGAATCCATCACCTTGACACTGGTGACAACGTCCTTCATCTCACCGCCATAAGCTCCCGCATTCATATACACCGCACCGCCTATAGTACCGGGAATCCCGGAAGCAAACTCAAGACCGGTCAGCGAATTATCCCTTGCCAGTCTGCTGACTCTCACCAGCTTTGCCCCGGCCTGGGCTGTTATCACATCACCATCAACTGTTATCCCATTCATATTGTCCATTATATTGATTATCATGCCCCTGTAGCCAGCATCCGACACAAGCAGATTACTGCCATTACCAAGGACAAAATACGGTATCTCACATTTCCGACAAAGTTCTATAATCCCCGCAACCTGATCTGCATCAGAAGGACTCGCAAAATAGTCGGCAGGACCGCCCACCCTGAAGGTAGTGTGTGCGCTCATCACCTCATCTGCGCTTGCATTCTTCTCTCCGGTTATCTCTCGAATACTGTTCAATATATCTAAATCTGACATGTCAACCTCATACAATCTGTCTTCTATATTTTATTCACATGTGCATGTATTTTAAAACAAAAGTAAAAGCACCCCCTGTCACAGAAAACTGCTTTTTTCTTAACATACACAATAAAAGTCTTTAATATATTGGATTTTACGGCACTATTCATCACCATTAAATTCATCATACATTAAAGACTTTTATAATTCAATATTAAAATTTAATATAAATTTACCATCTTTCGCAAAACCTTTGGATATTTTCACAAATTCTACTGGTAAATTTTACCGAAATTACATTCAGGTCAATTACCTTCCAAGCATGCTGCATGCACTTCCATAAATACCTGCATCATTGCCAAGCTGTGCAAGTGCGAACTTTGTCTGTCTGCATGCATGGAATGCATAATGCTCGAAATACTTCTTTACTGAATCTGTAAGTATGGAGCCCGCCTTTGACACGCCTCCACCGATTACAAATATCTCAGGATCAACTACACATGCTATCTGTGCAAGAGCACGACCCAGGATACGTGCCTGTGTATCAACTATCTCAAGTGCAAGCTCGTCTCCTGCCTTTGCTGCGTCAAATACATCCTTTGCAGTAACAGCCTCGAGCTCACGGAGAGTTGACTTCTTATCTGAAGCTGCCATAGCTCTGCCCGCAAGTCTTACCACGCCTGTTGCAGATGTGTACTGCTCCAGACATCCCTTGTTTCCGCATCCACATGTCTCAGTCTCTGAATCGTCAACACATATATGTCCGATCTCACCGCCGGCACCATTCACGCCGAACAGCATCTTGCCGTTGAGTATGATTCCGCCGCCAACACCTGTTCCAAGTGTTACCATTACCAGATTACTGTGGCCCTTGCCACCGCCCTGCCACATCTCTCCGAGCGCAGCGACATTTGCGTCATTTCCAGCCTTTACGGGATATCCGACCAGCTTCTCCAGCTCGTCCTCAACATTCAGTATTCCCCATCCGAGGTTTACACACTTGAGAACCGTTCCATCCTCCTTGACAGGTCCCGGAACTCCGATTCCAACGCCCTCAACATCTTCCTTTGCAAGCTTCTTATTGTCTATAACTTCCTTTATAGAAGCAGCAATGTCCGGAAGAACATTCTTTCCACCGTCCTCTGTGCGGGTCTTGATCTCCCACTTGTCGAGCAGTTCGCCCTCAACGGTAAAAAGTCCCATCTTTACTGTAGTTCCTCCAACATCAACTCCAAATACATACTTAGCCATGTCTTTTCTCCTTCCACATCTCCGCTTTTATTGTAATATCACGGCCGGCAGTCATCTACTGCTTGTCTCCACCGCCGTTGCCCTTCATAATATTCTGTGTAACTCTGTTGTAAAGCTCCTGAGCTGCATTGTATCCCATCTTCTTCTGTCTGTGGTTTACAGCCGCCGACTCAACTATGATCGCGATATTTCTTCCCGGTCTGATTGGTATGTTGTGACTTACCACCTTATTTCCCAGGAACTCCATATAATTGTCCTCAAGTCCGAGTCTGTCGTATTCTGTATCTTTGCTCCACTCCTCCAGGTTGATGACAAGATCGATATTCTGATCTATCTTAACGCACTCAACACCAAACAGTGATTTCACATCTATTATTCCAATTCCTCTGAGCTCAATAAAATGCCTCGTTATGTCAGGAGCTCTTCCTACAAGAGTCGCATCGCTGACCTTCTTGATCTCAACCACATCGTCCGCAACAAGTCTGTGTCCTCTCTTCAGAAGCTCCAGCGCCGCCTCCGACTTACCGATTCCGCTCTCACCCATGATCAGTACGCCCTCGCCGTATACATCGACAAGAACCGCATGCACCGATATTCTTGGAGCCAGCTCCACATGCAGCCATCTGTCCACCTCATGTACAAATGCAGATGTGACCGCATCGGATGTGAGTACCGGAACCCCGTGCTTCTTCGCCATCTCTATGATAAATGGATATGGCTCAAGACCTCGGCAGAATATAAGGCATGGCGGCTTGTATGAGAAGAACTCATCCATAATGCGCTTGTTTTCCTCCTCAGTATGCATAGCTGCCACATAGGCATGCTCAACATTACCACAAATCTGTATTCTTCCTGCATCAAAGTGCTCGAAGAATCCACCAAACTGTACTGCCGGTCTGTTCATACCCGGATCCTGGATAAGTATCTTATCCGTATCAATCTCCGGAGTATGGTTCTTGAGATCCATCTTCTCTATAAGCTGTGTAACCGTAACACTGTAAACCATATAAACCCTCTGCAACACCGAAACCGATGTTTTTCCTTTCCTAATATAGTCAATATGACTTATTTTATCGCAATTAATTATACTTATGTACGCTCTCTGTTGTCAAGCAGACATGCACAATTACACAGCCAAATATGCAACTCATTTGCGGTCTATTTATTCAGGAATCTCTCCTCATCCTGAACCATGCTGACCTCACTTCCATCCCTCGCATCTATCAGTACAAGCTGTATCGGGTAAGTGTCGGAATGATCCGAATCCAACTGTGCAAATGAGTACACAGGTATAGCCTCATACTCGCCGTCCCCTGTCTTTATCCTGAAATATGTGAGTCTCACATCGTTGAACTCCACCGAATTATATCCGGTATAATCCGCAAAGTGGCTCTCCATGACTCCCTTGAGGCTTGTCACCGCAGAATCCCAGGTGATCAGTGTCCCTGCATCCTGAATATCCCCCGCGGACTTCATCGGCCAGGTGCATGTAAATCCCGTAAGTTTCTCTCCTGTAAATGCGATACTGTATGTGGACTGCTCCGTGTAGTAGTATTTCTCTGCAGAAAACGAACCACTGTCCTCCGCCTTCTTCTGGTTTGAGATGGTGTCTATGCCAAATGCATCCGGCTGATATAGCGGCTGTCCATTCACGGACGCCTGAAATGTCACAGAGTATCCATCCTTCTCATATCCTACAACCTCTCCATACTCATCACTATATTGACGGTAAAGCTCCGACTGCGATGTTGGAACCACATCCTTAAAGCCCCATTTGTCCATGTAGTCCAGTGCTTTTACCATTCCGGCATCCTCGTCCATGCCACTCATATTGGTTTCATCATTCTGAACATCCGACGGATTACCTTCATTTGCAGTTATTAAGTCTGCGGGATCCCATGAAGTATACTCTGTGAATGTCGCACCCTTGTCCGCCATATCTTCAGGGACAGGATCCGTCACCGCAAGCTGGATAGAAAATCCCTCATCTGATATCCACGACAGATCATAAAAATACAGTATGTATTCAACTCCATCTATCTTCCCAATAAAATAATCCTTGCTATAATCCACATCGGCACCCTTATGAGCGAACAGTTCATCTCTCTGCTCCTGTGTCACACTGTCCTTCATATCATATGGATACTCGAAAACTCCATCCTCCTCGTCAAATATGCTTTTGAGTATCGTCTCCCTGTCTTCAGCTCCTATGCTGCCCATGGTGAACTTCTTCGTATACATCTTATCGGCATCCGGAGTCTTGATCTCCGACGCTTTGATGCTTGCAGACTCCAAAGTTCCGCAATTTTCAACAGGAATATCAACATTTACACTGGTCGGAATGCTGAGTGTTCTGGCAAGTCCGCCCACACTGTCATCATAATCTGCATCCTTCTCGGTGTCCCCGGACGTGTCCGTTCCGCTGCTGTATTCCTTGATATCATCGCCCTCTATGACCGCCGTGTTTGCTTCCTTTTTCTTATCCGCGCAGCCACCGCACGCCATCGCAAGGCAAACCAAAGCTGCACATATCATCCATCTTCTCTTCCTCATATTTACTCTCCTTCACCAAGATATATTGTCATATACTCATAATAACCTGCCATTGAACTGCTCGGACTTACCTGCATGTAACAATCCTCAAGCTCACTCTCGTCAACAAGGAAATACACCGTCAGCAAATGTTCTTCGCCATCCCTCTTCAGGCAGCAGTAGCCATCCACGCTCTTTTCAGCAATCTCTGTGCCGTCATCTACTACATACGCAGGTACTCCATATGTCATCCGTCTTCCATAACTCGCACGAGGCTCACCATCTCCGCAATAATAATTCGTGTCAACCGGTGGCGCCAGCTTGTCCCCCGAGAGTTTTTCTCCCCTCTCAAGATCTATAACTATATCGTCATACGGATATGCTCTGTAGTCCGCTTTATATGTGATATCCACCGCAACCATCCGCAAGCTGCTGTTATTATAATCTCCCCAGCTTGTAAAGCTGTTATCTGTCGCTTCGTTCATCCTCCGACATCTGACATCCACAAAGTTTCCGTCCGTATCCACCAGACCTTTCTCCTCGAGATCTCCCACAACACAGAGCATATCCGCAGGATCTATTCCCTGGGTGTCATCGTATACGTTCACACTGTTTACCGTCATCTCTACGCCATCCACAACAAACAACTCGTCCAATCCTATAAATGTGTACTTGTCATCCACCTGGATCGTATCAACATTATCCGGATTGTCATCATAAAATGTTGAGTCAACTCCGACCCAATTAGATGGATCATCACCCTCAGCATCCTTGACATTTATTCCGGTCACGATCTTGTCCAGTTCCTCATCCGTTATATCGCAGCCGATATACACAGTCAGAATAACGGACTCTTCTTTTATCGGAACGTACAGCACTCTATCAAATCCCCAATCAACTCCTCCCCTCTCAAACATCAGGTACTCATAACTTCCCGCCTGTCTGACTGTGGCATCCTCGATGCTTCGGTTTATCACAGTATTCGACTGTCCATTCCACTGGGTTGCCGCTATGGATATTCCCATATATCCTTCCCTGTCCGGGCTGTCATACTTACATTCCTCGACCTGAACCACGCCTTCCGGCAGATAATCAAGAGTGATCTCCACGTATCTTTTGCCAGAATTTATCATGTATGAATTACCATCGCTTCCTTTCATTATGCTCTTTGTTCCATTTTCTTCCTCCTCCGCCATTCTCTTTTTCATCGCGTCCAGAGTCTCCGTGCTCTCGGTGTCATCTGCAGCTGTGGCAACACCATCGTCATTGAGCTCTATCGTTCCACTTGCATAACCACCATTCTTCTCGATCGTAAATCTATACACGCTGACCGCAGCATGGATCGATACCGGTATAAGGATCACACCACACAGCAGCAGTGCTGCAACCTTGATAAATCTCTCCATTCCTCCATGTCTTTTCCTGAGGCCTGTCGATCTGCCGGACTCCTCCATATCTCTCATTCCGGCGAGCAGACTTTCCTTTTTAGCTTTGTATTCTGCCGAAAATTCATGTTCAGACAGCTTGTCCATATTATCCGTATTGTCCGTGTTATCAACATTCTCCATATTCCTATTCTCCATCCAGCATCATCTCCTTCATCAGCAGTTTTCGCGCTCTCTTTACCGCCCGCTCATATTTCTTCCGGACCGCAGCCTCTGTCAGCCGCATCAGATCAGCCGTCTCTCTTACACTGAGCTGCCGCACTATCCTTAGCTGGAGCACCAGGGCATCATCATCAGATAATCTACCAAGTATGCCTGTTATCAACTGCCTGTTCTCCACCTCATCAGCCATATTGCTCTTCACCGATGGATCGGCATGACTCCACAGGATGTTGTCTGCAAGTTCCGCGGAATCGTCATCCCCCTGCAGACTGCACACAGCCTCTTTATCTCTTTTATTTTTCCTGTACATATCAACAGCGATATTTCTTGCAGTCTTGGTTATGTACGCCGACCTCTTCTCCTCCGGCATCCTTTTTATCATGTCCCTGTATCTTATGACTTTCAGAAATGTCTCCTGTACAGCCTCCTCCGCCTGCCATATATCTCCCAATACGGCATACGACAGCCTGTATAACTTCTGTTCGTACTTGTCATAATATTCTGCTATCAATTCGCTGTCTTTCTTATCATTATGCATAATTTCCCTATCCTTTTTCATGTGTTCCCCGCCATAAACACCCCTTGATATTCTGTCTTTTTTGAACGTTCACTATATATAACGATTACATTATCATAAATGTGACACTTTTTCATAAAAAAAGAGGTTAAAGATTTCTCTTTAACCTCTTTTATGGGAAATATCACTATCTTCATGCTTCATGCCTGTTCCGAATCCAAGTCTTCTTTATTCCCTGTATCCTCTTTATCCTTTTCTTCAGCTTCAGCCTCGGCTTCTAACAGTTTCGCAGCAGCTTCAGCCTCCTCCTTTGCCTTCTTTGCCTCTTCCTCGGCTTTTCGGGCGGTTTCCTCCAGTTTCTTCTCGTTGAGTCTGAATATCTTCCTCATCGTCGTACTGGTTCCGTATGCAATCGCACCAAATATGAATAAAACCCACAGGTACCATATATTCACAAATATAATAGGGTATCTCACGCATATAAATATAGGTGCAAACCATGCGATAAATACTTTTAACCATGATCCCTTATATGTGATAGCCAAAGCCAGTGAGTTTCTCACCGTGGTTCCCAGCTTATTGTTGTATCTGGCTATCAACGGGAACAAAAACGGAACAATAAGTCCCATAAATATAAGTTCTGTCACAAGAATTCCTGTGTAGAATGTAGATATGAATCCCGTCACTCTCTTGACAAGCAGGAATTCAAAATACATTACAAATATCGCAAGCAGAATAAAGAAATACGCTATGGTCGACTGTTTAAAGCTTCTCTTAAACTCATGGATAAATCCGGCGACAACCGTCTCTTCCTCATCCTCCTGCAGTCTTATACACATAGCATAAAGAGCTGACAGCGATGCCCCCACTGTAAATATAGGTATACAGCCAACTACAAAGCACACATTAAGTGCAAATATAGTTCCAAACGCATCCATTGCCCGTCTCAGAAGTGGTTCTTTCTCTTTTCCCCTGTCATTCTCTCTGCTCTCTTCCCTGTTGTTTGATATCTCGCTCATTCAAAATGTCCTCTTCGCTTATTGTCTCGTTAGAAAAAAAAATAATATAATGCGGGTATCGATCAACCCGAGAGTCATCGATACCTACATTATATTTAATTGATTACAATATATATTACTCCTTTACACCACCAAGTGCAACACCTGCAATAATATACTTAGAAAGGAAGAAGTACATTACGAGAATTGGAAGAACTGTTGTGAAAAGTCCACAATAGATCTGACCCCAATCTCTTGACTTATCATTTGCCTTTAACGCCTGAACGTACATTGGCATTGTCTGCTTCTTTCTCTCTGTAGCAAGTATGATAGAAGGTGTATACAGGTTATTCCATGATGCAACGAATCCGAAGATTGCCTGAGTTGCCATAGCCGGCTTCAGAAGAGGAAGTACGATCGTGTTGAACGTATGAATTTCTCCTGATCCATCAATTCTGGCAGCCTCTACGATCTCTGTCGAGAGACCTGTCTCCATGTACTGCTTCATAAAGTAAACAGTTGTTGGTGCTGCGATCGCTGGAATGATCATTGCAAGATATGAACCATAAATATGTGTGAGGTTACATACCTTGATAAAACCTACGATAGATACCTGCTGAGGAATCATCATGATAGCATATATGAAGCCCCATGCAAACTTCTTTGCCTTGAAATTGTAAACTGTAACTGCGTAAGCTGTCAGAGAACCGAAGTAGATCTGAAGAGCTGTTGCAGGTACTGTGATAATCAATGAATTGAGCATAGCCTGAAGTACGTTTACTCCACTCGTCTTAGCACTACCCTCTAAAAGTCCCTTGAAGTTAGTGATGAACTGTGATCCAGGAACAAGCTTTATTCCTGTAAGAATATCACTGGACTTAAGTGTTGAGTTTATTACCAAAATATAAAACGGTATGATTGACAGGAAACAAAGTATGATACAAATGACATATCTAAAAACTCTCGTTCCTGTTGCTTTTGATTCTGTCTGATCCAACTTTGTTCACCTACTTTCCTTGTTTTGCTGTTTTCTCTGATGTCAGCTTATAGAACAGTAAGCTTATTATCAATGTGAATGCGAAAAGCATTACTGAGTAAGCTGCAGCTTTACCATAATCCTGTGTAGGACCTGCACTTACATACTTCTTGATAAGCATAACTACTGTTGTTGTAGAATTGACATCTGATCCACCTACTCTTACAACTGGGTTACCTTCGTTGAACAGCTGTGGAATATCGTACATCTGCAGACCACCGATAGCTGATGTTACGAGTGTGTACTGTAAGATCGGCTTGAGCAGTGGAAGTGTTATTTTGAAGAACTGCTGCTTTGATGTAGCACCATCAACACTGGCTGCCTCGTAAAGTGATGGATTGATACCGAGAATACCTGCACAAAGGACAATCATTGTATTACCATACCACATCCAGAACTGGATGAAAGCAATGATTATAAGTGATGCCCAGCCGTGATTCAGGATACCACCATCATCACACCATCCCCAACTTCTGAACAGGCTCGTGATAGGTCCCTGAACCTCGAACATACTGTAGAAGAGAACGGCGATTGTAGCTGCTGTAATGATGTTAGGCATGTACATGATTACCTTGAATGCACCCTGACCCTTTAACTTAACCTTGATGTCTGTGAACCAGGCAGCAAGAACAAGTGCGAGAAGGATCTGAGGGATGAAGTTTACTATCCACAGAACAACTGTTATAGCAAGTGCCTGCCAGAACTCACTTCCGGTCTTTGCAAACACATAATTGGTAAAGTTACCGAGTCCTACGCTTGTTGTCACATATCTACCATTCTTAGCTGAGTAGACAAGTGAATTGTAGAACGTATAGATAAGTGGATACAGCTGAAAGATAAGGAAAACAAGGAAGAACGGAATGAGGAACATCAAACCATACTTGCCGTATTCAACTGTCTTGTTCTTTTTCATAGTGTGATACGCCCCCCTTAAAATATTGGTCTATAGTACACACGCACCAGCAACTTTCATTACTGATGCGTGCATTTTGTTACTTTATAGTTTTATCCTTTATTTTAGGGATAGATTACTTTGAGATACCAAGCTCTGAAGCACACTTGTCCTCGATGTACTTAACAGCATCATCAACTGATGTGTATGTACCTGAGTTGTAAGCTGTAGCTGCCTCATCGATGAATCCCTTGATTGAAGCGTCATTGTATGTTACGTTGCTGAGGTTGATTCCCTCTGCTGCTGCTGCCCATACCTCGATTGGGTTCTGTCCGCCAAGGAATTTCTGAGCTGCATTGTCGCTTGAAAGCTCACCATTGATAAGTCTCTCGTTAGCTGCCTTGTTGTTTACACAGTCACCTGTCTTGTTTGTGATCTCAACACCAACATCTGGATCACATGTTAACTCGTAAAGAAGGAATGCACAAAGCTCTGGGTTTGGTGTATCCTTACCAACCATTACGTATGTACCGCCCCAGTGGTATGATGTAGGGCCTGTAACAGCTCCCCAGTTACCATCTACAGCGCCGTTACCCTGCATTGAACCGATGAACCAAGGACATCCGAAGTAGCAGAATACCTTTGAATCATTTGTCATATCAGCAGCCCATGATGAATCCCAAAGGGCTGTGTTGTTTGAATATCCACCATCATAGATCTTCTTACCTGTCTCAAGGTACTCTGTAACTGCACCATCAAGTGTAAGCTTCTCTGATGAACCGTCATCTGTTACCCAAGGCTGTGACTGAGTATCCCAGATAGCGTACTTAACATCTGAAGGACCAGATACGATCTTGTATCCAGCATCCTTTAACTTGTCTGCTGTCTCGAAGAACTTGTCCCAATCAGCAAGAGCTGCCTGAACTGTCTCAGGATCATCTGATCCAAGAACTTCCTTAGCAATGTCTCTTCTGTAGAATACAGAACCTGCTGTAGCCTGCCATGTAACGCACTTAAGCTGTCCATCTTTTGTTCCATACTGCTTAGCGAAGTCGTATGAATTAGCCATAACATCATCTGTAAATCCAAGATCTGTAAGGTTTGCTGTTGCGTCTGTCTCTGACCAGTACTTAGCTACATCGTTATCAGCTGGGATAAGTGAAGGATACTTGTCTCCACTTTTAAGAGCTGTGTCGATAGCTGTCTTGTACTCATCTGATGTTCCACCAACACCAAGTGTTACGAACTCAACATAATCCTTGTACTCTGGGAACTTGTCAAGAACGACGTTCATCTTCTTTGAGAAATCCTCATCCCATGAGTAAGCGTAGATCTTCTTGCTGTCATCCCAGCCATCTGTGCTAGGTGCTGCAATTGCTCCTGTTGCTGAAGCGTCTGCCTCTGTTGCCTCTGTAGCATCATCTGATGCTGCGTCTGTTGCCTCTGTTGCCTCTGTCTTAGCCTCTGTCTTAGCCTCTGTTGTAGCATCATCATTTCCGCCACATGCAACGAGTGATAATCCCATTGCCATAGCTAATGAAAGTGCTAACGCCTTTTTGATTTTTCTCACAAAAAAACCCTCCTTTTAAATATGTGTGCTATTCCAATGTTATGCTCTAAAATCGCCTTATCGAGCATATCCGGAATGCCGTGTCATGCTTTTCCATGACCTCTGTTGTGATTTTATTGACAACGTCCTTGTCAACATAGGCTTATTATAGGGCATATTATCTAATTTGGCAACCCCTTTTTTGAGCTTTTTTATCTTTTTTGCACATTTGCCTTTTTTTAAGCTAAAAAAATAACTAATTAAACTTTATCTATAAGGCGTGTATTTTATCATTTTTGTCAAATAGTCTATTTTTCGTACATTCCATGCGCCTTTCCGGCTAATATGGCAACTGTACTTTATATATATAAAACAGCTTATTTACAGGGTTTTCTTTTAGTCATTATGTATAGTGCATGCAAAACCGGTCTGTTTTATTGTGCAATTTTAAATTTTAGACTTTTTTCACTATTGGAGGGGTTCTGTTCTCCTCTTCTATATGTTAGTATACTATTATTAAATATATTTGACGCGGAAGACCGGACGCCCTCCGGCTCTTTTCGTGCAGAGGAGTTTTGAATGAGCAAAAAAGATAATACACAGGAAGAGGTGCTGGAAAGCACACAGAAGGATGCCCCGGATGACATTTTGATCCAGCCAAGGGGTGTCAAGCGTGAGGTGGCCGACGGTTTCTCAGATCCTAGATCTGCAGCGCCCAAAGCGGACCTTGCGACCGAAAACAGTCTTGAACTTCACGCCATGACGAGATCAGAGCGCCGCAGATACAGACGGGCGCAAAAAAAGGCTGAGACAGCGGACATGACACGCTCACAGCGTTTTCATTATTTTATAGACTGCAACAAATGGAAGATCATAGGAATACTGATGATCGTAGTGTCACTGGCCTGGATCTCACTGGCGGTATATTCCAATACCCGGCCGACGGTATTTGCATATGCGGTGGTCAACAGTCCTGATCCATGGAGCGTGGACACATCCGTTATAGACGACTATAAGAGCTACTATAATTATAAAGACTCGGACAAGATTAAATATATGCAGAACCTGCATTACGATCCGACTACATTTGACGCTGACTACGATGCAAATGGAACGGAATACTCTTCCTTCCCGCTGCTGTGCGAGGACAATGTATATGATGTGCTGATATCCGACAAGGCCGGAGTTGAGTGCTGCAGTTGGATAAATCTGATACATCCGCTTGATACATATGATGGCACTCTCAAAACTCTCTTCGAGGGAGAGCTCAAGGATCGTGTAGTAACGGCGCAGGATTCCGCAAATCACACTTCCGCATACGCAATAAACATCAGCGGAACGGATTTTGCCAACCGCATGAACCTGGGATACAACGATGTGTATCTCTCATTCCCGGGCAACAGCGAGGAGAATGTTGACCACATTATCAAGCTGTTGAATTACATTTTTGATCTTGGTATAGAATAAGAAAAAATGGCTGTGACATATTGTTGTGTCACAGCCATTTTTTCTGTCATGATCTGTATTCAGGTGATCATATATCAATATATCAGTCCTCAGAATCCATATTCATAACCTGTCTCTTTCTTGCAAGCTCGTCATTAGCAAGATACTCATCATATGTAGTCTGCTTGTCTATGAGACCGGTGTTTGTTATCTCTATAATTCTATTGGCTGTTGTCTGTACAAACTGGTGATCCTGTGAGGAGAACAATACGACTCCAGGGAACTTGATAAGTCCGTTGTTGAGCGCTGTGATCGACTCCATATCCAGATGGTTTGTAGGCTCATCAAGAATCAGGGTGTTTGACCCCATGATCATCAGCTTGGACAGAAGACATCTTACCTTCTCTCCTCCAGAGAGGACTTTGACCTTCTTAACTCCATCCTCACCTGCAAAGAGCATTCTTCCAAGGAAACCTCTTACATATGTGGCATCCTTCTCATCTGAATACTGAGTGAGCCAGTCTACTATCACAAGGTCGTTGTCGAACTCCTTGGTGTTGTCCTTAGGGAAATATCCCTGTGAAGTTGTAACACCCCACTTGTAACTTCCCTCATCAGGCTCCTCCTCGCCTGCAAGTATCTTAAAGAGCATGGTTGTTGACTTTGTATTTGGTCCTACAAATGCTATCTTGTCGTCATGTCCAACTGTGAATGAGATATCATCTAGAAGCTTCTCACCGTCAACTGTCTTAGAAATATGTGACACGGTAAGCACTTCATTTCCGATCTCTCTCTTAGGTCTGAAATCGATATATGGGTACTTTCTGCTCGATGGCTTAATATCATCCAGTTCGATCTTCTCAAGAGCACGCTTACGTGATGTCGCCTGCTTGGACTTTGAAGCATTTGCCGAGAATCTCTGAATGAACTCCTGAAGCTCCTTGATCTTCTCTTCCTTCTTCTTATTCGCTTCCTTCATCTGCTTGATCATCAGCTGGCTCGACTCATACCAGAAATCATAGTTTCCTGCGTAGAGCTGGATCTTGCTGTAATCTATATCTGCTATATGTGTACATACCTTGTTAAGAAAATATCTGTCATGTGATACAACGATGACTGTGTTCTCAAAGTTGATGAGGAACTCCTCAAGCCATGCAATAGCATCCATATCAAGGTGGTTAGTAGGCTCATCTAGAAGAAGCACATCTGGATTGCCGAAAAGAGCCTGTGCAAGAAGTACCTTGACCTTGAGTCCGCCGTCCAGATCCTTCATCAGGCTGTAGTGATACTCTGTGCCTACACCAAGGCCATTCAAAAGTGTTGAGGCATCTGACTCAGCCTCCCAGCCGTTCATCTCAGCAAATTCAGCCTCAAGCTCTGCAGCCTTGACTCCATCCTCGTCTGAGAAGTCCTCCTTCATATATATAGCATCTTTTTCCTTCATTATCTCATACAGACGCTTGTTACCCATGATTACTGTGTCAAGCACCTGGTACTCATCGTATTTGTAGTGATCCTGCTGGAGAACTGAAAGTCTCTCTCCATCATTCATGGTCACATCACCCTTTGACGGCTCTATCTCTCCTGACAGGATCTTCAGGAAAGTTGACTTGCCGGCACCATTTGCACCGATCAGTCCATAACAGTTACCCTCTGTAAATTTGATATTTACATCCTCAAATAAAGCCTTCTTACCAAATCTCAATGTTACGTTATTCGCACTAATCATCGACGTATATACCTTTCACTATTTACTCTGTCTGCACACGCAAACGCCTCCATTTTCAGTGATTAAGTATATCAATACATGTCAGATGTGTCAACTTTACTTTATGTACAGAGCGGCGCTTTTCCTGCCCCGCTCCACTCTTCCATTCTGATATCATTTACCAGAAATTTCCGGCTGCCAGCTAGAGATTCTTGACTATAGGATCATACAGATCAAGCTCACAGTACTCTGTGTCTGTAAAATGATCGCAGTTAAGACAACTCTTACCCGTCACATCGTTTGAAAGACCCTTACAAGAACACTTCTTCTCATACGCACTGCATCTCTCTGCAACTTCTTTGTAGGTTTCTGTTGAACTTCTCATGATGTTCTCTCCTTTTTGCTATGCATTTTTCTGCTGCCTTATTATTGTGTGTCTTTTTCTGCTTTTTATTCCCCATTTCATTCTTCGCTGATTCTTTGCCACATCAAGGTACGGATTCTTGACAATATGCTATATATTAAGTACAATCAGAATTAAAAATTTTTTAAATGATTGGAGATGAAATCTTGGACGCAGGTTCCATAATAAACATTATCATTCTGGTGGTGCTGATCGCACTGTCCGCATTCTTTTCTTCAGCTGAAACAGCACTCACAACGGTGAGTAAATTCTCGCTCAGGTCTCTTGCAGACAACGGCAACAAGCGAGCCTCACGGGTTCTCAAGGTCACAGAGAATTCAAGCAAGCTGATAAGCACTATTCTTATAGGAAATAACATTGTCAACATATCAGCATCTTCTCTCACGACCACATTCGTAACAAAGGCATTTGGAAGCTCTGCTGTCGGTATTGCAACCGGAGCCCTGACACTGATCGTTCTCCTCTTCGGAGAAATCACGCCAAAGACCCTGGCTCAGCGTTATAACCTGAAGATATCGCTGTTATACATTGACATAATCCAGTTCCTTATGATAGTGCTCACACCTGTGATATTCATAGTGAATAAGATCGCTGATTTTATATTCTGGATCATAAGGCTCGACAAGGACGGCGGGAACCAGAAGATGACCGAGGATGAACTCATAAGCATGGTGAACGTCAGTGAGGAGGAAGGCGTCATCGAGGACAAAGAGAAGGAAATGATAACCAATGTGGTGGACTTCGGAGATTCCATTGCAAGGGATGTCATGATTCCAAGAGCAGATATGACCATCGCCTCTGTTGATATGGCTTATGATGATCTGCTGAAGCTCTACATGGAAGTACCGTATACGAGAATTCCTGTATATGAGGACTCCAGAGATAACGTGATCGGTATCCTTCATGTTAAGGATCTCTTCTTCTACAAGGCAACCCATGATATCAATAATTTCAGCGTTCGCAACATCATGAGAAAGCCACTGTATGTATATGAATATCAGAAGACCAATGATCTTCTGCACTCCATGAAGTCGGATTCCAATACCATGGCCATCGTGCTCGATGAGTACGGAATCTGCATAGGACTTATTACCATTGAGGATCTCATTGAGGAAATCATCGGAGACATCAAGGATGAGTACGACACGGAGGAACACAACAACATCATCAAGGTTGACGACACCCACTACAACGTCGATGGCTCCATCAAGCTGGATGATCTGAATGATGCACTGAATCTAAAGATAGAATCAGAGGACTACGACTCCCTCGGCGGTTACATAACCGAGCTGCTGGATCACATTCCAGCCAAGGGCGAGTCCGTCACCGACATCTCATGCATCTACAAGGTACTTGAGATGGACAAAAAGCGAGTCGCCAGAGTGCTTATCACGCTGGCTCCGCAGGAGCCAGGCGACGCCGATGGTGAGTAAGTCAGCGCCGGGTGGCGGGGTTATGCGCAAACAGACATTTTCGTTGAAAAAGATACAATTTTGTGATATTTCTCGAAGGAATTTACGAAAAGCACACAGGCTTGCGAAAGCTTGTGTGCTTTTCTCTTTTTTCGGCTCAAAAAGATACAATCGTCAAGCTTGCAGCCAGCTAGCGTCCTGAGCATTCTCTTTCCTCTTGATTTTTTAACAAATTAATACGTTTTATAGTAAAACAACCTTGTAATGTAGTTTTGAATACTATATAATATGTCGTGTTGATTCAAAATCAACTGTTTATATGCGGTATTACACACTGCATAAACAACACATACTGCACAAAACAGCACATGCTGCGTAAACAATGCATACTGCATACACAGCACGTACAACTGTTGGAATATGTCAATTTGTGAACGGTATTTATGAACAGCATTTTCGCACAGCAGTTCCTGTGCGTGCTCCAACTAATATAAGAGGTGTCTATATGGATAAAAAGACAAATATTAAAGACATAATATCAATGGCCGGTGGCCTTGATTATATAAACCCTAAGGATATTCCTTCCATTGACCTGTACATGGATCAGTTGACCACCTTCATGGAGGATCAGCTTGGAAAGAACAGGCGCAATGACGAGGACAAGGTGATGACCAAGACCATGATCAACAACTACACGAAGAACAATCTTCTGCCATCGCCTAACAAGAAGAGATATTCTAAGCAGCACCTTATACTGCTCATTTATATATACTACCTGAAGAACATGCTCAGCATCAACGATATACAGACTCTGCTTGAGCCTCTTATAGATGGTTATTTTGATTCCAACAAGGACGGAAAGGATATTTCTGATATATACGCCCACTTGTATGAGCATCTATCCCAGCATTACGGTGACATCATCAAGGATATCGTGAGAACAGCCAACAAGGCTGATGCCATGTACGATCCTGAGAAGGACTCCTATCTCCACGATCTCAGCATGATCTCACTTCTCTCAGTTGATATATATGCCAAGAAGAAATATGTGGAGCATCTGGTAGACAAGCTCAGACAGGAATCTGAGGAAGATGCCAAGGCGAAGGCTAAAGCCCAGGCACAGAAAGCCAGAGAGCAGGTAGCAGCCAAAGCCGCAAAGGCTAAGCAGCCACAGGCAAACGCCGCAGCCGAGGGCAAGAAAAAATAGTCAGCTTACGCACAACCAACAAGTATTGCGACCAGATTTCACAGGACTCCAGCCTGTAACACAAAATAAAACCCCTGAACGATTACATTTTATCGTTCAGGGGTTTTGTCTGACTACTTGTCGGTTTTCTCGTTGCTCTGCTTGTCATTCTGCTGGAAGCTCTTCATTCTTGAAAATACAAGCTCATATCCGTCCTTGCCATAATTCAGGGATCTGTTGACCCTGCTTATCGTGGCTGTGGACGCTCCGGTCTTCTCCGCAACCTCCAGATATGTGTTGTCTTCCTTCAGCATCTTGGCCACTGCAAAACGCTGTGCTATAGATAACAGTTCATTCACCGTGCATACATCCTCAAAGAAATTAAAGCACTCCTCTTCTGTCTCCAATGTAAGTATTGCCTCAAACAGATCCTGTACTGCCTCTGTATGTACTGTTTTTCCCATGTCTAAGCTCCTTTTTGACTTTCACGACTTTAGCGTGATAAAGTAATATATACTATATACCACTTTCTTATAATTTGCAATCTTTTTTGATCCAGACTGAAAGGCCTCTTCTGTTGACATAGAACTCGCCACAGCCCTCGTCATCTATCTTGATGTCATACTTGGCATTACCCATGACATCTGCAAAATGTGCTCCCGCAAACTGTCTGCCCACATACATTCTCTTGGTGCCGCCCATTCCATCGGACATGACAACCGCAAGTCCTGAATCCTTGTGCTCCTCGTCGCCCTCTCTGGTCCATCCAACAACCTCGCTGTGATCAAAGTAGTCGTGCTGAGTTCCGTATGCATATTTCTTTCTGAGCTTGAGCAGCTTATTCAGTATCGTCTTCTTCGACTTTACCTTAACCTGTGGTATTCCCGCATAGTCGCCGATATACAGGCACGGATAGCCCTGCTCTCTGAGCAGTATGACCGCATACGCCAGAGGCTTGAACCAATCCTCAACGTACGATTCCAGAACTCCTCCGACCTGGGATTCGTGGTTATCTACAAATGTAACAGCCTTCTCCGGATTGCTCATCATAAGTGAACCCTTAAGCAGATCTGCCATGTTATACTCTCCATCTGCCACAGATGCATCGTGGAAATTGAAGTGCAATGGCACATCGAACATGGATGCCTCATTGTCTGTGGCCTTGATATAGCCATTCAGATATTCTGTATTCCAGTGCCAGAAATCACCGACAGCAAATATGTCCTTATGTACATATTCCGGAGCCTCATCTGTGCCCTTCTTCTTAGCGGCTACAGGGACATCAGATGTCGCTTCAATAAAATCCTTCACAAACCATGCAGGGATAGCCTCCGCCTCCTGGAATCTGAATCCGTCCACATCAGTGGTCTTCTCGTACCACTGAGCCCACGCCATGAGCTCGTCATACACTTCCTGATTGTAGAAATCAATCTCGCTTCCAATTATATAGTCATACTTGGAATATTCCTTGTCCGCCTCGTCATAATCCTTGCCCTCAAGAGCGCACACACGCTTCTTGAATTCTTCCTGCTTCCAGTCTATTCCCGCAAAATGCTTCCAGTTCCACTTGAACTTGGAATACTTTGACTTTCTTCCAGGGAATGTAAACTTTGAAAGTGCTCCCACAGTCTTCTTATTGCCGATCATCTGTGGAATATCTTTGGTGTTGAAGTCGGCTGCTGTAACCTTCTCTATCCTGTCAGCGCCGAGCTTCTGTCTGACCGCAATGTCCGCATAGACATTTATCCCCTGATCCTTCATAGCCTTTATAGCAGCTATATACTCATCCTTAGTTCCGTATCTGGTTCCAACTGAACCCTTCTGATCAAACTCTCCCAGATCATACAGATCGTACGGAGCATACCCCATATCTTCTTTGCCCTGTGCTCCCTTTGTAGCAGGCGGAAACCATACAGCCGTAGCCCCCATCTTCTTCAGAACCGCAGCGTCCTCTGCTGCCTTTTTCCATAAATCCTGGCTGTCGGTCGTATTCGCTGTAAAATACTGTACCAAAAGTCCGTTATCCTTCATCTCAATACCTCCGTTATTGGCTTTTAATCACCCTTATAAGTCATTATATCAAATCTGAATATATGAGTAAAGACCGACAAATAACAAAAAACATGCCCGCAGACTCCCCTTACCGGAGTGCCTGCAGGCATACCAAAGACACTATGTACTGTAACGTATATATCTCGGATCACACACGCTGATCCATGCATGTATACACCACAGCTTATAGCTGTATTACATATTCTTGATTCTCTCTATAGCCTCAACTGTATTCTCATAAGTTCCGAATGCAGTAAGTCTGAAATATCCCTCACCGCTTGGTCCGAAGCCTGAGCCTGGTGTTCCGACTACATTTGCATTCTCAAGCAGATAATCGAAGAAATCCCATGATGACATGTTGTTCGGTGTCTTAAGCCAGATGTATGGCGCATTTACACCGCCTGATACAGTGTAACCCGCATCCTTGAGTCCCTGTGAGATAACCTTTGCGTTGTTCATGTAGTATGCGATCTGAGCCTTTGTCTGAGCCTTGCCCTCGTCTGAGTACACTGCGTCTCCTGCTGCCTGAACAATGTATGGAGCGCCATTGAACTTTGTTCCATGTCTTCTTGCCCACAGGCTGTGCATTGACACGCCATCTGCGTCCTTCAGATCCTTTGGAACTACAGCATAGCCAAGACGTGTTCCTGTGAATCCTGCGTTCTTAGAAAAGCTCTTGAGCTCGATAGCACATGTCTTTGCGCCCTCGCACTCATATATTGTATGAGGAACATCCTCCTCGCTGATATATGCCTCGTATGCAGCATCGTAGATGATGACTGCTCCGACCTTATTTGCGTAATCTACCCACTCCTGAAGCTGATCCTTCTTGATCGTTGCTCCTGTAGGGTTGTTTGGGAAACACAGATATATGATGTCAGGTGTCTCCTTTGGAAGCTCTGGCGCAAAGTTATTGTCCGCAAGACATGGCATGTAAATTACATCGCTCCACAACTCTGTGTTCTTGTCGTATGTTCCTGTTCTTCCTGCCATTACATTTGAATCAACATATACAGGGTATACAGGATCACATACTGCGATCTTGCTGTCTGCTGTAAATATCTCCTGGATATTTGCTGAGTCACTCTTTGCCCCGTCGCTGACAAATATCTCATCAGCAGATATATCCACGCCTCTGTCAGCATAGTCGTTCTTTGCTATGGTGTTTCTGAGGAACTCGTAGCCGAGATCAGGAGCGTATCCCTTGAATGTCTCCGCAACTGCCATCTCGTCTACAGCCTTGTGAAGGCGCTCTATGATAGCCGGTGCAAGTGGCTGAGTCACATCACCGATACTGAGTCTTATAACTTTCTTGTCAGGATGTGCTGCGCTGTACTCTCTCTGCTTTCTTCCAACTGTTGAGAAGAGATAACTTCCCGGAAGCTTTAAATAATTTTCATTTGCCTTAAACATATCTTTCCTCCTAATATATATCAGTCCAGCCTTCAAATACTTCCCTTGCCGGTCCTGTCATGTACATAGTTTCATTCTGCCTGTCGTAATCAATATCCAAAGTTCCTCCAAGCAATGAGACCTTTACCGAATCTCTCGTCCTGCCGGCAGCTATCCCCGCCGCCACAGCCGCACACGCGCCTGTACCGCACGCAAATGTCTCGCCGGATCCGCGTTCCCACACGCGCATCCGCATATGATCTTCGTCAACGATCTGGACAAATTCTACATTTGTCCTGTTCGGGAACATGGGATGCGCCTCCATCTCAGGCCCCAAAGTCTCCATCTGACAGACATATATATCATCCACCCACACAACCGCATGGGGATTGCCCATGGATACCCGGACAAAATCCACAGTTTCATCAGGCAGAACAGCCGTCTCGACAGCCGCACCTATATCAGGTCTGCCCATATCCACACACACCGCAGCCACTCTTCCATCCTGCAGAATGCATCTGAGCCGTTTTATACCCGCCTGTGTCTCCACAGTAAATTCCGTCTTCTCCGTCATTCCATGGTCGTATACATACTTGCCAAGGCATCTTATGCCATTTCCACACATCTCTGCCCTGCTGCCGTCCGCATTGTATATATCCATATTAAAATCAGCCCTGGCCGAAGATCCTATAAGTATCAGTCCGTCGCCCCCAATGCCCCTGTGCCTGTCACTGACAAGCCTGGCAAGGATCTCCGGATCATACACCTTTTCTCTGAAGCAGTTCACGTACACGTAGTCATTTCCAAGTCCTTCCATCTTCGTGAATCGCAATAGAAAGCCTCCCTCTTGATCTGTTTTAGAAACAATCTGAATTATCCAGTATCATATATGCCATCTCGACTATATTTATACCGTTATCCATGCTCTTCTTTTGCAGATATCTGTGAGCGCCCTGTTCATCATACTCAAAGTCATGCATAAGCTTGAGCTTTGCCGCCTTGATGACCTTCTTCTCTTCCTCGGTTCTCTCCTTTGGCCTGGACTTTCTCTTTTTTCTCTCCCACAGAAGATTCTCTATTGTGAGACTTACGGTATTCACAAAGTCCATGGACTTTATCGGCATAGACAGACATACCACGCCGCTATCCCGGACTTCCTCATAATTCTTCTTGCTGCTGAGCACGATCATGTCAAAATATTTTGGAATATAATTCTCAAGATCTGAATACATCATATCCAGGAATTTATATCCACATATTATGACTCCATCGTCACACGCATCCGCAGCCTGCGCCGCCTGGGCTCCGGTTGTACACACCTTTGTAACACTTATACCATTGCGAATGAGCAGGTTCTTTATACTCTTTGCTTCCTCTATTTTCGGAAAAACTATTATAACATTTACCAAATCAAAGCCCTCTCAATCGTGTACGTATAGCTATTATCAAATATATAGGTAAGCAGACCTTTCGCTCCGCTTACCTATACTACTCATCATTTTATATTGTTCGTGTATAAGATCAGACTTTGTACAGATAGTTTGAGATCTCCCAGTCTGTAACCTGTCTTGTGTACTCATTCCACTCATCCATCTTGGCACTTGTATATCTCTCGAAGATGTGTGAACCAACTGCCTCCTTCATGAAGTCGCTCTCGCTCATGGCAAGAGTTGCCTCTCTGAGGTTTGCAGGAAGGCTGTGGATATGACGTGCCTTCTTCTCCTCTGCAGTGAGGTTGAATATATTTGTATCTACACTTGGCGGAACTGGAAGCTGACGCTTGATTCCGTCAAGTCCTGCTCTAAGGCATACTGCCATGGCAAGGTATGGGTTAGCTGTTGGATCCGGACATCTGAGCTCAACTCTTGTTCCTGCACCACGTGCACTTGGAATTCTGATAAGTGGACTTCTGTTCTTTGCTGACCATGCGATGTAAATAGGAGCCTCATAGCCTGGGACAAGTCTCTTGTATGAATTTACAAGTGGGTTGGTGATGGCTGTCATCTCCTTCATATGCTCCATGATTCCGGCGATGAACCAGTAAGCCTCCTGGCTAAGTCCGAGCTTATCGTTCTCATCTGCAAATATGTTCTTGCCATCCTTCTGGAGCGACATGTTCATATGCATACCTGAACCGCATACGCCATACTTTGGCTTTGGCATGAATGTTGCGCAGAGACCATGTCTCTTGGCAATAGTCTTTACAACCAGTTTGAATGTCTCGATGTTGTCGGCGGTTCTCAAAGCCTCACCGTACTTGAAATCTATCTCATGCTGTGCAGGAGCTACCTCATGGTGTGATGCCTCGATCTCAAATCCCATCTGCTCAAGAGTAAGAACCATATCTCTTCTCGCGTTCTCACCGAAATCCAGTGGTCCGAGATCAAAATAGCTTGCTCTCTCGTATGTGTTAGTTGTAGGCATTCCGTTCTCATCTGTCTGGAAGAGGAAGAACTCACACTCAGGACCTACATTCATAGTGTAACCCATCTCTTTTGCCTCAGCCAGAGCTCTCTTAAGTACATATCTTGGATCGCCCTCAAATGGTGTTCCATCAGGCTTATATACATCACATATAAGTCTTGCAACCTTTCCCTGCTGTGGTCTCCAAGGGAATGTCTCATATGTATCATAATCAGGATACAGATACATATCTGACTCCTCAATTCTTGCAAAGCCCTCTATAGAAGAACCGTCGAACATGATCTTGTTGTCAAGTGCCTTCTCTATCTGGCTTGAGGTTATCGCTACGTTCTTAAGGTCACCAAAAATATCTGTGAACTGAAGTCTTATAAACTCAACATCATCTTCTTTGACCTTTTTCAGTATGTCTTCCTTTGTGTATTTTCCCATCGTTATACTCCTTTTCTACACATTGTTTGATCCTCTGCATGTAAATCTCTATGAGATTTTCTCATAGCTAGAGTTATAATAAACTTTGACAGAACTTTTGTCAACACAGATGAACGGTTGAGCAAATGTATATTCTGTCATAATTCTCTATCGAAGATCTCTCTTTCTGAATGTCAGCCATGTTGCCACGATCATCACCGTGCCGTATGCAGCAGCCACCGCCAGCGATATTCCAGCATGGCTCCAGTCTATATCGACCTGACTCATCTCCCTCACAGAACTGAACGGCATATAGCCCAGTATTTTCTCCAGAACATCCGACTGGAACAGCACTGGCATGATCTGCACGCCGAGATCCACAAGGAAAAACAGCAGCAGATTCACTGATACTGACGCAGCCTTGGACGTCAGCGCAAATGCAAGGAATACGCATGTCATATATAACATCGTAAGCACAAAGCCCTCGCACGCCACCGATCTCAGCATATATCCCGCCACATCCATGGTAAATTCCTTTCCAAAGCCTCCACAAATGCATCCTCCTACGGTATACACAAGTATGTCTTCAAGAGAAAGTATCCAGATCGCCACTATATATACTATGATCTTCGCAAACATTATATGTGCTCTGCTGTGTCCCTGGGCTATCGCACACTGGATATCCCTGGACTTGTAATCGCTGGTGATGAGCGACGCCGCAATAAATCCAAACAGCATGCCCGACACCGAGCTTCCGGAAAACGAGCCCAGCAGATACTGGAACTGAAAATCTCCCGTGAGTTCTATTCCGAGAATATCTCCAACCAATCCCACCGAGATCAGATATATTATATCCTGGACAAAGAAAACTATCAGGCACACCCTGAAGCCCAGGCTCTTATACAGCTTATAAAATTCAGCCGACAACAGTTCACGCATAATGAGCACCCCCTATCCTGTGAATAAAGTAGTTCTCAAGGCTCTCCTCCTCGAGATGGTACTCACTGACAAACACCCTCTCATTGTAGAGAACCCATGCCAGCTCGTCTGAGTTTACCGGCTGGTCCACGATTATCTCATCGCCATTCACATACACATTCACTATATTGTATCTCATAGCAAGTATATCAAGAACCTTCTTCACATCATTGGTGCGCAATCTCAGTCTTCTGTGACACTTCGCATCAAGCTGCGCTGCGGAGAGGCAGTCTATGATCTGTCCTCTGTCTATCATTATGTAGTCCGTTGCCAGCTCGTGAAGCTCTGTGAGTATATGGCTTGATATAAGTATCGTCACGCCAAACCTCTGATTTATCTGCTTGAGAAGATTTCTTATCTCAACTATTCCAACCGGATCAAGCCCGTTTATAGGCTCATCCAGGAGCAGAAGATCCGGACCTGACAGCATGGCACAGCCAATTGCCAGTCTCTGCTTCATTCCCATCGAATAGTTTCTGAATTTCTTCTTACCAACACCCTGCAGTCCAACGTTTGCTATGGTCTGGTCGATGAGCTTGTCGTTCTTTATCCCCCTCAGCTTCATATTAAGCTTTATATTGTCTCTAGCATTATAATTGTCGTGCAGTCCGGCATGTTCACACACCGTTCCTATCCTCTTTCTGGCATTCACCAGCCCCTTACTGTCACTGGCGCCAAATAATTCTATCTCTCCCTCGTCAGGAAACAACAGACCATTGATATGATTGATCATGGTCGTCTTTCCTGCCCCGTTCTGTCCTATAAAGCCATATATCTTTCCCCTTTCAAGAGATATATTGACATTGGACAAAACAGTATTCTTTCCAAATGTCTTCGTGAGTCCGCTTACTCTCACAACATTCTCTGCCATTTATTCCCCACCTTTCTGTCCTCATAAAATACGCCTACAGGAAATAATATTCTATGAATTTACACAAAAACCCGTCATCCAGCACATAGCTGAATAACGGGTCCTTTATATACTTATCAATGATAAGAATTAATCCTGAACGTATGGTAATATTGCGATCTGTCTAGCTCTCTTAACAGCAATTGTGATTGCTCTCTGATGCTTAGCACATGTTCCTGTGATTCTTCTTGGAAGGATCTTACCTCTCTCTGAGATATACTTTCTGAGTGCGTTTGAATCCTTGTAATCGATCACAGCCTCTTTATTAGCACAATACTCGCAGACTTTCTTTCTTCTACGGATATTTCTTCTCTTCATTGGAGCGTCAGCTCTATCAGTCTTATTGTAAGCCATTGTATTTACCTCCTATTTTACTTGAATGGTAAATCGTCCTCAATACCTTCCGGTATACTCATGAAGCCCTCAGCTCCTGCATTGCCAGGTGCCGGTCTTCCTGCTGGCTGATATCCACCGCCTGATGCCTGTCCGCTTGCAGCCTTGCTCTCAGCAAACTCCTGCTCCTCAACAACAACATCAGTTGTGTACACCTTGTTACCATCCTTATTCGTATAGCTTCCAGTCTGGATTCTACCTGTTATAGCAATCTTCGTTCCCTGCTTCAGGTACTTCTCTGCAAACTCAGCGCTCCTGCCAAATGCAACGCAGCCGATGAAGTCTGCACTCTGGTCGCCATTTCTATTGAATCTTCTGTCTACAGCCAATGTGTATCTTGCAATAGCCATCTGGCCATCACCTGTGTTTGACTGTGAATATCTAACTTCCGGGTCTCTTGTGAGACGACCCATCAATATTACCTTGTTCATTATAGAATACCTCCTATTACTCGGCGTCTAATCTAACGCAAAGATATCTAAGAACTGATTCCATAATACGAATGTTAGCCTCAAGCTGAGCTGGAACTCCAGCCTCTGCATCAAACTGAATGAAGTAGTAGTATGCTTCGCCCATCTTCTGAATCTCGTAAGCAAGCTTCTTGAGTCCACACTCGTTAACTTCTGTAATTGTTGCGTTAGCCTTCTCAATATAAGACTTAACCTTATCAACTACAGCTGTTCTGGCTTCCTCATCAATCTTTGCACTAACAACTAAAGTTAATTCATATTTGTTCATTACATTGCACCTCCTTATGGTCTCTGGCCCACAGTCATCTGTGAGCAAGGAAAATATGATTAATACATCACAAGTTCAGATACTATCATATTTTTCCAGCCAATTCAAGCATTTTTTCTATGATCATCCCAAAAATTCTGTGGCATGCTTTCTCGACCACAAAGGGAACATGCTTCTCTGGCATCTGTAGTTCTCTCTCTGTTCCACGCTCACCGCGCTGAAGAATGTTCTCCACATATCTGTGTAATCATCCTCCATATATTCTGCACTGCCCAGCGTCTCCATCTCCTGATCTGTAAGCCGCCTCACATACATATCCGAATCCACCGGATGCACCACGGCGTAACGTCTGCCATCATCCACTATCAGCCAGTATTCTGACGGCATCCTGTCCGCAAAATAACTGGCGACAAGAAGCGCAACATCGTCCTTTGGTTCTATATGACATACATACACCCGCCCCTGGACAACAGTGAATCTGGCTATCTCCCTGAATAGATGTGCCTCGTTGCTCACACTCCGCCCAAGCTCCATGATACGCATCACCTCCGGACTTATGAGCATATGTTCCACCTTTCGGCCCTCGGCAAATGCCAGTATCAGATATCTGTACACAGTGTCCAGTGCATCCTCCTGATGCGACAATAGTGCATTGAATACGTTGCGGTACACCAGCCAGGATACCTTCTTCACAGACCGGGTAAACTTCTGCACCTTGTCCGCATCCGGCTCGACATGTATATAGTCAGCGAACATATCCAGTTGTTCCACTGGCTCCTTCATAAGCATCACATGGTCGTGTCCGACCTGCAGTGCCATACTCCACGCCTCATATATGCATGTAGCCATATCGTCATATCTGTCTCTGCATGTGAAAACCTTCATATTGTCCATAACTTCCACCTTCACGCCTTCATTCCTATATCAAATAAAGTCATCTGTCTATACTGTTCATTGCCGTGTGATGCCTGCCAGTTCTCTCCCCGGCTCAGATCCGTCATCTCCCTGACAATGTAATCCCTCTCTATAGGGATCCTGTACATCATACGTCCGCCACACGTTATAAAATAATGTGCTCTCTTAAGCACCACCCCCATCTTCTTCAGATTATCGAAATCCAGACTTCCGTATCTGCGGGCTCTCACTATCCTGCCCGCAGACTTCGGCCCTATGCCGGGAATCCTGAGAAGCAGATCATACGGTGCCGTCTGCACCTCCACCGGGAACTGGTCAAGATGCCTCACTGCCCAGTTACACTTCGGATCCATTCTCTGATCGAGGTTCGGCTCGTTCTCAGACAATATCTCCTCAGCGTGGAATCCATAATATCTGAGCAGCCAGTCCGCCTGATACAATCTGTGCTCACGGAGCAATGGAACCGCCGTATCCAACGCAGGGAGTGCCGAGTCCTCGTTGATCGGTATATACGCGGAGTAGAACACACGCTTCAGATCGTATCGCTGATACAGTCTCTGGGCTGTGTGTATGAGCGTGTAATCCGACTCTCCGCTGGCTCCAACTATCATCTGTGTGCTCTGTCCCGCCGGGACAAATGCCTGTCTCCTGTCTGTATCTCCAAACATGACAGGGAGGGGCGAAGAGGCAGCACCGATGTCTCTTTTATCAGAGGTCGTTCCATCTGTGAGTGCCTCTGCTGCTGACATCTGCAGAGCACCATGTCTTTCCTGCCCTGCCAGCTCTGCTTTGTATGCGGTCAGATCCTTCTGCAGATTCTTCTCGTTGAATATGCTTCCAGTAAGGTATCTGTTGATACCGCTCCTCTCCATACGCGCAGTCTTGCCCACCGCTAGTCTGTGAGATTCTATAGTGCTGGTCAGCTTGCCCATGGGATCAAGTATGGTGTCAAAGCTCTTGTTCGGGGCAAGCTTCTTCAACCCCTCCTCAGTCGGCAGCTCCATATTAACACTTATCCTGTCCGCTAAATATCCCACCATGCTTATAAGCTCATCCGATGCCCCCGGAATGGTCTTCACATGGATATATCCGTTGAACCTGTACTTCGTCCTGAGAAGATACAGAGTCTCACACATCCTCTGCATGGTGTATGTCGGATCCCTGAGCACACCAGAGCTCAGGAACAACCCTTCTATATAATTCCTCTTGTAGAACTCTATGACCAGATCGCACAGCTCCTCCGGTTCAAATGTCGCTCTTGGCACATCATTGCTTCTGCGGTTCAGACAGTACTTGCAGTCATATACACAGTGGTTCGTCATAAGGACCTTAAGCAGCGATATACATCTTCCATCCGCTGCAAAACTGTGACATATACCACATGATACACTGTTGCCCAGGGCTCCCTTCTGTCCCTTCCTGCCCACTCCACTGGATGTACACGCCACATCATACTTCGCCGCATCCGCCAGTATATTCAGTTTTTCATTCGTTGTAAGTCCTGTAATTATCTCGTTCATGCATAATATTATACGAACATTTGTTCGGTATTGCAAGAGGTAATTTCTGGTTGCCGGTTAAAGCATAATATTACTTACTTATGGATGGCGCAGACAAAAAAGACCGGACACACTCTGAACGAATGTATCCGGTCTTCTCTATGCGAAAGGCTCTGGACTATGACAGTTCCTTTCTTCTATATGATCCTAAGCTATATCTTAGAGCTGTGGGCCTGCTGCAACTAATGCCTTACCTGCTGCATTACCCTCGTACTTAGCAAAGTTCTTCTGGAATCTTGCTGCAAGATCCTTAGCCTTTGTCTCCCACTCTGAAGCATCAGCGTATGTGTCACGTGGGTCAAGGATTGCTGGATCTACGCCAGGAAGCTCTGTTGGAACCTCGAAGTCGAACATAGGGATCTTCTTTGTAGGAGCCTCATTGATAGCACCGCTGAGGATTGCATCGATGATTCCTCTTGTATCCTTGATTGAGATTCTCTTGCCTGTTCCATTCCATCCTGTGTTGACAAGGTATGCCTTAGCGCCGCTCTTCTCCATCTTCTTAACAAGCTCCTCTGCATACTTTGTAGGATGCAGCTCGAGGAATGCCTGACCGAAGCAAGCTGAGAATGTAGGTGTTGGCTCTGTGATACCTCTCTCTGTACCAGCAAGCTTTGCTGTGAATCCTGACAGGAAGTAGTACTGTGTCTGCTCTGGTGTAAGGATTGACACTGGAGGAAGTACTCCAAATGCATCTGCTGAAAGGAAGATTACGTTCTTTGCAGCTGGTGCTGATGATATAGGTCTTACAATGTTCTTGATATGATCTATTGGGTAAGATACACGAGTATTCTCTGTTACGCTCTTATCAGTGAAATCGATCTTGCCGTTTGCATCAAGTGTAACGTTCTCAAGAAGAGCGTTTCTCTTGATAGCGTTGTAGATGTCTGGCTCTGAATCCTTGTCAAGGTCGATAACCTTAGCATAGCATCCACCCTCGAAGTTGAATACGCCGTTGTCATCCCAGCCGTGCTCATCATCACCGATGAGGAGACGCTTTGGATCTGTTGAAAGTGTTGTCTTACCTGTTCCTGAAAGGCCGAAGAAGATAGCTGTGTTCTCACCGTTCATATCTGTGTTAGCTGAGCAGTGCATTGAAGCCATTCCCTTAAGTGGAAGGTAGTAGTTCATCATTGAGAACATACCCTTCTTCATCTCTCCGCCGTACCATGTGTTAACTATAACCTGCTCATGGCTTGTGATGTTGAATGCTACACATGTCTCTGAGTTAAGTCCTAACTCCTTGTAGTTCTCAACCTTAGCCTTTGAAGCATTGTACACTACGAAATCTGGCTCGAAGTTCTTAAGCTCTTCCTCAGTTGGCTTGATGAACATGTTTGTTACGAAATGAGCCTGCCAAGCAACCTCAACGATGAAACGGATAGCCATACGAGTATCAGCATTTGCTCCGCAGAATGCATCAACTACGAAAAGTCTCTTGTTTGAGAGCTCCTTCTTTGCAAGGTCCTTAACTGATGCCCATGTCTCCTCTGTCATTGGATGGTTATCGTTCTTGTACTCATCTGATGTCCACCATACAGTGTCCTTTGAATTCTCATCTACTACAATATACTTATCTTTAGGTGAACGGCCTGTATAAATACCAGTCATAACGTTAACTGCGCCAAGTTCACTAACCTGTCCCTTCTCGTATCCCTGAAGGTCAGCCTTTGTCTCTTCCTCGAATAACAATTCATATGAAGGATTGTGTACGATCTCTGTTGTGCCTGTAATGCCATACTTAGTTAAATCAACTGTTGCCATTTTTCTTAACTCCTTTTCTTTAAATGTATTTCATTGATAGGTGCATGTCGCCTGTACCCTGCCGGCACCGCAACTATACAGCACTCAATAATCTGAAAATAAATATGAACACTTTCTCTCATATTCAGTTGAAAGTATACCCAATTAGTCAAAATAAATCAATATGATTATTGAGTTTTTTTTGTAGTTTACAGAAACTTCTCATTTATAATCTCAATTTTATATTTATTACTTGCATAAACTAAGATAATGAGCTTCCACGTCTCTTCTCAAGGAATTTTGACTTCACTATCAGAATATCACCTGTCTGTATCTCCAGATCACCTGTCGGCAGTATAGACATATTATCCCTGAGTACCATATATATATTCACACCATACTCCTCCGTAGCCTGGAGTATGGTCCTGCCGCAAAACTTGCTCACATCATCTACGAGCAGTTCTCCAATCTCGTCCACATCAACAACTTTGGACTCCTCGTTGGCATTGTTTTGATACTGCTCTACAAATCCGGCGCTTATGATACCTGTAGGTATCGCTACCAGCAGAACTCCCATAAATGCTATGACTATCGCCATGCATTTGCCCAGCAGCGTGATCGGGTAAATGTCTCCATACCCCACGGTAAGGACTGTCGATACCGCCCACCATATGCCGCTGAAGGCGTTGCTGAACACTCCCGGCTGTGCGGCATGCTCAGTGCTGTACATACACAGGCTGCTCGCCATCATCAGTATAAATATGATGAACATGGACGATATGATCTGTCTGCTCTTTCTCAGCAAGACTATCTTAATGACATTGAAGCTGTCGTACTTTGAATTGATCCTGAAAAGATGGAATATACGGATCACCCTGAGCATCCTGAACGCCACGAAGCCAGACAGAAAGAACACTGGTATGATCGTGAGCAGATCCACAACTCCGTCATATGATATGAGGAACTTTCCTATAGCCTTTCCTCTGGTGCATGTGGGATACAGGAAATCCGCCGTCCATATGCGGAGAATGTACTCAACACAGAATATGCCTGTAGTCACCCACTCGATAACACTCAGCAGCCCATAATATGGTTCAAGCTGATCGTAGGTCTGCAGGAACATCACCGATATGTTCGACAATATGACACCCACTATGAATATGTCAAATGCCCTGCTCGCCAGATTGCTTTTGTCCCCTATCTGTATTATGTCAAATATTTGCTTTTTGAGTTTTGTCTTGTTTACCGCCATTGCTCTCCTCTTATATATCTATTTGTCCTTGAGAATGTCCATCATCTCATCTATCATCTCTTCGTCCTGAAGCCTGAACTTGATCTCCACGCGTCTCGACGCTGCCATGCCCACTGCTTATGATGCCGTTGCTCTCCGTCAGACAGTACTTTGCCACTGAGAACGCTCGCTGCTGTGAAAGTTCAAGATTGTATATGTAGGAACCATTCGTATCCGTGTGTCCCTCTATGATTATCTCCGAAACGTATTCCCTGTAATCATCGCGCAGAAGCACACTGCAGTACTTCGGCAGGAACTGGTTGATGGTAAGCATACACGAATATACCACCCGTTATGGCAAACATACGCACACTTATAATCGCCCTATCTCCTATCATAATTAAAAAGAGGCTGTTTTACCAGTTGAAATACTTACTCTTTTATCTGTTATTTACATAATTACGCAGGATTTACATGTATTAACAAGTCACTGTGCATACCGCACAAATGGGCATTTAATTTTTGTGCACATTAAAATGTGTGTCATAAAATCTTTAAATTCTGTGGATTTTATTTTGCAAAACGTTTTTTTTCTGTACATATTCTGTTCATATTTTGTGTATATACTGAACTCAGTTGTTCAAGAGAAAGTAATTTACTCTTAGTTGTTTAAGTTGTTGTTTAAAAAAGAACCGCCTAGCAATTCAGGTGGTTCTTTTTTTGCGCACAAAATTATCTCTTATTTAGCAAAAAAGGCTGAAAAGATACAATTTCTTCAGATTTTGTATCTTTTCAGCCTTTTATTTTGATTTAGAGATAATTTTGTGTGCAGACGAACTCATCCGCCACCAAAAGATCCCAGCTTTATAACTAACTCTACACTGCAAATTACTCCGTAGGAAGCTTAGCCTTCTCGAATATCTCAACAACCTTGTCGTCAGGCTTCTTTGTGAGAAGTGATACGACGATAGCTGTAATGAACGCTGCTGCAAATCCAGGAACGATCTCATAAAGTCCTGTTGGTGTTGCAAGGAACTTGTACCAGAGCATGTCAACAGCAAATCCGACTATGATAGAAGCAAGTGCTCCATTGTAATTCAGTCGCTTCCAGTACAGTGACAGAACGATGACCGGTCCAAATGCCGATCCAAATGCGCCCCATGCATTTGACACGAGTGCCATGATACCCTCGCAGTCTGGATTCATCGCTATGGCAAGTGCCACAACTGAGATGATGATGACCACAATTCTTCCTGCCCAGAGCATCTCCTTGTCGGATGCACTCTTTCTGAATATAGGCTTGTACACATCAGACGAAAATGCTGATGATGAAGCAAGGAGCTGTGAATCAGCTGTACTCATGGACGCTGCAAGGATAGCTGAGAGAAGTATACCAGCTACAAGTGCAGGGAACACGCCTCTTACAAGTCTGATGAATACCTGTGAGTTATCTGTAAGTCCACCGCCAAGATACTTAAGGCCGACCATACCAACTACGGATGCCATAACGAGGATGATTCCCGTCCAGCAAGTACCGACTATTCTGGACTTCTTCATCTCCTTCTCTGACTTGATTGAAATGTATCTTATAAGAATATGTGGCATACCCATATATCCAAGTCCCCATGCAAGTCCTGATATGATATTGATCACACTGGTCTTGTCAAATGAACCACTTATAAGGACATTGTAATAATTGTCTGGAATGACAACATCAGGTGCTATAAAGCCAGCGCCCTGCATGGTGATGACCGCAATGATAGGTGCGATCATGAGAGCTGCAAGCATCAGAAGTCCCTGGAAGAAATCCGTCCAGCACACTGCATTAAAACCACCAAGGAATGTGTACACGATGATGATGACTGCAGCGCCGATCATGGCTGTATTCCTATCGATGCCCATAACAGTGTTGAACAGAGTACCGCAGGCCGATATACTTGACGCAGCGTATATACAATATGCAACCACAAATATAACTGCACATATTATGAGAAGCAGCTTATTGTCTGACTGAAAACGATTTGTCAGATACTGAGGTATAGTGATCGAATCGTTGTACGCTATCGAGAATCTTCTGAGTCTCGGTGCTATGAATATCCAGGCACATGCTGTTCCGATGAACAGACCAACTGATATCCACATGTTGCTGAGTCCTGTCGCATAGAATGCTCCGGGCAGTCCCATGAGAACCCACGCACTCATATCAGATGCTCCGGCGCTGAGTGCAGCCACCAGACCATTCATATCTCTTCCTCCAAGAAAATAATCCTTCTCTCCGGCATTCCCCTTGGATTTGAAGAAGAAATAAATTCCTACACCGATTACCAGGACAAAATACGCTATAAACGCAATCATCTCGTAAACATTCATTAGTTAATCCACCTTCCATAATAATTATAATTTATCTGCTCCGCACCAACTTTACCACTGCAGTGCAGTATCTCACTGTCAGTGCACATAACAAAGCAAATTCTACACGGAAACTTGCCAAAATGCAAGATTTTTCAGCATTTGGCTATTATAAACTGAGGCCAGCGCTCTCCAGAATAAAAAAGCGGCCCATGGTGGCTTGTCCGGTCATGATCCCGGAAAGCCCACCATCGAGCCGACTGTTTATATTTGACTACCTGATCTTATAGATTAGAATCCGATATGTCTGTTATCTGTGATTCTCTTTGCCTTGCCCTCTGAACGTGGAATGGTCTTAGGTGGAACCAGCTCAACCTTTGCGCTGATAAGCAGTGTCTGCTTGATATCTGTCTTGATGCGGGATGCAATAGCCGCAAGCTTTGCAGCATCGCCCATATCCACATCTTCCTTGAGCTCTACCTGAACTGTCAGCTTGTCCTGTGAATTCACACGATCAACCACGAGCATATAATGAGTTGAAGCCTCCTCCACACCGAGGAGAACTGACTCTATCTGACTAGGGAATACATTTACACCACGAATTACAAGCATGTCGTCTGTACGGCCTGTGATACGACTCATCTTGACAGTTGTTCTTCCACATGCACATGTGCCGTGTGTAAGTGTACATATATCATGTGTCCTGTATCTGATCATAGGAGTACCAGTCTTAGTAAGAGTTGTAAATACAAGCTCTCCCGGAACTCCGTCCGGAAGCGGTTCTTCTGTGACAGGATCAATAATCTCCGCGAGGACATGATCCTCGTTGATGTGCATTCCATTCTTCTCAAAGCACTCAAATGCAACTCCAGGTCCACCTATCTCAGTTAATCCATATATATCAAATGCATCAAAGTCGAGGAGCTCCTCAAGATGCTGTCTCATCTCCTCAGTCCATGGCTCAGCGCCAAAGCATCCGGACTTAAGCTTAAGTTCGGACGGATCAATACCCATCTCTCTAATCGTCTCTGCAAGATATGTAGCATATGATGGTGTACAACAGAGCATTGTAGCACCAAGCTCTTTCATCATCGTGATCTGTCTCTGTGTATTACCTGATGACATCGGTACCACCATGGCTCCAACCTCGGTAGCCCCCTGATGAGCACCGAGTCCGCCTGTGAACAATCCATAACCGTAAGCTATCTGGATGATATCATCCTCTCCGGCTCCGGCACACCTGAATGCCCTGGCAACCATCTCTGTCCATACATCAATATCATTACGTGTATATCCTGTTACGATAGGCTTTCCTGTGGTTCCTGATGAACCCTGTATTCTGATGATATCCTTCTTGTCCGCAGCAAACAATCCAAATGGGAAATTATCCCTGAGATCTGTCTTCTGTGTAAACGGAAGCTTTGTTATATCATCTATTGTCTCTATATCCTCCGGCTTTACCCCAGCTTCATCCATTCTGGCTCTGTATGCCGGAACATTTGCATATTCAAGTTCTACTGTCTTTCTAAGTCTCTCCCCCTGAAGCTTTCTTCTCTCCTCAGGATCCATACACTCCATCTCTTTATTATAGATGTAATGAATCTTCTTCTGTCTCATAACTTCACTGTCCTCCATAAGATAAATCAAATCAGCATTTGTGCAACCTGCTGATTTTGTATGACACTTTAGTGCGCCAAACAACTAAATTGTACATACATATGTGGGCTGTGTCAAGGAAAAGCCATCAATCGCAGTACATTTTCCGTATATTTTTGAGAGAGCTTCGAATATTTGCGGTCAAATGGCATATTTGCCTGATAGATTACTCTTGCATTCCGGGTTTTCAGGTCGTATATTATTATCTGACAACAAAAAGAGGACGCGGGAGCTTGTAGTACAGGCTGAGAGGAAGGTGTGACCTTCGACCGGAAACCTGATTTGGATAATGCCAACGTAGGGAAGCCTGATAGCAGTCGTTTGTTAAAGTGCAGACTTTATTGGAGTTACCAAATCGGTAACTCTTTTTTTGTGCAGATAAAAGACTTTGGAGGAAAGGGCTATGGTAACAGTGAACGGAAAAGATCTCGACATTGCCGGGCAGAATCTGGCGGCATTTCTTGAAGAATCCGGCTACAAACCGGTGCGCATAGTTGTTGAGATCAACGAAGAGATCATACCGAGAGAGACATACGCAGACATTACATTTAACGACGGCGACTGTGTGGAGGTCGTGAGTTTCATGGGAGGAGGAGCATTATAATGAAAGAAGACAAGCTGATAATCGGAGGACATGAATTCAATTCAAGATTTATTCTGGGTTCAGGAAAGTATTCCATGAAGCTGATCGAATCAGCTATAAAAGACGCAGGAGCAGAGATCATCACTCTGGCCGTCCGCCGTGCAAATACAAAAGAAGAGGAAAATATTCTCGATTTCATCCCGGAGGGAGTTACTCTCCTGCCAAATACAAGCGGCGCGAGGAACGCCGAGGAGGCCGTGCGCATAGCAAGGCTTGCAAGGGCTCTGGGCTGTGGAGACTTCGTCAAGGTGGAGATCATGCGCGACAGCAAATATCTCCTTCCCGACAACCAGGAAACGATAAAGGCAACCGAGGCACTGGCAAATGAAGGATTTGTGGTACTGCCTTACATGTACCCGGACCTGAATGCCGCCCGTGATCTAGTAAATGCGGGAGCCGCAGCGGTCATGCCACTGGCATCACCTATAGGTTCCAACAAAGGACTAGCTACCAAAGACTTCATCCAGATCCTCATCGACGAGATCGAACTTCCGATCATAGTTGACGCCGGTATCGGAAGGCCATCCCAGGCATGTGAAGCCATGGAGATGGGCGCTGCCGCCATCATGGCAAACACTGCCCTCGCCACAGCCGGAAATCTGCCACTCATGGCATCGGCATTCAAGGACGCGATAAATTCAGGCCGAAAGGCTTATCTGGCAGGTCTTGGAAGAGTTCTCACCAGAGGGGCATCCGCTTCAGATCCACTGACCGGATTCCTGCATGACTAAGGGGGTGCACTCAGATGGAAAACCACTTTCTGATAGACTCGGAATATCTTTCGCCGGAAGCGCTGGAGATCAAGCACCGTCTGGAGACAGATCCATCGTCAAGGAAAAGCCATATGGAATACCTTCCGGGCATGGAGGTTATTGAATCTGACATCCGCAGCAAGGTCATGGAGCACATGAACAGCTACGACTACAGCAGTTACACAGGCAGAGACGTCATGGCGGCCCTTGAACACGAGACGTGCAGCATAGAGGACTTCAAGGCTCTGCTCTCCCCCGCCGCCGAACCATTTCTTGAGATGATGGCGCAGCGCGCAAGCCGCGAGACAAGCAGGCACTTCGGCAACACGGTCTACATGTTCACGCCGCTCTACATAGCCAACTACTGTGAGAACTACTGCGTATACTGCGGCTTCAACTGCTACAATCACATCAACAGAATGAAGCTCTCAGCAGAGCAGATCGAGAAGGAAATGAAGGTCATCGCCGACAGCGGTATGGAAGAGATCCTTATACTGACCGGCGAGAGCCGCAGCCAGAGTGACGTAACGTATATCGGCGAGGCATGCAAGCTTGCAAGGAAATACTTCCGCATGGTAGGCCTTGAAATATATCCGGTGAACACCGATGAGTACCGCTACCTCCATGAGTGCGGTGCGGACTATGTGACAGTGTTCCAGGAGACCTACGACGCAGACAAATACGAGACTCTTCACCTGATGGGTCACAAGAGAGTATGGCCATACCGTTTCGACTCGCAGGAGCGCGCCCTCATGGGCGGAATGCGGGGCGTTGCATTCTCAGCACTGTTAGGGCTCTCCGACTTCCGCAAGGATGCACTGGCAACAGCCCTTCACGCGTATTTTCTCCAGAGAAAATACCCACACGCAGAGATGTCACTCTCCTGTCCAAGACTGAGACCGATCATCAACAACGATCAGATCAATCCTCTGGACGTACACGAGAAGCAGCTCTGCCAGATACTGTGCGCATACAGGATATTCCTGCCATTTGCCGGAATAACGGTATCTTCAAGGGAGAGTGCAGACTTCAGAAACGGCATAGTGAAGATCGCAGCGACCAAGGTATCGGCGGGCGTGTCAACCGGAATCGGCGATCATGAAAGCAAATACAGCGGCAAGACTTCCTGCAGTGAGCAGGGCGACGAGCAGTTCGAGATCAACGACAACAGAAGTCTTGAACATATGTATTCAGACATAGAGGGCGAGGGACTGCAGCCCGTACTCAATGACTATCTGTATGTGTAACAACAACTATCAGATCAAAACGATCTGAACTATACAGCATACCGCCGTCTGCCGGCGGAGAAAGAAGTTTGAAATGTATACATTTGATCCTACTTTATATTTTATAACGGACAGCACAGGGTTGTCCGAGGAGGAATTTCTGTACAGAGTGGAGTGTGCTCTGGACGGCGGTGCGACACTCATGCAGCTTAGAGAAAAGGAAAGAACTACCCGTGAGTACATACATCTTGCGGACAAGGTGCACTCAATTGCGCGCCGCTACAACGTGCCACTCATCATAGATGACCGGGTAGATGTGGCGCTGGCGACCGATGCCGAAGGTGTCCATGTGGGGCAGACAGACATGCCAGTCTCCATAGCCAGAAAACTCATGGGGCCTGACCGCATCGTGGGCGCAACCACCAAGACTGTTCCTCAGGCCGTGGAGGCGTATGAACAGGGAGCTGATTATCTGGGAGTTGGAGCCATCTACCCAACCACCACCAAGGTCAAGACAGTGCTCACATCCACGGATACACTGAGAGACATTTGCAAGGCAGTTCCCATCCCGGTAAATGCCATCGGAGGACTCAATCCGACCAACCTGGATGTCCTCTCGGGCATACCTATCGCCGGCATCTGTGTGGTGTCCGCCATAATGAAAGCTGACGATCCAAAGGATGCTGCCAGCCGTCTATTGGCATTATCCAGGCAGTTACAGTCAAAAACCTTTCTCAAATAAGCAAAAATTGCAAAAATACGCAACTTATTTTCATTTTAATGAAAAGAAAGGTTGCAATTAAATGATTTTGCAATTACAATCAATACAAAGTGTAACTATTTTTTTTGTATGAGGTGGTTTTAATGGAAAACGTATTAAACAGCATATATTCCAACAGTATTATGGTTCAGGATCAAAGTAATGATACCGCAAAGGAAGCAGCAGTTGAGGCTGTACATGCAAGAGTCGTTGCAAAGCCGAACTTCATCAGAGGTTCCGTGGAGCTGCTCGTACTCTATCTGCTCAGCCAGAAAGATTATTACGGCTACGAGCTGTCACAGCTCATGGACTCACTGTCAGACGGCGTGATAAAGATTCCTATCGGTTCTCTATATCCTGCACTGTACAAATTGATTGAATACGGTTTCATCTCCGATCACAAAGAGCAGGTTGGAAAGAGAATGACCAGAGTATATTATCATCTGGAGCAGCCTGGATTCCAGCGTATGCATATTCTTATAACTGAGTATACAAAGGTTCACAAGGCTATTTCATCCATACTTGACTATACTCCAGAGCCTGAGAAGAAATAATTTCTTTCAGATTAAAAATACCGTTGTCCATATTTTTTATGAACAACGGTATTTTTTTATTTTACTATTCTGTACTTCTTTGAAACTGTACCCTTATACCTTCCGGAAAACTTTATCTTCACCGTATATGTTCCGGCTTTCTTTCTCGCCTTAGGATATGTCACCTTGTAGTATTTTGATGATATTATCTTACCATTGCTGTCCTTCACAGTCACCTTAGGTGTCTTTGTCTTACCATCATACTTATATCTCGTCTGTGATAATGTAACACTCTTTATCTTCTTGACAACGATATACTTCTTCTGGCCGCATTTTCTGCATGTATGTAACACCTTGCCATCGCTTCTGGTAGTTGCTGTTTTTACTACCTTGCCGGAATATACATGCGCACATTTTCCTGTTACTGTTACCGTATATGATGCTGAACGTGATCCAACAGTGGCTGTGATCTTCACAGTTCCCTTTCTGAGACCTGTTACCACTCCTGTAGGTGACACCTTTGCAATAGCGGAATTCGATGTTTTCCACTTAGCTCCCGCAAGCACCTTATACGATGTACTTCCATACTGTCCAAGGACTGCCTTGAGTGTGAGAGTTACCTTCTGTCCCTCCTGCACGCTCTTATTTCCGGTCATCTTAACCGATGTGATATTGTCCTTCTGCACCTCCACCGTAACATCGCTCTCACCAGTGGACTTAGCCATAGTCTCAGCCTGACTGCCGCTTCCCATGAACTGGGCTGCAGTCGTATTCGGATAAGATGCATTCTTATTTATAAATGTACCAACACCCACATACCTGTTTGCAGGATTTATCATGGATGTGTAATGTCCGGTCACCGCTCCAGGAGTTCCCTTCACATAGGCATCCTTCTCGCTGTACCACTGCTCAATGCCCATGAGCATGCTCTCTGACCAGTTCCACGCAAGCACCTCGGAAGTCGGCCAGCCATTTCCCGGATATTTGAAATCAAATACAGACTTTCCGTTAAGTCTTGAGTGATACATTGTAACACTCGCCTCCGCAGCTCTGATCCTTGCTATCTTCTCAAGTCCTGCCGACCACTTGATCGGCACATAGTCGTCAAGCGTCAATTTCCGTCCATCAATCTTAACGCCCTGCTTACATGCTTCATAACGGATCTGATTGATCCTCTTCACTGCAGCCGAAGCCTCCGACACATACTTGCCCTTCATTGCTATAAACACGCAATTGGCAGATGGTTTTGTCACATCCGCAGGTATTGTCGCCGCTTCAGCACTTGTTCCTCCCGGCACGATCACTGACAATCCAACCGCAACTGCGATCGCCAGAGCCATTATCAGGTGTAACAACTTCTTCTTTTGTACTCCCATAGTTTAAATTTGTCCTCCTCTTATAATATGTATCAGCCTGTTGATTTCATTATAACTCACTATGTGATTTATTGCATGCCTATTTGCTAAACAATACAGTATATCGCATTAATCTATGTACTCAGGCATTATGTTTTCGCCTATAACACAATCCAACATTGTTTTCAATTTACCAAGTTCTTTATTTGAGTTACTCTTTATAAACTGATTTACTACCTCTAATGCCATTGGTATTTTATCTAATTCAAGAACCTCTTCTTCATAATCATCAATAATAATGTCGCATTTTTTGTTGATTTCAGCATTTGGGAACTAAATATGAGGTTTTGATTTTGACTGTCCTTAAGTGCACCCATCCCCAAAATTTTGCTATGGAACTGTCTTTATAAAAACTTTCGCTATTGCCTATTACTTCGTAAGGGCAAGTCGAAAGTTTTTGGTAAAGACAGTTAGTCTTTCATAACAAATTTTCTTGTTACAAAAAGTGCGTTTATATCGGTCAATTGGAACTTAATATGAAGTTTTGCCTTCTGGTACCATTTTCTAATCAATTACTGTGTGATAGATTTTCTTTCAACGTAAAAATTTTCAAAATTAATTTCAAAATTCCAATCGTTTCTTCCAAATGAATCCCTAGTCAAATCATTTATTCCTTGTGCTACTACCATGATATGACCAGCACAATTTTTCAACGAAACAAATATATAACCTTTTGGACAATTTATCTCTGATAAAAAGTCTGCATTATCATCATATATTAAAAGTGACCTTATTTCATTAAACTCCTTTATAATTATTAATTTTCTTTTCTCTTCTTCATAATCAGCTGATATTATTGCACCATTGATTACAGAAATATCCTTATTCCTATAATTAAGATGATTTCCTAAACTCCTATACGAAAATACTAAATTTCCCTCTTCATTATATGCACTAAATCCACTATCTGATGTTTCATATTTTTCCTTAATCATTAGCATACCTTTTCCATGCTTAAATGCATATAAGGTATATTCGTTATAAATCGAGATGGTTTTGCCTCCCACATCCCATTCCACCATTTTATCATTTTTATTAACACGCACATCCATTTTTCATACTCTTTTCGCTAATCTACCCAATATTCATCAACAATATGGACATAATCTTCTCGTTTTATATCACTTCCTAAATTCGAAAACAAATCAACTTCACGGATTCAGGTCTTTACTATGAAATTGGGTGGGATTTTGGTATTTCATCCCTCAATCTTATTCCTCACCAAGTAAGAACTGCAGCGCATTAATTCTCCTGATACCATCGTAATCAGCATCAGGGTCTTCATCCAGTGTTATGATATACTTTGGATAATGGTCTGTAATTTTCTGCAATGGTCTTAGCTCTCTTAAAAGTGTTGATTCCTCTCTGACCGTAGCAGCCACCTGATAGTAAATAATTCCCTTACTGTTCATGGCAACAAAATCCACTTCCTCTGATTCCACCTTGCCGACATAGACCTTATATCCTCGTCTAATAAGCTCAAGATAGATTATATTTTCCAGAATATGACCAGTGTCTGCATTTCTAGAACCAAGTAACATATAACGAAGTCCAATGTCAACCACATAATATTTATCAAGAGTTTTCAAATAATTCTTACCCTTCACATCGTATCGTTTTGCCTGATAAACTACAAATGATTCTTCCAGCGCTGTAATGTATTTCTCAACAGTTTTTACATCCACTTTTCTTCCGTCAGATGTCATAGTGTCACTGATTTTCTTTGTCGATGTAAGATTACCAATATTATCAAACATAAATCGTATCACACTTTCAAGCATCATCACATCGGTAATCTTCTTTCTTGAAATAATGTCCTTTAACATCACAGTGCTATAGATACTCTCAAGATACTGATTAATTACTTCTTCCTTCTCATCCAACATCATAGCATATGGAAATGAACTGAATTTCAAATATTTCTGATACTTTAGCGAAAGTTCTTTTTCATCTCCCGTTGCCTTCACATATTCTTTAAAGGAAAGGGGCAACATCTTGACCTCCACATATCTTCCGGAAAGAAATGTTGCAATCTCAGAAGATAGCATATAGGCATTCGAGCCTGTCAGATACAAATCTACATTTGGCTTTAAATTCAAACTGTCCACAACCTTTGGAAAATCTTCCACATTCTGTATTTCATCAAAGAACACATAGTGCATATCATCATCTACAAGCCTATCCTTGATGTATTTATATAATTCTCTTGGCTGCTTCAAATCTTCATAATCATAGTCTTCAAAATTAATAGCAATGATATGGTCTGCTTGTACCCCAGATTCTTTCAGATAGCCCTGAAATATCTGCATAAGCGTGGATTTGCCACATCGTCTGATACCTGTTACAATCTTTATAATGTCTTTATCTTTAAATTCCTTCAAAGTTTGAAGATACTCGTCTCTAAGTATTATCTTATTCATATAATCCTCCTGTTTTGCGAAACAAAATCCGAGTCCTATGATGAGGAGAGGATTTACCTTCTTTCTTATGAATCTATTTTCGATGACTAATTTATTTTTTATTTGCTGTATTCATTATATCCAAAAACTTGTTTATTTTCAATAGTTATTGGATTTCATTCCAAAAACTATTCTTTTATTGCTTTTTCTTGGATACCATTATTATATTCAATATTTCCAGATACAATTCCAGAAAACGTAAGCGATGTATAATCGCACGGTTTGTCGCCACCAACATTTCATTAGATAATCACTTCAGGAGTGAGTATCTCTCCGAATCAGCTGTATTTGTAGTTGGAGCCGTTTGCTCTAACTGTGATTGATTCCGGTTGAATTCACTCTGAATAACCTTTAGGAGTGAATTACTATGAGTTCAAAAAGACTGCACTACTCTGATTTCGCTTTAACCTATGAATTCCTCTACGGAATTCTGACTCGATTCATAGTAATCGGTCACCGAAAAGTTTTGCCTTCGGCAATGGTTATGGAGGTAGTTGGATTTATTAGATTTTACTTCTAAGGAAGTCTTAAAGTATAACCATAATTAAATATAAACAATCACAATGCCTGTCTCCGATGATTTATTATCATAATATGAAAATATTTTTCCCCATGCATAATCATATTCTATTCCTGTAATACTTTCATTACTTGGAATTCCTAATTCATTTTTCAAAAAATCATTATTATGTTTTCTTAATTCTTTCAGAATATTATCATTCATTGTTTGATAATTCATTTTGTACTTCTCTTCAGCATTACTTAATTCAACTTTTGATATTATCTTATTATCACAAAAAATAGTAGTCCAGAACTTTTCTTTATTTAATTCCATTGGCTCCTTGGATATATATACTTTTCCAGTATTAAATTTTATTACATTGAATTCATCTGCATTTAATATATCAATACTCGTCTTTGGTTCAATAATATATCTTCCCAATTTAATTTTCCCATTTTTCATAGCATTTCTCCTACTTAATTTCATTCATCATACCGAAATATTCCTCTAGTGATATTTTAGTATTTGTTAAACTAATCGTTTGATTATCTAATTTTTCCAGTACTCCATTAGCACAATTAAAATCAAAATTAGGGTCAAATCTTTGCGTTAATCCTCCTTGACCAAATTGCGGATTATTCAAAGCGACTCCATCTACCACATTTAGTTCTCCATGAACTTTGTAAGGAGTTAACTTACTTCTGTATTCTGCATAAGCCATTCCTTTTTCATAATATGGTTTTACTTGCAATCCTCCAAAGACCTTTTGAGCATCATTGCCTATAGTCTGCGCTACTTCTGATGTTGTAGAATACCCCGTTGGGAATGGTTCGCCCATATAGATTATATCACCATCATGTAATGTTATATTCGTATAGGCATCCACACCAGTATAGGGATAACTACCTTGCCAAGCGGACGCTACTTCTGATGGATTACAACTTTCCCAACACACATTTTCTTTCCCATATGTATCCCTATAATAATTATACCAATCCATTCCTGTAACATCGTCTATTGTTGTACTTCCACCCTCACAAGTAATACTTCTTTCAGACTCCACCCGTCCTTTGCTAGTAGAC